>JAHREJ010000024.1 GCA_021733645.1 Bacillus subtilis subsp. subtilis | reverse complement strand
GATGGATGATTGCGTCTTTGGGTAGAGCAATCGCCGTGACAACTTTCCAGTCTTCACAAGTTGTTGATTTTCATGGGTGAACCCCCTGCCAGTCGCTGAACCTGTTGCACCACAACGGTGCAACGGCCGCACCACGCACACATTTGGTGCGGCGTTTGATGTTTTATGCTTTACCGCGATTTCATCCATTCCGAGTCCCAGCCCCCGATGTCCGACCTGCTCTCTGCCCTGTTGTTGGGCATCCTCGAAGGCCTTACCGAATTCCTCCCGATCTCCAGCACCGGCCACCTGCTGATCGCCCAGCATTGGCTGGGCGCGCGCTCGGACTTCTTCAACATCGTGATCCAGGCCGGTGCGATCCTGGCCATCACCCTGGTGTTCCGCCAGCGTCTGTGGACGCTGGCCACCGGGCTGCACGAGCGCGCCAACCGCGACTACGTGATGAAGCTGGGCGCGGCCTTCCTGGTCACCGCGGTGGTGGGCCTGCCGGTGCGCCTGGCCGGCTGGGAACTGCCCGAGACGGTCACCCCGGTGGCGTGGGCGCTGATCATCGGCGGCTTGTGGATGATCCTGGTGGAAACCTACAGCGCGCGCCTGCCCGATCGTGACGAGGTGACCTGGAAGGTGGCCATCCTGGTGGGCCTGGCGCAGGTGGTGGCCGGGGTGTTCCCGGGCACCTCGCGCTCGGCCGCGGCCATCTTCATCGCCATGCTGTTCGGCCTGAGCCGGCGCGCGGCGGCCACCGAGTTCGTGTTCCTGGTCGGCATTCCCACCATGTTCGCCGCCAGCGCCTACGCCTTCCTGGAGATGGCCAAGGACGGCAAGCTCGGCAACGAGAACTGGACCGACGTGGGTGTGGCCTTCCTTGCCGCGGCCGTCACCGGTTTCGTCGTAGTGAAGTGGCTGCTGGGCTACATCAAATCGCACAAGTTCACTGCATTTGCGTTCTATCGCATCGCGCTCGGCGCGGCGCTGCTGTTGTGGTTGCCTGCTGGCAACTGAACGCGGCCGTCCCGCGTCGACCCCGCTTTCCACGCTGCACCGTTTTTCCCCGGGTTCCCAAGGAGATGTCCATGAACCGCACCCGCAACCTGATGCTGATCCTGCCGCTGGCCCTGATGGCCGCCTGCAGCAACCCGTCCACCAACGCCCCGGCCGGCACCGGCCGCGATGAGCTGGCCCCGGCACCGACCGCGGCGGCCGATACCCAGGCCGCCGCGAAGCTGGACGCGCAGCGTCTGCAAGGCAACCACTGGCTGCTCGACAGCGCCACCGATGCCAGCGGCAAGCGCGTGGACGCGCTGTTTGCCCGTGCCGACAAGCCGGTGACGCTGGACTTCAATGAGGGTCGCCTGTCGGTCAGCAACACCTGCAACCGCATGGGCGGCAGCTACACGCTGGCCGACGGCACGCTGACCGTTTCGCCGATGGCCTCCACCCTGATGGCCTGCCCAGACAAGGCGCTGATGGCGCTGGACCAGGCCGTGGGTTCGCGCCTGGAAGGCACGCTCAAGGCCGAGCTGGCCGGCCAGGGCCAGCTGACCCTGCACACCGCTGCCGGCGAGGTGCTGGTGTTCAACCCGGAGCCCACCGCTGAAACCCGCTACGGCGGCGCCGGCGAAACCGTGTTCCTGGAAGTGGCCGCGCAGACCAAGCCCTGCTCGCACCCGATGATTCCGAACATGCAGTGCCTGCAGACCCGCGAAGTGGCCTTCGACGACAAGGGCCTCAAGCAGGGTACCCCGGGTGCGTTCGAGAACTTCTACGGCACCATCGAGGGGTATACCCACGAAGACGGCGTGCGCAACGTGGTGCGCGTGAAGCGCTACAAGATCGCCAACCCGCCGGCCGATGGCTCATCGCTGGCCTATGTGCTGGACATGGTGGTCGAGTCGGAAACGGTAAAGAAGTAACGACCCAAAGGCGCGGCCCTTTGAATGGCCCCCGGAAGTTGGACATCCCTCCAGCCTCCGGGGGCTTTTTCATGGCCGCACACGGTCCCACCACCCAGGGACACGCTGTAGATGCCCTGGATGAGCGGCCCGATGCGGGCGTGGCGGGGGATTCAGAGGACCTTGATCCTGCGCAGCCACCGAACCGCATCCTGTGTCCATCGGTCCGAATCCTTGCCCTGCTTCCGAACCCCGAAGGCATGCCCGCCGGTTTCGTAGACATGGAGCTCAACGTCGACACCGGCCTTCCGCAGTTCCCGCTCATACACCTCAGCGTAGTGAACCGGATCGACAGCATCGTCTTTGGCGTGTATCAGCAGTGTTGGAGGCACGGCCGTTGAAACGACAATATCGGTGTTCAGCTCTTGCGCCGCGATGGCCCTGGGCGTCTTGTTCTTGTGCTCCATCGTCAGGTGCCCCGGGTAAACAGGGATGGCAAAGTCGGGACGACTGCTGATCAGGTCCACCGCATCGAACGGAGCATAGGCGCGCGCGTCGAACGCCGTGCTGGACAAGACCGCAAGGTTGCCACCGGCCGAGAACCCCATGACGCCGATCCTGTTCGGGTCGATGTCGTACTCGGCGGCATGGAACCGAACGAGCGAAACCGCCCTTTGCGCGTCTTGCAACGCCATCGGTACATGGGGTGTTTCGTGCCTCCCGGTTTCCTGGTTCCAGTTGCAGCCGGTGTTTGGCACGCGGTACTTCACCAGGATGCAGGTGATCCCGGTATCGGTCAGCCACCGGCAGACATCGGCCCCGTCGCGTCCGATCGTGCTGTTGGGTCCAACTGCCAGCGCCTTGTAGCCGCCTCCCGGGAAAACGAGGATGGCAGCGCGCACCGACGTGGCCTGCGGGCGATAGACCAGGAATGTCGGACGGGTGAGCGCCCACGGCTCCCCGGCAAGTTCCCTGATTCCCTCCTTCAGAACCTGAGACGGCTCGGGCCATAGAGGCACTTCTTCTGAATAGGCTGTCTCCGCCGAAACACCCACGCGGGGAAGAGCCGATAGACAAAAGGCCGCCAGTGCGGCAAGACAGGCGCTGCGCATCTTCGTCGATTCCTGTGCCGCGGCAAGTGTCATGGGCAGACCATCGCCGCCGAGCTTAGGCGGCCTCGGTTGGGCAGACAACCCGTGCCACGTCTGGAATGCCCGCCAAGGGTCAAGGCGGGGCCCGTTCAATGGGCCGGCCTTTTTTGGATTCTTCTCGCCACCGCGTGTCCAGACCACTGGCGGCCGAGAGCAGTGCCCGGGTGACCGCACGCCGAGTCCCGCAGCGGCCGGCAGGCCCCAGGGCAAAGTAAAGGAGGAGGCCGTCGCCGCAGGCGGCGGCCGGGGGACATTTGCCCAGGGGCCTGCCGGCCGCTGCGGGGCTCGGCGTGCGGTCACCCCCGGCATGACCAGATTCTGGACGGTCCGGCCACACACGGATGGCCGTACGCCACATCGCCGGTTACGCCAGCGCGGGATTCAACGTGTAGGTGCCATGCAATGCGGCCTCGGCCAGCACATGGCCGTGCATCGCCCGGTGCACGTCGGCGGCGGTGAACGGAGTGGGCAGGTCCAGCTGCGCCACGTCGAGGGCGAACACACGGAAGAAGTACCGGTGCACGCGCTCGTCGTTGAACGGCGGGTACGGGCCGTCATAGCCCAGGTACTGCCCGGCCATGTCCGGGTTGCCGGCAAACCAGCCGGTGAAGTCGTTCAGGCCCTGGCGCGACCCGGCCGGACCGGCCGGCGCCGGCTTGCCCTTGACCGTGAAGCCTTCGCTGCAGCTGCCGGCGGCAATGTCCTGGACGCTGGCCGGGATATCGGCCATCGCCCAGTGCACGAAATCCGCACGCGGCTGGTCGCGCGGCACGGCGCAGTCCTGGCGACCGACCGTTTCCGGTACGGTCGGCACATCCGGGTCAACGCACAGCAGCGCGAACGAACGGGTGCCCTGCGGCACCTCGCTCCAGGCCAACTGCGGGTTGCGGTTGGCGGCGAAACCGCTGGCGTCGCCGGCGGCGAATTCGGCCGCGATCGGCTGGCCGTTGTGGAGGCTGGTGCTGCTCAGGCGCATGCGGGGGTCCTCATTCTTCCGGATAACCAAGGCGGACGGCGACCGGGGTGAGCAGCGCGAACTGCGCGGCCATCACCTCGCGATACTGGCGCCAGTGACCGGCCGGCAGGCGCGCCGGACCCAGCGTGGACGCCGGTGGGAAGCGCATGCCGAACAGGCGGCTCAGGTGCTCGGCCATCACCGCCGGATCGTTGCCGATGCCGTCGATGTTGATCAGCGCATGCGGGTACAGATCCTGCTCATGCAGGGTGGCCACCTGGGCCAGCGAACGCGCCAGCCATTCGGCGGCTTCGTCGATGCCATTGACCGCCAACGGTGCCGGCGCGCCATAGGCCAACCAGTGCAGCAGCATGTCGCGCGGGTCGCGCAGCACCACCAGCAGGCGTCCCTCGGGCAGTTGCGGGCGCAGCGCCCACAGCAGCGCGTTGTCCCACCACAGCAGCCAGTCGATCACGTTGGCATCGTCCAGGCCGCGCAGCGGCAGCTGCTCGCGCCACTGGGACACCAGCTGCTCAGGGCTGAGTGCGCCGGTGGAGAGGTCCTGCAGGGTGTGGTAGTTCTGGAAGGCATCGTTGGGCGGGTTTTCGCCGAAGCGATCGCCACGCAGCACCGTGCTGGCGGCCGCGATCGCCGCCACCACCCGCTCCACGCCCGAGCCGGGCGCGCCCCATACCAGCATCGGGCGGGCCAGGGTGTCCTCGCTGATGGTACCCAGGTCCGGCCAGCTCAACGGCGCCTTGGCCTGCGGCGGCAGCGGCAGACGCTGGCTGGCTTCTGCTGCGTGCACGCCCAGCCAGGTGGCCAGGGCCTCGGCGGGCCGCCCGGCCTGGTCCTGGATCGCGCCCAGCCAGGCGCGCAGGGAGGGCTTGGCCGTGTCCGGTGCGCTGTCGTGGATGTCCTGCACGTGCGCGATGGCCGCCTGCGGGTCGCGCGCCAGCAGCGCCTCCACGATGCGGCTTTCACCACTGACCCGGCCGGGTTCGAGCGCCACGATGCGGCGTGCCATCGCTTCGGCCGCCTCGCCTTCACCGGACATGTCATGCAGGCGCAGGCGCGTTTCCAGCGCCGGCAGGTGCGCCGGCATGGCCTGCAGCCAACGCTCGCCGACGGCGACGGCCTCGGCGCTGCCCACCGCCTCGATCGACAGCCGTGCCAGCCACAGGTCGTGCAGCTGCGGGTGGGTGTCCAGCGCCGCATCCAGGGTGTCGCGCGCCTGCTGTTCGCGGCCCAGGCGTTGCCAGGCCATCAGCAGCAGTTGCAGGGTGTGGCGGTCGCCGGGCGACTGCTCCAGTACCGGCAACAGGTGGTCCAGCGCCTGCAACGGCTGCCCGGACTGCAGCTCCAGCTCACCGGCCAGGCGACGCATGGCCGGGGTATCGCCATCGGGCTGGGCCAGCACCTGGCGCAGCGTGGCCGCGGCCGATTCGCTGTTGCCCTGGCGCAGGGCCAGCTGCACCAGCAGCGCACGCAGCGAGGTGACCGCCGGGTTGAGCTCTAGCACGCGGCGGAACGCCTGTTCGGCGAAGGCCAGCATGTCCTTGCTCATGTAGGCAAAGCCCAGCGCGTACAGCACCCGCGGGTCGTCGGGCAGCGCGCGCGCGGCCGCCGAAAGCAGTGCCAGCGCACGATCGCCATCGCCGCGGCGCAGCGCGATCATGCCGTTCAACGCGGCCAGCTCGGGGCTGTCCTCATCCAGGCGGATGGCCGTGCGGGTGATGCGCTCGGCTTCGTCCACGTCGTTGCGGAGCAGCGCCATGTGCGCCTGCATCAGGTAGGCGGCCAGTTCATTGGGGTTGAGCGAGGCCGTGCGGTCCAGCGCCGAACCGGCGGCGTCGAACTGGCGCAGCGCCAGCAGCAGGCCGGCGTGCTGCAGGTGCAGGTCGGCGTTGTCCGGGGCCAGCGCCAGCGCCTGCTGCAGGCTGTCCTGGGCGGCATCGAACTGGCCCTGCTGCTGCAACGACAGTGCCAGCCAGCGGTGCGCCTGCGGCTGCTCCGGCTCGGCGGCGGTCCACTGGCGCGCAAGCTGCACGGCATCATCGGCCGCGTTGCGGCGCAGGGCTTGAAGGATCTTGTCTTGCATGACGGTCCAGCTTGGGGTCAAACCCCGATTGTAGAGCACGCCCGCCAGGGGCAGCCGGCTCAGCGCAGGGCTTCGGCGCGCAGCCGCTGGGACACCCAGCGCTCGGAGAAGCCATCGCCACGCCAATTTTCCAGGAAGCCGCAATGGCCACCCCACGGGGCGATTTCCAGGTTGGCATTGGCCGGCAGGCGCCAGCCGCTGAAGGTGGCGAACGGAATCACCGGGTCATCCTGGGCCATCAGGATGTCGGCCGGCACGTCCAGCCCGGCCAGGCGGTCGCCGGCGATCGAGTAGCCGTCGAAGTAGGCCTGCAGTGAACCGAAATCGGTGTGGTGCTCCACCAGCCACGCGGTGAGGGCGCGGATGTCCAGCTTGAGCACCCGGTCATCCCAGTCGCTCAGTTCGGGGAACAGGTCGCGCTTGCGGCGCAGCGACCCGGCCCATTTGCGCCGGAAGTACCAGTCGTACATCGCCGGTCCGTTTTCGATGCTTTCCATGGTGATGGCCGGGTCCAGCACCGGGCACACCGACGCCACCCGGCGCAGCGGCACCCCCGCCGACGGCGCGCGCAGTGCCAGGCGCAGCACGAAATTGCCGCCCAGTGAATAGCCGGCCGCCACCAGCGGCAGCTGCGGCCAGCGCTGGGCGATGTCGCCGGCGGCCTGCACCACTTCGTCGATGCGGTTGGAGTGGAAGATGCCGGGGTTGAGATGATGGGTGTTGCCGTGGTCGCGGAAGTTCAGCCGCACCACGTCAAAGCCCTCATCGAGCATGCGCGCGGCGGTCATGCGCATGTAGCTGGATTCGGCACTGCCCTCCCAGCCGTGCAGCAGCAGCGCCATGCCGATCGGCTCGCGGCCTTCGACGTGGCTGTGCCACCCCTGCAGGCGAACGCCCTGGCCACCGTCCAGGATCAGCTCTTCGGTCATCGCCCCGGTGGCAGCAAGCAGCATCAAGCCGCGCTGCATGCGCATGCGGCTGGAACTGAGCATCGACTGCAGGTGCGGATTGCGCAGCCAACGCGGCGGGCGGTAGTCGGCAGCGGTCAACATGGGCGGCAGCCTGCTCCCCGCTGCGACGCTGGCGCGTGAAGGGCCGCCATGCACTACTCGGCGGACATCGCCGCCAGGATGCGCGCGCGCGACGTTTCAGCGATGCGGCGACGGCCTTCCAGGTCGTGCGTACCAATGGGTGCCAGGAAATGCACCTCGCCGCGGCGTGCCGGTTCGCCCAGCAGGCGCAGGAAGTTGGCGAAGAAGCTCTCACCCGGGCCGAACGCGACAAGGGTCTGGGCATCGCCGCGCCAGCCGTAACGCAGCGCGACCGGCTGCACCGGCACCTGGGCCTCGACCGCCGCCTGGAAGATGCGCGCATGGAACGGGCCCACTTCGTGGCCGCCGCGGGTGCGCCCTTCCGGGAACACGCCGACTGCCTTGCCCTCGCGCAGGCGCACCACCATTTCCTGCATGACCCCGCCGAGCGATTCGGTGCTGCCGCGCTGGTGGAAGATGGTCTGGCCGCGCGCGGCCAACCAGCCGACCACGGGCCAGCTGGCGATCTCGCGTTTGGCCACGAACCCCATCATGCGCTGGCTGTGCAGCACGTTGATGTCGACCCAGCTGACGTGATTGGCCACGAACAGCACCGCGCCCGGCAGCGGCGTGCCGATCCGGTGCAGGCGGAAACCGAAGATCCACATCAGGCCGCTCGACCAGAGGTTCACCGCGGCATGTTCGAACAGGCGGTTGCCCACGCGCATGCGTCCCCACGGTGGCAGCATGGCGATCAGCAACATCGGCAGGAACAGCAACAGGTGGACCAGCAGCAGCGGCACGCGGTACAGATAACGGCACACACGCGCCACGCCGCCACGTGAGGCCGGGGTGGGGGAATTCATCCCCGAACGATACCCGAGCGCTGCGGGGTCTGCCAGCCGAAAACGGACAAATCGATGGCAAGCGCTGGCCAGCGGCCGCCGCCGGTCAATCCAATGCCCGGCTGCGGCACAACGGCAGCGCCGTCAGTGCGGCGGCGCACTGACCTGACCGATGCAACACAGCATCCGCGCGGTGAAGCGATCAGCCCGCCGGGACGGCCGGGACCACGGCCAGGGTCAGCCGCGAGGTGCACACCAGGCGGCCGCCGTCGTCTTCGATGCGGATATCCCAGACGTGGGTGCTGCGGCCAACGTGCACCGCCCGCGCGGTGCCGGTGACCACACCGCCACGCATCGCGCGGATGTGGTTGGCGTTGATCTCCAGGCCGACACAGACCTGCTCGCGGGTATCCACGCACAGGTTGCCGGCGCTGCTGCCGAGGGTTTCGGCCAGCACCACCGACGCGCCACCATGCAGGATGCCGTAGGGCTGGCGGGTGCGTTCGTCGACCGGCATGGTGGCGCTGATCCAATCCTCGCCGGCAGCGGTGAACACGATGCCCAGGTGGTCGATCAGGGTGTTGCGGCTGAGTGCGTTGAGTGCCTCGATCGACACCGCGTCGCGGAATACCTGGGCCATGCAGCGTCTCCGTGGAGCAGAAAATTACAGGATGGGCACCAGGCCGGCACCGAAGGCGGTGAGCATGCGCACCAGCAGCCACTTCGGGCCCACGTTGACCTCGGGGAAATCGCCGACGGCCACGTAGCACTTGTGGAAGTTCTCATTCTGCCGGCGCAGCGGCTCGGGGCAGTCCGGGCCGGGCTGGAACTCGTAGTCGGTGGCGTAGCGCCACGGCCAGAAATCCAGCACCGGCAGTGCCTCGGAGGCCTTGCCCACGCTGTAATTCAGGCCCGACAGTACCGGCGGCTTGGTGCGCGGCGCCACTACCCACGAATTCTGCGGGTGGATATCGCGCAGGATGCTCTGCGCCAACGCTTCGGCAAACACCGGGTCGTCGATGATCACCGCGCCTTCGGTGTTGTAGTTCTCGCTGCGCGGATCGAAGTTGTGCGTGCCGATCACGCCGATCCGGCGGTCCACGACCATCGATTTGGCATGCAGCCCCATGCGCGCACCGGTGCGGGTGACCGGCAGCGGCTTGTTGACCGCCTTGGTGCCCAGGAACGACGGCCGGGTTTCGGCGCGCAGCACGCGACGCTCGACCACGCTGCCATCGCTGCGGCGGCGCGCCGCCGGGCCGGGCGTTGCCTGCTGCGCAGTGGCACCTGCCGGGTCGTCGTTGCGCCGGCGCTCGCCGCTGCTGCTGCCGCTGCTGCCACTGCCGCGCGCGTTGCTGCCCGCAGCGCTGCCGCCGATCAGGCTGCTGCGCTTGCCATCGGCCGGTGGCGCATCGCCCAGCGGCGCCGGCAGCAGGTTGCGGTAGTCAACCGGGGCATCCAGCGGGAAGGGCTTGTATTCGTAGATGTTGAAGCCCAGCTCGCGCAGGTTGCGGCGCTTGTACTTGTAGGACAACGCATACACGATCGGGTTGTCGGTGGCGGCCAGGCTGTTGGACGACACCACGATGCGCGGTGGCTGGGCGCGCTTGCGCAGGTCGCGGAACAGCTGCCGGGCCGGCTTGGACAGCACCAGGTAGGGGGTTTGCAGCAATACCTCGGTCTGCGCGCTGGCGATCAGTGCATCCAGCTGCGGCTCGGTCACATGCTGGCCGTTGGCCGGCTGGCTGGCACGTTCGCGGCGGTGCTTGCGCGGCAGGTCGGCCACGTAGCGCACCGAGGCCACCGGCAGGGCGGTATCGACGAAGGCGCGGGTGATGTAACCGGGATCATTGGCTTCGGCGCTGACCCGGGCAATGCGCTGCGGGTGGCGGAAATCGGCCGGTGGCATCGGCGGCGCACCCTGCTTGAGCAGCAGCCCACCCACATCGTTGAGGCGCTCGGCCGGCACGCTGCGCGGGGCGCGCCAGAAGGCATCGAAGTTGGCGGCCATCCCGCGGACCTCCGGGCCGGCCACGAGCACATCGCGATCGCGGAAGTTGTACTCGCTGTCCCAGTCGTAATAATCGTCCTGGTAGTTGCGCCCGCCCACCACGCCCAGTGCGTCGTCGATCACCAGCAGCTTGTTGTGCATGCGCTGGTTGAAACGGCGGAAACAGCACAGCACGCTGCCGGCGTAGTCCAGGTAGTTCAGGCGTGCCTTGCCGAAGGTGGGGTTGTACACGCGCAGCTCGAAATTCTGGTGGCTGCTGGCCAGCGCGCCAAGGATCTCCAGGTCGGAGATCGCCGAGAGCTGGTCGATCAGCACCCGTACCTTGACCCCGCGCCGGGCTGCGCCCAGCAGTTCGTCCAGCACCAGCCGGGCGCTGTCGTCCTTGTCGAAGATGTAGGTCTGCAGGTCGATGCTGCGGGTGGCGCTGCGGATCAGGTTCAGGCGCGCCACCAACGACACCTCGCCTTCATCGATGATGGTGGCGTAGTGGTGCGGGGCCGCTTCGGTAGAGGCGGCGAAGGCTTTGCCGCCCAACCCGCGCAGCGGCGAATCGAGCGCGCAGCGGTCGGCCTGGGTGCACGCCACCACGGTCGATCGCGCCTGCACGGCAATGCCCGCCGCGCGCTCGCGCTCGGCGTTGGACAGTGAGGCACATCCGCTGCCCAGCAACAGCATTGCCAGCAGCATGATTCGCAGCAAAGGGGTCACGGTTTGGGCGCCTCGCTCAGACGCGCACGCAATACGAAGGTCACTCGATCACTCAAGGCTAGCTGCCAGCTGTCCATTCCATACCGGCCTCGCTGCACATTGCCGCGGCTGACCACGTCGCAATCATACCCGGCCCGGGGGCACTCCGCCGGCTCCACGCGCAGGGTTTCGGGGTGGCTCACCCCGCGCAGGATCAACCGGCCCTGCACCCCGCCGCCCTTGTCCACCACATCGGGCCAGTACGGGACCGAGTCGAACTCGACTACCGGATAACGGGCCGAATCAAAGAATTCCTCGCCGCGCATCCAGCCGGTGTAGCGGTTTTTACCGGGGATTTCCACATAACGGGTGAACATCCGCAGGTGCACCTGGTGGCGGCCGTCGGACAGCACCTCGATGCGCCCCTCAAAGCGTGGGAAGACCCCTTCGATGCGTTGCCCCAGCCGGGTGCGGATTTCGAAACCGAAACGCGAACGCGCGGTATCGAACTCCAGCACCTGGCGCGTGACCGGGGCCGGCGCCGGGATCGGGGCCGGCGGGTCAGCGCAGGCCGCTTGCGCTGCCAGGGCCAGCAGGCAGCCCAGCAGCACGCGCACTCCCGGCATGGGCTATGGCCACCAGAAGTCGGTCAGGGTGGCCACGCCGGGCTCGATGCTCACATCCTTGTCCAGCGCAAGCACCGCAATTCCCCCTGGCGGCATGCCGCGGTAATCACTGCTGGTGCCTTCGCTCAGCAGCGCCACCAGCTGTTCCAGGCCCGGGTTGTGCCCAACCACCAGGAGCCGGTCGACCTCGCGACGGGCATCGATCAGCCCCATCAGGGTGCCGGGCGTGGCGTCGTATACCGCATCTTCCAGGCGCTTTTCGACGAAGCCGGTGATGCCCAGGACCGCTTCGAGGGTTTCACGGGTGCGCCGCGAGGGTGAACACAGCACGCAGTCGGGCAGCAGGTTGCGTTCTTTCAGCCAGCGGCCGGCCGCTTCCGCTTCGGCCAGGCCGATCGGTGACAGCGGGCGGTCAAGGTCGGCCTGGCCGGTACTGGCGGCTTCGGCGTGGGCATGGCGCAGCAGGATCAGTTCTCGCATAAAGGCTCTCTTCCGGATCAGGCTTTCTTCAGCCACTTCAACAGTGGCTCCCAGTCACTCTGGTGCTCGCGCACCTGCGCGGAGCGGTAATCGAACAGGCTGCGTCCCAGCCCGACCATCACCACGTAACTCTGGCTGTCGCGCAGCTGGGCGACAACGTCATACGGCCACTCGGCCAGCATCTGGATGGCCTGCTGGGAGGTCTGGGTCCACGGCTTGGTGCGGTTGAGCACCAGCCCCACCGGCAGCGCGCGGCGATGCACGCGCGGCACTTTGGACAGGCTGTTGAGGAAGCCGACGATGGCCTCGATGTCCAGCGCGGAGGGCAGCACGGGCACCACCACGGCGTCGGCAACCTCCAGGAAGTGGCCAAGATCGTCGGCCAATGCACCGGCCGGCGCGTCGATGATGACTTCATCGGTGCCGTCGGGGATCAGTTTTTCCCAGGCCTTTTTGCGATGGACATCGACGGGCAGGACGGCGCTTTCCAGCACCGCGCGGCGCTGCGCCCAGCGGGTGCTGGAGCCCTGGGGATCGGCATCGGCCAGTACGGTCCGTTTGCCGTCCAATGCGGCATGGGCCGCCAGGTGGGTGGCGACGGTGGTCTTGCCCACCCCACCCTTGGAACCGGCTACCAGGATCGTCTTCATGCCAGCCTCGCTTCCGGGGAACGTCGTCGCAGCGTACACCGCCGTCCGTGACGGAGATAGTCGCAGCGCTGAATCCCTGCGCGGGGCGGCGCTTTGCTATCGTGCGCGATCCAATGGACTGCAAGCCGGCATGAGCGAGTTACAGGACCTGAGCGCGCTGATCCGCGCCAACACCCCGCTGATCATCATCGAGACCCAGGACGAGGGTCGCATCGTGGAACTGTTCCGGCAGACCCTGATGCATGTCTGGCGGGCCCTGCACCGCTGGTCGATCACCGAAGGGCTGCGCCGCATCGACATGGACCGCGAGGACGAGCCGGTGGGTCCGCCCGATGCGAGCTCGGCACTGCAGATGATCCGCCAGGCCGAGCAGCGCGGCATTTACCTGCTGCTCGATTTCCACCCCTACCTGGGCTATGCCAGCCACCAGCGGGCGCTGCGCGACCTGATCCAGCGGCGTCATTGCGAGGCCCATGTGCTGGTGCTGATCGGCGCCAAGGTCGAGCTGCCGGCCGAACTGGAAGCCCTGGCGACCCGTTTCAACCCGCGGCTGCCCGACCTCAATGCGTTGCTGAAGATGCTGCGCGAGGAAGCAGAGGCCTACGCCCGCGAGAATGGCGGGCGCCGGGTCGAGGTGGACAACGAAGCGGTCAAGAAGATCCTGCACAACCTGCGCGGGCTGAGCCTGGTGGATGCGCGGCGGATCGCGCGGCAGTTGATCTTCGCCGATGGCGCCCTGAGCCAGGACGACCTGCCCCAGCTGGCCCGGCTGAAGTTCGAGCTGCTCAACCGCGCCGGCCACCTGCATTACGAGTACGACACCACCCGCTTTGCCGATGTGGCCGGGGCCAACCGGCTCAAGCGCTGGGTCAACCAGCGCCGGCCGGTGTTCCTGGGCGGCCAGGGCCCGGCCGGGCTGGACCCGCCCAAGGGCATGCTGCTGCTGGGCGTGCAGGGCTGCGGTAAATCGATGCTGGCCAAGGCCACCGCGGCCGGCTTCGGCGTGCCACTGCTGCGGCTGGATTTCGGCAGCCTGTATGACAAGTACCACGGCGAAACCGAGAAGAACCTGCGTGACGCCCTGGCCTCGGCCGAGCAGCTGGCGCCGTGCGTGCTGTGGATCGACGAGATCGAGAAGGGCCTGGCCAGCGGCGGTGGCGACGATGGCGGGGTGTCGCGGCGCGTGCTGGGCTACCTGCTGACCTGGCTGGCCGAGCGCAAGGGCTCGGTGTTCATCGTGGCCACCGCCAACCAGGTGCACGAGCTGCCAGCCGAACTGCTGCGCAAGGGTCGCTTCGATGAGATCTTCTTCGTCGACCTGCCCGATGCCAACACCCGGGTGGAACTGCTGCGCCTGCACCTGGGCCGGCGCCAGCTCAATGCCGACGATTTCGCGCTGCCCGCCCTGGCGGCCGCTGCCGACGGTTTCTCCGGTGCCGAGATCGAACAGGCGGTAGTGGCCGGGCTGTATGCCGCCCATGCCGAGGAACGCGGCCTGGATACCGACCTGCTGATGGCCGAGATCCGGGGCAGCCGGCCGTTGTCGGTGCTGATGGCCGAACAGGTCACCGCACTGCGCGAGTGGGCCAGCGGGCGCACGGTCAGCGCCGACTGACCCTCGCGCCGTAGCGCCGGGCTCTGCCCGGCTGCCCCGCTCAGGGCCAGGCAGGCGGCTGTGTTGCCCAGGCCTGCTGGACCTCGGCCAGGGTGGCACGCTCGCTGTCACGCCAGCTGGGCAACAGCTCGGCATAACGCGCGCTGCTGCCCCATTGCTGCGGCTCGGTGCGTACCGCCGCGGCGTACCACTGCACGGCATCGTCCTTGCGGCCCAGGGTCCACAACGCCAGCGCATAGGTGGCCGGCACCCACGCCGGGTTGCCGCGCAGCCCGCTCTGCGCGGTGCTCCACTGCGCCAGCGCGGCATCCGTTTCGCCCAGCCGGAACAGGTCCCAGCCGTAGTTCCAGCGCACCGTGCGCCCGGCCACGGTGCTGGCCGCAGCGCTGGCGAGGGCTTCCTGGTACAGGCTGCGGCCCAGTTCCGGGCGGCCCTGTGCGATGGCCACGCTGGCCAGCTGCACGGTGGCATCCAGCGATTTGCGGCCACGCTCGCGCTGCTTCATCAGCTGCTCGATCAGGTCACTGCCTTCGCCACGCACCACCACAACCGGTGCGGCGGCGCTGTCCTGGTCGAAGTAGAACTCCTGCACGGCCGGCAGCGGTTGCGCTGCCGCCCCGGATGTCGTCATTGCGGCGATCAACGCCGCAGCCAATCCAGCCGCCAGCCTCACGCCGGCGCGCCTGTGTCTTGCCACTGCCATGCAAACTCCCCCGGGTTGTCACAACAACCTCCCGCTCCGATCCTAACCGCAGCGTGCGGCCCGGCGCGAGTGCCGGGGCGATTTTGGCGTCACTGTTACAATCCGCGCCTTTCCGGCCGTGTTCGCTGCGGCCGTGCCAGCCGACTTGCCGGGCCAGCCATGACCAGTACCGCCGAACTCACCTCGCCCTCCTCCGCCAACTGGCCCAACGCCGGGGCGCTGGACGACAGCTATACGCTGGACCACAAGTACACCCGTACCGATGGCCGCATCTACCTGAGCGGGGTGCAGGCACTGGTCAGACTGCCGTTGATGCAGCGCCTGCGCGACGAGGCCGCCGGGCTGGACACCGCCGGCTTCATCAGCGGCTACCGCGGCAGCCCGCTGGGCGGCTTCGACCTGGAACTGTGGCGGGCCCGCCAGCACCTGGAGGCAGCGCGGGTGAAGTTCACCCCCGGCCTCAACGAGGACCTGGGCGCCACGATGGTCTGGGGCACCCAGCAGACCAACCTGTTCCCGGGCGCCAAGGTCCAGGGCGTATATGGCATGTGGTATGGCAAGGGCCCCGGCGTGGACCGCTGCGGCGATGTGTTCAAGCACGCCAATGCCGCCGGCACCTCGGTGCATGGCGGCGTGTTGGCGCTGGCCGCCGATGACCACGCCTGCCGCAGCTCGACGTTGCCGCACGGCAGCGAGGACGAATTTGTCAGCGCGATGATGCCGGTGCTGAACCCGGCCGGCGTGCAGGACATCCTGGACATGGGCCTGCTGGGCTGGGCCATGAGCCGCTATACCGGGCGCTGGATCGGCTTCAAGACCATCGCCGAAACGGTGGAATCGTCGGCCTCGGTGCAGGTGGACCCGTTCGCGCGGCAGATCATCCTGCCTGGCGACTTCGAGATGCCCGCCGGCGGACTCAACATCCGTTGGCCGGATCCGCCGCTGGACCAGGAAATGCGCCTGCACCGTTATGCGGTGGCCGCGGCACAGGCCTTTGCCCGCGCCAACGGCATCGACCGGGTGGTGATGGATTCGCCGCGCGCGCGGCTGGGCATCGTCACCACCGGCAAGAGCTACCTGGACGTGCTCCAGGCGCTGGAATACCTGGGCCTGGACGAGCAGGCCTGCGCCGACATCGGCATCCGCGTGTACAAGGTCGGCATGACCTGGCCACTGGAGCCGGTGGGCATCGCGCGCTTTGCCGAAGGTCTTGAAGACATCGTGGTGGTGGAAGAAAAGCGCGCCTTCATCGAGCGCCAGATGAAGGAACAGTTCTACAACTGGCCGGCCAGTGCCGGCGCGCGTCCGTCCATCGTGGGCAAGTACGACGAGGCAGGCACGTGGATCCTGCCGTCCACCAACGAACTCACCCCGGCCACCATCGCCGGTGTCATCGGCCGGCGCATCCAGCGCTTCTTCAGCAATGAATCCATCGAACAGCGCCTGCGCTGGATGGATGAAAAGGAAGCCGAACTGGCACTGCCGCGCGCCAGCTTCCCGCGCGTGCCGCATTACTGCTCCGGCTGCCCGCACAACACCTCCACCCGCGTGCCGGAAGGCTCGCGCGCGCTGGGCGGGATCGGTTGCCATTACATGGTGACCTGGATGGACCGCAGCACCGACACCTTCACCCACATGGGCGGCGAAGGCGTCACCTGGGCCGGGCAGGCGGCATTTACCGACACCGAGCACGTATTCCAGAACCTCGGCGACGGCACCTATTTCCACAGCGGCTCGCTGGCGATCCGCCAGGCGATCGCCGCCGGGGTGAACATCACTTACAAGATTCTCTACAACGACGCGGTGGCCATGACCGGCGGACAGCCGGTGGACGGCACCCTGAGCGTGCCGCAGATCGCCCACCAGATGCGTGCCGAAGGCGTGCAGACCATCATGTTGGTGAGTGATGAGATCGGCAAGTGGAACAAGCGCGAGCTGTTCCCCCAGGGCGTGGAGTTCTTTGATCGTGCCGAGCTGGACGCGGTGCAGAAGCAGCTGCGCGAGGTGAAGGGCACCAGCATCCTGATCTACGAACAGACCTGCGCCACCGAGAAGCGCCGCCGCCGCAAGCGCGGCAAGCTGGTGGATCCGCCCAAGCGGGTGGTGGTCAATTCGCTGGTCTGCGAAGGCTGCGGCGATTGCGGGCAGAAGAGCTTCTGCGTGTCGGTGCTGCCCAAGGAAACCGAGTTCGGGCGCAAGCGCGACATCGACCAGTCCAACTGCAACAAGGACTACAGCTGCACCACCGGGTTCTGCCCGAGCTTTGTCACCGTGCATGGCGGCAAGCCGCGCAAGGGTGCGCGCAGCGACCGCACCGCACTGCTGGACAACCTGCCCGCCCCCACCTTCCGCACCACGCTGGAACAGCCCTGGAACATCCTGATCACCGGCGTCGGTGGCACCGGCGTGGTCACCATCGGTGCGCTGCTGGGCATGGCCGGGCACCTGGAAGGCAAGGGCGCCAGCGTGCTCGACCAGACCGGGCTGGCCCAGAAGGGCGGCGCGGTCACCACCCATATCCGTATCGCGCGCACGCCCGAAGACATCCACGCGGTGCGTATCGCCGCCGGTGAAGCCGACCTGGTGGTGGGCTGCGACATGGTGGTGGTCAACGATTACTGGGCCCTGTCCAAGGTGCGTGCCGAGCGCTCGCAGGTGGTGTTGAACACCTACGAAGCGATGCCCGGCACCTTCACCACCCGCCCGGACATGCAGTTCCCGGCCGCCGACATCATCGCCGGCATCCGCGTGGCGCTGGGCGGGCGCGAGCCGATGCTGCTGGACGCCACCCAGCTGGCCACCGCGCTGCTGGGCGATGCGATTGCCGCCAACCTGTTCATCCTGGGCTATGCCTGGCAGCAGGGCCTGGTGCCGATTTCGTTCGAGGCGCTGATGCGCGCGGTCGAGCTCAATGGCGCGGCCGTGGCCATGAACCAGCAGGCATTCGCCTGGGGTCGCCTGGCCGCTGTCGATCCGCAGGCGGTGCAGCAGGCCGCCGGCCTGGTCCGCAACAGCCACACCGATGCCGAACGTACCCCAGGCCCGTTGCACGACCTGCCGCCCGGCGAGTGGGAAGGCAACGAGTGGGGTGCCAACGCCGCCCCGCGCAATACGGCTGACGAACGCGAGCTGCGTGGCCTGCCCGGCCACGGCGTGGGCGAGGACGTGGCGTTCCTGCCGCTGGACGACGAACGCCTGTCGCGCTCGCTGGACGAGCTGGTGGAACGCCGCGTGCGCTTCCTCACCGATTACCAGGACCCCGCCTATGCCGCGCGTTACCGCACGCTGGTTGAGAAGGTGCGGGCCGCCGAGTGGGACAAGGTCGGCAGCACCGCGCTGACCGAAACCGTGGCGCGCTACTACTTCAAGCTGCTGGCCTACAAGGACGAGTACGAAGTGGCGCGGCTGTACACCAGTGGCGAGTTCCAGCGCCGCCTGCAGCAGCAGTTCGAAGGCGATTTCCAGGTGCGCTTCCACCTGGCGCCGCCGCTGTTTGCGAAGAAGGACGAACAGGGTCGCCTGATCAAGCAGGAATACGGCCCGTGGATGCTCAAGGCGTTCGGCCTGTTGGCCAAACTGAAGTTCCTGCGCGGTGGCACCTTCGACGTGTTCGGCCGCACCGCCGAACGCCGTGGCGAGCGCCAGCTGATCGCCGACTACGAGCAGACCGTGGCGCTGCTGCTGGACGGCCTGAGCGATGACCGGGTGGCATTGGCGGTGGAGATTGCCAGCATCCCCGAGCACATCCGCGGCTACGGGCACGTCAAGGAAGCGCACCTGCACAAAGCCAAGGCGCGGGAAGCCACGCTGCTGGCGCAGTGGAACAACCCGCGGGCGCTGCATATCGTGCAGGTGGCATGAGGGTAAACCAACGCTGGCATTCTTCTGAATGTCAGCGTTGGTCTACACCGGCAGCAACCTGCTGTCGCCAGGGTCCAGAAACCCTGGCGCCCCTACGCCGGCCATGACGACACTGGCAACTGCCACCGGATTACCCGCGCTGCCACACCCGCAGCCGATTGTTGGCCGGCATCGCCACGTCCTCGACCAGGTGCAGCCCCTGCGCGGCGGCCAGCGCGTCCACTGCCTCCGCATCGCGGATGCCCGAGGCGGGATCGCGCGCCTTCAGCCACGCGTCGAACTGGCGGTTGCTGTCACTGCTGAAATCACCGTGGTCGTTGAACGGCCCGTAGATGCACAGCAGCGCGCTTTCCGCCATCACCGCTGGCAGCCCGGCGAACAACGCCTGCACGTGCGCCCAGCTCATGATGTGCAGGGTGTTGGCACTGAACACCGCATCGAAACCCAACGGCGCCGCCGGCACCGGGGCCAGGCCCGGCACGGGCGACAGCACGGCCTGTAGTGGCCACGGTGCAGGCGCATTGGGCAGCGCGACCTGCGCCAGGCGCTCGGCAATGCCCGCCACGTAGTCCGGGTGGTCGCTGGCCTGCCACTGCAGGTGCGGCAACTGTGCGGCGAAGTACGCCGCGTGCTGGCCGGTGCCGCTGCCAATCTCCAATACGCGCTGGCGATCGTGCAGGTGCCGCTGCAGCACCGCCAGGATCGGCGCCTGGTTGCGCTCGCAGGCCTCGGACCAACGCTGCTGGCTCATGCAATGCTCAAGATGAATTGGAGAAGACACATCCAACCATGACCGCAGTCACTTGTGCCACTGCCAGCAGCCAACGAAAGTCGAAGACTTGTTCACTGTCGCCGGCACCCTGCCTGCGACCGTACCTGGGGAATCGCAAGCTGTGCAACGCCGTGAGTTTCTGACGCTGTCTGGAATGGGCCTGGCTGGCCTGATGCTGCCGCACTCCCGCCTGATCGCCGCCGAGCAACTGCTCGAGCCGGGCGACGTGGGCCGCAAGAAGGTCCTGGCCGAGGCGGCGCTGGCCACGGCCAAGCGGCTGGGGGCCAGCTACTGCGACGTGCGCATCGGGCGCTACCTCAACCAGGCGGTGATCACCCGCGAGGCGCAGGTGCAGAACGTCACCAACCGCGAATCGTCGGGGATCGGCATCCGGGTGATCGTCAACGGTGCCTGGGGCTTTGCCGCCACGCACCAGCAGACCCCGGCGGCGGTCAAGGCCGCCGTGGAGCAGGCCGCCGCCATCGCCCGTGCCAACGCCAGCATCCAGACCCGTCCGGTGCAGCTGGCGCCGGTGCGTGGGGTGGGCGAGGTGAGCTGGAAGACGCCCATCCGCACCAATGCGATGGCCGTGCCGATCCAGGACAAGGTCGACCTGCTGCTTAGTCTGAACGCGGCCGCGCTCAACGCCGGCGCCAATTTCATCAACTCCACGCTGTTCCTGGTCAACGAACAGAAGTACTTCGCCTCCAGCGATGGCTCGTTCATCGACCAGGACGTGCACCGCATCTGGCTGCCGTTCACCGCCACCGCCATCGACAAGGCCAGCGGCAAGTTCCGCACCCGCGCCGGGCTGTCTTCGCCGATGGGGATGGGCTACGAATTCCTGGATGGCGACGCCAGCGGCAAGATCGCCCTGCCCGGCGGCGTCACCGCCTACCGGGATTCCTACGACCCGGTGGAAGATGCCATCGCCGCGGCGCGGCAGGCGCGCGAAAAGCTCAAGGCGCCCTCGGTGAAGCCGGGCAAGTACGACCTGGTGCTGGACCCGTCCAACCTGTTCCTGACCATCCACGAAAACGTCGGCCACCCGCTGGAACTGGACCGCGTGCTCGGCTATGAAGCCAACTACGCCGGCACCAGCTTTGCCACCCTGGACAAGCGCGACGCCGGTTTCCGCTGGGGCAGCGAGCGGGTCAACTTCTTCGCCGACAAGACCGCCCCCGGCAGCCTGGGTGCGGTGGGCTACGACGATGAAGGGGTCAAGACCAAGCGCTGGGACCTGGTCCGAGACGGCATCCTGGTCAACTACCAGGCCACCCGCGATGAAGTGCACCTGCTGGGCGAAACCGAATCGCACGGCTGCAGCTACGCCGATTCCTGGTCCAGCGTGCAGTTCCAGCGCATGGCCAACGTGTCGCTGGCGCCGGGCAAGACCCCGCTGAGCGTGGCCGACATGATCAAGGACGTGGAAAACGGCATCTACATCCACGGCCGCGGCTCGTATTCCATCGACCAGCAGCGCTTCAACGCGCAGTTCGGCGGCCAGTTGTACTACCAGATCAAGAACGGCCAGATCGCCGGCATGGTCGAAGATGCGGCCTACCAGATCCGCACGCCGGAGTTCTGGAACGCCTGCAGCGCGATCTGCGATGAGCGCGACTTCCGCTTCGGCGGTTCGTTCTTCGATGGCAAGGGCCAGCCCGGCCAGGTGTCGGCGGTGTCGCATGGCTCCTCCACCACGCGCTTTGATGGCATCAACATCATCAACACCGCGCGCAGCCTGGGATGAGCCTGCGCACGCCACCACGCCATTCGTCATTTGACGCCCCCTTCCGGCGCCCGCAAGCATCGGGGCCAACGCCCCTGCGGTTGCTGTGATGTCGCCGTTTCCCTGCCACCCCCACACCGACGTGGAGAGCTGCCTTGCAAAGACGTGACTTCCTTGCCCTGACCGGGCTTACCGCTGGCGGCCTGATCGTGCCGGCGTTCTTCGGCAAGGTGATCGCCGCCGAGCAGCTGCACAGCACCCTGGACCTGGGGCTGAAAAAGCGCCTGGCCGATGCCGCGCTGGCCGCCGCCCGCCAGGCCGGTGCCACCTACTGCGACGTGCGCATCGGGCGCTACCTGCGCCAGTTCGTGATCACCCGCGAAGACAAGGTGCAGAACGTGGTCAACACCGAATCCACCGGTGTGGGCATCCGCGTGATCGTCAATGGCGCCTGGGGCTTTGCCGCCACCAACCAGCTGGGCACCGCCGATGTGGCCCGCGCCGCGCAGCAGGCCGCCGCGATTGCCAAGGCCAACGCCGGCGTGCAGACCGCGCCGGTGCAGCTGGCCGCCGCGCCGGGCGTGGGTGAGGTGAGCTGGAAGACCCCGATCCGCAAGAACGCGATGGACGTACCGATCAAGGAAAAGGTGGACCTGCTGCTGGACGTCAACGCCGCCGCGTTGGCCGCCGGCGCCAGCTTCGTCAACTCGATGCTGTTCCTGGTCAACGAACAGAAGTACTTCGCTTCCACCGATGGTTCCTACATCGACCAGGACGTGCACCGCATCTGGGCGCCGATGACCATCACCGCCATCGACAAGGCCAGCGGCAAGTTCCGCACCCGCGAAGGCCTGTCGGCCCCAATGGGCATGGGCTACGAATACCTCGATGGCGCGGCCGCCGGCAAGGTGCTCACCCCCAACGGGGTCGTCAACTACAGTTCTTCCTACGACATGAAGGAAGATGCGATCGCCGCGGCCAAGCAGGCGCAGGAGAAGTTGAAGGCACCGTCGGTGAAGCCGGGCAAGTACGACCTGATCCTGGACCCGTCGCATACCTGGCTGACCATCCACGAATCGGTGGGCCACCCGCTGGAACTGGACCGCGTGCTTGGCTACGAAGCCAACTATGCCGGCACCAGCTTTGCCACCCTGGACAAGCGCGAGCAGCACTTCCAGTACGGTAGCGACAAGGTCAACATCTTTGCCGACAAGACCCAGCCGGGCAGCCTCGGCGCGGTGGCCTACGACGACGAAGGGGTCAAGACCAAGCGTTGGGACCTGATCAGCGACGGCAAGCTGGTGGATTACCAGACCATCCGCGACCAGGCCCACATCCTGGGCAAGACCGAATCGGACGGCTGCTGCTACGCCGATTCCTGGTCCAGCGTGCAGTTCCAGCGCATGGCCAACGTGTCGCTGGCGCCGGGCAAGACCCCACTGAGCGTGGCCGACATGGTCAAGGACGTGGAAAACGGCATCTACATCATCGGCGACGGGTCGTTCTCGATCGACCAGCAGCGCTACAACGCGCAGTTCGGCGGCCAGCTGTTCTACGAAATCAAGAACGGCAAGATCACCCGCATGCTCGAAGACGTGGCTTACCAGATCCGCACGCCGGAGTTCTGGAACGCCTGCAGTGCCGTGGCCGATGAGCGCGACTACCGCCTGGGCGGTTCGTTCTTCGACGGCAAGGGCCAGCCGGGCCAGGTCTCGGCGGTCTCGCACGGTTCGTCTACCGCGCGCTTCAACGGCATCAACGTCATCAACACCGCGCGCAGCCTCGGCTGACCGTCAGGAGCCTATGAAATCATGAGTATCTTTACCGAAGCACAAGCCAAGGCCATCCTCGACAAGGTCATCGCGCTGTCCAAGGCCGATGAATGCACTGCGGTGCTGGCCGGCTCGATCGACGGCAACATCCGATTCGCGCTCAACAACGTGTCCACCAGCGGGATCGTCGACAACACCGAACTGGCCGTCACCGTGGCCTTCGGCAAGCGGGTGGGCACCGCCTCGATCAACGAGTTCGACGACGCCGCGCTGGAACGCGTGGTGCGCCGCGCCGAGGACCTGGCCAAACTGGCGCCGGAAAACCCGGAGTTCATGCCGGCCATCGGCAAGCAGACCTACACCCCCAGCCCGACCTTCAGCGCCTCCACCGCCGCCATCGACCCGGCGTTCCGCGCCAAAGTGGCCGCCGATTCCATCGCGCCGTGCCGTGGCAACGGCCTGATCGCCGCCGGCTTCCTGGAAGATGGCCAGGGCTTCCAGGCCACCGCCAACAGCAATGGCAACTTCGGTTACCAGCGCAGCACCAACTTCGACTACACCTGCACGGTGCGCACCGAAGACGGCCGCGGCTCGGGCTGGGTGGGCCGCAACCTCAAGGATGCCGCGGACTTCAAGGCCGACCAGGACATCCGCATCGCGATGCGCAAGGCCACCGAGTCGCAGGAAGCCAAGGCCCTGGAGCCGGGCAAGTACACGGTGATCCTGGAGCCGGCAGCGGCCGCGGGCCTGATCAGCTTCATGATGAACTTCTTCAGCGCGCGCTCGGCCGATGAAGGGCGCAGCTTCCTGTCCAAGAAGGGCGGCGGCAACAAGCTGGGCGAGCAGGTTTACGACCCGCGCGTGAACATGCACGCCGATCCGTGGCACCCCGAAGCAGCGGTACTGCCGTGGGACAACGAAGGCCTGCCGCGCACCAAGCTGCCGATCATCGAGAACGGCAAGATCGCCAACCTGGAGTACTCGCGGTTCTGGGCGCAGAAGCAGGGCAAGACCGCCAATGCCGGTCCGGGCAACCTGTTGATGAGCGGTGGCGACAAGAGCACTGCCGATCTGGTCCGTGGCACCCAGAAGGGCATCCTGGTCACCCGCACCTGGTACATCCGCATGGTCGATCCGCAGACCGTGCTGCTCACCGGTCTGACCCGCGATGGCACCTTCTACATCGAGAACGGCCAGATCAAGTACCCGGTGAAGAATTTCCGCTTCAACGAATCGCCAATCATCATGCTCAACAACATCGAAGAACTGGGCAAGCCGGTGCGCGTGGCCGGTGACGAGTCCAGCTTTGTGATGATGATTCCGCCGATGAAGCTGCGCGATTTCACCTTCACTTCGCTGTCCGACGCGGTCTGATGCACGGATGAACCGCGCGCAGTTCCTGCGCCTGCTGCTGGGCAGTGCCGCGTTTGCGGCACTGCCCACATTGGCGCGCGCCCAGGCCGGACGCTACGACTTCTGGTTTACCCGCCTCAAGTACGACTCCGGCGACTGGGACGTGGATGCGCGCATGCCATCCAACCTGATCACCTCGCTGATCGATTACACCGCCTTGCGCGTGGACCCGACCGAGCATGTCATCGCCCTGTCCGACCCGCGCATGCTGGAGGCCCCGTTCTGCTACCTGGCCGGTCACAAGCTGGTGGAGTTCAACGCCGCCGAACGGCAGAATTTCGTGCGTTACGTGCGCAATGGTGGCTTTGTGTTCGTGGACGACTGCAACCACGACATCGACGGGCTGTTCGCCAAATCGTTCGAGGCGCAGATGGCCAGGCTGTTCGGCGCCAGCGCGCTGAAGAAGCTGCCCAATACCCATGCGCTGTACCGCAGTTTCTTCCGCTTTCCCGACGGCCCCCCGGCGACCGGCTTCGAGCTCAACGGCTGGGGCGACGACCTGGTCCATGACTACCTCAAGGGCATCGAGGTCGACGGACGCCTGGGCGTGCTCTACAGCAACAAGGACTACGGTTGCGAGTGGGACTATGACTGGCGCAACAAGCGCTTCCTGGCCGAAGACAACACCCGCTTCGGGGTCAACATCGTGATGTATGCGTTGAACAACTGAGTTTCTTCATGCTTCTTCAGCCACGCATGGCGTGGCTCTACGCCGATTTTCTGCGAGTGCCTTATGACGACCGACCGCCTTGATGCCCTTCTTCCCAAACTGCAGCACCTGCGCACCGCGCTGGGCCAGGCCGTGGTGGGCCAGCACGCGGTGGTGGAGCAGTTGTTGATCGGCCTGCTGGCCGGCGGCCATTGCCTGTTGGAAGGCGCACCCGGGCTGGGCAAGACCCTGCTGGTGCGCTCGCTGGGCCAGGCGCTGGAGTTGCAGTTCCGGCGCGTGCAGTTCACCCCGGACCTGATGCCCAGCGACATCCTGGGCACCGAGTTGCTGGAAGAAGACCACGGCACCGGCCACCGCCATTTCCGTTTCCAGCAGGGCCCCATCTTCACCCACCTGCTGCTGGCCGACGAACTCAACCGCACCCCGCCCAAGACCCAGGCCGCCCTGCTGGAAGCCATGCAGGAGCGCACGGTCAGTTATGCCGGCACCACCTACACGCTGCCGGCACCGTTTTTCGTGCTGGCCACGCAGAACCCGATCGAGCAGGCCGGCACCTACCCGCTGCCCGAGGCGCAGCTGGACCGCTTCCTGCTGCACGTGCGCGTGGACTACCCCACCGAACAGGAAGAGCGCGACATCCTGCTGCAGACCACCGGTGCTACCGGGGGCAGCGTGCCCAAGGTGATGGATGCCGAGGACGTGCTGGCCCTGCAGGCGGCGGTGCGCCAGGTGCATATCAGCGATGACGTGCTCACCTGGATCACCCGCCTGGTGCGCGCCAGCCGCCCGGGCGCCGATGCGCCGCAGGCGATCAACCACTGGATCAAGTGGGGCGCCGGCCCGCGCGCCGGGCAGTCGCTGGTGCTGGCGGCCAAGGCCCGCGCACTGCTGCAGGGCCGCTTCGCGGCCACCCGCGATGACGTACAGGCGCTGGTGGCCCCGGTGATGCGCCACCGCCTGCTGCTGTCCTTTGCCGCCGAAGCCGAACAGAAGGGTGCCGATGATGTGATCGCCGCGCTGCTGCAGGCCGTGCCGTTCCCGGGCTGAATGCAACCGTGACGCCGCACGCCCCGATCGCCATCCCCGCCGACGTGCGCAGCCGCCTGAAGGCGCTGCGCCTGTTGCCACGGCGCGCGCGCGGTGCACATGGCATCGGCCAGCACGCCAGCCGCAGCCGCGGTGCCGGGTTGGAGTTCGCGCAGTACCGCGCCTACGAACCGGGTGACGAACTGCGCCAGATCGACTGGAAGCTGTATGCACGCTCGGACCGCTTTTTCGTGCGCGAATCCGAACGCGAAAGCCCGATCACCAGCTGGGTGCTGATCGATGCCAGCGCCTCGGCCGCCCAGTCCGACCGGGTGCGACCGGACTGGTCGCGGCTGGACCACGCGTGCGCCACCGCAGCCTGCGTGGTCGAACTGGCGCTGCAGCAGGGCGACCGCTTTGGCGTGATTGCCGTGAACGGAAACGGCGTGCAGCTGGTGCCGGCGGGGAGTGGCCCACGCCAGCGCGACCGCGTGCATCTGCTGCTGCGCCAGCTGCGCGCCCACGGTTGCTGGCCGGCCGTGGAGGCGCTGCGGCCGGTGTGGGAGCGCGTGCAGCCCGGCGACCTGCTGGTGGCGTTGGGCGATGGCTTCGACGAGGACGCCACCGTGCTGCTTGAACGCCTGGCGGCGGCGCGCCGCGAGGTGCTGCAGGTGCAACTGCTGGGCGCCGATGAGCGCGATTTCCCGTTCACCGACGGCCATCGCTTCCGCGACCCGGAAACCGGCGAGGAACTGCTTGGCGATGGGCGTGCGATCCGCGCCGATTACCTGGCCCGCTTCGCGCAGGCCCAACAAGCCCTGCAGGCCCGCCTGCATGCCAGCGGCATCGCCTACGTGGCCGGCTACCTGGACCAGCCGCTGGATGCACCGCTGCGGCAGCTGTTCGGCGCAGGCCGCACATGAACCTGACACTGCTGTTCCCGCTGGGCCTGGCCGCACTGGCCGCCGGGCTGATGCCCCTGCTGATCCACCTGGCTCGCCGCCACCAGTACACACCGCTGCCGTTTGCGGCGCTGCGCTGGTTGCGCGCCAAGGCCCGGCCGCGCCAGCGCATCCGGCTGGATGAGTGGCCGCTGCTGCTGGTGCGCGTGCTGCTGTTGGCGGCATTGGCGCTGCTGCTGGCGCGGCCGGTGCTGCATGGCACCGCTCCGGATACCCATGCGGTCATGGCCGTTGCGCCCGGGCTGGACGTCGCCGCGCTGCGTGCTCGCCAACCCGACGCGGACTGGCGCTGGCTGGCGCCGGGCTTTCCGCCGCTGGATCAGCCCGCCCCCACCGGCCCGCAACCGCTGGCCAGCCTGCTGCGGGAGCTGGACCAACAGTTGCCCGCCCACGCGCCCCTGACCGTTTATGTGCCCGACCCGATGCCGGGCGCGGACGCGCAACGCCCGCAGCTGTCGCGCAGCGTGCAGTGGCAACCCTTGGCGCGGGCCATGCCCACCGCAGCGCCGCCTGCCGCCAGCGCGCCGCGCCTGCGCCCCGGCACCGATGCCGATGCCCAGACGCTGCGCGTGCTCAATGCTCTCCAGCGCGCCTGGAACGCACAGCCGCTGGCGGCGGCCACTGCCGACCCACCCGCCGCCGGCGAGATCGGGGTCTGGTCGTCCACGGCTGCGCTGCCACCGTCATGGCAGGCCTGGCTGGAGCGCGGCGGCACGCTGCTCAGTCGCCAGCCTGCACCGCGCGATGCAGCCGTTGCCGTGGTCCTGCGCGATGCAGATGGCGCGGCGGTCCTCAGCGAGTACCGGGTCGGCACGGGTCGCCTGCTGCGCTTCCATGCCGCCTTGTCGCCTGCGGCATCGCCCATCCTGCGCACCCCGGATTTCCCCCGGCAGCTGCTGCAGGTGGTCGGCCCGGCCACCGCGCCGCACTGGGTGGCCGCCAGCGCGCATGCGCCGTTGCCCGGTGGCCGCGCACCCGCGCTTCAGCCGCTCGACCTGGCACCGTGGCTGATGGGGCTGATCGTGCTGTTGTTCGCGCTGGAACGTTGGCTGGCCACCTCGCCCCGGCGGGGGGCGCCGGCATGATCGCCGCCGTGCAACGTCGCTGGCGGCAGGCGCGCCGGCGCCGCGGGGCGGCAACGCTGCTGCTGGCGGTGCCGCTTGCGCTGGGCGCCACCGCCGTGGCGCTGCGCCTGGGGGGGGGCGACGTCGCCACGGTGGTACTGCTGCTGACGCTGCTGGCCGGCGCCGGCCTGGCCACCTGGCGCAGCCGCCAACTGGACCGGCACTGGCTGGTACGCCAGCTTGACCGCCACGCCGCGCTGCAGGACAGCGCCGACCTGCTGTTCGCGCCGGCCGCCACGCTCAATCCGCTGCAGCAACGCCAGCACGCGCACGTGCAGGCGGCATTGCACGCACATGCCCCCGACCTGCGCCCGGCATGGCCGCGCCGTGCGTTGCTGTTGGCCTGGCTGGGTGCACTGGTGGTGATCGCACTGGCCGTGGGTTGGCCCCGCGGCAACGGCAGCCCCGCGCTTGCATCGCCGGCGGCCGCGCCCACCGCCACCGCCGCACAACCGCCACGCCTCCAGTCCAGCCGGCTGGCGATCCAGCCACCGGCGTACACCGGGCAACCGGCGCGGGTGCAGAGCACCCTGGATGCCAAGGTCGCGCGGGACAGCCGGCTGCACTGGTCGCTGCGCTTCACCGCGCACCCCCGGCAGGCCGCGCTGCAGTTCCACGACGGCCGTCGCCTCGCCCTGCGCCGCGACGGCGATGCCTGGACCGCGGCGGCCAATGCCGACCGCCCGGTGCTGTACCGCGTCGTTACCGAGCCTGCGCTGCCCGATCAACGCCTGTACCGACTGGACGTACTGCCCGACCAGCCGCCCAGCGTGCGGGTGATTGCCCCGGACCGCACACTGGTGCTGGGAACACCCGGGCAACGCCAATGGGCGCTGCGGTTCGAGGCCAGCGACGACTATGGCGTGGCCGCCGACGCACAACTGAAAATCACCCTGGCCCAGGGCAGCGGGGAAAACATCACCTTCCGCGAGCAGACCCTGGTCCTGACCGGCAGCGGCACGCCCACGCGGCGGCACTTCGCGCGCACGCTGGATCTGGCCGCGCTGGGCGCGCAGCCCGGCAACGACGTGATCGCGCAACTGCAGGTGCGCGACAACCACGCCCCCACGCCACAGACCGCGCAGAGCACCAGCGTCATCCTGCGCCTGCCTAGTACCGAACAGGTACAGGGCGCCGAACTGGAAGGCATGGTCAAGAAGACGCTGCCGGCCTACTTCCGCAGCCAGCGCCAGATCATCATCGACGCCGAAGCGCTGATCAAATTGCGTAGGCAGCTGCCGCCCGAAGAGTTCATCAAGCGCGCCGACGCGATCGGCGTGGACCAGCGCATCCTGCGCCTGCGCTATGGCCAGTTCCTGGGCGAGGAAAGCGAAGGTGCGGCAACGCCACCGCCGACCAGCGATGCGCTGCCCACCGGCGATGCAGCGACGACGCAGGCGCATGCAGATGGCGATGACCACCATCACGACGAGCCTGCGCAGGCCGGCCACGACGACCACGACCACGGCACCGCCAAGGCCGACGCACCGCCGGTGTTCGGCGCGGCCACCGATGTACTGTCCGAGTACGGCCATACCCACGACCACGCCGAAGCGGCCACCCTGCTCGACCCGCAGACCCGCGCCACGCTGAAGGCCGCGCTCGACCAGATGTGGTCCTCCGAAGGCGAACTCCGCCAGGGCCGGCCCGAGGCCGCGCTGCCGTATGCCAACAAGGCGTTGGCCTTCATCAAGCAGGTGCAGCAGGCCGAACGCATCTACCTGGCGCGGGTCGGCCCGGAGCTGCCACCCATCGACGAAAGCCGCCGTCTCAGCGGCGACCGCACCGACCTGGCCAGCCGTACCCTGTCGATCGAGGCCGTGGCTGCGCCAGACCCGGCCATCGTGGTGGCCTGGCAACAGCTGGCTGATCCGGGCAGCAGCCCGGACCTGGATGCCATCGCGCAATGGCTGCAGCGTAATGAAGCACGCCTGCCTGATCCCCTCAGCCTGGCGGCGGCCATCGAAGAACTGCGCGTGGCCCCGGCGTGCGGCAACTGCCGGGCAACGCTGCGGGCGCGTCTGTGGCGGGCGCTGTCGCGGCCCAGCCCGCAGGTATCGCGGCGCACGCCGCCCGATCGCATGGGCCAGGCCTACCTGGATGCACTGGAGGTTGCCCGATGAATGCCGCTGCCTGGATTGCGCCGGCCCTGCTGGTCATCGTGCTGCTGGGAAGCGCGCGCGTGTGGCAGCAGCAGCGCCGCAACCCGGCGCGCAGCACGCGGCGCACCGCCGCCCTGCTGGTGCTGCAGATCGGTGCCGCCGGCCTGCTGTACGCCACCCTGCTGCCGCCCCCCGTACACATCACCGCCCAGCGCCTGACCGTGCTCACCGGCCACGCCGACACGGCGGGGCGTGCCGCAACGGCGGATGCCAGCGTGATCGCCCTGCCCGAAGCGCGCCCACACCGCGGCAGTGCGTTTGCGCCCGACTTGGCCACGGCACTGCGTCAGCACCCTGGCACCTTGCAGTTGCAGCTGGTGGGCGATGGCCTTTCCGCGCGCGACCGCGACCTTGCCCTGCCCGCACAGGTCACGCTGCTGGCAGCCGCTGCGCCGCGTGGCTGGATCGCCCTGCAGCCGCCGCCGATCACCGTTCCCGGCGCGGTGTTCAGCGTGCGCGCCCGGGCGCAGGGGGTGGCCGATGCCAGCGCCGAGCTGCTCGATCCGGCCGGTATCGTGGTCGACCGTGCCCCCCTGGGCAGCGATGGCAGCAGCGTTCTGCAGGGCGTGGCGCGCGCCAGCGGCCGCAGCGAGTTCAGCCTGCGCCTTGTGGATGCTGCCAAGCACGTGGTGGACACCGTGCCGGTGCCGGTGCAGACCGGGGACGCGCCTGCCGTGCAGGTGCTGGTGGTGGCCGGTGCACCCACGCCGGAGCTGAAGTATCTGCGCCGCTGGGCCACCGATACCGGTCTTGCGCTGCAGGCCCAGGCCAGCGCCGGCGCCGGGGTGTCGCTGGGCGATGCGCCAGTGGCCCTGACCCCGGCGCGGTTGGCCGCCACCGACGTGCTGATCCTCGACGAGCGCAGCATCGCTGCGCTTGGCCCGGCCCAGCGCAGCGCCGTGCAGCAGGCGTTGCGCAATGGCCTGGGCGTACTGGTGCGCAGCAGCGGGCCGGTGGGCGACGGCGCGCGGCAGACCCTGCGTGGTTGGGGGCTGGACATCGGTGGCAGCAACCAAAGCATGGCGCTGCGCCTGCCGGCCGATCCCGACGATGCACTGCTGCAGGCGCGGCGCGGTCCGCAGCGTGCGGCCACGCCGTCCACCGCTTACATCGACGATGCGGACAACGCTTCGCACAACGCCGCGCTGCCCACGCTGGAGCAGTTCGCGCTGCGCACCGGCGATGCCACCGCCCTGCTGCGCGATGCCGGCGGCGCGCCGGTGGGCGGTTGGCGCGATGTCGGCCGCGGCCGCCTTGCGCTGCTGCCGGTCACCGACAGTTACCGCCTGGTACTGGCCGGGCGCGATGACCGCCATGCCGAACTGTGGAGCGGCGTACTGGCCACGGTGGCACGACCACTGCCGGCCGCGCCGTCATTGCGCATGGATACCGCCACGGCATGGGCCGGTGAGCGCATCGCGCTGTGCGCACTGGACGACCGGGCCACGGTGCGCGACCCGGAAGGCGCCACGGTGGCGCTGCGCGTCGACCCGGCGACCGGCCACGACCGCTGCGCCGGCTACTGGCCGCAGCAGCCAGGCTGGCATCACCTGCAGCAGGGCAAGATGCTGCAGGCGTTCTACGTGTTCGACCCGGCCCGCGCGCAACCGCTGCACCGCCAACAAGTGCGCGAGGCCACCGCACGGCGCTTGAGTACCGCAGGCAGCGGCGGCAGCGAAACCACGCACCCGCTGCCGGGCCCGCGTTGGCCCTGGCTGCTGGGCCTGGTGCTGGTGGCCGGCCTGCTGTGGTGGCTGGAACGGCGTCGCGTGCCGGCCGTGGCCGGGTAGGCCGGCCGGCGCGGCTCAACGCGTTGGCGTGCGCCGATACACCCCGTTGAAGCGCACGTTCATCCCACCACATTCGCTGTTGTCGGCCACGATCAGGTAATCGCCCAGCAGGCGGGCCCGCAGCGTGCAGGTGCCGTCCTGGACCACCACCGATGCCGCGTCGGGCAAGGCCTGCGCGTCCACCTGGCCCATGTTCGGGCCGTAAGGGCGCACTTCCGGGGTGGGATTGGCCGACGGCCAATACGCATCGCCCTCCACGTGCAGCTGCCGGCCACGCACGCCGATGACCAGCCGGTCATCGCCATCGCGCCAGTCACCGGCCCATGCCTGCAGTGTCGGGGCAGGCAACGGCTGCACCTGCAGGCCCGCCGCGTCTACCCAGCCGGCACTGCCGCCGACCTTGTTGGGGAAGAACGCGCAGCGATGGCCGCCCAGATCGCGGCCGGTGATCAGCGTATCGCCGGCCACCACATAACGGCGCTGACGGCACGCCGGTTCACCCTTGGCCGGGCAGCCCGGCGTATCGCCCAGCAGGTACAGGCGCGGTGCGATCACCTTGGCCAGCGCGAAACTGCCCTGCTCCGCGGGGAAGGCCCCGTTGCGGCAACTGCCGTTGTCGGCGCTGCCGCTGGCCAGCGCCGTCATGGGAAGCAGCGCGGCAAGCAGGAACACGAATCGCAGGGACATGGCGATGGACGGGCAGGAGGGGGCGACAGCATAGACGGTCACTTCTGCGGCGGTGCCACGCAGCCCTGCTGCGGATCGCAGAACTGCAGCGCCCGGCGTTGTTGCTGCTCGCTCAATGCCGGTGGCGGGCGCGCGATGGCCGACTGGATCTGGTCCGGTCCGCCGGTGATCTTGTTGATGCCCTGCGCCGCTTTGACGATGCCGTAAACGATGCCCTTCATCACGTAGCCGCCACTCATGCCCACCTGTTCGGGCGAGGGCGGTTCGCTCCAGGACCGGCTGAAACGATTCGGCGCGGCCTGCACCGGGCTCTTGAAGCGGTACAGATCCAGCGGCTGGTCATCCTCGGGCTTGATCGCGCGCACCTCGCCCAGGGTGGTGACATCACCGTTGGCGCTGGAAGCAGGCGCACTGGACGGTTCCGGTTCCGGTAGCGGTTCCGGCGGCGACTGGGCCTGTGTCCGGCCCGCCAGCATCATGCCGGCCAACACCATTGCTTGAAATCCCACTCGCGCCACAGCGGTCCATCCCGGTCGGTTGCCTACGGCTACAAGGATACGAACCGCGCCTTCAGATTTCGTTGCCACACCGGGGGGACTGAATGGTTCACGCCTCGCCGTGGATGTGTCTCAAATATTGAGACGCATCCATGTTTCCATGACGTCCTTTGCAGACCGTTGCCTCATGGCCTACGAACTCGCCAAGCGCACCGAAGACGCCGAGCGCCGCCTGTCCACCACCGACGGGCTGCCTTCGCGCAACGGCGCGCTGCTCACCGCGCGCCTGCAGCAGCGCTACGCCGACCGCATCACCGGCAGCTTCACCCTTCCCGGCCGCGAAGGCCGCTATGCGCCGCTGCCGGCCGACGTGCCGGCCGCGTTGGCCGCCGCACTGAAGGCACGCGGCATCGAGCAGCTCTACAGCCACCAGGCTGAAGCATGGGACGCCACCCAGCGTGGCGAACACGTGGCCATCGTGACCCCCACCGCCAGCGGCAAGTCGCTGTGCTACACCCTGCCGGTGGTCAGTGCGGCCATGCAGGGCAAGGCCAAGGCGCTGTACCTGTTCCCGACCAAGGCCCTGGCCCAGGACCAGGTGGCCGAGCTGCTGGAGCTCAACCGTGCCGGCGACCTGGGAGTGAAGGCCTTCACCTTCGATGGCGACACCCCCGGCGATGCGCGCCAGGCCATCCGCCTGCATGGCGACATCGTGGTCTCCAACCCGGACATGCTGCACCAGGCGATCCTGCCGCACCACACCAAGTGGGCGCAGTTCTTCGAGAACCTGCGCTATGTGGTCATCGACGAAGTACATACCTACCGCGGCGTGTTCGGCAGCCACGTCACCAATGTGCTGCGCCGGCTCAAGCGGATCTGCGCGTTCTACGGAGTGCAACCGCAGTTCATCCTGTGCTCGGCCACCATCGGCAACCCGCAGGCGCATGCGCAGGCGCTGATCGAGGCGCCGGTCACGGCCATCACCGAATCCGGTGCGCCCAGCGGGCCCAAGCACGTGCTGCTGTGGAACCCGCCGGTGGTCAACGCCGACCTCGGCCTGCGCGCATCGGCGCGGTCGCAGAGCAACCGCATCGCCCGCATCGCGATCAAGTCCGGGCTGAAGACATTGATCTTCGCGCAGAGCCGGCTGATGGTTGAAGTACTCACCAAGTACCTCAAGGACATCTTCGACCACGACCCGCGCAAGCCCGCGCGCATCCGCGCCTACCGTGGCGGCTACCTGCCCACCGAACGCCGCGAGACCGAACGGGCCATGCGCGCCGGGCAGATCGACGGCATCGTCAGTACCTCGGCGCTGGAACTGGGCGTGGATATCGGCAGCCTGGACGTGGTGGTGCTCAACGGCTACCCCGGCAGCGTGGCCGCCACCTGGCAGCGCTTTGGCCGCGCCGGCCGGCGCCAGCAGCCGGCGCTGGGGGTGCTGGTGGCCAGCTCGCAACCGCTGGACCAGTACGTGGTGCGGCATCCGGATTTCTTTGCCGATGCCTCGCCCGAACACGCACGCATCGCCCCGGACCAGCCGCTGATCCTGTTCGACCACATCCGCTGCGCGGCCTTCGAACTGCCGTTCCTGGCCGGTGACCCGTTCGGCCCGATCGACCCGCTGGTATTCCTGGAAGCCCTGGCCGAAACCGAGGTGATCCACCGCGAAGGCGACCGCTGGGAATGGATCGCCGACAGCTACCCGGCCAATGCGGTGAGCCTGCGCTCGGTGGCCGACGGCAACTTCGTGGTGGTGGACCGCAGCGATGGCAAGCAGCAGATCATCGCCGAGGTGGATTATTCGGCCGCCGCGCTCACGCTGTATGAAGGTGCCATCCACATGGTGCAGTCCACGCCTTACCAGGTGGAGCGGCTGGACTGGGAAGGCCGCAAGGCGTACGTGACCCGCACCTACGTGGACTACTACACCGACAGCATCGACTTCACCAAGCTCAAGGTGCTGGACCGCTTCGACGGCTGCGTGGCCGGCCGGGGCGATTCGCACCACGGCGAAGTGCACGTGGTGCGGCGCGTGGCCGGCTACAAGAAGATCCGCTATTACACCCATGAAAACATCGGCTATGGCCCGGTCAACCTGCCCGATCAGGAACTGCACACCACGGCAGTGTGGTGGCAATTGCCGCAGGCCCTGCTGCTGACGGCCTTCGACAGCAAGCAGGAAGCGCTGGACGGCTTCCTCGGTGCGGCCTACGCGCTGCACATCGTGGCCACCGTAGCGGTGATGGCCGACGCGCGCGACCTGCAGAAGGCCGTGGGCAACGGCGATGGCGCGTGGTTTGCGGTGGCCGACCAGAGCGGCCGCGGCCAGCTGCGCGGTGCCGAGTTCGACGCCAGCGCAATCGAGCTGCAGCAGCAGTTCGTGCCCACCGTGTACCTGTACGACAACTTCCCCGGTGGCGTGGGCCTGAGCGAACCGCTGTGGCTGCGCCAGGCCGAACTGCTGCAGCGCGCGCGCGAACTGGTGCAACGCTGCGACTGCAAGGCCGGCTGCCCGGCCTGCGTGGGCCCGGTGCTGGCCGGCCAGGAAGACGATGCCACCACGCCCAAGGCGCTGTCAGTGAAGGTGCTGGATCTGTTCGACGCACAGGCGCTGCCCGATGCCGCCAGCGTCGAGCGCGTCGTCGCCGAGGTGGTGCCGCAGTGAGCCTCAGCCTGGACAAGCTGCGCCTGCTGCGCCGGCAGGCGGGCGACGCCCGTGTGTCGACCGCCTTGGCGGCGACGACACCTGGCGAGGGTCCGGTGGGTGCAGACAAGCCCGTCGCTGTAGACCGTGGGTCGGCCTGCTCTCCACCGCCCCCCGCGGCTGCGGCCAACGACGCGAACGCGCACCCACCCGCACCGGCCTCGGTGTTTGCCTGGGTCGAGCAGGAAATCCGCCACAAACCGACCGGCGAAGCCGCGTCGGTGGCGGTACCGGCCCCCACCCTGCGCACACCCGACATCGGCGGCCTGCATCGCCTGCTCGGCCTGCGTGATCGCGGGGCGGCAGCGACGCCGGCACGACCGCGCGCCAACGCGCAGGACCGCCACGTCCCCGGCGAGGAGATCGCGCCCGGCCTGTTCCTGATCGAATCGTTCCTGCCCCAGCCCATTCCCACCCAACCGCTGTCGCTGGCCTTCGCCAAGCGCGAGGGCCACCAGGTGCCGCCGCACGACCTGATGTTCTTCGACACCGAAACCACCGGCCTGGCCGGCGGCACCGGCACGCGTGCCTTCATGATCGGCGCTGCCGACTGGCATGCCCATCCCGGGCAGGGCGATGGCCTGCGCATCCGCCAGCTGTTGATGACCACCCTGGCCGCCGAAAGCGCCATGCTGGCCGAGTTCGCCGGCTGGCTCACGCCCCGCACGGTGTTTTCCAGCTACAACGGCCGTTGTTACGACGCCCCGCTGCTCAAGACCCGCTACCGCCTGGCCCGCCAGCGCTGCCCGATCACCCCGCTGGATCATGTGGACCTGCTGTTCCCGACCCGCCGCCGCTACCGCGGCACCTGGGAGAACTGCCGGCTGGCCACCATCGAACGGCAACTGCTGCAGATCGTGCGCGACGACGACCTGCCCGGTTCCGAAGCGCCGGCGGCGTGGCTGAACTACCTGCGCGGCGGCAGCGCGGTGAATCTTCGCCGGGTGGCCGACCACAACCACCAGGACGTGGTGACGCTGTCATTGCTGATGCTGCGGCTGGTGGCCGAGGAGCAGCGGGAGCGGGAGACGCTGGCGTTGCAGAACCGCTGAACGCGGCGGCGGGCTTTTGACGCCATGTGAAGCCCATACCCAGCACACTGGCCGCTACTGACCCGGGAGGAGTACCGCATGCGCCTTACCCTGTTGTTGGCCCTTGGTTGCGCGTTGCCGCTGGCCGCGTGCAGCCAGCCGCCGAAAACCACCGCCCCGACCTCCGAGCCGATGGCCGCCGGTGACGACAGCGCTGCCCGCTGCAATGCGGACGCCCTCAATGGCCTGGTCGGGCAAACCGCCAGCGAGGCGGTGGTCAAAAAAGCCGTGCAGGACAGCGGCGCCCGCCATGCGCGCGTGCTCAAACCGGGCATGGCGATGACCATGGACTTCCGCGAAGACCGCCTCAGCCTCGAAGTGGATGCGCAGAACAAGATCGTGCGCGCCAACTGCGGTTGATGGGTTGAACGGGTAAGGCTGGCGGCCTGCGTGGCTGGGCAGGCCGCCGTTTCCCAGGCCGTCAGTCGCGCAGGCGCTCGGCCTTGCCGCTGGACAGCGCCTGGTCGATCGCCGCGCGCACATCGCGGGCAGCCCGGGCCGAGGCCAGGCTTTGTTGCTGGGCCAGGCGCACCTGTTCCCGGCCCAGTTCGGCCTGCTGACGGGCCACCTTGGCGATCTGCTGCGAATCGATCGCCCTGACGGCCGCCACCCGTGCGTGGCGCGCCGCCTGGTTGGCCTCGGCGGCGGCGTCCAGGTTGGTCTGGCGCATCGCCCCGTCGACCACCGCGGCAACATCCACCTGTGCCATCGCATCGGCGGTGACCTGCATCGACACCTTGGCCATGTGCTCGCCGATCGCCGACTGGCGATCGCCCAGCTCGGCCTGCGCGTTGCCCAGTGCGGCCACTTCGGCCTGGGCGCGTGCCAGCTGGCGCAGCACCGCCGGGTCGCGGATCACGAAGCGTGCCTGGCCACGCCGCACCCACAACGCCGGCTCGGCATTGCCCGCATCGCGCCGGGCCTGCTTGAGATCGGCGACCGAGGCGTCGACGAAATTGTCGTCCTCGCTCATCAGCACGAAGGCTTGCGCGGGCTGGCGGGAGAGGTTGAGCTGACCGTGGGTGACCACGGACAGCTCACCACGCAACGGCTGCAACGGTTCCGGTGCGCGCGGCGCGACGGGCGCGACGGGCGCGGCCGGTGCTGCTGGCGGCGTCGGCGCCAGCGCCGGCCGGGGCGGCCGCTGCACTGACGGCACCGACTGGGGCGGCGCGGGCGACGGCGGCACCGGTTCGCTGGAGGCTGCCGGCGGGGCCGGTGGCGGCGGCGGGGCAACCGCGGCGACCAGGCGCAGCGGGGCAACGCCGACCAGCACGAACAGCGCGGTGATCGCCACGGCGGCCAGACGCGGGAAGCGTCGGGTCTGCTGCAGGCTCAACAGGCGCCGCTTGAGGCTGCGGAAGTTGGGCGAGGCGCTGGCCACGCCCACCGCCGGGCGCGGTGCCACGCCCAGCTGCACCAGCAGCCGGCCGTAGTCGTGGCGGCAATGGCCATGCCCGGCCACCACGGCACCGTCGCAGGCCTCCTCGCGGGCCACGGCGTACTCGCGGGCTGCCAGGTGCACCAGCGGATGGAAGAAGAACAGATGCTGCGCCAGCGCTGGCAACAGGCCCCACCACAGGTCGTGGCGTTGCAGGTGGACCAGCTCGTGGGTCAGCGCCATGTCCACGTCATCGGCGGGCATGGACGGCAGTTCGCGGGCCGGCAGCAGCAGTACCGGGCGCCACGGGCCGATCAGCTGCGGCGAGCGGATCTGCGCGGAAAGCTTCAGTACCGGCGCACGGCGCAGGCCGTGCGCCTCAGCGGCCAGCTGCAGCGCGTGCTGCAGCGACGCGTCGGTGCAGGCCACCGCACCGCGCACCAGCGCGCGGCTGGCGCGGTACCCGCGCAGGCTGTGCAGCAACATCACCAGCACACCGGCCCCCCAGGCCGCCAGCAGCAGCATCGACCAGGACCACGCCGCGGCCTGCGGTGCCGCCAGCACCGCCGTGTCGTACACGGCCGGGGCCAAGGCCAGTGCACCCTCGGTGGCCGGCAACGCGGCCACCTGCAGTGTGGGTGCCGCCGCCGGCGCCGGCAGTACCGCCAGTTCCAGCGGGCTGTTCCAGACCAGGCCCAGCAGCGCCTGGGCGGCCACCAGCCACCACAGGCGGCAGCGCGTTGCCGCCGGCAGCGACGGCAGCAGCCGGCACACGCCCCACACCAGCGCCACCAGCACCGCACTTTGCAGGCTGGTCCAGCCCAGCCGCACCAGCATTTCGGTCATCACGGTGTCCATGACTCAAGCCTCCCGCTTGCGTGATTGCAGCTGCGCCACCAATGCTTCCAGCTCGGCCAGCTCCTGGTCGCTGACCTCGGCCTTGTGCGACATGAAGGCCACGAAGGGCGACACCGAGCCCTGCAGGGTCTTCTCCACGAAGCTGGCCACCGCGCCCTGCACAACACTGTCCTGGCCGCTGGTGGCCCCGTAGCGGTACACGCCCTGCACCTGCTTGCGCTGCAGGTAGGCCTTGCCACGCAGGCGCTCCATCATGGTCAGCACGGTCGAGCGGGCCAGGCCGCGCGCTTCGCCGAATCCAGCGGCCACCTCGCCCACGGTGGCGCCGCCCTGCTCTGCTACGTACTGCAACAGGGCCAGTTCCTGGTCCCCGATGGATTTGCCGCGCATGACCCGCTCCAATGACTACACGTGTAGCCACGGTGGCAGTGACTACACCTGTCGTCAAGTGCCGGATGGCGTGCGCCGACGAACGGTAGCGTGCGCGGCGCTTAAACCTTTTGGCCCTCCACCGCATCCAAGCCTGCGAGCCCGGGCTGTCCGCGCTTCATCGGCGCGCGGCGACCGGTGCACCCGCCCAAGGAAAGCTGCATGCGCTCCCGAATTCTCCGCGCCACCGTCCTGGCCTCGCTCGTGCTGCCCCTGGCGTGCCTGGCCGCCCCGTCCACCGGGTGGGACCAGGCCAACGCGCAGACCCGCCAGTTCGTGCAGCAGACGATGCAGGCCAAGCGTATTCCCGGCCTGCAGATCGCGGTGGTCAAGGACGGCCGGCAGGTGCTGTCGGAGGCCTACGGAGTGGCCAACGTCGAAAACGCCGCCGCCGTCACCCGCGACACGCGTTTTCCGCTCAACTCGGCCACCAAGTCCTTCACCGGGGTGGCGATGGCACAACTGGCCCAGGCCGGGCGCGTGGACCTGCAGGCCCCCGTGTCGCGCTACCTCGATGATCTGCCGCCCGCGTGGCGCAAGGTGCGCGTACGCCAGTTGCTCGCCCATACCTCCGGCCTGCCGGACATCCTCGATGCGCAGGGCCTGCTGGGTGGCGGCACCGAACAGGCGGCGTGGGAACAGGTGACCGCACTGCCGGTGGAGGCAGCACCGGGCGAGCGCCACAGGTACAACCAGACCAACTACGTGCTGCTCGCCAGAATCATCGCCAAACAGGCCGGCGTGCCGTACGCGCAGTACATGGCCCAGCATCAGTTCGACGTGGTGGGCATGCCGCGCACCACCTTTGGTGACAGCTACGACCTGGTCGCCGGCGCGGCCACCATCTACAGCTGGTTCCCGCGCAAGAGCGACGCGGCCGACGCGCCGGCGCGGCTGTCGCACTGGTTCTACGACCTGTCACCGGGGCTGTGGGCCGGCGCCGGCATGCTCACCACCGCCGACGAAGTGAGCCGGTGGATGATCGCGCTGTCGAAGGGGCAACTGCTCACGCCCGATGGCGTGCGCCGTATGTGGACACCGGAAACGCTCAACAGCGGCGCGGCCGGCGGCTGGTCGGCCGGCTGGCCGGTCATGGGCACCGCACCGGACCTGCAGGTTGGCGGCATGGGCGGTGCCCGCGCCGCCTTCATCGTTTACCCCGAGCGCAAGCTGGCGGTGATCGTGCTCACCAACCTGGTGGGCGCCAACCCGCAGGACTTCATCGCCCCGATCGCCGCCTTCTACACCGACCCGCCCGCGCTCAACCGCGCGGGCCGCCCATCACCGGCAGGATCACCCCGCTGATATAGCTGGCGGTGATCGGCGAGGCCAGGAACACATAGGCCGGCGACAGCTCTTCGGGCTGCGCCGGGCGGCCCATGTCGCTGTCCTTGCCGAATGCGGCCACATCGGCGGGCGGCTTGTCGGCCGGGTTCAGCGGCGTCCACACCGGTCCCGGGGCCACCGCGTTGACCCGGATGCCACGCGGCAACAGTTGGCTGGCCAGCGCCTGGGTGAAGGCATGGATGGCGCCCTTGGTGGCCGAATAGTCGATCAGCGACTTGCTGCCGAACAGCCCGGTCTCCGAGCCGGTGTTGATGATGCAGTCGCCTTCCTGCAGGTGCGGCAGCACCGCGCGCGCCATCTGGATGTAACCGCCGATGTTGGTCTGCAGGGTTTCCTGCAGGTGCGCATCTTCCAGGTCTTCCAGCCGCTCGCAGTGCAACTGGAAGGCCGCGTTGTTGACCAGGATGTCGATCCCGCCGAACGCCTTGGCTACCTGCTTGACCGCCTTGTTGCAGAACGTCGGATCGCGCACGTCGCCGGCGATCACCACGCAGCGACCGCCCTCAGCCTCCACATGCTGGCGCGTCACCTTCGCATCGGCCGCTTCATCCAGGTGCAGCACGGCCACATCGGCGCCTTCGCGCGCAAACAGCACCGCTACCGCGCGGCCGATGCCCGAGTCGGCACCGGTGATGATCGCGCGTTTGCCTTTGAGCTTGCCGCTGCCACGGTAATCCGGGGCGAGGAAGCGCGGTGCCAGCTGCAGTTCGTGCTCGTTGCCGGGCTTGGACAGGTGCTGCGCGGGCATCGTCTCCGGCTGCTTGCGGGGGCCGGCCTGGGTGGCTTTTTTCGTGGCTTTTTTCGTGGCCACCTGCTTGGCCGCCTGCTTGGCCACGCGCGCATCCTTGGCCTTCTCCTGATCCTGCAGGCGACGCTGGCGCGCCGCGACGCGGGCGGCGCGCGGGTCCTTCGCGGCAGCCTTGCGGGTGGCCGTCTTCACTACCGGCGTGCGTTCGGCCTGGGGTTGGGCGGCCTTGTCGGCGGCAACGGGAGAGGTGGCTGTGCGTGTCTTGCGGGTGGCCATAGGTGGCTCCTTTGCGAAAGCGTTCAAGTGCACCGGCAGTGTGGCCAACCGCGCGGCCACACAAAGTGAGCGCGATGTGGGCGTGCCGTGCAGGCTTCATCTGCCGCATACGCGTGCAGCGGCACGCTGCAGTCCGGAAAACCTGCTGGAGTCACCCCATGTACCGCACCCTTTTCGCCGCCGCCGCCCTGGCCACCTTGTCCGCCTGCAGCAGCACCCCGGTGGCGCAGGTTCAGCCCATCGACGGCGTGATTTCCGGCCAGTGCCATGTGGACAAGGTGCGCGGCGCGGTCGGCCTGGCGGCCTCGGCCGCCACCCTGGAGCGCGCCCGCGTGGACAGCGACAGCCTGCAGCTCAACGTGGTGCGCGGGCAGCGCGTTGAAAGCGGCCTCACCGCCAGCGGTGCGGCCAACCCGACCCCGGGCGCGCAGGACGGCGGCGACCGGCTCACCATCGAGACCGGGCGCACCAACAACATCACCGCGCTCTACTGCGGCTGATGTGTCCACTCAGGCCGTGCGCGCACGCTTCACCGTGCGCCGCGCGGCCTTGAGCACCTTCAGGGTGGCCTGCTCCCACTGGCGCTCACCGCGCAGGCCGGCCAGCGCCGTGAGCGATCCGGCCCGCCAGCGGTCGAAGACGCACGGGTCGATGTAGGCCTTTCTGCACACCGACGGGGTATTGCCCAGCAGCGAGGCCACCTCGCACACCACCTGCTTCTGCAGCGCGACCAGCGCGCGTTCGCTGGACGGCTCGGGCAGCGCGGTGGCCGCCAGTTGACGCAGCGCCTCCAGCGTCCCGCCCCAGGTGCGGAAATCCTTGGCGCTGAAGTCCTCGCCCATCGCATCGCGCAGGTAGTCGTTGACCAGCCCGGAGTCCACCGGCTGTACCGCGCCCTCATCGTCGCGGTACTGGAACAGCGCCTGCCCCGGCAACTGCTGGCAGCGACGGATCAACGTCACCAGATGGCGGTCGTCCACGTCCACCTCCTGCGCCTGCCCGGACTTGCCGCGGAAACGCATCTGCGCGCGCCCGCCCTTGACCAGCGCCAGGTGATGATTGCGCAGCGTGGTCAGCCCGTAGGAGCGGTTGTCGCGCGCGTACGCCGCGTTGCCTATCCGCACCAGGGTCTGGGCCAGCAGCGCCACCACGATGGCCAGCACCTTGTCACGCGGGAACCCGGGCAGCTTGAGGTCGCGACGCAGGCGACGGCGCAGCGTGGGCAAGGCGTTGCCGAAGGCGATGATGCGGTCGAACTTGCCGTCCCCACGCACCCGCGCCCACTCGGTGTGGTAGCGGTACTGCTTGCGTCCACGCGCGTCGCGGCCGGTGGCCTGCAGGTGGCCGTTGGGCAGCGCGCAGATCCACACATCGGTGTAGGCCGGCGGAATCGCCAGTGCGCCGATCCGTGCCAGGGTGGCCGCATCGCGCACCGCCGTGCCGTCCGCGTCGCGGTAGCTGAAGCCCTTGCCCGCGCGGCGCCGCTGCAGGCCGGGCATCTCATCGCTCACATAACGCAGGCCGGCCTCACGGGCGGCGGCGGCTTCGGGGGTGACGCGGCGACTGGGGTTCATCGGCGTGTGCGGCAGGGAGGGCCTGCAGTGATACCTGCTGGCGCGGCGAAGCCGCGTCAATAACACAACACGAACACCTCACACCCCGCTTGGCGATATCCTCCAAGGTTTCCCTGGTTCGATGTCCGGAGTCTCGATGCCGTCCTTGTCGTTCCGCCGCCTGCGGCGTTCCATTGGCCTTGTGGCCATCCTTCCCACCCTGCTTGCCCTGGCTGCCTGCCAGGCACCGCCGATGGACGAGCAGGAAGCCGTGGGCAGCCATGCCCAGAAGGCGGCCGAAGCCGCCGCTGCCCCCACCGATGAAACCGGCAAGGCGCTGGAAGCGCCGCCGGTGGGCAACTGCGACGCCACCCAGGTGCAGAGCCTGGTGGGGCAGCCGTACGCCGAACAGATCGGCGCCCAGGCCCAGCAGGACGCCAGCGCCAAACAGCTGCGCGTGCTCAAGCCCAACGATGCCACCACGATGGAATTCGTCGGCGAGCGCCTGAACATCGAAGTGGACGACAAGGGCGCGATCAGCGGCCTGCGCTGCGGCTGAACAGGCACGCCTGGAACCCACGTTCCAGGCGGCTTTTGCAGGGGTTTGGTTGCGCCTGCAACCGTGTATTGCGGCGTTGCAGCAACTATGCTCTAGTCAGGTCATCCGGTGCCTCCAGATGCGCTCAACGGATTGAGCGGGGACGAGTGTCGCCGCTCACCCGACATTGAGGCAGAGATGGCCCCCCGCAACCGCCAAGGGCTTTACGACCCGCAAGATGAGCGCGATGCCTGTGGTTTCGGCATGGTTGCCCAGCTCGATGACCAACCGTCCCGGCTGCTGGTGGATACCGCCATTGCCGCGCTTTCGCGCATGACCCACCGCGGCGGCGTGGCCGCCGATGGGGTCACCGGTGACGGCTGCGGCCTGTTGCTGCGCCGCCCGGATGTATTCCTGAAAGCACTCGCCGCCGAAGCCGGGCTCGTCCTCGGGGCGCGTTTCGCGGCCGGCGTGGTGTTCCTGCCGCACGATGACGTGGCCGCGCAGGCCTGCCGCGACACCCTGGAGCAGCAGCTGCGCGATGCCGGCTGTCGACCGGTCGGCTGGCGCCTGGTGCCCACCGACCCGAGCGTGTGCGGCCAACTGGCCCGCGACACCCTGCCGCGCATCGAACAGGTGTTCGTCGATGCCGGTGCCGAGCAGGACGAAGCCGCCTTCACCCTGGCCCTGTTCCTGGCCCGCCGCCGCAGCGAACAACCGCTGCGCGAACACGCCGACTATTACGTCACCACGCTCAGCCCCAACGCGATCAGCTACAAGGGCATGGTGCTGCCGGACAAATTGAGCCGGTTCTACGTGGACCTGCAACGCAACGACCTGGCCTCCAGCGCCGTCGTGTTCCACCAGCGCTTCTCCACCAACACGCTGCCGCGCTGGCCGCTGGCCCATCCGTTCCGGATGCTCGCCCATAACGGCGAAATCAACACCATCGAGGGCAACCGCCGCTGGGCGCAGGCGCGCAGCAAGGTGTGGAAGACCCCGCGCTTTGACATCGGCCAGTTCGACCCGGTGATCTCCATGCATGGTTCGGACTCGCAGAGCCTGGACAACATGCTCGAGCTGATGGTCAGCGCCGGCATGGAACTGATCCAGGCGCTGCGCATCCTGGTGCCACCGGCCACCCAGTCGCTGGAGTTCAAGGACCCCGACCTGGCCGCGTTCTACGAGTTCTACGGGCTCAACAGCGAGCCGTGGGACGGCCCGGCCGGCATCGTCGCCTGCGACGGTCGCTATGCCGCCTGCACACTGGACCGCAACGGGCTGCGCCCGGCGCGCTGGATGCTCACCTCCGACCGCCATTTCCTGGTCGCCTCCGAAGCGGGGGTGTGGGAAGTGCCGGCCGAACGCGTGGTGCGCAAAGGCAAGCTGGGGCCGGGCGAGATGATGGCCATCGACCTCAAGCGCGGCGATCTGCTCGATTCGGACGCCATCGACCGCATCAACCGCGGCCGCGCCCCGTACAAGCAGTGGCTGCAGCAGGGCGTGACCTACCTGCAGACCGAGCTGATCGACCCCTCGCTGGTGGAAGAACCGTTCGACGAACGCACCCTGCGCAGCTACCACAAGCTGTTCCAGCTCAGCACCGAGGAAGTGGAGCAGATCCTGCGCCCGCTGGCCGAGACCGAGCAGGAAGCCACCGGCTCGATGGGCGATGACACCCCGATGGCCGTGCTCAGCCAGCACAGCCGCCCGCTGTATGACTATTTCCGCCAGGCCTTCGCGCAGGTCACCAACCCGCCGATCGATCCGCTGCGCGAAGACTGCGTCATGTCGCTGTCCACCCAGCTCGGCAAGGAGACCAACATCTTCCATGCCGGCGCGGAGACGGTGAACCACGTCATCCTCAATTCGCCGGTACTCAGCCAGCGCAAGCTGCGCCAGCTGATCAAGATGGAACAGTACGTCGAGAAGAACCGCCTGATCGACCTGTCCTACAGCCTGGACGAAGGCCTGAAGGCCGGCATCGAGCGCATCTGCGCCGAGGCCGAAGCCGCCGCCCGCGAAGGCATCGTCATGCTGCTGCTCAGTGACCGCTACCCGGTCGCCGACCGCCCGATGGTGCATGCGCTGCTGGCCACCAGCGCGGTGCACCACCACCTGTCCAACGCCGGGCTGCGCTGCGACGTCAACCTGATCCTGGAAACCGGCACCGCGCGCGATGCGCACCACATGGCCTGCCTGCTTGGTTTCGGTGCCACCGCGGTGTACCCCTACCTGGCCTACCAGACCCTGTTCGACCTGGGCCGGCGCGGCATCCTGCAACTGAGCAAGGGCGGGGAGCAGTCGCAGATTGGCCGCCGCTACCGCAAGGGCATCTACAAGGGCCTGTCCAAGATCATCTCCAAGATGGGCATCTGTACCGTGGCCAGTTACCGCGGCGCGCAGCTGTTCGAGATCGTCGGGCTGGATGACGAGGTCGTGGACCTGTGCTTCCCCGATACCGCCTCGCGCGTGGCCGGCGTGGGCTTCGCGCGCCTGGACGATGAAGCCCGCGAACTCACCGTGCGCGCCTGGAACGACCTGCTGCGCCCGGACGTGGGCGGCGTGCTCAAGTACGTGCACGGCGGCGAATACCACATGTACAACCCGGACGTGGTCATGACCCTGCAGCGCGCCGCGCGCAGTGGTGACGCGGCCGACTGGCAGCGGTACTGCGAGGCCGTGCATGGCCGCCCGGTGTCGGCGCTGCGCGACCTGCTGCAGCTCAAGGCCGCGCCTACGCCCACGCCGCTGGACGAGGTAGCCCCGGCCGAAGACCTGTTCCGCCGCTTCGACACCGCCGCCATCAGCCTGGGCGCGTTGTCGCCCGAAGCGCACGAAGCGCTGGCGATTGCGATGAACCGGCTCGGCGGGCGCAGCAACTCCGGCGAAGGCGGCGAAGACCCGGTGCGCTACGGCACCGACAAGCGCAGCAAGATCAAGCAGGTGGCCTCGGGCCGCTTCGGTGTCACCGCCGAATACCTGGTCAACGCCGAAGTGCTGCAGATCAAGGTCGCCCAGGGCGCCAAGCCCGGCGAAGGCGGCCAGCTGCCCGGGCACAAGGTCAATGAACTGATCGCGCGGCTGCGCTATGCCAAGCCGGGCATCGGCCTGATCTCCCCGCCGCCGCACCACGACATCTACTCCATCGAAGACCTGGCCCAGCTCATCTACGACCTCAAGCAGGTCAACCCGACCGCGCTGGTGTCGGTGAAGCTGGTCAGCCATGCCGGCGTGGGCACCATTGCCGCCGGCGTGGTCAAGGCCGGCGCCGACCTGATCACCGTGTCCGGCCATGATGGCGGCACCGGGGCCAGCCCGGTCAGCTCGATCCGCTATGCCGGCGTGCCGTGGGAACTGGGCGTGGCCGAATCGCACCAGGCACTGGTGGCCAACGACCTGCGTGGGCGCACCCTGCTGCAGACCGACGGCGGGCTGAAGACCGGCCTGGATGTCATCAAGGCCGCGTTGCTGGGCGCGGACAGCTTCGGTTTCGGCACCGCGCCGATGATCGTGCTGGGCTGCAAGTACCTGCGCATCTGCCACCTCAACAACTGCGCCACCGGCGTGGCCACCCAGGATGAGCGCCTGCGCGCGCAGTACTTCACCGGCCTGCCCGAGCGCGTGGAGAACTTCTTCCGGCTGCTGGCCGAGGAAGTGCGTGGCTGGCTGTCCTACCTGGGCGTGCGCTCGCTGGACGAGATCGTCGGCCGCACCGACCTGCTGCAGCAGCTGGACGTGTCACCGCGTCCGGGTGTCAAGGTGGACCTGTCGCGCCTGCTGCACCCGGCCGATTACGCCGGCAGCCACTGCGCCGCGCAGCGCCTGTACGAATCGCCGGACAGCCTGGCCACGCAGATGGATGGCCTGCTGGCCCCGGCCATTGCCGGCAAGCTGGGCGGCGAGCATCGCTTCCTGATCCACAACACCGACCGCTCGATCGGCACCCGCCTGTCCGGCGCCATCGCCCGCGTGCACGGCAACCAAGGCATGAGCGATGCCCCGCTGACCCTGCGCTTCCGCGGCACCGCCGGGCAGAGCTTCGGCGCGTTCAACGTGGGCGGCCTGCAGCTGGAGGTCGAAGGCGAAGCCAACGACTACGTCGGCAAGGGCATGGCCGGCGGCCGGCTGGTGGTGCGCCCGCCGCGGGGCGCACGCTTCGAGGCACGCAACACCGCCATCATCGGCAATACCTGCCTGTACGGCGCCACCGGGGGCGAGCTGTTTGCCGCCGGGCGTGCCGGCGAGCGCTTCGGCGTGCGCAACTCCGGCGCGCTGGCGGTGATCGAAGGCGCCGGCGACCACTGCTGCGAATACATGACCGACGGCATCGTGCTGGTGCTGGGCAAGGTGGGCCTGAACTTCGGCGCCGGCTTCACCGGTGGCCTGGCCTACGTGCTGGATATCGACCGGGATTTCGTGGACCGCTACAACCACGAACTGATCGACATCCACCGCATCTCCGCCGAGGGTTTCGAGAACCATCGCCAGCACCTGCATACGCTGATCAGCCGCCACCGCGAACTGACCGGCAGCATCTGGGCGCAGCAGATCCTTGACGAGTTCCGCGATTACGTCGGCAAGTTCTGGCTGGTCAAACCCAAGGCAGCCAGCATCGAGTCGCTCACCGACTCGCTGCGCCGCGCCGCCTGACCGTCCCCGTCGTGCCGGGCTATGCCCGGCAACCCGAATTCCGCAGCGCCGGGCTCTGCCCGGCGACCGAACAACGCAGGGCCCACCCATGAGCCGCAAGCAAGCCTTCCAGTTCCTCGACCTGCCCCGCACCATGCCGCAACGCATCCCGGTCGAACTGCGCACCTCCGGCGACTGGGGCGAGTTGTATGGCAAGTTCGGCAAGGAAGACGCGCAGTTCCAGGCCGGGCGTTGCCTGGACTGCGGCAACCCGTACTGCAGCTGGAAGTGCCCGGTGCACAACGCGATCCCGCAGTGGCTGCAGCTGGTGCAGGAAAACCGCATCCACGAAGCGGCCACCCTGTGCCATTCCACCAACCCGCTGCCGGAAGTGTGCGGCCGGGTATGCCCACAGGACCGCCTCTGCGAAGGCAGCTGCACGCTGGAAGAGTTCGGCGCGGTCACCATCGGCGCGGTTGAAAAGTACATCGTGGATACCGCCCTGGCCACCGGCTGGCGCCCGGACATGGCCGCGGTGGAGCCCACGGGCAAGCGTGTGGCGGTGATCGGCGCCGGCCCGGCCGGATTGGCCTGCGCCGACCGTCTGGCGCACGCCGGCATCCAGGCGGTGGTGTATGACCGCTACGAACAGATTGGCGGGCTGCTGCAGTTCGGCATCCCCAGTTTCAAGCTGGACAAGGCGGTGATCAGCCGCCGCCGCAACGTGCTCGAAGGCATGGGCGTGCAGTTCCGGCTGGGCGTGGAAATCGGCCGCGATATCAGCGTGGACCAGCTGCTGGCCGAGTACGATGCGGTGTTCGTCGGCACCGGTGCCTACCGCTATACCGACGGTGGCCTGCTCGGGCAGGATCTGAAGGGCGTGCTGCCGGCGTTGCCGTTCCTGGTGCAGAACAGCCGCATCGTGGGCGGCAGCGACGCACATGGCCGCCCGATTGCCGGCTGGGAAGACCAGATCGCCCTGCCCGACCTGGAGGGCAAGCGCGTGGTGGTGCTGGGCGGTGGTGACACCGGCATGGACTGCGTGCGCAGCGCTGTGCGGCTGGGCGCGGCCAAGGTCACCTGCGCCTACCGCCGCGACGAGGCCAGCATGCCCGGCTCGGCGCGCGAAGTGGCCAATGCGCGCGAGGAAGGCGTGCGCTTCCTGTTCAACCGCCAGCCGCTGTCGATCGAAGCCGGTGCCGATGACGAGGTGATCGGGGTGATGGTGGTGGAAACCCGGCTCGGCGAGCCTGACGCGCAGGGCCGTCGCAATGCGGTGCCGGTGGAAGGCAGCGAATCGCTGTTGGAGGCGGACGTGGTGATCATCGCATTCGGCTTCTCGCCTTCGGCCCCCACATGGCTGACCGAGCGTGGCGTGGAAGCCGGCCACAACGGCCGCATCATTGCCGGCGGCCGCGACCGCCTGCCGTTCCAGACCGCCCACCCGCGCCTGTTCGCCGGAGGCGATGCGGTGCGCGGGGCAGACCTGGTGGTAACCGCGGTAGCCGAAGGCCGCGATGCGGCGGCGGGCATCGTGCAGCTGTTGAGCGCCTAGCGCCGGACTCGGCGAAGCAGCCGAGCATGGCTCGGCTCTACCAGGACGCGCCTGGCCAACCGGTGGCGAAGCAGCCGAGCGTGGCTCGGCTCTACCAGGACGCGCCTGGCCAGCCGGTGGCGAAGCAGCCGAGCGTGGCTCGGCTCTACCAGAATGCGCCTGGCCAGCCGGTGGAGAAGCAGCCGAGCATGGCTCGGCTCTACCAGGACGCGCCTGGCCAGCCGGTGGAGAAGCAGCCGAGCATGGCTCGGCTCTACCAGGACGCGCCTGGCCAATCGGTGGAGAAGCAGCCGAGCATGGCTCGGCTCTACCAGGACGCGCCTGGCCAGCCGGTGGCGAAGCAGCCGAGCGTGGCTCGGCTCTACCAGGACGCGGCTGGCCAACCGGTGGCGAAGCAGCCGAGCGTGGCTCGGCTCTACCAGGACGCGGCTGGCCAACCGGCGGCGAAGCAGCCGAGCGTGGCTCGGCTCTACCAGGACGCGCCCGGCCAACCGGTAGAGCCGAGCCATGCTCGGCTGCTCTTTACGCTGCGTTCGACAACGAAGCCGCCGCGCGGACACCGGCACGCTGGATTTCCAGCGCCAGCAGCAACTCGATGTCATCGAGCTGGTCGCGGATGCGCTCGTTGCTGGCGTCATCGCCGTGGTCGGCCCCGATGTGCGCGTCCAGCATGCGCGCCAGCCCGGCCAGCAGCACGTCGGCATCACCTGCGGCCGCGTGGCGCAACAGCCGCCCCAAGGCCCGGATCCGTGCGCTGCGATCGGTTGCCAAGGCTTGTACCGACAGGTCGTGGAGAGAATGGGTGAGGGCCATGACAGGGTTTTCCTGATTGACTGACGGCACCCACTGTCGGATATGGCCCGCGCCCACGCCATGCAACTAATACGAAAATGCGTGAAGGCCAGTGATGCCGTTCGCACTTACGCATGGCTGGAAGCGACATAGAATGCCGGGAGGCCTCGCCGACCGCTGGTCGGCACCTACCCGTTGCCGCCGGCCGGCTACTGCCGTCCAACCTCACAGCCCCCTACCGGATGATTCCCATGCGCATCGGCCTGGCCGCCAACCGCCTGCACCACCACGACAAGCACGCCGCGCTGTTCCGCTGGCTGCGTGCCTGCGCCGGCGGCCTGCGCGAACTGGGCGTGGAACTGCACGCGGTGGGGCGCACCTTCGATGCGATCCAGCGGCTGGGTTTCCTGCCGGACTTCGCGCCACTGCAGCGCTATCCGAACGGACGCCAGGGCGGCTTGATGAAGCTGGTGGCCGAAGTGGTCGGCATGGGCTCGCCCGAGCGCACCCTGGACGGGGCGATCTATCTGATGGACCCGGTCGACCCATCCTCGATTTTCCCCGAGGCCACCGCACTCAAGCGCCAGTGCGTGATCCACGGCAAGCCCTTCATCTCAACCGTGGCCACCGCGCGCGATTGGGTCGAGGTGGAGCGTGTGCATGCCGGGCTGGCCGCCGATCCGGGTGCCGAGGACCTGCACGCCTTCGCGCACCAGACCCTGGCGCTGATCGCCCACGATGCGATGAAGCCGGCGATCCTGGCGTTTGCCGACGAGCACTTCGACCTGTTGTCGCGGTTCCGCCACCGGGTGGGTACCGGCACCACCGGCCAACGCCTCAACGAGCTGGCCTGGAGCCGTGGCTGGCCGCAGGACCAGGCCTGGGTGCAGCGCTACCAGAGCGGCCCGATGGGCGGCGATGCGCAGATTGCCGACCGTGTGCTGGAAGGTGACTGCCAGCGCGCGATCTTCTTCGAAGACCCGCATGTGGCCCGGCAGCACGAAGCGGACATCCAACTGCTGGAGCGCGCGGTCACCACCGTCACCGACCAGGCCGTGTGCATCACCGCTCCGCGCGTGGCAGCGAGGTGGGCGCAGGCGGCCACGTTGCGCGCACGCCGCTGATGGCCCTGCGCCAAGCACCTCCCCACGGGGCATGGAACCACGGGGAAGCGATTCACCCGGTGGGGGTCAGCAGCTGTCGCAGCATCGCCTTCAAGCGGCGGCCTTCGGCCTGGAAATAATCGCGCTCGGCGTGCCAGTTCGGAAAACGCTGCGCCACCTCGGCCCAGAACGCCGGCGAGTGGTTGGCCTGGATCAGGTGGCAGAGCTCGTGTACCAGCACGTACTCGAACGCAGACGGCCGCCCCAGCACCAACGCCAGATCCAGCGCCATGCTGCCGTCAGGCGCCAATGAGCCCCACTGGGAAGACATCACCTTCAAGCGCAGCCGCGCCGGTGCACGCGGCAGCCCGGGCAGGTAGCGCGGCAACCACTGCCCGACGTCGGCACGGGTCTGCGCTTCGTAGAATTCGCGCAGGGTGCGGCGCAGCGTGGCATCGGTACCGCGCGCCGGCCAGTGCAGGCAGGCACCGGCATCGTCCAGCGCCATGTGCGCGTAGCGCCCGCTTTCCCAACGCAACGGCAGCCACTGGCCGCGCAGCGGCAGCACGCCGGGCGCGCCGATCACCAGCGGCGGCGGCAGGTTCTGCGCCTGGTAGCTGCGCAGCTGCGTGGACAACCAGTCGCGGTGCTGTTCCAGGAAACGCTCGCCCATCACCAGGCTGGCGCGTGGCGGCAACGTCAGCCGCACGCCGCGTTCGTCGACACTGAGCTTGATCCGGCGCGCCCGCGGATCACGCACGCGCAGCACGTCGATCTCGGCATCGTCCAGGCGCAGTCGTACCGTGTCGCGCTGCAGGGTGGGGGCAGCCGGCGAAATAAGGCGGCGGAGGAGTCCGGACATGGATACAGCATAGCGCCGGCGGTGACCGGCACATGACTGCGCGCTGTTCAGGCCGCCACCCGCACACGTCCGGGGCGCTGCCCGCCGCCAAGAAACCTAGCGCGGGCTCTGCGCCGCTGCCGTTCCCGTTTGGTGCCCACCTCGCAACGCGGCGGGGCAGAGCCCCGCTCTACGCGGGGTGCCAGTGGGGGGCTCGGTCGGCTCAGTCGGCCTTGCTGAGCTTGAAGGCCTCTTCCAGCAGCAGGAACAGGCGCCGCACTTCGCCACTCTGCAAGGCGAAGCGGGCATCCAGTTCGGCGCGGCGGCCGTCGTCGTCGGCGTGCTCAAGCTGGTCCAGCGCGCCGTCCAGGAACTTCAGCTTGCGCACGATCAGGTCATCGCCGAGCACGAAGGACAGGTTGTCCTCGAACACCAGCGCCAGCTTGGTCACCTGCTTGCCGGCGTCCAGGTGCTTGTCGATTTCATCGCAGCGCAGTTCCTGGTGCTGGCACTTGACCACTGCGCCGCCTTCGGCCGGGTCCTTCATCTCGCACTCTTCGCCCAGGCTCAGGCCGGTCGGCAGTACTTCGCCGGCGATCCAGCCGGTCAGGATCGAACGCGGCGCCACTTCGGCATTCAGCGGCATCGCCGGGAAGCTGCCCAGCAGGCCCCGGATGTCGGACATCACGTTCTCGCCGGTCTTGCGGCTGGAGCTGTCCACCGCCACGTAGCCGTGGGTGAGGTCGATCAACGCATCGGTGCGCGAGCTCTTCACGAACGCGCGCGGCATCAGTTCGTGCAGCAGGTCGTCCTTGAGGCGCTTGCGCTCGCGGCCGCCGGGCTTGCGCCCTTCCTTCTCTTCAATCTCTTCCAGCTTGCGCGCCAGCAGGTCGTTGACCACCGCGCCCGGCAGGATCTTGTCCTCGCCGCCCACGGTCAGCCACAGCGCATCGCCGATGCGGTGCGAGAACACGGCTTTTTCCTCGCGGCCGAACGGCGAGATGAAGCCACGCGAATTCATTTCAAGCGGGCCGACCGGCTTGAGCAGTACCTGCGGCAGCAGGGTGTCCACTTCAGAAAAATCGGTGGCGGTCGGGAAACGGAACAGGGTCAGGTTGCGAAAGAACATGGAAGTCCGGAATAAGGGTGAAAGGAAGGCGGGGCGTTGGCCGGCTCAGGACAGCCCGGAAACGCCGCCGATGTCGGGGGTGGCATCGGACCAGGCCGATGCCGTGGCCGGCGCAGCGGCGGGGTCAGCGCGCCCCAGCGCCATGAAATCGAACAGGTTCGGGTCGGCCAGCTGCGAGGGCTCGATGGTACCCAGCGCGCGCGCGATCTGGTCGATGCGGCCGGGATGCTGCTGCTCCCATTGCTGCAGCATCTGCCCAACCTGGCGGCGTTGCAGGTTGTCCTGGCTGCCACACAGGTTGCACGGGATGATCGGGAATGCCCGGGCCTGGGCATAGGCGCGGATATCATCCTCGGCCACATAGGCCAGCGGCCGGATCACCACGTGCTGGCCATCGTCGCTGCGCAGCTTGGGCGGCATCGCCGACAGCTTGGCGTGGTGGAACAGGTTGAGGAAGAAGGTGGCCACGCTGTCGTCGCGGTGGTGACCCAGCGCGATTTTGCTGAAGCCGTTCTCCGCTGCGTGCCGGTACAGCGCGCCACGTCGCAGGCGCGAGCACAGCGAACACATCGTGCGCCCTTCCGGGATCACCCGGCTGACCACCGAATAGGTGTCCTGCTCGATCACCTGGCAGGCCACCCCGATCGATTCCAGGTAGTCCGGCAGCACGTGCGCGGGAAAGTCCGGCTGCTTCTGGTCCAGGTTGACGGCGACCAGCTCAAAGCGCACGGGCGCCTTCTTCTGCAACTGCAGCAGGATGTCCAGCAGGGTGTAGCTGTCCTTGCCGCCAGACAGGCACACCATGACCTTGTCGCCAGCCTCGATCATGCCGAAGTCGGCGATGGCCTGCCCCACCTGGCGGCGCAGGCGCCGCGCCAGTTTGTCCTGCACGGCGTCGGCCGCCCGCGGTTCGCGGGCGCGCGGGACGGGATCGGGCAGGGGGATGGCGGCCGAATGCATGGCCTCATTCTACCGGCTGGGGGCCGCCCTCACCGGTACCGCGAAGTGACTGCGTTCACTCCCGAGCGTCATCGCAGATGTGTATGCTCGACAGCTGTGGATACCCTCACGCCCGAGCAGATCAGCGCCCGTCTTGCCGAACTCCGGCAGGAACACCGCGTATTGGACGAGCAGATCCAGCGCATGGCCGCCAACGGCGATGACGAACTGGAAGCCAAGCGCCTGAAGCGCCGCAAGCTGCAGTTGAAGGACTGCATCGCCAAGCTGGCGGACATGTTGATTCCAGACGAACCGGCGTAGAGCCGACCGTTGGTCGGCTGCGGTTGATCCCGGTGCCGCGCTTGCGCGCGGGTACCGACCAACGGTCGGTACCTACGAATTGCTGGCGAACGCAATAAGATCCGGATACGTCCGGATACGCCTTGGCGCATCCGCTTCGGTCAATCGGTGACAACCGGCTCTTCCGGCTTGGCCGCTTCCGGGCTGACCCGCTCGATGGTGTGGCGCAGCTCGCGGCCCAGGATGAACTTGGCGTCCTTGGCCCAGGCATCCAGCCGCGCATCGAACAGCAGCTTGCTGTTTTCATCCGGCCATACCAGGCGAAGTTCGCGCAGCTTCTGGATGAAGCCACGGAACAACGTGCGGTCGAAGAACTCCGGCGCGGCCGGCGCGTACAGCAGGCTCAGGCGCTGGGCGGCCTGTTGGCACAGGCTTTCCAGTTCAGCCGCGCCCAGCGTGCCGGGGCCGTTCTTGACCAGCACCGAAATGGCGATGTAGTAACGCTCGAACGCCTGCTGCAGCGAATGACCGATCGCACGCAGGCGGAACACCTCGTCGGTCTGCCCGGTGTTGCGCGCCAGGATGCCGCCGTCGTCGTCGTTGACGTTCTGCAGCAGGCCCTCGCGCACGAACACGTTGATGGTCTGCTCGATGCGCTGGGCGAACTCGTCCTCGGTCCACGGCAGGAACAACTCGGCCTGCAGGAACGGGTACACCGTGCGGCCCAGCTGGACCAGTCCGGTACGGCTCATGCGGCGGTTGTTCTGGAAGCAGCATGCCACCCACGAGGAGGCGGTGAACAGGTGGATGACGTTGTTGCGGAAGTAGCTGAGCAGCACCGCGGTATCGCCGCTGACGCTGAGTACATCGCCCAACGGGTGCTTGATGCGGGTGAGGACGTTGATTTCCTCGGCGTGGGCGATGATCCGCTCGGGCGAATGCGGGGTCACCGTGACCCGGTCCGAGTACGGCATTTCCACCAGCAGGGTCTTGCACAGCTCGATCTGCGCGATCAGGTCGGCCTCGCCCATCGCATGCTTGGGCGTGGACAGCAGGGCCAGCGCCAGCAGGTTGATGGGATTGACGTCGGCGGCACCGTTGATGTGCACCTGGATGCGTTCGGCCAGGTGGTCGACCGTGCCCGACAGCCACGACGGCTTCTCGTCCTCGCTCACCGGTTGGCCGTTCCAGTCCGGCGCCTGCTGGGCCAGCACGTCGTTGAGCGCGATCGGCTCACCGAAGTTGACCACCACCTGCCCGTAGTTCTGCTTGAGCACTTTGGGGATCGACCACAGCAGCGACCAGATTGATTCCTTCTCCTTGGGCCGGCCGGACAGTTCGTCCAGATAGCTGCCGCCTTCCATCAGCTTTTCATAGCCGATGTAGACCGGCTGGAACAGCACCGGCTTGCGCGGCTGGCGCAGGAAGGCGCGCAGCGTCATCGAGATCATGCCGCCCTTGGGCTGCAGCAGGCGCCCGGTACGCGAGCGGCCGCCTTCGACGAAGTATTCGATCGAATAGCCACCGGCGACCAGCTGTGCCACGTATTCGCTGAGTACCGCCGAGTACAGCGCGTTGCCACGGATGGAGCGGCGGATGAAGAACGCGCCGCCCTTGCGCAGCAGCGTACCGACCACCGGCAGGTTGAGGTTGATGCCGGCCACGATATGCGGCGGCACGATGCCCCGGTCGTACAGCAGGTAGGACAGCAGCAGGTAGTCCATGTGGCTGCGGTGGCTGGGCACGTAGACCACTTCGTGTCCGGGCGCGGCCGCCTTGAACTTGTCCAGATGGTGCACCAGCACACCGGCGTAGATGCGGTTCCAGACATGGCTGAGCATGAAGCTGGCCGAGCGCACCGCCGGGCTGGAATAGTCCGCGGCGATTTCCCAGGCGTAGGCATGCGCCTTCTTCCAGGCGTCGGCCGGCTTGGAGTTGTCGCGCTTGGCCTGCGAGGCGATCGCCTCGCGCACGGTGTCCGCGTCCAGCACCTTGTCCACCAGCAGGCGACGGGTGGACAGGTCCGGCCCGATCACCGACTCGCGGATGCGGCGGAAATGGGTGCGCAGCACGCGCTGCAGCTTGCGCACGGTGCGTTCGGGGTCCAGCCCCTCGTTGATGGTGCTGCGCAGCGAGATCGGCGGGGCGAACCGCACGATGGTGCTGCGGCCGTTGAGCAGGACCGCCAGCAGGCGGCGGAAGCGGCCCACCAGCGCCCAGTTTTCCGAGAACAGCACCGCGAACCAGCCGCTCTGCTTGTCCGGCGCACGGCCGACGAAAATCGACACCGGCACCAGATGCACGTCCAGCTCATCGCGCGCGCGATGGGCCTGCAGCACCTTGGCCAGCGAATCGGAGTGGGTCTTGGCACCGCGCTGCTCGGGGATCAGCGAATTGCTGCTGCTGCGCCGCGACAAGGCCACGTAAGCGCGCTTGCGCCCGGTTGGATCGCCGGCGATGGGCACCAGCGGCGACGGCAGGCCGGCCTCGCGGCAGGCCTTGTCCAGGATCAACGCGTTGGACAGGCCGTAGTCTTCCAGCACGTACACCACCGGGCGGCCGTCGTTGTACTGGCCCGGGTGCTCCGGTTCGATCTTCAGTGACAGCCACGGCTCGACCAGGCGACCCAGCAGGCGCGCCCACCAGGGGCGGCGGCCCACCGGGGCACGGGTACCGGGCACGATGGCCGACGGTGCCGCGGCCGACGGGTCGGCATCGGCAGGCGCGGTCGGCGGCCCCTGGACGGGGTCGGCCGGGGCTGCGCTCGCGGCCACGCTGTCGGGCGACGCGGACGGGGCGTCCGGCGTCTTGGGCGGCTCTTCGCCGGGGAAAGGCAGGGGATTCTGGTTCGGCATCGGCTTCATTATGGCTTAGCCGGTGCGGAAGCACCGTCCTTGACCTGCGCGGCGGCCTCTGCGTCGGCGCCCTGGCGGGCGTCATGTTCAGCTTGCGCGACCTGTGCGGCCTGCAGCACTGCCTGCGCATCCTCCAGGGTGCGGGTGACATACCAGTGGCCATCGCGGCGGGTCATCCGCACCTGCGCGTCGATCTGCTCGCCGGCCAGCGGGTACTGCACGCGGACCACCGCATCATTGCCCAGTTGCGACACCAGCTCACCGCGCAAACCGGTCAGCGCCCCATCCAGCGACAACCCATAGCTGGCCAGCGCGGTCTTGAACGCCTTGAAGAACGGGGCCAGCCGGCGCAGCGATGGCTCCATCCCGGCCGCCTGCAACTGCTCGTCGGTGGACAACCCGGCGGTCCGCGCGGTGGCCGTCAACAGCGTGATGGTGGTCCTGGCGCGTTGCTTGTCGGTCAGCGGCGCGGCGGCAGCCCATTTGCTCAGTGCATTCACCACCTGGCTGTAGTGGGCACGCTGGGCATCGGTGTAATCGGACTGGTTGCGCAGGTACTGCACCCCGAACAGGCCCATCGAATGCGCAGCCTGGCGTACCCCGGTGGCCTGCCCGGCGATCTGTGCGTCAAACGAGCGCTGCAGGCGCTGTGGCGCATCCGGCTGGGACAGCGCGGCCAACATCGGCAGCAGTTGTCCGTCCAACGGCAGTTCGGTCAGTGGCCAGCGGCTGTGCCCCTGCGACCAGGCCGCCTGCAGGCGGGCGTAGTCGGCCGGCGGCACCGAAGCGCGCGCGTAGCCGATCAGGTCGTTGTCGGCCACCTGCCGCGCCAACTGTTGCAAGGCGGCGACCGGCTCGGCGGCCGGAGCCTGCGGATCGATCCGATCGCCCTTGCAGGCACTGAGCAGCGCTACTCCGCACAGGGCCAGTGCCAGCGCATGCCCCCGGTACTGCCACGACTTGAACGACATGGACATGCATTCGGACTCCCCGGACCGGTCCGCATCTTGCGGCCTGCGCCCCTGCAGCGGCAAGCCACGCCCTGCCCGGATCCGGAAAGACAGGCGCAAGCCATTGAACCAGAGAGGTATTTCAGTCTGGCGCGAAGGGCTGGGGGAAACAGGGGCCATGCCATGATCGACAGGGCCCGCTGCAAACCGGCGGGCGCCGGATGGCGGCGATGCTACGCCGCCATCGGCGCTGGAGAACCGCGTGCCATCACGCGTTCAAGCGGTTGTTTTTATTGAACTTCAATCCCCCGTCCAGATGGCCTGGATGAAATCGCGCACGTAGCCATCGCCGAGCCGGGCATACACGCCGGGGTAGCCCGCCTGGGCGCAGCCCTCGCCCCAGCTGACCACACCGAGCACCGTCCACTGCTTGCGCCGCTGGACCAGCAACGGGCCGCCGGAGTCGCCCTGGCAGCTGTCGATGCCCTCTTTGCCCGCGCAGATCACCTTGCCGGCCTCCAGGCCGGGATAGGCCTGCCGGCAAGTACGGAAGCTCACGTACGGGGTCTGCACCGTCTGCAGGGTGGTGGGCGAAGCATCGGCCCCGTCCAATCCGGTGTCACCCCAGCCGATCACGCTGAAGTCCCGGCCGGTTTTCAGGAAGCCGGCGTCGCTGCCCTCCAGCAGCGCGGCCGGTGCGATGCCTTTGATGGGCTTGCGCAGCTGGATCAGCGCCACATCGTTGACCAGGGTGCTGCCGTTGAAGGCCGGGTGTACGTGGATCGCGCGGATGTTGGAGGCGCGTTTGCGCACCGCGGTGTCCAGCGTGGTGGCGCCGCCCAGCACGGCGTAGCCCTTGGGCAGCGCGCCGTCCACGCAGTGTGCGGCGGTCAGCACCCAGGACGGTGAGATCAGCGTGCCGCCACAGTAATGGCGGGCGTGGTCGGAATCGCCGAAATCCAGCCGCTGCAGGCTGACCATGAACGGGTACTGGCCAGGTTCGGCCGCCGTGCCGCCAATGATGCGGGGGCGTTGCCGCTCCTGGCGTGGCGCATCGGCAGCGGATGAAACGAGGGACAGGGTAAGGAAACTGGCGGCAACAGCCACCGTGGCAAGCAAACGCATGCGGCACCTCCTTGGCAATGATCGAACGGGACCGGCGCGGCAGTGCGCCGGTGGGTTCTATTGCATCGCAGGGGGGTGGGCATGATCTGCTGTGTACTGCCCAGTTCGCCGGCAGCGGGGACTTCCCTGAGGCCGCTGCGCGGCAACCGGGAGGCCGGTGCTACTCAGCCCTGGCGGGCACGCCAGGCACTGGCGATGTCCCGCTGGATCGCTTCGGCGGCCGCGCGCGGGTCGGCCGCCAGGCGGATCGGACGCCCCACCACGATGGCATCGGCACCGTCGGCGAAGGCCTGCGCCACGCCCACGGTGCGCTTCTGGTCGTCGCCCACCGGGCCGTCGGGACGGATGCCCGGGCACACGATCGAGAAGCCGGCACCGGTGGCGGCGCGGATCGGTGCCGCCTCCTGGCCGGAGGCGATGACGCCGTCGATGCCGGCGGCCTGGGCGGCCAGCGCGCGCTCGACCACCACGTCCACCGGTTCGCGGTCGATCCCCATGCCGCGCAGGTCCTCATGGCCCATCGAGGTCAGCACGGTCACCGCCAGCAGGCGCATGTCGCTGCGGTTGGCGGCCGCGCAGGCCTCCATCATCGCCGGGTGCCAGCCGTGGATGGTGGCGTAGCTGACCGGCCACTGCGACAGGCGCTGGATCACCGCCGCGGCGGTGGCCGGGATGTCGAAGAACTTCAGGTCGACGAACACGCGCTTGTTGCGCGCGGCCAGCGCATCGAGCACCTGGAAGTACTCGCCGGAGGCGAGCAGTTCCATGCCGATCTTGTAGAAGGACACCGCATCGCCCAGCCGGTCCACCCATGCCAGGGCGTCCGCGCGGCCGGGTAGGTCCAGCGCGAAGATCAGGCGCTCATCCTCGCGCAGCGGCAGCGGGGCGCGGCTCACGGTGCGTAGTCCAGCGCGGCGCGCTTGGCGTCGTGGCGGGCCTGGCGCGACTGGCTGTAATCGTTGTTGAACTGCGCCGGCTCAAAGCCGCCGTAGGTCGGGTTGGGCAGCATCCACCAGCGCTCGCCGAACCAGTCGTGGTACTGCTGCAGCAGGGCATCGCGGCCATCGTTGGTGTTGGCGGTGACTTCCACGAAATCGCCGAGCTGGTCGCCGAACTGCATCAGCACGCGGTACTTCTGGCCCGCCAGGCGGCGGCGGCAGTTCTTCTCGCTGCCGGCCTGCTCGCACCCCTGCACCACGGTGCCCAGGCCCAGGAACACGCTGTCGTCGGCCACCGGCAGGCCTTCGGCGCGCAGGTTGGCCAGGGTGGCCTCCTTGAGGTGCACGGCACGGTTGGAGATGTACAGCAGGGTCACGCCGCGGGCATTGGCCGCCTTGGCGAAATCGACCACGCCGGGAATGGCCTTGGCCTTTTTTTCAGCCACCCACTGGTCCCAGCTGAGTTCGTCGTATTCCTTGCCGTCGCGGACCAGGCGCGCCTGGTAGGGCGAGTTGTCCAGCACGGTTTCGTCCACGTCCAGCACCACCGCCGGGGTCAGCCCCTTGGCGGCGTTGCCGCGCTCTTCGGGGACCAGGGCGTCCCAGTTGGGTTCTTTCAGCGCCTTGTCCAGGTGGTCGGCAGCCGCCCGGTAGGTCTGTTCGGTGATCGCCTTGTATTCCTGCGCACGCTGCATCCACAGCACGGCATTGAGGTTGTCATTGGCGGCCACGGCAGTATCGCCGGTGGCGGCAGGCGCGCCGGCGGGGGCAGCGGCGGCCGGCGGGGCGGCCTCGGCCGGGGCTTCGGTGCGCTTGCAGGCACTGAGCGCCATCACGGCGCAGGCAAGCACGGACAGGGAAACAGCAGCAGTACGACGCATCGGGATCACCAGCAACAGAGTCGCGCCAGTTTACCGGCTTGTCTGGCGGCAATCATGTGCGAGACGGGGCTCGGCTATGCTGCACGCCCCTGAAACACCCCGGAGTACGCCATGACCGACGACACCCAGACCCCCGCCCTGCCCGTGCTGAGCGCGGCCCAGGCCCGCGCGCTGGGCTGCCTGATCGAGAAGGAGGCCACTACCCCGGATGCCTACCCGCTGACCGTCAACGCCGCCCAGGTGGCCGCCAACCAGAAGACCGCCCGCGAGCCGGTGATGGCGCTGTCGGCCGGCGATGTGCACCACGCGCTGCGCCAGCTGGAAACCCTGGGCCTGGCGCGCCAGCAGTTCTCCTCGCGCGCCGAGCGCTACGAGCACCGCGCCGGCAGTGCACTGGACCTGACCCGCCAGCAGCTGGCGGTCGTGGGCCTGTTGCTGCTGCGCGGCCCGCAGACGGTGAACGAACTGCTGACCCGCAGCGAACGGATGTTCCAGTTCAAAGACGCCGAGGAAGTACGCCACCACATCGAGCGGATGATCCAGCGCGGGCTGGCGGTGCAGTTGCCGCGGGCCAGTGGCCAGCGCGAAGACCGCTATATGCACCTGCTGGGTGGGCCGGTGGATGGGCAGGCGCTGGCAGACAGCTTCAAGGGATCTTCGTCCGGCAGCGGCAGCGGTGGCAACCCGGCACTGGAGTCACGCGTGCAGCAACTGGAAGCCAGCGTGGCCGAGCTGCAGGAACAGCTGGCCGAGCTGCGCGCGCAGTTGGGTGGGTGAAAAGCAGCCGAGCATGGCTCGGCTCTACCGGTTACCTGGGCGCGGGCCACGCGCCAGGGAACAGCCGCCGACAAACATGGCCCCAGGCCAACCACCGGTAGAGCCGAGCCATGCTCGGCTGCAGCCCATCCCAACACCGCCGCCCCGCCACAGGTAGAGCCGAGCCACGCTCGGCTGCAGCCCATCCCAACACCGCCGCACCACCACCGGTAGAGCCGAGCCACGCTCGGCTGCAGCCCATCCCAACACCGCCGCACCACCACCGGTAGAGCCGAGCCATGCTCGGCTGCAGCCCATCCCAACACCGCCGCACCACCACCGGTAGAGCCGAGCCATGCTCGGCTGCAGCCCATCCCAACACCGCCGCACCACCACCGGTAGAGCCGAGCCATGCTCGGCTGCAGCCCATCCCAACACCGCCACACCGCCACCGGTAGAGCCGAGCCATGCTCTGCTGCAGCCCATCCCAACACCGCCGCACCACCACCGGTAGAGCCGAGCCATGCTCGGCTGCAGCCCATCCCAACACCGCCGCCCCGCCACCGGTAGAGCCGAGCCATGCTCGGCTGCAGCCCATCCCAACACCGGCGCCCCGCCACCGGTAGAGCCGAGCCACGCTCGGCTGCAGCCCATCCCAACACCGGCGCCCCGCCACCGGTAGAGCCGAGCCACGCTCGGCTGCAGCCCATCCCAACACCGGT
>JAHREJ010000023.1 GCA_021733645.1 Bacillus subtilis subsp. subtilis | reverse complement strand
CAGCGCATCGAGCTTGTGCATGCCGCTCACCCACCAGTAACGCTGGCGGATGTTGGCCGACGTGGTGGTCTTGCTGACGATGGTGACTTCGGCCGGGTTCTTCAGGTAGGTCTGCGCGATCCGGCGGATCTGCGACGGCATGGTGGCCGAGAACAGGGCGACCTGGCGGGTCTCCGGCAGCTTCTTGAGCACGGCTTCGACATCGTCGATGAAGCCCATGCGCAGCATTTCATCGGCTTCGTCCAGCACCAGGGTCTTCAGCTCGGACAGATCCAGGGTGCCGCGTTCCAGGTGATCGATCACCCGGCCCGGGGTGCCCACGATCACGTGCACGCCACGGCGCAGGGCCGACAGCTGCTGGCCGTAGGGCTGGCCGCCGTAGACCGGCAGCACGCGGAAGCCCGGGATGCCCGAGGAGTAGGTCTGGAACGCCTCGGCAACCTGGATGGCCAGTTCGCGGGTGGGTGCCAGCACCAGCACCTGCGGCTTGGTCTGGTTGAAATCGAGGTTGGACAGCACCGGCAGCGCGAACGCGGCGGTCTTGCCGGTACCGGTCTGGGCCTGGCCCAGCACGTCGCGGCCTTCCAGCATGGCCGGAATGGTGGCCGCCTGGATCGGCGACGGGGTTTCGTAGCCAACGGTGGCGACGGCCTGCATCACAGCGTCGGACAGGCCGAGGTCTGCGAACAGCAGCGGCGCGGAGGATTCTTGGGACATGGGGAACTCCAAAGCACTGCCGTGGAGGAGGCAGTGAGATAAAAAGGGGATGGTCCGCGCTTTGGGCGCCCTTTCTTATCGCGTGCCCTGGCGCTGCTCGGTCGGAGGAGAATTCACTCGCTCAGGCGGCGATGATACCCCATCGTTCCTGAACAACGCGTACAGATTCCCGCATGGATGCCGTTCTGCCGCCTGCTGGCGCACAATACGCGCCCTCTCCCGGCCCGGCCCCCCCGTCCGCGCCCCTTCCCAGGATACCCGCTCCATGCAGACCCTCGAATTTGAACTGGACCGCGACTACGTCGAGCTCAAGCAGCTGCTCAAGCTGGCCGACCTGGTCACCAGCGGCGGCGAGGCCAAGACCGTGATCGGCGACGGCCAGGTCCTGGTCGACGGCGAGGTCGAACTGCGCAAGGCCTGCAAGATCCGCGGCGGCCAGGTGGTGCAGTTCGGCGACACCACCATCAACGTGATCGCCGATACCGACGCCCCCTGAGTCCTCAGACCCGGGCGTCGCGCTGGGTCAGGTGGGCGGCGATCAGCTGGCGGAACGGGGCCACCCCATGCGCCAGGCGCAACCCCGCCCGGCGCAGCACCCGCGCCGGCAGGCGGTCATCGGTGTACAACGCGGCGATCGCATTGGTGGCTTCGTACAACGGGCGCGACGCCAACCGGTGGCCGCGCGCATAGGCGGCCAATCCGGCCGGGGCGGCGATGTCATCGCCCCGCGCCGCCGCCTGGGCCAGAATCCTGGCCAGCCGGTGCTGACTGAGCAGGCCCAGGTTGAACCCGTGGGCAGTAACCGGGTGCATCCCTACCGCGGCATCGCCGATCAGCGCGCAGCGATCGCCCACGAATGCGTTGGCATACACCCCGACCAGCGGGTACGCCACCGGTCGCGCCGTGGGCTGCATCGTGCCCAGCCGATGCTCGAAAAAGGTACTGATGCTGCGTCCGAAGGCGGCGTCGTCCTGCGCCATCAAGGCCTCGATCTGGCGCGGCGGCAGGGTGATCACCGCCGAAGCCTGGCCGCCATTGAGCGGCAGCAGCGCCATCGTGCGCCCGTATCCGAACCACTCCCAGGCCGTGTGCTGGTGCGGCACCTCGAGTTGCATGCGGCACACCAGCATCGACTTGCCGAAGTCACGCATGCGCGCGCCGATGCCCAGCATGCGCCGCGTGCCGGAGAAACGGCTGTCGGCAGCCACCACCAGGCGCGCAGCCAACCGCCGGCCATCTTCCAGGGTGACCACGCTGCGCCGGGGGCCTGGCACGATGCCGGCCACGCGCGCCTGGTCGAGGATCTGCAGGCCCGGCTGGCCCTGCACGCTGTCCCACGCGGCGCGGCGGATCAGGTGATTGGGCACCAGCCAGCCCAGGTCCTGCGCATCGTGCTGGGTGGCGGCAAAGGTCAACGCAAACGGCGAACCGCCATCCATGACCTTGGCATCGCGCAGGGGCGAGATCTCGGCCGGTTCCAGCCGCGCCCAGATCCCCAGCGCTTCCAGGATCTGCCGCGAGGCGTGGGTCAAGGCGATTTCGCGCCCGTCGAAGGTGGCCTCGGCCAGCGCCGCGCGCGGCTGCTGCTCCACCAGGGCCACGCTCAGGCCGCTGCCGCACAGCGCGCGGGCAAAACACAGGCCCGTCGGCCCGGCACCCACCACCACCACGTCCACCGGCTGCTCCGGTACGCTCTGCTCCTGCGGGGTTTGCTCCAACATGTCCGATCCTGCGGTGGCGGGTCGAGGCCAGCTTAGCGCCGATGGCCGGCGCGCCGCCTTGATCTGGATCAGCAGCACAGGCTGCCGTTCACTGACCCGTTACAGCACCGCCCACAGCAACAGCACGATGCCCACCAGCGACGCCAGCCATACCAGGCTGCGCACGTAGGGCACGCCGGCCGCATACAGCGGCAGGTAGATCACCCGCGCCCAGAAATACAGCTGCACCGCCAACGCGGTCAGCCCATCCTGGCGCTGGGTCAGCACCACCACCAGCACCGCGGCCGCAAAGAACGGGAAGGTCTCCATGAAGTTGGCCTGGGCGCGCTGCAGGCGCCCGGTCAGCGGCCGCACCGGCGGGTTCTGGCCGTCGCGCGAGGAGGCGTTCCACGCCAGGCCGCGTTCGTGGGTGACGGCGCTGGAGGCGGCAAACAGGTGCACCAGCCCCAACAGCATCGACCACACCAGCATCTTGATTTCGATACTCATGGCGCACTCCTCATCGAAAACGGGGCCGAAGGCTCAGGGCGTCGCCGCACGTACGCTGTAACCGGCCAGGCGCCAGACACGGTCTTCGTCCAACCGGAAGGACACCAGTTCGCGTACCGGCTGGGCACTGTTGGCAAACCGCGTGGGGAAACTCACGTTGATATACAGCCCTTCGGGCACGGTGGCCCCGGCGGCGTACTTGACCCGGGTGACCACCGGCTGGCCGCGCGCGGCCAGCGCACCCAGCCGCTTGCGATCAGCGCCGATCTGGCTGACAAAGGCCTGCTCGGTGACCGACTTCTTCGCCACCGCCGAGGCGCCCTGCCAGGCTTCGGCGGCGCGGTTGGTATCCACCAGCTGGGCCACCTGCAAGGCAGCGGCCGTCATCTCCGCGTCCTGCTTGTGTACCTGCGCCTGCTGGGCCGGGCTCAACGCGGGGCGTGCAGCCGGCGCAGCCGCCGGTGCCGGGCGTGCGGGCGCAGGTGCCGGCGTGGCCGGCGGCGGGGTCTGTGCCTGGGCAACAGCGGCAAGCAGGAACGACGACAGCAGCAGCGGAACACGCATCAGGACACCGTTGGCTGGAAGGAACCGGGCCAGTCTACGGGAACCCCGTGAGTGGTTCGTCAGTTGCGCACGGTGGTGTCGGGCAGTGGCTGACCCACATCGCTGGCCGTGCGCTCGGCCGGCCCCTCGTGCACGGGGGTCGTGCGCGCCGGCAACAACGTGGACACATCGATTTCCGACAGCGGGCTTTCGTCCGGGCAGGTCGCATCGGGGAAGCCGTAGCGCTGCTTGAGGGTCTGCCCGCAGCTGTTGACCGCCTCCAGTTCACTGCCCTCGCGCTTGCAGTCCTGGTCGAAGGCGATCAGGAAGGCATCCTTGCGGCGCACGAAATCATCGCCGCACTTGCGCATCTGCTTGATCCGCTCCAGGTCGTCCTGCACCGCATTGGTGCCGTCCAGCCCGAACTGACGCAGCTCGTCGCTGGTGAGCAGGCGCAGGCTGCGGTTGGGCACGGTCATCATCAGGTCGGCCACGCCAACGGCCACCCCGTTGCGCTGCAGGTAGTCCTTGACGTTGTCGTAGACCTCGTGGAGTTCGCGGTTGAGCTCGGCGCGCGAGGTGGCCTTGGAACTGATCCGCATCATGCGATGGATGCCCACCTTGCCGGCCACCAGGCGGTTGTCGCCGGCGGCCAGCACGAACACGCAGGCGCTGTGGCACACCGACCCTTCGCGGATCCAGATGGTCCAGTTGGATTCGCCGATGCGGTCACCGGCCACGATCGCCGCTTCCACCTGCCCACCGCTGGAATCCAGGTCCAGGATGCGTCGCGAGATGCGCTGTGCATCGGCCACCATCGCCAGCCGCGCCACCAGCTCGGAGAAGCCGGGGTTGATCTTGCCCACGTAGCGCACGCGTACCAGCCCGCGTTCGGCGCACGGCGCCAGGGCGGCGTCGATGCTGTCGCGGTCCAGCGCGTCCAGCGCGACCCCGTCGCCGTTCTCGCCGGCGTAGTCGGTATCGCAGCTTACCCAGGCCTTGCCATTTTCCAGCGCCGCTGGCGCCCAGCCCTGGTCGCCGCGCTTGGGCGGCGGCGGTACCGGGGCTGGCGCATCGGCGGCGTTGAACGACACCATGTGGTCGCCGTCGGCGGCCTGCGCGCGCACCGCCTTGTCGGCGGCGGTGACGTTGCCGGGGTTTTCCAACTGGCTGCAACCGGCCAGACCCAGGCACAACAGGGGCAACCACCACGACTTGAGCAACATGAACGACCTGGTATCCGTACGAAGGAGCGCGCGCAGCGGCACGTGAACGCACAGTCTAGTGCGCGCGGCCAGCCACGCGGCAACCTGCCCTGAATCAATCCGTCCCGACCCTGCATTGCTGTCCGAAAACGGCGAGCCGGTCGACCCGGGCAAGCATAGACTGGCTCGCATGGATACCGCCCTGCCCCTGGACTACAGCGCCTGCGAAAGCGCCCGGCTTGCCCGCGACGCACGCTTTGACGGGGTGTTCTTCACCGCCGTGCGCAGTACCGGCATCTACTGCCGGCCGGTCTGCCCGGCTCCGCCGCCAAAGCCGCGCAACGTGGACTACTACCCCACCGCGGCGGCCGCGGCCGCCGCGGGATTCCGCCCGTGCCTGCGCTGCCGCCCCGAGCTGGCACCGGAGGCGCAGGATGCGCTCAACAACGAAACCCTGCAGCGCGCCCTGGCGTTGATCCACGATGGCTACCTGCAGGATGCCGCGGTGTCCGATCTGGCAACCCGGCTGGGACTGAGCGCGCGCCAGCTGCAACGCCTGTTCGTGGCCCGCCTGGGTGCGGCGCCGGCGCAGATCCACGCCACCCGCCGGCTGCTGCTGGCCAAGCAACTGCTGACCGAGACCGCCCTGCCGGTCACCGACGTAGCCATGGCGGCCGGTTACAACAGCCTGCGCCGCTTCAATGCCGCCTTCGTGGAGGGCTGCGGCATGCCGCCCACCGCGATCCGGCGCCAGCGCGGCGCGCTCGACGACGGCGCCCTGACGCTGCGCCTGGCCTACCGCCCGCCGCTGGATTTCGCCGCGATGCTCGGCTTCCTGCGCCGTCGTTCGATCCCCGGTCTGGAGTGCATCGGTGAAGACAGCTACCAGCGCGTGATCGGCCCCGCCGAGCGGCCCAGCGTGATCCGGGTGACCGCCGATCCCAGGCGCCCGGAACTGCGGCTGCAGCTGGGCCAGGTCGACCCGCGGGCGATCCCGGGCATCGTCCGCCGCGTACGCCGTATCTTCGACCTGGATGCCGACCTGCGCATCGTGCACGCCACCCTGGCGCAGGAACCCCTGCTTGCGCGGGGCATTGCCGAGCGCCCGGGGCTGCGTGTGCCCGGCGGCTGGGATGGGTTCGAAGTGGCCGTACGTGCGGTGCTCGGCCAGCAGGTCAGCGTGGCCGCGGCCACCACCCTGGCGCGCCGCGTGGTGGATCGCTTCGGCAGCCCGCTGGCCGGCATGCCTGAAGGGCTTGATCGCCAATTCCCCACGCCACAGGCGCTGGCCGACGCCCCGCTGGAAACCATTGGCCTGCCCAGGACGCGCGCGGCCACCGTGCGTGCGGTCGCGGCCGCCGTGGCCGATGGCCGCCTGGATTTCCACGCCGGGCAACGGCTGGAAAGCTTCATCGAACGCTGCGTGGCATTGCCCGGCATCGGGCCGTGGACCGCGCACTACATGGCCTTGCGCGCGCTGGCGCTGCCCGATGCCTTCCCTGCCGGCGACCTGGTCCTGCAACAGGTATTGGGCGCCGATACGCGCCTGAGCGAACGCGCCACCGAAGCGCGTTCGCAGGCCTGGCGGCCGTGGCGCGCCTACGCCGTGCTGCACCTGTGGCATCTGTCCCCCCCTACTCCGGGAGCAAACCCATGACCCTGTTCTACGACACCTTCGACAGCCCCATCGGGCCCCTCACCGTGGCCGGCGACAGCCAGGGCATCCACCACATCCTGTTCGAGAACAACCGCTACGACGCCAAGGGCCGCGAGCACTGGCGGCACGACGCCGCCGCCCTGTGCGACGCACGCACGCAGCTGCTGCAATACCTGCACGGGCAGCGCCAGCGCTTCGAGCTGCCGCTGGCCCCGCATGGCACGGCGTTCCAGCTGCGTGTGTGGAAAGCGTTGGCCGACATTCCGTTCGGGCAGACCTGGAGCTATGTGGCGCTGGCCCGGCATATCGGCCATCCCACGGCAAGCCGCGCGGTCGGTGCGGCCAATGGCCGTAATCCGTTGCCGATCGTGCTGCCTTGCCATCGCGTGATCGGCAGCAGCGGTGCGCTTACCGGATTTGGCGGCGGGCTGCCGACCAAAGCGGCGTTGCTGCAGCTGGAAACAGCGCGCGACATGCTGTTGGCCTGACCTGCCCGTGCCATTGGTTGTCTTCGCCGCGTCACCGCGCCGGACTATCATCACCGCATGATTTCCGTCCGTCTTCCGCTGGCGCTGGCCGCCGCTCTTACGCTGGCCGCCTGTGCCACGACACCTTCCCCGCCACCGGCTTCGGTCGTTGCCACGACCCCGCCGGCCACCACGCCCAAGCTGCTGCTGGTGTCCATCGACGGCCTGCGCGCGGATATGCTCGACCGCGGCATCACCCCCAACCTGGCCCGGATCATCCACGACGGCGTGCGCGCACGCTGGATGACACCGTCCTACCCGTCGCTGACCTTCCCCAACCACTACACGCTGGTGACCGGCTTGCGCCCGGACCACCACGGCATCATCCACAACAGCATGTACGAAGACGAGCTGGGCAGCTTCCGGTTGAGCCGCCGCGAAGCAGTGACCGATGCACGCTGGTGGGGCGGCGAGCCGCTCTGGGTGGGCGCGGAGAAAGCCGGCGTGCGCACGGCCACGCTGTCCTGGCCGGGGAGCGAAGCGGCCATCCAGGGCGTTCGTCCCAGCCAGTGGCGCATCTTCAATTCCAGCGTGCCGTTGCCCGATCGCGTCGACCAGGTGCTGGACTGGGTGGGCCAGCGCGACGCGCAGGCGCCCCGCCTGGTCACCTTGTACATGGAACAGGTCGACCACGCCGGGCATGACCACGGCCCGGATTCGCCGGCCTATGCCGCCGCGGTCGGCGAGGTCGATGTCGCCATCGGCCGTCTGCTGGATGGGCTGCAGGCACGCGGCCTGGACGCCACGACGAACGTGGTGGTGGTGTCCGACCACGGCATGGCCAGCGTGCTGGACGGCCACACGATCGCCATCGAGGACATGGTCGACCCGACCATCGCCAAGGACATCTCGATGGGGCAGTCGGTGGGGTTTGCGCCACTGCCGGGCAAACAGGGCGATGCCGAGAAGCGGCTGCTGGGTGCACATGCGCAATACGACTGCTGGACGCGCCAGACATTGCCGCCGCGCTGGCATTACGGGTCCAACCCGCGCATCCCGCCCATCGTCTGCCAGATGCATGAAGGTTGGAACGCACTCAGCCGCGACAGCATCGCCAAGCGCACGCCGGGCACCCGTGGCTCGCACGGCTACGACAACGCCCTGCCGTCGATGCGCGCGGTGTTCGTTGCGCGCGGCCCGTCGTTCAAGCAGGGCCTGACCATCGCAGGCTTCGACAACGTGGACGTATACCCGCTGCTGACCCGCCTGCTCGGCATTCCGGCCGCGCCCAACGACGGTGATGCGGAACGTTTGTTGCCTGCATTGCGCTGACGCGCCGGCGTTGTGGCAGATGGGGCCCGGCGGTATGCGTGTGGCCGGGTCATTCAGGTGCGTTGTGCAGCTCGCAGTGTCTCCGCCCGCTTCGGCAAGCCGAGCCCCGTAGGGGCCGGCAGGCCCCTGGGCAAAGTAAAGGAGGAGGTTGTCGCCGCAGGCGGCGGCCGGGGGACATTTGCCGAGGGGCCTGCCGGCCCCTACGGGGCTCGGCTTGCCGAAACGGGCAGAAACCGGACGTTTCAGTGAGTGGCCGGTGGGTCGAGCGCTGGGCCGCGCTGCCCTTGCGGGCAAAGTAAAGGAGGAGGGGGCGGCCGCAGGCCGACGCCGGGGGACATTCGCCGGCAAGGGCAGCGCGGCCCAGCGTTCGACCCACCGGCCGCCGCGCCTGGAAAGTCTCAGAGCACGCTTGGTATTTGCCACGCAGGCGGGAAAAAAGCCAAAAAAAACGCGGCGCAAGCGCCGCGTCTTCTTCGACCCGCCAGGCGGGATCAACCGGCCTTGGCAACCGCCTTCTTGGCAACGGCCTTCTTTGCCGGTGCCTTGGCAACGGTCTTCTTGGCGACCGGCGCAGCTGCGCCCACGGCCACCTTGCTCACCACGTGCGAGCGCGAATTGCCGTAGCTGGCATTGAAGCGCTTGCCCTTGGCGGTCTTGCGGTCACCCTTACCCATGTCGTCAACTCCTTAGTCTGAAATCTGATTACCCCGTACTGACACGGGTTCGGCGGGGCCGCCCTCTCAGGCGCCCCCGCGCACGATCGGAAAGCCTACCACAGCGCCTCAATGCGCACAGCTTGCATCATGGATGTGGCCGTGGTTCAGGCGCAGATTGACCAGGTGCGCAACGCCCACCAGCACACCACCCAGTGTCATGACCACCGCATGCGGTACAGCCGAATGATGCAGTGGCGCATACAGCAGGCCGGCCCACAGCGCGGTCAGGCCCGGCACCAGGAAACCCAATGCCCGCAGCGCACCGTGGCGGCGATAGCCCCAGACCAGGCTGAACAGACCCAGCAGGGTGACAAAGCAGACCAACGCCAGCTCCACCCCATCGCTCATCCACACCGACAGCCCCAGCGACGGCGCGGCGGCCAGCAGAATCGGAAGCAACGCGCAGTGCACGGCACACAGCAGCGAACCGGTGGCACCGAAGCGATCCAGCAGATGACGGACTCGAGCGAACAGGGGCATGACTTCCAGCAGGGTCGGCGAAGCGTTATGGAATAATATAACATCAATCCCGACGCGCACTCCCTGCTCCGCCCCCTCCCCCTGCAACACCCCGTTCCATGTGTCCCCTCCTGGGATTCGCGCGCCCCACCATTGATACATTATAACAATTGACGACGGACCCTCAGCCCATGCGCTCTTCCCGCCTTTTCAAGCCACACGCCCTGTCCCTGGCGCTCGCCACCGCGTTGATTCCCTCGCTGGCGCTGGCCGCCGATGACACCAACCCGCGTGACCATCACCTGACCGAGCTGTCCGCCGTCAAGGTCACCGCCTCACCGCTGCAGGGCGACGCCGAGTCGCTTGCGCGCCCGATCGACGTACTGGCCGGCGAACGCCTGGACGAGCAGAAGGCCGGCACCCTGGGCGACACCGTGGCCAAACTGCCCGGCGTGCAGAGCACCTTCTTCGGCCCGGGTGTCGGCCGCCCGATCATCCGCGGCCAGGAAGGTCCGCGCGTGGCGGTGCTGTCCAACGGCATGGGCAACATGGATGCCTCCACGGTAAGTGCGGACCACGCCACCAGCATCGAGCCGTTCCTGGCCGATCAGATCGAAGTACTGAAAGGACCAGCCACCCTGCTGTTCGGCAGCGGTGCCATCGGTGGTGCGGTCAACGTGGTTGACGGCCGCATCGCGCGCGAACTGCCCGACCGCCCCCTCAGCGGCCGCGCCGAACTGCGCGGCAACTCGGTCAACGACGAACGCAGCGGCATGTTCCGCCTGGATGGCGTCAGCGGCAACGTGGTCCTGCACGTGGATGGTCTGGTCCGCAATGGCGATGACTTCCGCATCCCCGGCTACGCCGTGATCGACGGCCTGGAAGACCATAGCGGCCATGACCATGAGGCCGGCGACACAGACCAACCGCGCCGTGGCCGCCTGGACAACAGTGCCATCCGCACCCGCGCCGGCGGCGTGGGTGCCACCTGGCTCGGCGAGGGCGGTTACTTCGGCGCGTCGGCCAGCACCTACCGCACCAACTACGGCATTCCCAACGGCGCACACGTGCATGCCGACGATGACCACGGCCATGACCACGACCATGATCACGGCGACGAGGAAGAAGGTGACGAGCACGATGTGCGCATCGACATGGTGCAGAACCGCTTCGAGGCCAAGGGCGGTATCTACAACCCGACCACGTTCCTGAAGAGCGTCAGCCTGCGCACCGCCTACACCGACTACGAGCATGTCGAGCTGGAGGCCGGCACGCCCTCCACGCGCTTCACCAACCGCGGCATCGAAGGCCGCCTGGAAGCGGTGCAGCAGCAGATCGGCGGCTGGGACGGTGCGTTCGGCCTGCAGTTCGGCAACAGCGATTTCGGCGCCAAGGGCGAAGAGGCGTTCGTGCCCGATACCGGTACCAGGAACATCGGCCTGTTCGTGCTGCAGGAAAAGCAGTTCGGCCCGTTCAAGCTGGAACTCGGCGGCCGCCATGACCAGGTCAAGCTCGACCCCACCGGCGACTACCGCGCCCGCACGTTCGACGCCACCAATCTGTCGGCGGCCGGTATCTGGAAGCTCAACGATGCGGTCGACCTGCGTTTCGGCATCGACAGCTCCGAGCGCGCGCCCACCAATGAAGAGCTGTACGCCGCCGGTGCGCACATCGCCACCCGTTCGCTGGAGATCGGCGATGCCAACCTGAAGACCGAGCGCGGCCAGCGGGTGGAACTGGGCATCCACACCCACAGCGATCGTGTCGACTTCTCCGCCTCGATCTACCAGACCACGTTCAAGAACTTCATCTACCTGGCCGACACCGGCGTGGTCGAATCGCTGCCGGTCCGTCTGTGGACGCAGCAGGACGCCACCTTCAAGGGTGCCGAAGCCGAAGCGTTGTTCCACCTGTTCGAGGGCACTGCCGGCGACTGGGACCTGCGCGTGTTCGGCGACTACGTCAAGGCCGAGCTGGATGGCAGTGGCAGCCGCAACGTGGACATCGCCGTGCCGCATGGCGACCACAACCACAACTACCGCGTGGAACTTGCCAACACCGGCTACCTGCCGCGGATCGCCCCGACCCGGGTAGGCGCCGACCTGCGCTGGTCGCGCGATGGGTGGCGCGCCTCGGTGGGTGCGGTGCGATACAGCAGCCAGAAGGATGTGGCGCAGAACGAAGCGGCGAGCAGTGGCTACACGCTGGTGGATGCCCATCTGGCTTACCGCTGGGACCGCACCGACAGCAACAGCTACGAAGTTTTCCTGGATGGCAACAACCTGACCAACCAGGAAGTGCGCCCGCACACCTCGCTGCTGCGCGACTACTCGCCGCTGCCGGGCCGCGGCGTCGCCTTCGGCATCCGCGCGTTCTTCTAAGCTGCTGTTTGCGACCGGGGTCGTCTGATCACCCCGAGGGGGGCCGCAAGGCCCCCTTTTTTTGGGCGTTCTCCCAACCGCGTGGCAACGGCATCGCGGCCCACGCGTCGAGACCACGGGCCGCCCGCAGAAGCCTCCGGCTTCCCGCTAGGGCCGACCGCACGGCGAGCCCGTAGCGGCCGGCAGGCCCGTGGGCAAAGTAAAGGAGGAGGCCGTCGCCGCAGGTGGCGGTCGGGGGACATTTGCCCACGGGCCTGCCGGCCGCTACGGGCTCGCCGTGCGGTCGGCCCAAGCGGAGACATCACAGCACCCAGGATGCGCCTCAGGTACCTGGCCAGACGCCTTGCGCTTCCCGCCAGCGGCGTCGGCCCTTGCAACCAAACGCTCCCCCGTCATTGAGAAAACAGCCCTCCTTGTCGCTTCTCAAAACGGCTCTTGACCATTTACGTGCATATGCACGTATGATGCCGACATCCCATTCCGCCAATACGCTCATGGACCCGCCAGCCGCCAGCCCCTGCACCTGCTTCCGCCTGCGCCGCGCCTCGCGCCAGCTTTCGCAGCTCTATGACAGCCACCTGGCGCCGCTGGGACTCAGCCTGAACGCCTACTCGATCCTGCGGCGCGCGCCGCAGCCGCGCCAGCTCGGCGACCTTGCCGATGCGCTGGGCATGGACCGCACCACGCTCACCCGCAACCTCAAGCCCCTGCTGCAAGCCGGCTGGCTTGACCAACAGCGCGGTGATGACGCGCGCCAGCGCCTCATCGTCATCACTCCTGCCGGCAAAGCCGTCCTGCGCCGCGCCCGCCCACTGTGGCAGCGCGCGCAGGACCAGGTGGAAGCGGCCTTCGGCGCTGCGCCCACCGCACGCCTGAACGCCCTGCTGGACCAGCTCGACCACGCCCTGCCCGCCGGAGCCACTCCATGAGCCCCCCTGCTACCACCGCACGCGCCCCGTCGATGCATTGGGGCCTGCTCGTCGCCGCGTCGGCCATCCTCATGGTCACCATGGGCGTGCGCCAGACTTCCGGCCTGTACCTGGACCCCATCCACCGCAGCACCGGGGTCAGCATCGTTGAAATCAGCTTCGCCCTGGCCATCGGCCAGTTCGTCTGGGGCGCGGTGCAGCCGGTGTTCGGCGCCATTGCCGACCAGCGCGGCGCGGTGCCGGTGCTGATGTTCGGCGGCATCGTGCTGGCCATCGGCCTGCTGCTTGCCCCGGTCCTCACCAGCCCGCTCGGCCTGAGCTTCAGCCTTGGCCTGCTGATGGCCGCCGGTGCTGGCGCTGGCAGCTTCTCGGTACTGATCGGCGCCACCGCGCATCGCCTGCCGGCCGAAAAACGTTCGTTCGCCGCAGGGCTGATCAACGCCGGCGGCTCGCTTGGCCAGTTCGTGTTCGCCCCGCTGGTGCAATGGATCATCAGCAGTGCCGGCTGGGCCCGCGCGATGGTCACCATGGCCGTGGTCACCCTGCTTTCGCTGCCGCTTGCCTGGCCATTGCGGCGCCGCCCCGGCGACCACGCCGGCAGCGCCGGCCCCACCGACGATGGCGGCCTGCGCGCGCAACTGCGCGTCGCCCTGCGCGATCGCAGCTACTGGTGCCTGCACCTGGGGTTCTTCACCTGCGGGCTGCACATCGCCTTCCTGGTCACCCACCTGCCCGGCGAGATCGCCCTGTGCGGTCTGTCGCCGACCGTCGCCTCCACGTCCATCGCACTGATCGGCCTGTTCAACATTGCCGGCAGCCTGATCGTCGGCGCACTCGGCCAACGCGTCCGCATGAAGTACCTGCTGTTCTGGATGTATGCCAGCCGCGCGGTGATGATCGGTGTGTATCTGGTTGCACCGCCCACGCCGCTCACCTTCTACGTGTTCTCCGCCGCACTGGGCTTCACCTGGCTGGCCACCGTGCCGCCCACCGCCGGGCTGGTGGGCAAGCTGTTCGGGCCGCGCTATCTGGGCACCCTGTTCGGCCTCACCCTGCTCTCCCACCAGTTGGGCGGCTTCTTCGGTGCCTGGCTGGGCGGCGTTGCCCTGGCGCACTCCGGCAATTATCTGTGGATGTGGTACGCCGATATCGCGTTGGCCGTCATCGCCGCGCTGGTCAACCTGCCGATCCGCGAAGCCCGCTACCGCCCCCCGGCACTGGCAGCGGCACGCTGACCACGGCCAACGCCTGCGCGGCGAGCGTCAACGCCGCATAACGCACGGGATGCTTTAATTGCGGACACATTCGTCCGAAAATGAAGCATGACTTCCCAACGCGCCGATGCGGCTGCACGCCGCGCTCTCATCCTGGATGCCGCCGATGCGGTGTTCGGGCAACACGGCGTCACCGCGCCGCTGGACCTGGTGGTGGATCGGGCGCAGGTCGGCCGCGCCACGCTGTACCGCAATTTTCCCGACCGCACCGCGCTGGTCGAGGCGCTGCTGCAACGTACGGTGGCACGCATCAGCCGGCAGGTGCAGACCCTCGGCGAGCGCGATGACGCGCTGTTTGAAGTGCTTGAAGGCATGGCCGCACGCATCGTGCAGTCCCCGGCGCTGTCGGACTACTGGCGCGCGGTGGACCCGGATGACCCGTCGATCAAGGCGGCACGGCAGACCATCTGGAACCTGCTCGAAGCACCCATGCAGCGCGCCATCGGCGCCGGCCTGTGCCGACCGGATCTGCAGGTGACGGACATTTCACTGATCTCAGGCATGCTGGGAGCCGCGCTGCGAGGCAAATCCCGCGAAGAGCGGGCCAAGCTGGTGGCGCGCGCCCTGCAGTTGCTGCGCACCGGACTGCAGGGCCCCGTCGACGCGGAGGGCTGATGGCGCAGTACCTCAAACCGATTCCGGACTGGGAAGACCACGAAAAGCCGACCCTGCCCGGCTCGGCGTCGATGCCGTGGCATCCCTGGCACCGGCGCGTGGCCTATGCGGCGGTGGCCCTGCTGGTGGGCATCACCGGCGGGCTCGGCAATGCCTTGGTCAGCGCCAACCTGCCGTTCCTGCAGGGCCAGCTCGGGCTCACCCCGGCGCAGGGCAGCTGGCTGGTGGCCGCCTATGCGATGGTCAACGTCACCGCCAACCTGCTGGCGTTCAAGTTCCGCCAGCAGTACGGCATCCGCCTGTTCGCCGAGATCGGTCTGGGCCTGTACGCCTCGCTTGCCGTGCTGCACCTGTTCGTAGGCAGTTTTGAAACCACCGTGCTGATGCGCGCCGCCAGCGGCTTTGCCGGCGCGGCCTGCAGCACGCTGGGCACGCTGTACATGCTGCAGTCGCTGCCGCGCAGGTACACCGGCAACCTGCTGGTGATCGGCGTGGGCATCTCGCAGCTGGCGGTGCCCATTGCCTGGCTGGTGTCACCAGGGCTGGTGGATACCGGCCAATGGCACAACCTGTACCTGTTCGAGGCCGGGCTGGCCCTGTGCGCGTTCGCCGCCGTGGTGGTGCTGAAGCTGCCGCCGGGTGTGCAGATCAAGGCCTTCGAGCCGTTGGATTTCCTGACCTTTGCCTTGCTTGCCCCGGCCGTGGGCCTGCTGGTGGTGGTGCTGGCGCAGGGCTATGTGCGCTGGTGGCTGGATACGCCGTGGCTGGGCTGGGCGCTGGTGGCCTCGATCGCGTTGGCCACCGCCGGCTTCATCCTGGAACACTACCGGCGCAATCCGCTGCTGCAGACGCGCTGGTTGGCCAGCCTGCCGGTGCTGCATTTCATCGTGGGCGCGTTTCTGATCCGCTTCCTCACCACCGAGCAGTCCTATGGCGTGGTCGGGCTGATGCGCCAGTTGGGGATGGGCCCGGACCAGATGCGGCCGCTGTTCGGGGTGATCCTGGCCGGCGTGGTCAGCGGCATCGCCGCCGCCGCGCTTACCTTTGGCCCCAAGCGCATCATCGCCCAGCTGCTGATGGCCATCCTGCTGTTGGGCAGTGCCGCCTTCCTTGACCAGAGCCGCACCAGCCTGGACCGGCCACAGGATTTCTACCTGAGCCAGTACCTGGCGTCGGTGGGTGCAGGCATGTTCATGGGGCCGCTGATCATGCTCGGCATCACCCAGGCGCTGAAGCAGGGCGTGGACCACATGATCACCTTCCTGGTGACCCTGTCGATCACCCAGACCCTGGGCGGCCTGGCCGGCTCGGCGGTGCTGGGCACGTATCAGCTGCACCGCGAGCAGGTGTACTCCAGTGCACTGGTGAGCCAGCTCGATCCGGCCGATGCGGTGGTCGCCCAGCGCCTCAAACAGCAACAGCAGCTCTACGCCGGGTTGATCACCGACCCGGTGCAGCGCAGCGCACAGGGCACCGCGCAGCTGGCGCTGACCACCCGCCGCGAGGCCAACGTGCGCGCGTACAACGACGTGTTCAGCCTCAGCGGCAGGGTCGCGCTGGCCTTCCTGGGCTGGTTGCTGCTGCTGTCGGTGCGCACCGCGGTGCTCAAGCAGTGGCGCAAGCGCCACCGCCCGCCGACCTTCCCTCCCGCCACGGCGCCGTTGGCCGCGCCGCCCCGATGAGTCCCACCATGCCCAGCCCCCCGCCCCGCGACGACAGCGCGCCCGAGAGCGTCAACCCGGCCCCGCCCACCGATGCAGCGCCCCCCGGCAGCGCCGCGCCGGTGCCCCCGGCGGCGGTGTCCAAGTACCTCAAGCCAAGCACGCGCAGCGTGGTGGTGATGATCGTGATCGCCCTGCTGGGCATCGCACTGATCCTGCGCGCGTGGTCGCTGTGGCCGTTCAACAGCAGCCGGGTCAGCACCGACAACGCCTACGTGCGCGGCCAGATCACCGTGCTGGCCCCGCAGGTCAACGGCTATGTCACCGAGGTGCTGGTCAAGGATTTCCAGCACGTGAAACAGGGCGATCCGCTGGTGCGCGTCGATGACCGCATCTACACCGAAAAAGTGGCGCAGGCGCAGGCCGACCTGGACAGTGCCAAGGCCGCGCTGGCCAACTCCGACCAGGCCCAGGCGCAGAACCGCGCGCAGATCGGTGCCGCGCAGGCCAACCTTGTCGCCGGCCAATCGGAGCTGGCGCGGTCGCGCACCGAGCTCAAACGCTATGAAGCGCTCGCCGCGCAGCAGCTGGTGGCGCTCAGCGACCGCGACAAACTGCGCACCGGGGCGCAGTCGGCGCAGGCGGCGGTGTTGCAATCGCAGGCGCAGATCCGCATTGCCGAGGAAACGCTCACCTCCACCCAGGTGGCGCGCAAGAGCCTGGAAGCCCGCGTGGAAACCGCGCAGGCGCAGCTGGAACTGACCCGGATCGACCTGGCCAACACGGTCATCCACGCCCCGCGCGACGGCCAGGTCAGCGAAGCCTCGGTACGCCTGGGCCAGTACGTCACGGCCGGGTCGCAGCTGCTGTTCCTGGTGCCGGACACGCTGTGGGTGGTGGCCAATTTCAAGGAAGGCCAGACCTGGAAAATGCGCATCGGGCAACCGGCGTCCTTCCGGGTGGATGCCTTCGACGGGCAGAAGCTGCACGGCCACATCGAGCAGATCGCCCCGGCCACCGGTTCGGAATTCAGCGTACTGCGCCCGGACAATGCCAGCGGCAACTTCACCAAGGTGGTACAGCGGTTGCCGATCCGGATCAGCATCGACCCCGACCAGCCGCTGGCCAAGCGGCTGCGTCCGGGCATGTCGGTGGTGGTGAAGGTGGATACGGCAGCAGACGGCAGCGACACCGCCGCTGCGGAGCACCAATGAAGTTCAACGCACTGGCGCAGAAGGCGGCCAAGGGCAGCGCGCTGGCCGCCTACGGTGGCGCGCTGGAAGTGGAACAGCTGATTGCCTTCGCGCTCGAACATGGGGATGCGGGCGCCGACGAGATCGAGCGCCTGTGCGTCCTGCATGGCTGGCTGGAGGACGGCATGCTGGCCGATGGCACGCGCGTGGTGCCGTTCGCGCGATGGGCGAACGCCTGCGCGGCGTACGCGCGCGACGGTGTTGTCGGACTGCGCCCCCTGCTGGCGGACCCGGCGATGGCCACCTTCGCAATCGGCGTACTTGAAGAGGTCCGCCAGCGCGACGCCGTCGCCGAACTGCTTGCCTACTGCGAAGGTGCCGACTGGCGTACGAGCACCGCAGACGCAGCGCCGTGGCGGGCGCTGGGTGCGTTGAACATGCTGCTGTCCTTCGATGACAGTGTGCCGGTCGATGCGACGCTTCAGCATGCGCTGTACGAGACAACCGTGAAGGCATGGGGCGCAACTTCCATCGTCCACCTCAAGGCCGTCGCGCTCTACGCTCTGCGCGGCGCCCCCTTGGCCGCTTCGCTTGCGTGGGTCGATGCGCTGCCGGTCGCGCGCGTGAGGGCCCCGTAGCCGCCGATAGGCCCCTGGCGCAAATGTCCCCCGGCCGCGTGGCGGCCTCCTCCTTTATTTTGCCCAGGAGCCTACCGGCGGCTACGGGCTCGGCTTGCGGTAAGGGCGGGGAGCCGGGCTTTTTACAGCCGTTGGTGGGTCGGGCGCTGGGCCCCGATGCCCTTGGAGGCGAAATAAAGGAGGAGGGGGCGGCCGCAGGCCGACGCCGGGGGCGTCGCCGGAAAGGGCATGGGGGCCCAGCGCCCGGCCCGCCAACAGCCGCCCCTGGAAAGGGTCAACGCACGCTTCTGCTTGCTGCATAGGGGCGAAGAACCAAAAAAAAGCCGCGCAGGGCGCGGCGATTCTTGCAGGGAGCGCACCGACCAACGGTCGGTACCTACCCGGCGCAGCGCGCGCACAGCCCGTGCACTTCCAGGGTCTGTGCCTGCGGCTGGAAGCCCAGCTCCTTGGCGCGCTTTTCCAGCTGGCTCACGATTTCCTTGTCTTCCAGTTCCACCGCACTGTGGCAGCTGTTGCAGATCAGGAACGGCACCGAATGCTGCGCGCTGCTGGGGTGGTGGCAGGCCACGAACGCATTCACCGATTCCAGCTTGTGCACGAAACCGTTTGCCATCAGGAAATCCAGCGCGCGGTACACCGTGGGCGGGGCGTCAGCGCCGACGCCCTTGCCGTTGCGCACCCATTCCAGCAGCTCGTAGGCCTTGACCGGCTTGCCGGCCTCGGCGATCAGGCGCAGCACGTTGGCACGGATCGGGGTGAGGCGCAGCCCGCGCTCCACGCACACCCGTTCGACCACCTTCACGAAGTCCGAGGCGTCGTGCACGTGGTGGTGCGGGGCGGTACAAGCGGTTTTGGCAGGCATGCGCGGTCTCCTGTGGTCAGGCCGTCGGTACTTTAGTGAGTGCGACGTCGATGCGTTTCAAGGCCTCTTCACGCCCGGCCAGGAACACCGTCTGCGAAATGTCCGGGCTGACCTGGGTGCCGGTGATGGCCACGCGCAGCGGCTGGGCCACCTTGCCCATGCCGATTTCCAGCGCCGTGGCCACCTCGTGCAGGGCCACCGACACGCCCTCGGCGGTCCAGTCGGCGACACCCGCCAGCAGCTCGCGCGCCTTGCCCAGCGCCAGTTCCGCGCCCGGCTTGAAGTGCTTGGCCACGGCCGCCTCGTCGTACTCGGTCAGCGGCTGGTACCAGACCACCGCCTTTTCAGCCATTTCCTTCAGGGTCTGCACGCGGTCGCGCAGCGCCACCACCACGTCGGCCGGGGCCGGGCCGGCGGCCAGATCCAGGCCCAGCTTGTTCAGCTGGTAGACCAGGTGCGGGGCGACGCTGGCCGGATCTTCGGTCTTCAGGAAGTGCTGGTTGACCCAGCCCAGCTTGGCCATGTCCAGGCGCGCCGCCTTGGAATTGCAGTGGGTCACGTCGAACAGGTCGATCAGCTCCTGGCGGCTGAACAGTTCCTGGTCGCCATGCGACCAGCCCAGCCGGGCCAGGTAGCTCAACAGCGCGTCGGGCAGGTAGCCGGCGTCCTTGTACTGCATCACGTCGGCCGCGCCGGTGCGCTTGGACAGCTTGGCGCCCTGCTCGTCCAGGATCATCGGCATGTGGCCGAACTTCGGCACCGGCGCGCCGATGCCTTCGTACAGGTTGATCTGGCGCGGGGTGTTGTTGATATGGTCGTCGCCGCGGATGACTTCACTGATGCGCATGTCCCAGTCGTCCACCACCACCGCGAAGTTGTAGGTGGGAAAACCATCCGGGCGGAAGATCACCATGTCGTCCAGCTCGCTGTTGGCGATCTCGATGCGGCCCTTGATCAGGTCGTCGAACACCACCGTGCCCTCAAGCGGATTCTTGAAGCGGATGACCCGGTTCGGGTCGTCCTTGTACGGCAGGCCCAGGTCGCGCGCGGCGCCGTTGTAGCGCGGCTTTTCCTGTTTGGCCATCGCCGCTTCGCGCATGGCGTCGAGCGCTTCACGGGTTTCGTAGGCGTAATACGCCTTGCCGTCGGCGACCAGCTGCTCGGCCACTTCCAGGTACCGGGCCACGCGCTGGGTCTGGTAGATCGGGCCTTCGTCGTAGCCCAGGCCCAGCCAGTCCATCGCCTCCAGGATCGCGTCGATCGCCCCTTGGGTGCTGCGCTCGCGATCGGTATCTTCGATGCGCAGCACGAATTCGCCGCCACGGTGACGGGCCTCCAGCCAGCAGTAGAGCGCCGTGCGGGCGCCACCGATGTGCAGGTAGCCGGTGGGACTGGGGGCGAAGCGGGTGCGGCAGGTCATGGAAGGCTCGGGGAACGGGAATTCCCCGATTTTACCACCACCCCCGGAAGGGCACGGAGGAGGCGGTGGCCTCCTCCGCCCGGCCGCCTTACGGCTGCGGCTGCGGCTCGGGCTTGCGCGGGAAGGACGGCTCGCGCATGGCCGCGTGGTAGGCGAAGGACGCCACGATGGCCGCGGCCTGCTTCAGGTCCTCCGGTTCGGCGTGGTCCCAGGTATCGAGGTGGCTGTGGTGGACGTTGGTGAAGTAGTCCAGCCGGTCCTGGATGAACTGAAAGCCCGGCAGACCGATGCGGTCGAAGCTGATGTGGTCGGTACTGCCGGTGTTGCGGGTGGCCACGGTGGTGGCACCGACGTCATGGAAGGGGGCCAGCCATGCCTCGAAGATCGGCACGGCCGCCATGTTCTCCTGCGCGTAGATGCCGCGGAAGCGGCCCGAGCCGTTGTCCATGTTGAAGTACACCTGGAACTTGCTGTAGTCGCGGGTCTTCTGCAGGGCGCCGGTCGGCTCGCGCAAGGAGGCCGGCAGCGCCTTCTGCGCCGCATCGGCAGGCTCGGGGAAGCCGCCGAAGTGCTGGGCCACATAGGCCTGCGAGCCGATCAGCCCTTGTTCTTCGCCACTCCACAGCGCCACCCGGATGGTGCGCCTGGGCTTGGCGCCAGCGGCCTTGAGGATGCGCATGGCCTCCATCATCACCGCCACGCCGGCCGCGTTGTCGGCTGCGCCGGTGCCGCTGTGCCACGAATCCAGGTGCGCGCCGATCATCACCACCTCATCGGGCCGGCTGCTGCCGCGGATCTCGGCCAGCGTGTTGTAGCCGGGCTGGTCGGCCTGGTCGGTGAAGCGCGCCGCGACATCCACGCGCAGGCGCACGGGCTGCTTGGCGTCCAGCGCGCGTACCAGCGGATTGAAATGCTCGGCAATCATCGCCAGCTCGGGAATGCCGACTGATTCACCGGCCTTGCGCGAGCCCCCGCCGGCAACACGGATGATGCCGTTGTCCCAGCTGCTGATGCTGATCGAGGCCAGTGCGCCCTCCTCGACGAAGAACGCATTGACCTTGGCCGCCAGCGCCTGCTTCTCCTGGTACTCCTTGACCCGCTTGGCGCGGTCGGCCACCACGTCCTTGTCCTTGGGCAGGGTGAATTCCTGCAGCCCCTCCAGCGAGGTCGCGTCATGCCGGTGTGAATCGGCATCGGTGCCCCGCTTGTACTCGCGTGCCTCGCCCAGCAACAGGATCTTCCCGCGCAATTTGCCGCGGTACTTCTCGATGTCCTCGGGCTTCTTGATGTCCACCTGCACCAGCTCGCCTTCGACCGGGCCGTGGGTGCCCGGCGTCCATGCCTTGGGCAACGCATGCAGCGGCTGCACGCGATCGCCCAGCATCTCCACGCTGGCCGAGGTGAATTCCCAGCCACGGCCGAAGGCATCGAACGCTTCGTCGTGGACGTTGTCCAGCTTCCAGTCGTTGAACCTGCCGCGCGTCCAGGCATTGGCCCGGCCCATCGCCGGCGAGTTGGTCAGGCGCGGTCCGATGCGCTCGGTGAGGTAGCTGAAGGTGTCCATCACCTGGGACTGGTGGAAAGCCTGCTGGCGGATCTTGCCCACCATGTCCAGGTCCACCGGTTCGCGCTGCTGCGCCATTGCATTGCCACCCGTCGCCAGCGCTACTGCCAGCACGCCCCACTTCAGCCCACTCCACTTCAACACGCCCCACCCCGGCCCTTCGGCACAGCTCGTCAAGCCCTCGAGTCTAGCCAGCGCGAGCGCCCGGCCCCTGTCCCATCGGTCATGCGTGCCGGCATGCAGGGCGCAACGGCGGCCGCCTCATCCTGCCCAGCCCAGCCACAGTTGCGCGCTGCCCGGCAACAGCAGCAACCAGTGGCGACGATCCACGCTGCTGCAGCCAAACACCGCCGCATGGGCCGGCCAATCGCTGGGCAGGCCGGCGATGCCGATCTCGGCCAATGCCGCACTGCCAGCCTTCCACGGCCGGTAGCGCGGCACCTGCCCGGCCAGGAGGCCGCGTCCCTGCCGCGCCCCGGACAGCCATTCCAGCCCCTGCCGCTGCACGCCTTCGCAGGTGCGCGCGGCCAGCTTGAAGCGCACCAGGCCGGGGGCGATGCGCGCCCCCGGCAAGGCCGCCAGCACGCTGCTGGCCTGCAGCAGCGCGTCCACTTCCAACAGCTCGGGAATGCCCTGCCACGCCCGTTGCCTCAACCCGTTGCGCCAGCTCATGGAGGTCTCCTTACTTCAGGCTGGCGCCGACTTCGTACCAGTCGATCCGGCGGGTGATCCACATCGCACTGGCCAGCACGCCGAACAGCAGCAGCGAGCCCATCAGCAGCGCGTTGTTCTCGGAGATCAGCAGGCCATACAGCGCCCCGTACAGCACGGTGAGCATGCCGGCAAAGCCCATGCCACGCGCCCAGCTTTTCAGCACGCCCGACAGGTACACCGCCTGCACCCCGATGCACGCCACCGCCGACACCAGGTAGGCCAGCCAGAACGGAATGTGTTCGGACAGGCTGAGCAGCAGCAGGAAGAAGATCGCCAGCGCCAGGCCCACCATCAGGTACTGCAGCGGGTGGATGCGCAGGCGCTTGATCAGCTCGAACAGGATGAAACCGACGAAGGTGAGCAGGATGAAGAGGATGCCGTACTTGCTGGCCCGATCGGCCTGGGTATAGATGTCCACCGGATTGACCAGCTCGACACTCACCGTTTCCGGGTCCAGGTCCTTGCTGTCGCGCAGCTGACGCTGTGCCTCCGACGCCAGCGACGACACCGCCCACTGCGCGTTGAAGCCACTGTCGGTGACGGTGCGTTCGTTGGGCAGGAAACTACCGCCGAACAGCGGATGCGGCCACGGCGAGCGGATCGCGATGCGGCTGTCGTCGCCCACCGGCACCACCGCCAGCGAACGGGTGCCATCCAGCACCAGGTCCAACTGCAGGCGGCTGCCCTTGAGCAGGCCGCCGATGCTGTCATCGAACCCGCGCAGCGGTACGTGCAGGCCCTTGCCGAGCCCGGTCACCTCGCCGATGCCCGGCTGCAGGGTGAAGGCCTTGCCATCGACCTGCAGCCTGGGCGATCCGACCAGGCCGCGCAGGTCGGCGATGCCGACCGCCAGGTACGGCGTGCCATACACACGCCCGGCCTTGATCGGGTAATCGTCGTCGGCGAACTCGGCGTTCACTTTTGCCTTCCAGCTGTACACCGGCACCCTGAACAGGCCAACCCGGCGTTCGTCCGGCTGCATCTGCCCGTCCACCCGCAGCGTGGACGGCATCTGCAACCAGTAACTGTGTTCGGTCTGGATTTCCTTCTTCTTGTTGCCGGCCGCGTCCACCACCTCGACCTCGCGGGTGTCCGTCCACGGCACCACGCGCACCGGGCCGGTCAGGGTCTGCGCGCCGGCACGGCTCTGCGACACGCGCAGATAGGCCTCATCGCGGTACGCCTCGCGCTCCTTGATCACGCCCTTGATCATCATCAGCGGGATCAGCAGCAACAGGATCAGCCCGCCGACAATGGCGAACCGCAACAGCATCTTCAGGGATTTCATGGCCCGTCCTCGGTTGGGAGGGGGCCAGCGTCGGGCGCGGCGGTGTGCGGGGTTTGTGCTGAGTTTGAAGTCTGTGTGAAGTGCCTGCGGCGTCTGGGTTCAGCGCCGGATCGGGGCGGCCGGATCGCGCCACGGCAGCCACAACGAGGCCAGCGCACCGCCGCCTTCGCGGTTGCGCAACTGCACCCGCCCGCCGTGCAGGCGTGCCACTTCCTGCACGAACGACAAGCCCAGGCCGGAGCTGCGCAGGCCGGTGGACGGGCGCGCCAGCGAATAGAAACGCTCGAACACCCGGTCCAGCGCATAGTCGGGCACGCCGCTGCCGCGGTCGGCCACGCGCAACGCCACACCATCGCCATCACGCGCGGCACTGAGCTGGATGCGGCGGTCGATGCCGGAGAACGCCAGCGCATTTTCCAGCAGGTTGTTCAGCGCCTGGCGCAGCAGGTAGCCATCGCCCTGGATGACCAGCCCGTCGGGGGCCTCCACGTCGATGGCCACGGCGACGGCCTGCGCGCGCATCGCCACGGCGCTGGCGGCGGCCTGCAGCAGCGCGGCCAGGTCGATGGGCTCGCGCTTCTGCAGCCAGCCGTGCTGTTCCACTTCGGCCAACGCCAGCAGCTTGTCGATGGTTTCGGTCAGGCGCTGCTCCTGGCCCTGGATACTGCGCGCGAAATGCACCCGATCAGCATCGGGCAAGGGCTCCTGCAGCAGTTCGGCCGCGCCACGGATCGCAGCCAGCGGGCTTTTCATTTCGTGGGTCAACGATTGCACGTACTGCTCCACATACGCCTTGCCTTCCAGCTTGCGGCGCATGGTTTCCAGCGCCTGGCCCAGATCGCCGATCTCATCACGGCGCGGCTTGGGCGGCGGCACCGGCTCGCCGGCGCTGACCGCCTTGGCGTAGCGATTGAGCCGGCTCACCCCGTGCATCAGCCAGGCCGTCATCAACAGACCGATCAACGCCGACAGCCCGATCAACCACGCGCCACGCTGGATGATGGCGCGCTGGCTGGCGGCAATGAACGGATCGATGCTGCGGTTGGGCTGGGCCAGGCTGAGTACGCCGATCAGGCGCTTGGCGTTGGCCGGATCGTAGATCGGCGCGGCCACGTGCATCACCGAGTGGGTGTCGTCGCCCGGGGTTTCAGGGCTGGAACGGGCGCCATACTCGCCGCGCAGGGTGCGGTACACGTCGTTCCAGCGCGAGTTGTCGCGGCCGATACCCTGCCCGGTGGAGTCATACACCACGATGCCCTTGGCATCGGTGATGGTCACCTGGTAATCCAGCGTGCGCTTGGGGAACCGCCACACCATCGCCTTGGGATCACGGCGTTGCGCGCGGGCCAGGCTGGCCACGAAATGGCCGTTGCCGATGGTGCCGGCCTTCACGTCGGCGGCGGCCATTTCGGCCAGTACGTTGGCCGCGTCCACCAGCGTGGACTCCATCGCCTGGCGCACGCCGGGCTTTACTTCGTTGACGAAGATGCGCATCACGAAGAACGCGGCGATGCCCACGATCAGGAAGAAGCCCAGGAACAGCTTCAGGCCAAGCCGCATGGCTCAGGCGTCCAGCGCGTAGCCGAGCCCGCGATGGGTGCGGATCGGGTCGGGGTCGGCACCGGCGGCGCGCAGCTTGGCGCGCAGCGTCTTGACGTGGGTGTCCACGGTGCGGTCGGCGCTGTCGGCGTCGGTGTCCCAACCGCGGTCCATCAACTGGGCGCGGCTCAGGATCGCGCCCGGGCGCTGCAGCAGCGCGGCCATCAGGGCGTACTCGTAACGGGTCAGGTCCAGCGGCTGCTCGGCAAAGCGGATGCGGCGGCCCTCGCGGTCGATTGCAAAGCGGCCGTGCTGCTGCCAGCCGGCCTGCTCGCCCAGCGGAGTGCTGCGGCGGCGCAGGCGCGCGCGCACCCGGGCCACCAGTTCGCGCGGGGAGAACGGCTTGGCCATGTAGTCGTCGGCCCCCAGCTCCAGGCCCAGCACGCGGTCGAACTCGTCGTTGCGCGCGGTCAGGAAGATCACCGGCACCTCGCTGAAGGTACGCAGGCTGCGGCACACCTCCAATCCGCTCATGTCCGGCAGGCCCACGTCCAGCACCACCACGTCGAAGGGCTGCTGGCGCAGCGCCTCCAGGGCGCCGCTGCCGAGCAGGCAATGCTGGGCGCCGTAGCCTTCGCTGCGCAGGGCGTAGAGCACGGTCTCGGCGATGGCGGTTTCGTCCTCGACCACCAGGACGTTGTGCAGGGGGCGGTTCATGCGCGCAGCATAGCCGCTGGGGCCGCCGCCCCGTACACTGCGCCGATGAATTACCGCCACGCCTTCCATGCCGGCAACCATGCCGATGTGCTCAAGCACATCGTGCAGCTTGCCCTGCTCGACACCTTCAAGCGCAAGGACAGCCCGTTCTTCGTGCTGGACACCCACGGCGGCGCCGGCCGCTACCTGCTGGCCAGCGAGGAAAGCCGCAAGACGCTGGAGGCCGAGGACGGGGTAATGCGCCTGATGGCCCAGCCCAAGCTGCCGGCGGTGGTCGAGCAGTACCTGAAGGCCGTCCAGGCCGACAACCCGGTCGGGGCGATGATCAGCTACCCCGGTTCGCCGCTGCTGACCGCCCGCGCCCTGCGTGAGCAGGACCGCATGGCCGTCTGTGAAGTGCAGGACGACGAAGCGGCCTCGCTGAAGGCGCTGTTCGCCCATGACAGCCGGGTTGGCGTTTACCACGCCGATGGCTACGCGCAGAACCGTGCGCTGCTGCCGCCCAAGGCCAACGGCGTGAAGATCGGCCGTGGCCTGGTCCTGATCGACCCGCCCTACGAAGGGCAGGACGCCGAATACCAGGCCATCCTGGCCTCGGTGACCGAGATCCTGGGCCGCTGGCCGCAGGCCACCTTCGCCATCTGGTTCCCGATCAAACAGCGCCGCACCATCCTGCATTTCCTGCGCAAGGCCTGCGCCCTGCCGGTGAAGTCGGTGCTGACCGCCGAACTGCTGATCCGCCCGGATGATTCACCGCTGCGGCTCAATGGCAGTGGCATGCTGCTGCTCAACCCGCCGTGGCAGTTCGACCAGGTACTGGCCCCGGCGATGCCGGTGCTGAAGCAGTTCCTGGGCGACGCCGGCGCCAGCACCCGCCTGCAGTGGCTCAAACAGGCCGAATGAGCGTCCTTGCGCGCCCCTGAACGGCGTGAGTGTTCCGTTCACGGAACCGGCGCCCGGGGATGCGAGAATCCGAAGACCACCTAGGAATCACCGGTATGGCTACCCGTAACCGCATGCCGCCCTGGCACGAGATTTTCAAGGCACCCAGTGGCCACGAGCTCCTGATCCGCCCGATCCGCCCCGAAGACGGGGCGCCTTTGCATGCCGCCTTCAGCCTGTTCGGGCCGGAGGAAATCCGCGACCGTTTCCTGCAGTCGGTGACCGAACTGTCACCGGAAACCACCCAGCGCCTGACCCACCCCAATCCGAAAAGCGAGATCACCCTGGTGGCGGCCGAGTCGCTGCCCGCCGGTGAAGCCGTGGTCGGGGCGGTGGCACGGGCCTCGATCATCCAGGGCACCCGCGAAGCCGAGTACGCCATCCTGGTCAGCCGCTTCCTGGTGGGCCAGGGGTTGGGCCGGCAGTTGATGCGCAAGCTGGTGAAGTGGGCGCGTGGCAAGTACCTGGATCGCCTGTACGGCGACGTGGCCGAAGAAAACGAGCCGATGAAGCAGTTGGCCGCTTCGCTGGGTTTCCAGCCGGTGCCGCACCCGCAGGGCACGCCCGGGCTGGTGCGGATGGTATTGGAACTCGATAGCTGATGTAGCGCGTATTCGCGCACATCCCCACGGTTTGCCAGGCAAACCGCGGGCCCCGGCTCACCCGTCCCCACATCCCCGCGCCTGCCGGCGCGCCCCCTTGACTCAAGGGCGCGCGCCGCCGGACAGGCAAAGGTGAGCTGCGTGTTGTGCAGGCCAAGCGGCACTGCCGGGATGACACGGTGGTGACTCCGGGGTCTGCTAAAATCGGCGGTTCATGTCACGCCCCTCCTATCCCGCTCCGCCGCTGCCACGTTCCGGTCAGCTCCGCGCCTGGTGGCGCGCTCCCGCTTCGGCCACGGCCCTGGCCTGGTATGTCGCACGTGCGGCCGAGGTCCATGACGGGCCGCTGCTGGTCATCGCGCGCGACAACCACGGGGCCAACCAGATCGAATCGGATCTGCGCACCCTGCTGGGCAGCGCCTCCACGTTGCCGGTGGTGGCGTTCCCGGACTGGGAAACCCTGCCCTATGACGCCTTCAGCCCGCACCCGGACATCATCTCCCAGCGCCTGGCCGCGCTGCACCAGCTGCCCACGCTCACCCGGGGCATCGTGGTGGTTCCGGTGCAGACCCTGCTGCAGCACCTGGCGCCGCTCAAGTACATCATCGGTGGCAGCTTCGACCTGAAGGTCGGCCAGCGCCTGGACCTGGATGCCGAGAAGCGGCGCCTGGAAGCGGCCGCCTACCGCAACGTGCCGCAGGTGATGGACCCTGGCGATTTCGCCGTCCGTGGCGGCCTGCTCGATGTGTTCCCGATGGGCGCGCAGGCGCCCTTGCGGATCGAGCTGCTGGATGAGGACATCGATTCCATCCGCGCCTTCGATCCGGAGAGCCAGCGCTCGCTGGACAAGGTGGATGCAGTGCGCATGCTGCCCGGCCGCGAAGTGCCGCTGGACGAGCTGGCGGTGTCGCGGGTGCTGGCCACCCTGCGCGAGCGCTTCGACGTGGATACCCGGCGCAGCGCGCTGTACCAGGATCTGAAGGCCGGGCTGGCCCCGGCCGGTGTGGAGTACTACCTGCCGTTGTTCTTCGACCAGACCGCCACCCTGTTCGATTACCTCAAGCCCACTGTGCTGCCGGTGATCGGCGCTGGCGTCGGCGAAGCCGCTGCCGCGTTCTGGGCGCAGACCGGCAACCGCTACGAGCAGCGCCGCCACGACGTCGAGCGCCCGCTGCTGGCACCACAGGAGCTGTATCTGAGCCCGGAGGCGCTGAGTACCCGGCTCAATTCCCTGCCGCGCATCGAAATCTGGAATGCCGACCACGCCCGCATCGAAGACGCCCAGCCGCTGGGCGACCAGCCCCTGCCGCCACTGCCCGTGGCCGCGCGCGATGCGCCGGCCGGCGAAGCGCTGAAGTCCTTCATCGGCCACTATCCCGGCCGGGTATTGATCGCCGCCGACTCGCCCGGTCGCCGCGAGGCGCTGCTGGAAGTGCTGCAGGCCGCCGAGCTGAAGCCGCCGGTGGTGGGCGACCTGCCCGCTTTCCTGGCCGATGCCGGCACCCGCTTTGCCATCACCGTGGCGCCGCTGGAAGACGGCTTCGCGCTGGATGCCCCGCAGATCGCGGTGCTCACCGAGCGCCAGCTGTTCCCCGAGCGCGCCGGCACCACCCGCCGCAGCCGCCGCGTGGGCCGCGAGCCGGAAGCGATCATCCGCGACCTGGGCGAGCTGACCGAAGGCGCGCCGATCGTCCACGAAGACCACGGCGTCGGTCGCTACCGTGGGCTGATCGTGCTCGATGCCGGCGGCATGCCGGGCGAGTTCCTGGAAATCGAGTACGCCAAGGGCGACCGCCTGTACGTGCCGGTGGCGCAGCTGCACCTGATCAGCCGCTACTCCGGTGCCTCGGCTGAAACCGCGCCGCTGCACTCGCTGGGCGGCGAGCAGTGGACCAAGGCCAAGCGCCGCGCCGCCGAGAAGGTCCGTGACGTCGCCGCCGAACTGCTGGAAATCCAGGCCCGCCGCCGCGCGCGCGCCGGCCTGGCGCTGCACGTGGACCGGTCGATGTACGAACCGTTCGCTGCCGGTTTCCCGTTCGAGGAAACCCCCGACCAGCTCGCCGCAATCGACGCCACCCTGCGGGATCTTGCCAGCAGCCAGCCGATGGACCGCGTGGTCTGCGGCGACGTCGGCTTCGGCAAGACCGAAGTGGCGGTGCGCGCCGCGTTCGCCGCGGCCAGCGCCGGCAAGCAGGTGGCCGTGCTGGTGCCGACCACGCTGCTGGCCGAGCAGCACTACCGCAACTTCCGCGACCGCTTCGCCGACTGGCCGCTGCGGGTGGAGGTGCTGTCGCGCTTCAAGAGCACCAAGGAAATCAAGGCCGAGCTGGAGAAGGTGGCGGCCGGCACCATCGACGTCATCATCGGCACGCATCGGCTGCTGCAGCCGGACGTGAAGTTCAAGGACCTGGGCCTGGTGGTGGTGGATGAAGAGCAGCGTTTCGGCGTGCGCCAGAAGGAAGCGCTGAAGGCGATGCGCGCCAACGTGCACCTGCTCACCCTCACCGCCACCCCGATCCCGCGCACCTTGAACATGGCCATGGCCGGGTTGCGCGACCTGTCGATCATCGCCACTCCGCCGCCGAACCGGCTGGCGGTGCAGACCTTCATCACCGCCTGGGACAACGCACTGCTGCGCGAAGCGTTCCAGCGCGAACTGGCCCGTGGTGGTCAGCTGTACTTCCTGCACAACGATGTGGAGAGCATCGGCCGCATGCAGCGCGACCTGGCCGAACTGGTGCCCGAGGCGCGCATCGGCATCGCCCACGGGCAGATGCCCGAACGCGAGCTGGAACGGGTGATGCTGGACTTCCAGAAGCAGCGCTACAACGTGCTGTTGTCGACCACGATCATCGAATCGGGCATCGACATCCCCAACGCCAACACCATCATCATCAACCGCGCCGACCGCTTCGGCCTGGCCCAGCTGCACCAGCTGCGTGGCCGCGTGGGTCGCTCGCACCACCGTGCCTACGCCTACCTGGTGGTGCCCGACAAACGTGCGATGACCCCGGATGCGGAAAAGCGCCTGGACGCGATCGCCTCGATGGACGAACTGGGCGCCGGGTTCACCCTGGCCACCCACGACCTGGAAATCCGCGGCGCCGGCGAACTGCTGGGCGAAGACCAGAGCGGGCAGATGGCTGAAGTGGGTTTCAGCCTGTACACCGAGCTGCTGGAGCGGGCGGTACGCAGCATCCGGCTGGGCAAACTGCCCGACCTGGATGCCGGCGAAGAGGCCCGCGGTGCCGAAGTGGAACTGCATGTACCGGCCCTGATCCCGGACGACTACCTGCCCGACGTGCACACCCGCCTGACCCTGTACAAGCGCATCAGCAGCGCGCGCGACAGCGATGCACTGCGCGAGCTGCAGGTGGAGATGATCGACCGCTTCGGGCTGCTGCCCGACCCGGCCAAGCACCTGTTCGCCATTGCCGAGCTCAAGCTGCAGGCCAATACGCTGGGCATGCGCAAGCTGGAACTGGGCGAGAACGGCGGGCGCATCGTATTCGAGGCCAAGCCGGCGATCGACCCGATGGCGGTCATCCAGATGATCCAGAAGCAGCCCAAGCTCTACAGCATGGACGGCCCGGACAAGCTGCGCATCAAACATCCGCTGCCGTTGCCGGAAGACCGCTTCAGCGCGGCCAAGGCGTTGCTGCTGACACTGTCGCCACGCTGACCCCTGCTTTCCCCTGTGACCCTCCGCATCTGCGGGCCGGAGGGTCTTCCCCTGCTCCCTGCCCGCGACAAGGAGTGTTGCTTTGAAACGATTCCAAATCCTGCTGCTGGCGTCCCTGTTGTCCGTGCTCAGTGCCTGCGGCGGCGGCAGCGGCATGTCGGCCAGCGAGTACCTCACCGAGAACGTCGCGTTCTGGAATGGCACCGCCAGCACCGTGCAGCAGTGGACCATCGGTAACCGCGGCGAAGAACTGCAGAAGGCGCTGGCCTCCGGCAAGGGTATCGCCAGCCTGAAGTCCGGGCTGGAAGGCGCGCACACCGAGATCCAGCAGTACCTGACCCGCATCGACCAGATGCCGCCCAACGAAGATGCCAAGGACGTGCACCAGAAGCTGCGTACCTACGTGCAGAGTTCCGAAGAAATGTTCGGCATCCTGCTGGAAATGGCCGCGCTGCCGGAGGGCTACAGCAAGGAGCAGATGATGCCGCTGGCTGAGAAGCTGCAGGCCGTCGGCAACCGCATCGACACCGAAATGCAGGCCCTGGACGCTGCCCAGGACGCCTACGCCAAGAAGCACGGCATCCAGCTGCAACGGCATTGATCCCCCCGCCCCCGGTCGCTTCGGCGTCCGGGGGCGTCACTAGTACTTCCCGTGACCCACTACTTCCCACCTGATCCCCCCGCCGCGCTGGCCTGCTCGATCGACGCATTGTCGTTGTCGCTGCAGCTGCGCGACGCCTACACCCGCCACCACTGCGACCGCGTTGGCCTGCTGGCGCGTTCACTGGCGCGCCACTGCAGCCTGGGCCCTGCCCAATGCGACCAGATCGAACTGGCCGCCTGCTTCCACGACATCGGCAAGATCGGCATTCCCGACGAGGTGCTGCTCAGTCCCGGGCGGCACGATGCGGCCGAGCAGGCGATCATGCGCCAGCACCCGGTGCATGGTGAACGCATTTTCCTGGCCACCGGACGCGACGATGCCACGCACGTGGCGCGGTTGATCCGCGCCCATCACGAGGCCTTCGACGGCAGCGGCTATCCCGATGGCCTGCGCGGCGAGGACATCCCACTGGGTGCCCGTATCCTGACCATCGCCGATGCCTGGGATGCGATGACCAGCGACCGCCCCTACCGCGATGCGATGGAACGCGGCCGGGTCATGCGTATCCTGGAGGACGCCGCCGGCGGCATGATCGACCCGTATCTGCTGGGCAGCTTCCAGGACCTGCTGGGGCGCGAACCGGCGCTGGTCTGAGCCGGTAACGTGCATGCCGTGCCACGCTGTTGGCATGCGGCACAAAAAACCCGGCATTTGCCGGGTTTTTCGTTTCACTCAGCGCTCTGCGATCACCAGATCACGACGCGCTTGTCGTCGGCACGCACCATCGCATCGCCGGTCTTGCACTCGAAGGCCTTGGCATAGGCCGGCATGTTCGACGGCGCACCGTTGGCGCGGAAGTTGGCCGGGGCGTGCGGGTCGGTGTTCAAGCGCACGCGCAGTTCGCCTTCGTTGAAGTTGCGGCGCCACACGGTGGCCCAGTTCATGAAGAAGCGCTGGTCCTGGCTGTGGCCGTCAACGGCGACATTGGCCTTCGGGTCTTCCTTCAACGCCATCTGCAGCGCGTCGTAGGCCACCGTCAAACCGCCGAGGTCGCCGATGTTCTCGCCCAGGGTCAGCTTGCCCTTCACGTTCACGCCCGGCAGCGATTCGTAGCCGTCAAACTGCGCCACCAACTGGTCGGTACGGCCGGTGAAGGCCTTGCGGTCGCTGTCGGTCCACCAGTTGTCGAAGTTGCCGTTGGCGGCGAACTGGCTGCCCGAGTCGTCATAGCCGTGCATCATTTCGTGGCCGATCACCGCACCGATGCCGCCGTAATTCAGGGCCGGATCGGCCTTGGCATCGAAGAACGGCGCCTGCAGGATGGCCGCCGGGAATACGATCTCGTTCTTGGTGGCGTTGTAGTAGGCGTTGACCGTCTGCGGGGTCATGCCCCACTCGGTCTTGTCCACCGGCTTGCCGATCTTGTTCAACATATAGCGGTAGTTGAACGAACGTGCGGCCTGCATGTTGCCCAGGTAGCTGTCGGCGTTGGTTTCAAAGCCCGACCAGTCGCGCCACTTGTCCGGGTAGCCGATCTTCGGGGTGAAGCTGGCCCACTTCTCCAGCGCCTTCTTGCGGGTGTCTTCGCCCATCCATTCCAGCTTCTCCAGGCGCGCCTTCAGCGCCACCGAGAGGTTCTCCACCAGGTGCTGCATCTGCACCTTGGAGTCGGCCGGGAACACCGCGTTGACATACAGCTGGCCCAGGCCTTCGCCGATGGCGCCGTTGACCGATTCCAGCACCCGCTTCCAGCGCGGCTGCATTTCCTTCTGGCCACGCAGGGTGGTGCTGTAGAAATCGAAGTTGGCCTTCTCGAAGGCGCTGCTCAGGTACGGCGAGGCGTCATCGATGGTGTGGAAGCGCAGGTACGCCTGCCAGGTGCTGGCCGGCACGTCGGCCAGCATCTTGTCCACTTCACCGAAGAACGCCGGCTGGGCCAGCGAGAACTTGGTGGCCGCCGGCACCTTCAGCGTGTCAAACAGCGCGGTCCAGCTGAAATTCGGGGTGAGCTTGTCCGCTTCGGCGGCGCTGACCGGGTTGTAGCGCTTGGCCGGGTCGCGCAGTTCGATGCGCGACAGCGAGGCTTTGGCCAGGCGGGTTTCAAAGTCCAGCACGGCCTTGGCCTGGGTCTTGGCCTGTTCGGCATCCACGCCGGACAGCGTCAGCGCCTGGGCGATGTAGGCCACGTAGGCATCGCGGATCTTGGCCTGCGAATCATCGAAATAGTAGCCCTTCTCCGGCAGGCCCAGGCCACCCTGGCCGACGTAGGCGATGACGTTGGCCGAATCCTTGTAGTCGGCGTTGGCCGACAGCGAGAACAGCACGCCCTGGCCCTGCGCCTGGCTGTCGCGCAGGTACTGGGTGATGGCAGCGGTGTCGTTCAGCGCGGCGATCCTGTCCAGCTGCGGCTGCAGCGGGGTGATGCCGGCGGCCTCGATCTTGGCCTCATCCGAGCCGGTCTTCCAGATGTCGCCGATCTTGGCTTCCACCGAGCCGGCCTTGGGCGTACCGGCCGCGGCCTGCTGGACCAGCGTGTGCTGCACTTCCAGCGAGCGCTCGCGCAGGATTTCGAAGCTGCCCCAGGTGGTCTGGTCGTTGGGCACCGGGTTGGCGGTGAGCCACTTGCTGTTGACGAAGCCGTTGAGGTCGGTGCAGGCGGCAATCGCCGGGTCCAGGTCGGCGCTGTTGAGCGAAATCAGTGGGGTCTTGATCTGCGACAGATCAAAGGCCGGCGTGGCCGCATCGGTGGCGGCGGCGGGCGCGGTGTCGGTCTTGCCGCAGGACGCCAGCGAGGCGGCGATGGCAACGGTCAGGCCCAGCGGGACCAGCTTGGAAAACTTCATTCGACTCTCCGGCTACAGATGGATGCATCGCCCGGATGACGGGCAATCAAACAGCGTAGCGCGGGAGCGGCGGCGGGGGACCGGCCAAAGGTCACACGGATCGCGGTGGTGTTTCGGCTCGGTTTCCGCCCGCAGAGGCCCGCAGGGGCCGGCAGGCCCCTGGGCAAAGTAAAGGAGGAGGCCGTCGCCGCAGGCGTCGGCCGGGGGACATTTGCCGAGGGGCCTGCCGGCCCCTGCGGGCCTCTGCGGGCGGAAACCAGACGCGTCTATGGGGCGCCGGTGGGTCGAGCGCTGGGCCCCGATACCCTTGCCGGCGAATGTCCTCCGGCGTCGGCCTGCGGCCGCCCCCTCCTCCTTTACTTCGCCCGCAAGGGTATCGGGGCCCAGCGCTCGACCCACCGGCCACCGCGCCTGCAAACACCAGAGCAGCTTTCTGGTTGCCACACGAGTGAGGAAGAAACCAGAAAAAAGGCCGGCTTGCGCCGGCCTTTCGTTCTTACTTCGCCTTGCCCTGGTTGGCCACCGCTTCAGCGGCCTTGCGCGCCGCTTCCGGGTCGCCCAGGTAACGGAACGACTGCACGGTCAGGTCGTCGTTGAGCTCGAACAGCAGCGGAATGCCGGTCGGGATATTGAGCTCCAGGATGGCTTCCTGGGAGACGTTGTTGAGGTACTTGTACAGCGCGCGCAGCGAATTGCCGTGGGCGGTCACCAGCACCGTCTTGCCGTCCTTCAACTGCGGGGCAATCGCATCGAACCAGTACGGCAGCACGCGCTCCAACGTGGTGGCCAGCGATTCGGTGCCCGGCAGCGCGTTGCGGTCCAGGCCGGCGTAGCGACGGTCGTGGATCGGGTGGCCCGGGTCGTCGATTTCCATTGCCGGCGGCGGGATGTCGTAGGAACGGCGCCAGATCTTGACCTGGTCCTCGCCGTGCCTGGCTGCGGTTTCGGCCTTGTCCAGGCCCTGCAACCCACCGTAATGGCGCTCGTTCAAACGCCAGCTCTTGCTCACCGGCAACCAGTCCTGGTCCAGCTCGGCCAAGGCACCCTGCAACGTGTGGATGGCGCGCTTGAGCACCGAGGTGTGCGCCACATCGAACTGCAGCCCTTCCTCGCGCATCAGGCGGCCAGCGGCGGCGGCCTCGCGGCGGCCCTGTTCGGTCAGCTCCACGTCCACCCAGCCGGTGAAGCGGTTGTCCAGGTTCCACTGGCTCTGGCCGTGGCGCAACAGTACGAGTTTCCGGGTCACTGCAGTATCTCCGACAGATGGCAAGGCAGACCCGCATTGTAGCGGCAAGCCTGCCCTGCCCTGCACGCCGGCAGCGGCCTGCCGCCCCGGCCACCCGCCGGTTCAGGGATGGGGATGGCCGTGGTGGCCCTGCGCATCGGTGCCCGCGCGTTGGCCGTCGGCCACCGCCGGTGCAGGCCCGTGCCCGGCATGATCGTGATCGCCGTGGTCGTGAGCCGACGCAGCCTTCGGGCTGCCCACGCTGCAGCTGTCGCCACAATGATCGGCTTCGATCTGCAACGTTACATGCTCGATCCCGAACTGATCATGCAGCGCGCTGGTCAGCGAACGGCGCAGGCTGTCGGCGTCCACGTCCTCGGCCATCACCACGTGCGCGGTCAACGCCGGGGTACTGGAGGCCAGTGCCCACACGTGCAGGTCATGTACGTCGACCACGCCCGCCTGCGAACACAAGGCCGTGCGCACCGCGGCGATGTCCATGCCCTTGGGCACACCTTCGAGCAGCACGTTGATCGCCTCGCGCATCAGCACCCAGGTGCGCGGCAGCACCCACAGCCCGATCAGCACCGCCAGGATCGGATCGATCGGCTTCCAGCCGGTCCAGCGGATCAGCAACGCGCCGATGATCACCGCCACCGAACCGAGCATGTCGGCCCACACTTCCAGGTAGGCTCCCTTTACGTTGAGGCTTTCACCACTGCCCGCGCGCAGCAGGCGCATCGAGATCAGGTTGATGACCAGGCCGAACGCGGCGATCACCAGCATGCCGGTGGATGCGATTTCCTGTGGTTGGCGGAAGCGTTCGATCGCTTCCCACAGGATGTAGCCGGCCACCACGAACAGCATGCCGCCGTTGAACATCGCCCCCAGCGCTTCCAGCCGTGCGTAGCCATAGGTGCGCTTGGCGTCGGGTGGGCGCCGGCTCAGGCGCACCGCGATCAGCGCGATCATCAGCGCCAGGGTATCGGTGGCCATGTGCGCCGCGTCGGACAGCAGCGCCAGGCTGTTGGTCCAGAACGCGCCGGCCACTTCCACCAGCAGGAAGGTGGTGGTCAGGCCCAACGCCCACCACAAGGGTTTCTCGTGGCGGATTTCGCTGGGCAGGTGATCGTGGTCGTGACCCATGAGGATGTCTCCGGAGCAATGGGCGAAGATTAAGCAGGCACTGCGGCGGAGACTATTACACTTGTGCTCGCGTTCATTCTGTAACTTCATTACAGCCACGCGCGGCCGTTAACCTTCGACGGCCTGTGTGGCGGAAAGAGCAACCATCGTGGATATCGTTCCAAACCTGGATGACGCCAGCCGGCCGCTGGCCGACGCCTGGCAACAGACCCTGCAGACCACCGGCGCGCAAGCGGCCGCGCTGCTGGCCCACCTGGCGGCGCACTCGCCGCCCGATCTGGCCCACCACTTCTACGACGTACTGCTGGAAGACCCGCGTGCCAGCCGCTTCCTGTCACACGACCAGGTGCGGCTGCGGCTGAAGCCTGCGATGCAGCGCTGGTTGATCCAACTGCTCACGGCCACCCCGGCCAGCATCCCGGCGTTGGTGGCCGCGCAGCGCGTGATCGGCGATGTGCACGCCCGCGTGGGCATCCCGGTCGACCTGGTCACCCGCGGTGCGCGCGTGCTCAAGCAACGCCTGTTCGAGCGCATCGTCGCCCAGGCCGCCAACAGCCAGGTGGCCTTCGAGGCCATCAGTTGCCTAAGCGCCTCGGTGGATATCGCGCTGGAAGGCATGACCCTGGCGTATACGCATGCACGCGAACGCTCGTCGCGCACCGATGCGGCCTACCGCCTGTTTTCGCTGGTGCAGAACGTCAGCACCGAGCGCGAACGCCAGCGTGCGTTGCTGCTGGATTGGGAAAACGCGTTGTTGTACGCCATTGCCAGCCAGGCCGCCGATGCGGACACCGTGGACCTGGCCCATTCGGACTTCGGCCTGTGGTTCACCCACAAGGGCATTCCCAGTTTTGGCGAAAGCAGCGAGACCGTCCAGGTCAGCGCCCTGGTGGCCCATGTCGATACCCTGCTGCACGCCGCGCTGGCGCACACCGACGTTGCCGCACGATTGGCCGCGCTGCAGGGCATCCGCGAGCAGCTGGCGCGGATCCGTACGCTGATGAGCATGCTGTTCGAGCGCATCGGCGAGCTCGATGCCGGCAGTGATGCGTTGACCAACCTGCTCAACCGCCGCTTTCTGCCCACCGTGCTGCGCCGTGAGATCGAACTGGCCAACAGCGCCCATACCCCGTTCTCGGTGCTGCTGCTGGACCTGGACCATTTCAAGGTGATCAACGATACGCACGGCCACGACGGCGGCGACCGCGCCCTGCAGCATGTGGCGGCCCTGCTCGGCCAGCTCACGCGCGGCAGCGACTACCTGTTCCGTTATGGCGGCGAAGAGTTCGTGGTAGTGCTGGTGGCCGCCACCGCGGCACAGGCGGCGGTGATCGCCGAAAACCTGCGCCGGCAGATCGCGCAAAGCCCCGCGCAGCTGGCCGATGGCACCCCGCTGGCGCTGACCGCCAGCATCGGCGTGGCCGCCCACGATGGCCACCCGGACTACGAGCGGCTGATGGCGCGCGCCGATGCGGCGATGTACCAGGCCAAGAAATGCGGCCGCAACCGCGTGGTGCTGGCCGACGATGCCTTGCCCGATGCGCCCGGCCGCCAGGCGCTGCAGCGCGGCTGAGTCGCCGGCCAACCGCCTGTTCCTGCACAGCCATCGGTACCAACGGCGCATGCCCGGAGCATGCGCCGCGGCGTAGGATCACCCAGTGCGCCTGCACACGCCTTTCTCTCACCGGACGCCGCCGATGCCTGCCTGCCGTTCCCTGCGCGCGTTGCACGCGCTGCTTCCCTGCCTGCTGTTGCTGGCTGCATCCACCACCAGCGCGCGCGAGGTAGCCGCACCGGCCGAGCACGTCGATGCGGACGGCCCGTACGTGTTCGTCACCGCCAAGGGCCACCAGGCAGCGTGGATCTGCAACGACCACGTCGTGCGCCGTGCGCTTCCGACCCGCGGCGACGCCACCCTGCTACTGCCCGAGTGTGGCTACCCCCATCCACTCACCGTGTTGCCGCCGCGCACCGCCGAGGTGGCGCAGTATCCGGCCACGCCGCGCATCGTTGCCGTGTCGGACATCCACGGCCAATACGACCTGCTGGTCAGGCTGCTGCGCGCCCACCAGGTGATCGATGTGCACGACCAGTGGTCGCTCGGCGATGCCACCCTGGTGGTGGCCGGCGATGTGTTCGACCGTGGCCCGCAGGTGACCGAGGCGTTCTGGTTGCTGTACGGCCTGCAGCAACAGGCGCGCGCGGCCGGCGGCGCGGTGCACTTCGTGCTGGGCAACCACGAAACGATGGTGCTCTATGACGACCTGCGCTACGTGAATCCGAAGTACCTCAAAAGCGCGCAGCTGCTGGGCCGCAGCTACCCGGCGCTGTACGGGCCCGATTCGGTGATCGGGCAATGGCTGCGCACCCGCCCGGTGCTGTTGAAGATCGGCGACACGCTGTTCCTGCACGGCGGCATCGCACCGGAGAACCTGGACCTGGTACGCGACATGGACCACACCAACGCCACCTACCAGGCCACGGTCGGGCTGCCGCGCGAGCAGGTCAAGGCCGTGCCGGACAGCGCGCGCCTGTTCGATGGCAAGACCAGCCCGATCTGGTACCGCGGCTATTTCGACGGGCGCCTGGACACCGACCAGGTCCAGGCGCTGCTGGAACAGCTGGACCTGAAACGGATCGTGGTCGGGCATACCTCGATGCCGCATGTGAGCAGTTTCCACGGCGACCGCATCATCGCCATCGACAGCAGCATCAAGGACGGCGAGAACGGCGAGCTGTTGTTCATCGAGGACGGGGCACTCAGCCGCGGCCTGCTCGATGGCAGCCGGGTGCCGTTGGCGGAAGGAACGATGGGCCTGGACGACTGATCCCGGCCGGCCCACTCAGCCCTGCTGCACCTGCACCTGCGACGGGGTGCCCTGCACGGCCACTTTGGCGCGCCGCGGCCGGCTCGGGAACGCATGCCGCACGATCCGCCACATCACCTGGCCGAACTGCTTCGGCAACGAGCCGGTGTTGTAGTGCTGGCCGTAGCGTGCGCAGATCGCCTTCACTTCCACCGCGATATCGGCATACCGGTTGGCCGGGATGTCCGGGTAGAAGTGGTGCTCGATCTGGTGGCTGAGGTTGCCCGACATCACATTCATCAGCCTGCCGCCGGTGAGGTTGGACGACCCGCGCAGCTGGCGCAGGTACCAGTGCCCCCGGGTTTCATCGCGCACGCATTCCTTGGGGAAGGTTTCGGCATCGGCGGTGAAGTGGCCGCAGAAGATGATCACGTAGGTCCACACGTTGCGGATCAGGTTGGCCACCACATTGCCCAGCAGCACCGGCAGGAAGAACGGGCCGGCCAGCGCCGGGAACAGCAGGTAGTCCTTGACCATCTGCTTGCCCATCTTGCGCCCCACCGGCCGCGCCTGCGCCAGCAGTTGGCGGAAGGTGATCTTGCCGGCGAACCAGCGGCCCAGGCGCAGGTCCTGGATGGCGATGCCCCATTCGAACAGCAGCGCAAACACCACCGCCACCACCGGCTGGGTCAGGTAGAACGGACGCCAGCGCTGTTCGGGGAAGATTCGCAGCAGGCCGTAACCGATGTCATCGTCCAGCCCACGCACGTTGGTATAGGTGTGGTGGCGGAAGTTGTGGGTCTTGCGCCAGTTGTCGGCGGTGCCGACGATGTCCCACTCGTAGGTGCTGCCCTGCAGCTGCGGGTCACCCATCCAGTCGTACTGGCCGTGGATGACGTTGTGCGCCAGCTCCATGTTTTCCAGGATCTTGGACAGCGCCAGCAGCACCACGCCGGCAATCCACGCCGGGATCAGCACGCTGTGCACGAACGCGCCCAGGAAAAGCAGCGCGCGGCCGGCTACACCGGTCCAGCGCACCCCGGCCACCACGCGGCGGATGTAGCGCGCATCGGCCGCGCCCAGCGTGGCCAGCTGACGTGCACGCAGGGCATCAAGTTCATCGCCGAACGCATTGAGTTCGGCGGGCGAAAGCACGCGGTTGTGCACGGAAGACATGCTCAGAGCTCCAGGATCAGGTCGGTGCTGGCGCTGTTGACGCACAGCTTCACTTGCGTGGCCGGTTCATTGGCGTAGTCGCCGGTCAGGGTGTGGCGGGTAACACCGGACGCCTTGCCGCACACGCAGGTATTGCAGATGCCCATGCGGCAGCCACTGGCCGGGCGCAGCCCTTCGGCTTCCAGCGCCTGCAGCAGCGAGGTGCCGCGCGGCAGGGTCAGGGTGCGGCCGCTGCGGCGCAGTTCAACCTGCACGCTGCCGGTCTCGGCCTCGGGCAGTTGCGGCGGGGTGAATGCTTCGAACTGCAGCGCCGCTACCTGGCCGTGCAGGCGCGTGCGCGCGGCGTCGACGAAACCGCCCGGGCCACACACCAGGACCTGAGCGCTGCTGATATCGCCCAGCGCGTGGAACGCATAGGCGTCCACACGCGGCGCGGCGGCCTGCGGGTCGCGGGTCAGTGCCAGGTGCACGCGCAGGTTGGGGTGGCGTGCGGCCAGCGCGGCCAATTCGTCGGCAAAACACAGTTCTTCGCGGCGGCGCGCCCAGTACACCAGGTCAACCTGGCCCGGCATGCCGGCGCCATCGAGCTGGCGCAGCAGCGCGCGCATCGGGGTGATGCCGCTGCCGGCGGCCAACAGCAGCCGGCGTTGGCCCGCGCCGGCATCCACGCACATTTCGCCAAAAGCCTGGCCCAGCTCGAAGGTGTCGCCGATCGCGGCATGCTGGGCCAGCTGCTGGCTGACCTTGCCACCTTCAATGGCCTTGACCGTGATCGCCAGCGTGCCGTCAGCCAGTGGCGTGGGGCTGTAGCTGCGCGACAGGCGGCGCCCCTCCACGTCCACGCCCAGGGTGACGTGCTGGCCAGGCTGCAGCCCACGGAAATGCCGGTTGGGCCGCAGGATCAGGGTCACCGCATCGGCGCTGGCGCGGGTGCGCGCCAGCAGCCGGGCACGCGCGCGACGCAGGGTCCACAGCGGATGCAGCCGCCCGGCCCAGAAGTCGAACAGTTCCTCGGACACCCACTGGCGGGGCGACAACGGGTTGCGGCGGCGGCTCGGGGGACGGGGTTGGGCGCTCATGGGTCAACTATACGCACGCGCATACAGCCGTGTATACAGTTGTATATCCGATGGACGGGCTATGATTCAGGGACTTGACCGCCCTGCCCCCGATGACCTCCCCAGACCTGCCCCTGTCCGTCGCCGATGATGCCCATCCGGCGCGCAAAGCCTCGATCTCGCGCGACGACCTGCTGGCCGCCGCGTTGGCGCTGATCGGCCCGCACCGCAGTGTCTCCACGCTCAGCCTGCGTGAAGTGGCGCGCGAGGCCGGCATCGCACCGAACTCGTTCTACCGCCAGTTCCGCGACATGGATGAATTGACGGTAGCGTTGATCGACCTGGCCGGGCGCTCGCTGCGCACCATCATCGGTGAGGCCCGCCAGCGCGCGGCCTCCTCCGAACGCAGCGTGATCCGGCTGTCGGTGGAAACCTTCTTCGAGCAGCTGCGCGCCGACGACAGGCTGCTGCACGTCCTGCTGCGCGAAGGCAGTGCCGGCTCGGACGCGTTCAAGCAGGCGGTGGACCGCGAACTGAACTACTTCGAAGACGAACTCCGGGTGGACCTGATCCGGCTGGCCGCCGCCGACGGCGGGGCAGTGCTGCACGAACCGGCGCTGGCTTCCAAGGCGATCACCCGGCTGGTGTTCGCGATGGGGGCCACCGCGGTGGACCAGCCGCGTGAAAAAGATGCCGAGCTGATCGACCAGCTCTCGCAGATGCTGCGGATGATCATCACCGGGGCACGCACGATCGCGGGAAACCCGCCAACGCGGTGAAAGCGGCACCAACGCCGGTGTGATGGCTGAACGATCGGCCAGCGCCAGCGCGCCGCAACGGACTGCTCACGCCCTGCGGCCCCCCGGTGGCGGTACGCTTCGCGCTCTCGGCAGCCCACGCCCCGGCGGCGCGGCGTCGGTCACTGGAGCCAGGCCTTGCGCGTACTCATCGCCGAAGATGACCCGGACATTGCCGCCGGTCTGTGCGCCTCCCTGCGCCGCCAGGGCCATGTGGTGGACCACGTCGACAATGGCGCCCATGCCGATGCCGCGCTGGGGGCCACCCCTTACGCGCTGCTGGTGCTGGACCTGGGCCTGCCGCAGATGGAAGGCCAGCAGGTGCTGCAGCGGCTGCGCCAGCGCGGTGACGGGCTGGCCGTGCTGGTGGTGACCGCACGCGATGGGCTGGCCGAACGGGTGCGCATCCTGGACCTGGGTGCGGACGATTACCTGGTCAAACCGTTCGCGTTGGATGAGTTCGAGGCCCGTGTGCGCGCGCAACTGCGCCGGGTAACCAGCAATGGCGCCCCGGAGCTGCGCATCGGCCCGCTGCGACTGGACCTGCCCGGGCGCCGGGTATGGATGGGCGATGCGCCGCTGGAGCTGACCGCACGCGACTTCGGCCTGCTCTCGGCGCTGGCGGTGCGCCCGGACCGCATCGTCTCGCGCGGGCAACTGGTGGAAGCCCTGTGCGACTGGGGCCAGGACCTTACCGACAATGGGCTGGACATCGCCCTGCACCGCCTGCGCCGCAAGTTGCAACCCGGCGGCATGGGCATCCGCACCGTGCGCGGGCTGGGTTACATGCTGGAAGAGACCACCCCGTGATGCGTGGCCGGCCCAGCCTGCGCCGGCGCCTGCTGGCCTTCCTGGCGCTGCCGATGCTGATCCTGCTCACGCTCAATGCCTTCCTTACCTATTACATCGCGCTGGACTACTCCAACCGCATCCACGACCGCAACCTGACCGACGACACCCACTCCTTCGCGCAGATGCTCAGCACCATGCCGGTCACCAGCGACCTGTCGCCACAGGCCCGCTTCCTGATCGAGTACGACCCCGACGGCCACCGTTACTTCAACGTGGACAGCAGCCGCCACGGCACGGTCAGCGGCAATGCCGATTTCAGCGGCTATGCGCCGTCGCAGGAATGCAGCGGACCGCCGTCGATGCTCTACAACGGCACGCTCAACGGGCAGCAGGTGCGCATGGCCACGGTGTGCACGCAGGCACTGAACGACCCGTCGGACCGGCTTGCCGTCACCGTGGCCGAGACCATGGCCGACCGGCGCCATCGCGCGCAGGAAATCCTGATGCTCACCGTTCCGCTGATGACCTCGCTGATCGTGTGCATGACCGCACTGGTCTGGTTCGGGGTAACCCGCGGACTGCGCATCCTGACCCCGCTCACCCAGCGCCTGGCGCAGCGCGAAGGCGAGCTGACCCCGATTTCCGATGCCGATGTTCCCGAAGAAATCCAGCCGCTGATCAGCACCATCGACGGCCTGATCGCGCGGCAGTCGGAGATGATCGCGTTGCAGAACCGCTTCATCGCCGATGCCGCCCACCAGTTGCGCTCGCCGTTGACCGGCATGGGCCTGCACGTGGAACAGGCGCTGGCGCATGACGATCCGCAGTCCGTGCGCGACGCACTCCAGCACATCCGTCGGCTCAACGAGCGCACCACCCGGGTCAGCACCCAGCTGCTGGCGTTGGCCCGCGCCCAGGCCATGCCCGATACGCTGCAGCCCGTGGACCTGGGCATGCACGTGCCGCACTGGGTGGGCGCGCGCGTGCCTGACGCGATCCGTGCCGGTGTGGACCTGGGCTATCGCAACGATGCCGGGCCGTGGTGGGTGGAAGGCAATGCCGCGCTGCTGCAGGAAGCGCTGGACAACCTGATCGACAATGCGCTGCGTTACGCCGGCCAGGGAGCCACGGTCAGTGTCGGCCTGCGCCTGCACGAGGGCCAGGTGGAGCTGTCGGTGGAGGACAACGGGCCGGGCGTGCCGCCGGAGGTGATGCCGCGCCTGGGCGAGCGCTTCTTCCGCGCACCGGGCAGCGGCGAAACCGGCACCGGCCTGGGCCTGGCCATCGCCCGTGCGGCGGTGGACCACATGGACGGGCGTATCGCCTACCTCAACGTCGCCGGGGGCGGCCTGAACGTCTCCATCCGGATGCCGCGCCTGAAGCGCTGATGACCCGTGCGGGCCGATGAAAGGCTGGCGAAAACCCCGGTTGCGATCCTGCACGCCCCCATGACGTGCTGGAGCCCCCACAGGTGAGCGCCTCCCATGAATTCTTCTATCCCGGTGGCCGGCAGGGCGTCCTGCTGATCCACGGCCTCACCGGTACGCCAGCGGAAATGCGGGTGCTGGGCAAGGGCCTGCATGCGGCCGGCTTCACCGTGCACGGGGTGCAGCTGCCCGGTCACTGCGGCACCGTCGAAGACCTGCTGCAGTCCCACTGGGAACAGTGGTACGACGGCGTGGAGACCGCGGCCGATGCGCTGCGCGCACGCGTGGACCAGTTGTTCGTCGGGGGCTTGTCGATGGGTGCGGTGCTGGCCCTGGCGCTGGCCGCGCGACGCCCCACCTGGGTGGACGGCGTGGGGGTGTACGGGGCGACGTTCCGCTATGACGGCTGGAACATCCCGGCCGTGGCGCGGCTGTCGTTCCTGCTGCCGTGGTTCAAGCGGCTGGGCATCGGCCGCGACCGCATGTTCATGGAAGAACCCCCGTACGGCCTGCGCGATGAACGCCTGCGCGCGCAGGTGAGCGCGGCGATGCTGTCCGGCGACAGCGCCGCCGCCGGGCTGCCGGGCAATCCGTGGCACGCACTGGCGGAGATGCGCGCGTTGTCGCACTGGACCCGCCGCCACCTGCACCAGGTCACCGCGCCGTGCCTGGTGGTGCATGCCCGCGAAGACGACGTGGCCAGCCTGGGCAACGCCGAACTGGTGGTATCGCGCGTGCGCGGCCCGACCGAGCTGGTGGTGCTGGACGACAGTTACCACATGATCACCATCGACCGCGAACGCCGCGAGGTGATCCGCCGCAGCGCCGCGTTCTTCCAGGCCGTGGCCGTCGCCGGTACCACGCTGCCGGCGGTGGCCTGAGATGGGGTCGCTGGCCATCACCTTGTGGCTGGTGAACGTGGTGCTCGACACCGGCGGCCAACTGGCGTTCAAGGCGGCCGCCACCGACCCGCAGGATGGCGAAGGCCTGCAGCGCTGGCGGCACATGCTGGGGCGCCCGTGGCTGTGGCTGGGCATCGCCTGCTACGTGCTGGAATTCGTCGCCTGGATCGCATTCCTGTCGCTGGTGCCACTCTCGCTTGGCGTCCTGCTGGGCTCGATCAACATCGTCGCGCTGATGGTGGCCGGCCGGCTGTTCTTCGGTGAGCGGCTCACCCCGTTGCGCCTGGCCGGCATCCTGCTGGTGACCGCCGGCGTAGTCGTGGTGGGGTTGGGCGCATGAGGCGGCTCTACCTGATCGGCTTTCCCCTGCTGATGGCGTTCGACACACTGGCCCAGCTGAGTTTCAAACTGGCCGGCGATGGCGCATTGCCGGTGGAGGCCAACCTGGCCTGGGTGCTGCGGGTGCTGTCGCAGCCGTGGGTGTATGGCGCGATCATCGGCTACATCGGCGCGTTCTTCACCTGGATGAGCCTGCTGCGCCACGCCCCCATCGGCCCGGCATTCGCCGCCTCGCACCTGGAAGTGGTGAGCGTGCTGCTGCTGTCAGCGTGGTTGCTGCATGAGCCGCTGACCCTGCACCACCTGCTGGGCGCGGTACTGATCGTCGCCGGCATCCTGTGCCTGGGTCGTGCTGAAGCTGCCGACCCCCACCACGCGCCGCGGCCATCGGCATGATCGGTCTGCCGCGCGAGCTGCCGCCGACTGCCGGCCTGCCCCTGCACGCCGGCGACTTCCTGCCCGGTGGCGGTGACCTGGCCGTGGTACTGGGCGCGCAACTCGGCACCCCGGCGCTGCAACTGACCTGCTCGGGCACCGTCGCCCTGCTGATCGCCCTGCACACCCTGCGCCAGCGCGCCCCCGACCGCGACACCGTGGTGGTGCCGGCCTACACCTGCCCGCTGGTGGCCATCGCGGTGCACGCGGCCGGCCTGCGCGTGCGGCCCTGCGATACCCGCCCGGGCCACTTCGACATGGACCCCGATGCCCTGCGTGCGGCCTGCGGTTCACGCACGTTGGCCGTGCTGCCTACCCATCTGGGCGGACGCGTGGCCGATGTCGATGCGGCCTGCGCCATCGCCGCGGAGGTGGGGGCCTGGGTGATCGAGGATGCCGCGCAGGCACTCGGCGCGCGTGTCGGTACTGCCAGCGTTGGCCTGCGCGGCGACATCGGTTTTTTCAGCCTGGCCGCGGGCAAGGGCTTGAGCCTGTTCGAAGGCGGCCTGCTGGTCAGCCGGCAACCGGACCTGCGCCACGCCCTGCGCCAGACCGCCACGCGCATGGCGCCGCCCCGGCTGCGCTGGGAGCTGCTGCGCAGTGCGCAACTGCTGGGGCTGGCGCTGTGCTATCGGCCGTCGCTGTTGCCGCTGGTGTATGGCCGCCCGCTTCGGCAGGCGCTGCAGCAGCATGCGTGGGAGGCTGCCGTTGGCGACGTGTTTCCCCTGGACATCCCGCAGCACCAGGTCAGCCGCTGGCGACAGTCGGTGGGGGCACGTGCGGCGCGGCGCCTGCCGGCGTTCCAGCAGGCCGCACGCGTGCGCGGGCTGCACCTGCGCGATCGCCTGCAGCAGCTGCCGGGGATCACCGTGATGGATGACGCGCCCGGCACGCACGGCACCTGGCCGCTGCTGATGGTGCGCCTGCCCAGCCAGCGCGCACGCGATGCCGCCTTGGCTACGCTGTGGCCCGGCGGGCTTGGCGTGAGCCGCATGTTCATCCACGCCCTGCCCGACTACAGCTACCTGCGCGGCATCGTTCCGGCCGCCGCCACCCCACAGGCACAGGACTTCGCCGCACGCATGCTGACCCTCGGCAACAGCCCGTGGTGGACCGAGGCCGACATCGACGCGATCCTCAAGGGGCTGTCGCCTCAGAAGTGGTAAACGAAGGCCAGCGAGCGCTCCCACTGCCCGCGGCTGCCAAAACGCTGGACCAGTGGGCTGTCTGCGGCATCGCCCAGCAGCCGGGCATATTCCAGTGACAGTGCCAGGCCGGTGTGCTGGCTGGTGGGGACGAACACGCTGTAGTTGGCCGACGCCTGCTGGCTGCCACTGCCCGGCTGCCACGCATCGGTGCCCAGCAGCGCCGCCGACGCCGGGCTGACGCCGAAGTAGCGGCGCATGGCCGCACCGTTCATGCCGCGCCATCCCAGCGAAAGCGACTGCTGCAGGTACCACACCGGTGGCAGGTCGTAGTCGGCAGACAAGGTGAGGTAGGCGCCATTGCTGCCCAGGTCGTGCCCGAGCCGTGCATCGAAGGACAGCGCGGTGCTGGCCTGGTACTGGACGAAGCCACCGGCGTGCAGGCGGGTGTGCAGGGTGGGCAGCGCATCGGCCAGCGCCGGGCCCAGATCGCTGCGGCTGCGGCCCCACAGGTAGTCGCCATAGACGCCGCCCTGCCATCGCCCCGCCTTGGCCAGCGGCACGCTCAGGCCATCGGTACTGGACAGTTCACTTCCGCCAGGCGTCTGGATATCGAAGAACGGTATGGCCTGCCATTGCTGGCGGTCCGACCCCAGCCAGCGCGGCAGTTGCTGTGCCCCCGCGCCGACGGCGACACGCCAGCGCCCATCGGCGTCGTCGGCCTTGGCCGGGCTGCAGGCCAGCAGCATCAGCAACGGAACCGCACCGCGGAAGATGGGAAAGGACATGGCAGCACGCACGCAGGAAGTGAGGCGCACACGCTACACCCCATCGGCCGATCCGACAGATTTCACACATCGCTGAACCGTTCCCCTGCGGGCCACGGCGGCGCAGGGAACGGAAAGGATCGGGAAAGGATGCCTTCCTAGAGTGGGCCCGTCGCCGGTATGCCGACTGCGATGGTTCTTCCTCCCAACGACGGACATGCCCATGCGCTGGAGCATCCTGTGTGACTTCGACGGCACCATCAGCGTTGAAGATGTCATCGATTCCCTGCTGGTCCGCTACGGCCGACCCGGCTGGCAGGCACTGGAAGACCAGTGGCAGGCCGGTGTGATCGGCTCGCGCGAATGCATGCAGGGCCAGGTGCGGCTGCTGGCGCTGGACCCGGCCACGCTGGACGCGCACCTGGACCAGGTGCGCATCGATCCGGGCTTTGCCGGATTCGTCACCCAGGCCCAGGCACTGGGCGTGCCGCTACGTATCGTCAGCGATGGCATGGACTACGCCATCCAGCGCATCCTCGCCAACCACGGCCTGCCGCCACTGCCGGTGGTCGCCAACCATCTGCAATGGTGCGGCGACCACTGGGAACTGCACTCACCGCACCAGGCCGCCGGCTGCCGCAGCGGCACCTGCAAGTGCGTCTGCGCCACGCAGACCCGCAGCACCGATCACCCGCGCGTGCTGATGATCGGTGACGGCGCATCGGACTTCTGCGTGTCCGGACGCGCCGACGTCGTGTTCGCCAAGCGCCGCCTGATTACCCATTGCCAGGACGCCGGCATTCCCCACGCCCCCATCCAGACCTTCCACGAGGCAACCGCCCTGCTGCCGCGCCTGCTCGACGGCACGCTGTTGCCACCGACGCTGCCGCGGATCCTGGCGTCGGCCTGATCGTCCCACCCGTTGTTCCCTTGAACGCCCTTTTCGGAACCGACCTGATGAATCTCTTTGACAAGCATGCCTCGGCCAGCGTCAGCGACGCACAGTTGCTGGCCGACGAGGCGCGTTACAGCTCCTTCGGCGACACCGTGCACTACGTGGACCCGCCGAAGATCTTCCAGCGCTGCGAAGGCAGCTACCTGTTCGACGCGGCCGGCACCCCGTACCTGGACCTGCAGATGTGGTATTCGGCGTGCAACTTCGGGTATGCCAACCGCCGCCTCAACGATGCACTGAAAGACCAGATCGATACCCTGCCGCAGGTGGCCAGCCAGTACCTGCACCCCACCCGGGTGCAGCTGGCCAAGACGATCGCCACGGGCATGCACGATCGCTTCGGCCTGGACGGGCGCGTGCATTTCAACGTCGGTGGCGCGCAGGCCGTGGAGGACTCGCTCAAGATCGTGCGCAACGCACGCAACGGCAAGAGCCTGATGTTCGCTTTCGAAGGCGGCTACCACGGGCGTACCCTGGGCGCGTCGGCGATCACCTCCAGTTACCGCTACCGGCGCCGTTACGGCCACTTCGGCGAACGTGCGATGTTCATCCCGTTCCCGTATCCGTTCCGTCGCCCCAAGGGCATGACGCCGGACGAATACTCCGACCACTGCGTGCGTCAGTTCGAGCGCCTGTTCGAGAGCGAGTACAACGGCGTGTGGGATCCCAAGGTGGGGCAGGCCGAATACGCCGCGTTCTACGTCGAACCGATCCAGGGCACCGGCGGTTACGTGATTCCGCCGCGTCACTTCTTCCGTGACCTGAAGAAGGTGCTGGACAAGTACGGCATCCTGATGGTGGTCGATGAGATCCAGATGGGCTTCTGGCGCACCGGCAAGCTGTGGGCCATCGAGCACTTCGACGTGACCCCGGACGTGCTGGTATTCGGCAAGGCGCTGACCAATGGCCTCAACCCGCTGTCGGGCCTGTGGGCGCGCGAAGAACTGATCAACCCCACCATTTTCCCGCCGGGTTCGACCCACTCCACCTTCAACTCCAATCCGCTCGGCACCCGCCTCGGCCTGGAAGTGCTGAAGCTGGGCCAGGAGATGGACTACGAGCGCACCGTGCCGGAAAAGGGTGCCTACTTCCTCGATGGTCTGCGAGGCCTGCAGAAGCGCCATCCGGAAATTGGCGATGTCGACGGCCTGGGCCTGGCGCTGCGCGCGGAGATCTGCACGGACGATGGGTTCACCCCCAACCGCGAGCTGCTGGACCGCATGGTCGACATCGGCCTGGCCGGTGACCTGCTGCACGACGGCAAGCGCATCGGCCTGGTCCTGGATGTGGGCGGCTGGTACAAGAACGTGATCACCTTCGCTCCGTCGCTGGACATCACCTACGGCGAGATCGACCTGGCCATCACCCTGCTCGACCAGCTGCTGACCCGGGCCAAAGGCTGATCCGGCATGCGCCCTTGCCACGCCGCCAACGAGGACCGCGCGCGTGCATGAGTGCAGCACCGCCCTGGAACCGCCCGTGCTGCTGGAGGGCTTCCTGGCCCACCCGCCGCAGGGCTTCCAGGCCGGCCGGCTGCCCAGCGGCCTGCCTACCTTCCGCGCGCCGCTGGACCTGACCACCACGCTGGACGATGCACTGCGGGCGCGGCTGCGGGGCCTGCCATTGGCGCGCTACTGGCGCCGCTGGCTGACCTGGCCCACGCGCTTTGTCGGTGCCACCAGTACCGAGTACACGCCGCTGCCGGCGCAGGTGTCGCCGGCCGCGTTGGCCGAGGATGTGTGGCGGCACGCCAACAGCGATTGCCGGCTGCTGGTGGTCAAGGACCTGGCGGTGGACTCACCACTGCTGGACGCGGCGGCCAATGCCCACAGCGGTGCGTTCCTGCAGGCATTGCAGGAGCGGGGCTTCATCAGCCTGGCCGGCATGCCGCTGGCCTGGATGCCGATCGACTTCGACTCGATCGAGGACTATCTCGCGCGGCTGTCGGCCGCGCGCCGCAAGAACATCCGGCGCAAGCTGCGCGCGCGTGCCGACCTGCAGGTCGATTGCATGCCCAGCGGCGACCCGGCCCTGGCCGACCCCCGCCTGATCCGCGAACTGTTTGCGCTGTACCGTAACGTGCATGCGCAGAGCCAGGTGCATTTCGACCTGCTCGACATCCGCTTCTTCCAGCAACTGCTGACCGACGCCCAGAGCCACGGCCGGCTGTTTCTGTACCGCCACCGCGGCGAACTGATCGGTTGGAACCTGTGCTACGTGCACGCCGGAAAGCTGATCGACAAATACATCGGGCTGGCCTACCCCCAGGCCCGCGAACACAATCTGTATGCGGTCAGTTGGGTTCACAACCTGGAGTACGCGCTGCAGCACGGTCTGAGCCACTACGTGGCCGGCTGGACCGACTCGCGGATCAAGGCCGAGCTGGGCGCGCAGTTCACCGCCACCCGGCACGCTGTCCATGCGCGCTCACCACTGCTGCGTGCCGCACTGCGCCGGCTTGCCCCGCATCTGCAGGCCGAACCGGATGGCGGGGGTTGAGCGATGGTCGCGCATGCGCCATTGATCCTGGACCTGGATGGCAGCGTGCTGCCGCTGCCGCAGGCGCGTGCCATTGCCTTGCCGCACTGGCACGATCCCCTGCGGTTTGCCTGCCGTCACGCCACCCTGGCGCGCTTCGGCAAGGAGGTGCTGGCGGCCGTGCCGGCCACCCCCGGCACCGTGCTGCTCGGCAGTGGCGACTTCCACCACCTCAGCCTGGTCCTGCTGCGGCGCCTGTCCGCACGGCCGCCCTTCCAGCTGGTCGTACTGGACAACCACCCGGACAACATGCGGTTCCCGTTCGGCATGCATTGCGGCTCCTGGGTGAATGCCGCCGCGGCACTGCCGCAGGTCAGCCATGTGCACGTGCTGGGCATCACCTCGCCGGACATCGGCCGGCGCCATGCCTGGGAGAACCATTGGTCGCCGCTGTGGCGTGGCCGCCTCACCTACTGGTGCATGGACGTGGAGGTCGGCTGGGCGCATGCACTGGGCATGGGCGCCGCCTTCCGCCGCTTCCCCCACCCGCAGGCCCTGCTGGCCGCCTTCGCCGCCGAACAGGCCGCCACTCCCCGGCCAACCTACCTGTCGATCGACAAGGATGTATTGGCCGAAGACGTGGCGCGCAGCAACTGGGACCAGGGCCGTTTCCAGCTGGCCGATGTCCAGGCCGTCATCGACGCCTTGCGTACCGGTGGCCTGGTGGGCAGCGACATCACCGGCGATGTTTCGCTGGCGCGCTACCGCAGCCGCTTCAAGCGCTGGTTGTCGGCGCTGGATGGGCAGCCGCAGATCGACCCGGCCACCTTGCCCGCATGGCAGCGCCGCCATCAACAGGTGAATGCCCAATTGCTGGCGGCACTGGCCGACCTGCCCGTCGTGGGTTGAACCGCGCCGCGGGCCGTCGCAGCGCTACCCATCGCTCACCGTTTGCCCAGCTTGTCACCCAGCCGGTCCAGCCGCGCCGACACGTCCTTCAGCGCCAGGCTGCCCTTGCTGGACAGCCAGGACAGCTCCTCCTCCATGAACCCCGCCTTGGCCTTGTCCTTGTCGCTGCCACGCCCGGTATCGGGCAGCGGCGGCAGGATGTGCGCGAAGTAGCTTTTGCCGAGCAACCGGTGCAGGACCCGCTCGCCGGGGAACGGCTCGCCGTTGTTCATGGCGCGTGCGGCCTTGAGCAGGTTGCGGATGTCGTACTGCACCGGGCTGATGTCCGGCACCTGCTTGGCCAGGCCCAGCAGCGTGTACACCGCCACCCGCGCGGTGCGCACCGAGCTTTCCATGGTGAAGATCACATCGTTGCGGGTTTCCACGAACTGCCCCAGCAGGCCCAGGTTGGTGCACCCGGCCGGTACCACGTGCGGCCGGTCGCCGGCCGCGCGCGGCATGAACTGGGCGGTGATGTAGGGCATCAGCGCCAGGCGCACTTTGGTTGCCGCGGCAACAGCATCGAGCTGGTCGGCGATGCCCAGGTGATGGCACAGCTCGGCCAGGATCTCGCGCCCGGTGCAGGCTGGCATCGGCTTCTTGATGTGGTTGCCGTCCTGGTCCATCAACAACGCATACACCCACACCACCAGCACGTCCTTTGGCTGGCCCACAAAGTGCGGCTGGCGGTTCACGGTGAAGCTGATCACCCAGTTGGAATCGGTGATGGTGATGACCCCGCCGGTGACGGTGCGGCCCGAGTAGGGGTCGTTGACCGACAGCGCGGCGATCTTGTCCACCAGCGGCGAGGGGCGGCAGGTCAGCGTGGCCGACTCCCACATCGAGCGCTCCACATCGCCGTAGAATTTGTGCGGCTGGCCGAAGACCGGCGACTGCCGGGCCAGGTTGCGCCACAGTGACCAGTCGCTGTCCGGCCCCGGTTCGTGGCGGTCGCGCTGCAGCACCGGCGCGGTATCCATGTCGCCGTAGGCGGTGCCTTCGGTCATCGAGCCGGTCAGTGCGAATACCAGGTCGCCGGCGGCCACCGCAATGCTGTCCTCGCGCCCGCCCACCTTGCAGCGGATCGCCGTCACGGTACGCGCGTGGCCATCCACTGCCATGTCCAGGTCATGCACGCGTGTGTCGAACTGGATCTGCACGCCCTGCGCGCGCAGCATGCGTGCCAGCGGCACCACGAAACTCTCGTACTGGTTGTACTTGGGAAACACCAGCGCGGACATGTCGTTCAGCCCGTCGATCGCATCCAGGAAGCGGTGCATGTACAGCTTCATTTCCAGCAGGCTCTGCCAGTTCTCGAAGGCGAACATCGAACGCCACAAGAACCAGAAGTTGGTCTGCAGGAAGCCGGCGCTGAAGTAGTCCTCGATGGTCACATCGTCCAGTTCCTCCTTGCGCTTGAGCAACAGCTTGACCAGCTCCCACTGCTGGCCCTTGCTCAACCCGAAACTGGAAAAGTCCTTGACCTTGCCCTGCTGGTGCAGCAGCCGCGCCTTGGACCAGTTCGGGTCGTGGTCATTCACCGCCCGGTACTCATCAAGCACGCTGAAGCCTTCGGGCAGTTCCAACGCGGGCACGTCCTGGAACAGGTCCCAGAAGTTGTCGTAGTTCCAGTTCATTTCGCGGCCGCCGCGCACCAGGTAGCCCTGCTCGGGGTTGCCGGCGCCATCGAGCGAGCCGCCTTCAATATCCAGGCTGTCGATCAGGGTGATGTTGGCCGCCGGCATGCCCCCATCGCGGATCAGGTAGAACGCGGCCGCCAACCCGGCAATGCCGGTACCGATGATGTAAGCCCGGCGCTGCGCAATGCCTTCCGGCGGCAGCGGACGGTTGCGCATGTAAGCGCCCATCGTGTCTGCCGGCGGCAACGTGTTGAGTGGCCGGTTGGACCAATAGGTACCACTGCCGTCGGGCTCGTGTTCGAACGTGGCCGATGCGGGAGGGGGGGTGAACTGCGCGGGCTGCTGGGTCATGGCACCTGTCCTTCGGGTCTGCAGGGATATCGCAGGGCCGTGCACGGCCTTGCGCCGACGGTAGCACCACCGTCGGTCCTGCAAGGTTACGCAACGGCGTCCGGCCCGCCTTGATCGACATCAATGGGCATCCACGCTTGCGCGCAGCGCGTGAAGACCCCGGCTTCACGCGCTGCGCACCATACTTTGTCGAATGCTTTACATACGGAACGCCCACTTGTGAGCCGGTACACGGCGCTTGCGCGCGCAAAGAAAGGACTCCACTGCACCGCCCTGCTGTTCTGCAGTGGCGCGGTCATGGCCCAACCGGCCATCGCCGAGGCCACCGTGCCCGCGCTGGACTGGCAGCAGTCGCAGCAGCGCCTGGAGCAGGTCTCCGATGCACTGGCCGCCGCCGACGCGTCGGTGCGCAACAAGCAGGATCTGCAGGACGCCACCCGCCTGCTGCGGCTGCCGGAAATCACCGGCGAAGTGCGCCGCCTTCAGTTCCAGAAGACCCTCACCCTGCCACTGGGCTCGTTGACCCCGGTGGCCGAAGCGTTCGGCATCGATTCGCCGTTGCAGTTTGTTGAACGCGATTGGCGTACCCGCCCGGTGGTGACCGCGGTGCTGCCGCTGTACACCGGCGGCCTGATCCCGGCTGCACGGCAGGCCGCCGCCGGCGCCACCGACCAGGCCAGCGCCGAACGCGAATCGCAACGCCAGTCGCTCAGCGTGCAGCTGGCCCAGGCCTACTTCGGGCAGCGGCTTGCCGAGCAGGCCGTGGAGGTGCGTGGTGACGTGCGCGATGGGCTGCAACGTCACCTCGACGATGCGCTCAAGCTGGAGCGCGAGGGCTTTGCCACCCGCGCCCAGCGCCTGCAGGCCAACGTGGCCCGCGACAAGGCCGAGCGCGATTACCAGAAATCACGCAACGACCTGCAGACCCTCAAGGCCGCCCTGGCCACCCTGCTGCGCAGCGGCGGCGAAGTGCGCCCGCTGTCGCCGCTGTTCGTGCACCGCACCCCGATCGGCGCACTGCCAACCTTCGAACGCCAGGCGCAGGCCCGGCAGCCACAGATCGCGCGCCTGCGCGCAGTGGTGGCGCAGGCCGAACAGGGCGTCCGCGTGCAGCAGGCCAAGTTCAAGCCGACCGTGTACCTGTTCGGCCAGTACGACTTCCTGCGCCGCGATGAAATGATCACCGATCCGGACTGGGCGTTCGGCATCGGCGTGAAGTACACCTTCCTGTCGCCCCATTCCCGCCCGGCGCAGATCAGTGCCGCGCGCGCGCAGCAGGAACAGGCCGAAGCCGGCCTGCGCGAGGCGGAGAACCAGGTAACCCTGGGCGTGCGCAAGGCCTGGTACGAGCTGGACACCGCGCGCCAGCAGTTCCTGCTGCTGGACAGCAGCATCGAACAGAACCGCGAAAACCTGCGCCTGCAGGAGCTGGCCTTCCGCGAAGGCCAGGCCACCTCGCTGGATGTCATCGATGCACGGCTGGGGCTGGGCGGTGCGCAGGTGGAACGTGCGCAGGCCGCCTACCAGTACGACGTGGCACTGGCACAACTGCTGGAGATCAGTGGACAGATGGACCGTTACGAAGAATTCCGCCGCCGTGCCGACGAGGTGATCGCCCATGAATGACACCCTGCAAGGGCCGGCCGACGCGCCGCCGCCGAACAAGCGCAAGGCCGGCATCGTCATCGCGCTGGTGCTGGTGATCGTGGTGGTGGTGGGGCTGTGGTTGGCCTGGCGCACGCCCGCCCAGCAGCTGCAGGGCATGGCCGACGCCGACACCGTCAACGTGGCCGCCAAGATCACCGCACGGCTGGCCGAACTGAAGGTGCGCGAAGGCGACCGGGTCAAGGCCGGCCAGGTGCTGTTCGTGCTGGACAGCCCGGAAGTGGCCGCCAAGGAAGAACAGGCGCAGGGGGCACTGGAGGCGGCCAGCGCGGTGGCCGACAAGGCCGATGCGGGCGCACGCAGCGAAGACATCCGCGCCGCCCAGGCAAACTGGAAGCGCGCCGAGGCCGGTGCCACCCTGGCCGATACCACCTACCAGCGCGTGCAGAACCTGTTCAACGAAGGCGTCATGACCCGCCAGAAGCGCGACGAAGCCCTGGCCCAGGCGCGCAGCTCGCGTGAGCTGTCCAATGCCGCACGCGCCCAATACGACCAGGCCCTGGCCGGTGCGCGCGAACAGGACAAGCGCGCCGCGCAGGGCCAGGTGCGCCAGGCACGCGGCGCGGTGGCCGAAGTGGATGCCGCGCGCGACGAGATCAACGGCCGCGCACCGCTGGCCGGGGAGATCAACAAGCGCATGGCCGATGTGGGCGAGCTGGTCCCGGCCGGCTACCCGGTCTTCACCCTGGTCGACATCGACCGCATGTGGGTCTCGGTCAACCTGCGCGAATCGCAGATGCGCGGCCTGAAGATCGGCAGCCGCCTGCGCGGCCAGGTGCCTGCGCTGGATCGCGATGCCGACTTCGAGGTGTACTTCATCAATCCCGCTGGCGACTACGCCACCTGGCGTTCCACCCGTCAATCGTCCGGCTATGACGTGCGCAGCTTTGAGATCCGCCTGCGCCCCGCCGCCCGTGTCGATGGTTTCCGGCCGGGAATGAGCGTGCTGTTCGCGTGGCCACAGGGATGAAACGGCAGGGGCGGGCCGGGTTCGCCGCCGCGTTGGGACGCGAGCTGCAGCACCTGCGCCACGACCGCGCCGACCGCCTGCTGGTGACCGTGTTGCCGGTGCTGATGCTGGGCGTGATGGCATGGCTGTTTTCCGCCTCGGTAATGCGCGATATCCCCATCGCCATCGTCGACCTGGACCACAGTGCCGAGAGCCGCCTGCTGGCCCGCATGCTCGATGCCAGCCCAGGCATCGCCGTGGCCAGCCAACCGGCCAACCTGGCCGATGCCCAATCACAGTTGCGCCGGCTGGAGGTGTTCGCGGTGGTGCTGGTGCCGCGCGATGCCACCCGACAGGCGCTGCGTGGCAGCCAAGGCACGGTATTTGCCTATTACAACGCCACCTACCTCACCACCGGGCAGTCGGCGGTGCGCGACATCGTTGAAACCGTCGGTGCCTGGAACGCACGGCTGCTGACCGGACGCATCGGCAAACAGGTCGGCCCGGCCAGACTGCGTGCGCCGCCCATCGCGGTGCAGTCGGACATCCTGCACAACCCGGCGCGCAGCTACGAGCTGTTCCTGCTGCCGCTGGTGTTCCCGGCGCTGTTGTCGCTGGGTCTGGCGCTGGCCGTTGCCGCCAGCCTGGGGCGCGAGGTTCGCGATGGACAGCTGCGTGCATGGCTGGGCGCGGCCCCCTGGGCGGCCATCGCCGGCAAGATCAGCCCGTATGTCGCGCTGTTCTCAGCGTATGGCGCGCTCGGCGTGCTGTACCTGGCGCTGTTGCGCGGAGATGGCATCGCCGGCAGCGTGCTGTTGCTGATGCTGGGCCAGCCGCTGTTCTACCTGGCCTGCGCGGCGGTGGCGCTGCTGTTTGTGGGCCTCACCCGCGACATGGGCACGGCGCTGTCGGCCATTGGCTTGAGTATCGGCACCGCATTGGCCTTCTCCGGCGCCACCTTCCCGGTGGTGGACGCACCGCTGTTCACCCGCGTGTGGAACCAGCTGCTGCCCCTCACGGCCTACGTCAAGCTGCAGACCCAGCAGCAGTTCGTCGGTGCGCCGTGGACCGTATCGCTGTGGCCGCTGGGCACGCTCCTGCTGATGGTGCTGGTGGCCGGCGGCATCGGCGGTTGGCGCCTGATCGTCGCCGCACGCGCCACGCCTGCGCCTGCTCCACCACCGGCCGGGGCGGCCGCATGAGCCGCTTCACCGACAGCCTGCGCCAGACCCTGCGCGCGATACTGACCGACCGCTACGCGGTGGTGCTGATGATCGGTGCGGTGGTGCTGTATTCGTTCTTCTATCCGGCCGCCTACCGCCACCAGGTGGCCAGCAACCTGCCCATCGTGGTGGTGGACCACGACCAGAGCGCCACCAGCCGCGAACTGCTGCGGCGCGTGGATGCCTTGCGTACGGTGCGCATCGTCGCCCAGCCCCCCACCCTCGACCAGGCCCGCCAGGCGCTGGAGCGCGGTGACGCCGAGGGCATCCTGTTGATTCCTGCCCGGCTGGAGCGGGACATCCTGCGCGGTGGCGCCGGCCACCTGGTGCTGATGGGCAACGGCGCCTATCTGGGTCGCGCCAGCTGGGTGCTCGGCGGCGTGGCCGACGCGCTGACAGCGTTCGGGCGCGATGCCGCCGTGTCGCAGGCCGCGTTCATGGGCGCCCCGCAGCCGCCGCCGATCACCCTGGTGCAGCGGCCACTGTTCAATACCCGCGAAGGCTACGGCAGCGCCATCGTGCCGGGCGTGGCCGAACTGATCGTGCACCAGACCCTGCTGATGGGCATTGGCGTGCTGCTGGGTGCACGGCGGCGGGACCTGGGCCGGCGCCTGCGTTTCGACCTGCCCACCCTGGCCGGCATGGCGTTGGGCTTTGCCATCATCGGCCTGCTCGGCCTGCTCTACTACGCCGGTTTTACCGCGTGGGTGCAGGACTACCCGCGCGGCGGCAATCCCGTCGGCCAACTGCTCGGCGGTGCCTTGTTCATTGCCGCCACCGTAGCGTTCGGGTTGTTCGTGGGCAGCTTCCTGGCCACCCGTGAGCGCGCGTTCCAGGTGGTCATTGCCTGCTCGATCCCGCTGTTCTTCCTGGCCAACCTGTCCTGGCCGGCGGTCACCTCACCGCCCGCGCTGGTGGCGCTGGCGCACCTGCTGCCCACCACCGCGGGAATCAACCTGATGGTGCGCCTGAACCAGATGGACGCCCGCCTGGCCGAGGTCAGCCACGAGCTGTGGACCTTGGCGGGGCTGCTGGTGCTGTATGGCGGGCTGGCGGTGTGGCGGTTGGGCGCGCGTCGCTGATACCTGCGGCGGTGGCGTCGGTTCCGGCGCGTTGCAGGCCCGATGCGGTCACAGTTCGACGGGAAGGGGGCTGTCAGGCGCGCGTGCGTTGGGCATGCTGGTGCCCTGCCCTTGCGTGCCAGGACATCTCACCATGAATTTTGCCAGCGACAATCAATCCGGCGTTTCGCCACGCCTCCTGCAAGCCTTGCAGGACGCCTGCGTCGGCAGCGCGCCGGCCTATGCCAACGATCCGTGGACCACCCGCGCCACCCAGGCCCTGGCCAACCTGTTCGAACAGGAACTGCAGGTGTTCTTCGTGGCCACCGGCACCGCCGCCAACTGCCTGGCGCTGTCGGCGCTGGTCAAGCCCTGGGAGGCGGTGTTCTGCCATCACCAGGCCCACATCCTGACCGACGAGACCAGCGCGCCGGAACTGTTCACCGGCGGGGCACGCCTGCTGCCGGTGAAGGGTACCGCGGGCAAACTGCTGGCCGACGACCTGCGCCACGCGCTGGATCGCCTGCCCGTGGCCCCCCCGCATGGCGTCCGTCCGGCGGCGGTGAGCATCACCCAGGCCACCGAGAACGGCCAGGTCTATACCCCCGACGAAGTGGCCGCGCTGGCCGCGCTGGCCCACGCGCGCGGGCTTTACCTGCACATGGACGGAGCGCGCTTTGCCAACGCGGTGGCCGCCCTGGGCTGCACCCCGGCCGACCTGGCCAGTCGCCCAGGCGTGGATGTGCTGTCCCTGGGCGCCACCAAGAATGGCGCGTTGTGTGCCGAGGCGGTCATCTTCTTCAACACCGCGCTGGCGCAGGACGTCGCGCAGCGCCGCAAACGCGCCGGCCAGTTGATCTCCAAGGGCCGCCTGTTCGGCGCGCAGTTCGATGCATGGCTGCAGGACGGGCACTGGTTGCAGCTGGCCGGCCACGCCAACAACATGGCCGGCGCCCTGGCCGCACGCCTTGGCCAGCAGCGCAGCATCCGCCTGGCCTGGCCGGTGCAGGCCAACGAAGTGTTCGTGGTGATGCCGCGCGCGCTCCTCCAGTACCTTCAAGGCGCAGGCGTGCAGTGCTACGACTGGTACGCCGACAGCCTGCCCGACGACCTGCCCATGACCAGCGACGAGGTGCCGGTGCGCTTTGTCACGTCCTGGTCGACCACCCCGGCGGAAATCGACGCACTGCAGCGGGTGCTGTCCACCGCCGCCTGATTCAGTGATCGGCCTCCGGCGCGTACCAGAACGGAATACGGTAATCGCGGTGGCGCTGGGTGCCGCGCTCGGGCCCGCCGGGGTTCCAGACCAGGCGCAGGTCGTGCCGTCCCGGCGGCAACGCCGCCAACGGCAGGTAGCCCACTACGCCACGCATCTCCAGGTCGCGCCGCTCCATCGCCACGAAGTCCTTCACTGCCACCGGCTGGCCATCCAGGGTCACGCTCCACAACCGCGCCACGCACTGCACCGCGGCGGTCTCCGCCGCCGGACCGCGCAGCCGGTTTTCGCCCTCGGTCAACGTGCCGCACAGGCGGCGCGCCAGCCCGTTGTCGCGCTGGGGCTGGTGGGGAATGAACAACCGCAGCAGCGGCCCGTCGACCACGTCGCTGGGAATCATCGGGTAGCGCAGCAGCCGGTCGCGGTCCGCCCGCAGCGATTCATAGTGTGCGCTCAGCATGCCCTCCTCGACGGCCTGTTCGGTCACCACCGTGTAGCGGTTGAACAGCGAAAAGCGCATCGAACTGACCGCCTGCACGCCGCCGATGCACATCGCCACCATCACCGCGATGAAGTAGGCCACCATGAAATTGCGCGCATAACGGTTGCTTTGCAGGGTCAGTTGCACCGGCAGCAGCAGGCGCATGGGGATCAGCCACTGATTGACCGTCAACACACCGCGCATGGTGCGCTCGAGGCGCGCGCTCGGTGCCCCCCGCGCCTTGCGCCGTGCAATCCATTTTTCCAGCGGCAACGGCAGCATGTTGAGCAGGATGAAAAGACCGAAGAAGGTCGCCACGATGATCAAGGCAATGCGGTCGGTGGCGCCCAGCAGGGCGCCCACTGCGCCGGCAATGGCCAGCAGCACCACCGAACCGGCGCCGATCAGGACCATCGTCAAGGCGAACAGCAGCGTGGCTGAAAACAGCGTGGAGGCCGCGCGGTCCGCATCGGCAATCGACTGGTCCAGGCTCGCCACCCGCGATTGGTAAAAGGCGCGCGAGACCGGCCCCAGCAACGGGATGCGGTCCCAACGGATGCCGTCGGGGAAGTGGCTCTTCAACCCGACCAGGCCCACCCAGTAGCCGCGGATGGCCAGGTGGGCGATCAATGCAACGGCCACCACGTAGCACAGTCCTACACTGGTACTGAAGCCAAACCAGAGCGCGTAGGCGTAGACGCCTTCGGTGTGCACCGTACTGGTGGCCCAGGCCTCGAAGATGCGCCCGGGCGCGGCCAGCAGCGCGAAGGCAAGCAGGCCGGAGATGACGAGCTCCAGTTCATCGGTGCGCTCGCGCAACCGCGCAAAGCGCCCCACCGCGTCCGGATGTTCCGTCGGCCCAGGGCCGGGGGTGCTGCCAGGCTCAAGCGCTTCGCTCACGGGCGGGTCGTCCTTGGGTGTCGGCGGAGTATACGGCGCGCCGCGCGACTTCCCACTGCCACCTACGACGACGCCGGCCCAGGGGCCGGCGTCGAGGTCATGCGTCTACAGGCGTGCCGGCTCAGCGGTACTGGCGCTCGCAGCGGCGTTCGACCACGCGGTCACCGTTCTTCTGCTGGCTGCGGCCCTGGATGTTGCGGCCTGCCGCGCCGCCCGCCACGGCACCCGCCACGGTCGCCAGCTTCTTGCCGTTGCCGCCGCCCACCTGGTTCCCCAGCAACCCACCCACCACCGCACCGGTGGCTGTACCGGCAATGCGGTTGGGATCCTTGCCGTTGCGCTGCACTTCCACGTTCTTGCACACCACCTTGCTGCCGTCATTGAAGCGGCGCCCTTCGTCCTTGGGGCCGTAGGTCTGGGCAGTGGCGCCGAACGAGGCCGCGGCCAAAGCACCGATGCACAACAGGCGTTGGATGTTCTTCATGGCGTTTTCCTCACTCCGCAGGACATGGGATCAGTGTCGGCCCGGCGTGCGCAACGCCCGGTGAAATCATGTCCACGCCGCGTCAACGCAATGCATCGCGTTCAGGTGGCAGCAGTGCACGGCCTCCACAGCGCCACGCCCTGCACGATGGCCACCGCCACCCCGTGCCTGCGGCGCCGGCATCGCCTACTTCGATATCGGCGCGTCGATGAAGCGGGTCACTGCGGCAATGGTGGGCACCGGTGCTTCCTCCATCAGCCAGTGGCCGGCGTTGGGAATCACCACCTCGGTGACATCCACGGCCGCATTGCGCATGACCACCGCTTCAGTGGCCCCGAAAGACTTCCCGCCGCCGATGGCCAGCACCGGCATCGTGAGCTTACGGGCGACCACCGCCTGGTTCACCGCGGCATCCTCACGGAAGGCACGGAACTGCGCGAACGCGGACTTCATCGCCTGCGGCCGTGCATAGAGTGCGGCGTAGTGCGCGCGTGACGCCTCGTCCATCGCGTCGGGGTTGGCCGCAAAATCGTTCCAGAAGCGGTCCAGGTAGATGCGCTCGCGACCGGCCACCAGCCGCTCCATGTCCGGCCCGCCGAAATCGAAATGCCACAGCAGCGGATTGCGCACGATCTCGTCCCACGGCGGAATGCCCGGCACCGGCGCGTCCATCACCACCAGCCGCGCGGTCAGTTGCGGGTAACGCGCGGCGTAGGCGAAGGCCACCATCGTGCCGATGTCATGCCCGACCACCGAGGCCTTTTCGATGCCAAGGGAAGCCAGTACCGCGCGCACATCGCCGGCCTGGCTGTGCTTGTCGTAGCCGCCGGCCGGGTGTGAGGACAGGCCCATGCCGCGCAGGTCGGGCACCACCACCGTATGCCGGGCGGCCAGGGCAGTGGCCAACGGCGCCCACATGTCGCCGGTGTCACCGAACCCGTGCAGCAACACCACGGCAGGGCCCTTGCCGCCCACCCGCACGTGCAGCGTGGCATCGCCGGCGGCCACCTCCTGGGTGCGGAAGCCGGCCGGAAACGGTTTGACCTGGGCCAGGGCCGGAGCGCTGAGGACAAGCGCGACGATGACGGCAAGGAGGTGCCTGAGCATGATGGGTGTCCCGTAGAGGTTCCGATGGAGGGCCTGGGCCCGGCTGGTCAAGCTGACAACGCACACGCGGTGGTCAAGCGGACACGCCTGCAGCAGTGGCTCAGCCCTGCGCATCCTTGATGAACCAGAACGCCGCCTTCAGGCCGGCCAGCACAGCGATGACCCACAGATAGCGCGAATGACGGCTGGCGGTCTTCTCGCGCTGCTGGCGGCTCTGCCGGAAGGTGACTGCGCCCATTTCGGGGCCCGATGCCGGCGGCCGTGGCGCCGGTGGCGCGCAGGCAGGGCAGTGCGCGGGGTCGGCAACGGTCGGTTGCCCGCAACCGGTGCAGGATGGCTGATGCATGGTGTCTCCCCTTGGCGTGGTCGTTACATCCGTTTACGACGCGGTGCCGCCGCGCATCTTCCACCGGGGAAGGGCGTGCAGCGCGGCGAGTATCGCGCTCGCCCCGGGGCCGTGCAACGGGGGGCTGTTACAGTCCTGGCGACCCGCCCCGCAGGACTGCCAGGATGCCCTCCCCCGCCCCTTCGCCCCGCCATGCCGATGCGCGCCTGACGACCCGGCTGCGCATGGCGCTGCCCTGAGCCGTGGATCGCCTCACTCTCACCTTGGAAGGCAGCGCGATCAACGATATCGCCAGCTTCTACGCCGAAATCAATCGCGTCTTCATGCACGGCGAAGACTGGCAGCTGGGCCCCAGCCTGGATGCGCTGGACGACCTGCTCTATGGCGGCTACGGCGCATTGGCCGGGCACGACAGCGTGCAGGTGCGGTGGAAGGACATCGCACACAGCCGCCACGCCCTGGGTATGGCAGCCACGCGCGCCTGGCTGCAGGCCAAGCTGGACGCACCCGGCAGCTTCAACGCTCCCATCATCCAGGCCCAGTTGCAGGCGCTGGAACGCGGCGAGGGCCAGACTTACTTTGAAATCGTCATGGACATCTTCGCCGCTCATCCCGACGTGACGTTGCAGAGCGGCTGAAACTCGCGGTTGAAGTCATCGACCACATTGAATGTTCGGAATCGTTCGCCGCAGGCCAGCGCGTCACTCATGAAGTCCATGGACCATGACGGTATCGGAATGCCTGGGGACATACAGCGGCACCCGCTCGCATTTTGGCAGGCGGCGCTTGGACGCTCTTCTCAGGTTGAGCCTCACCGCCTTGTGCACGCGATAGATTCGCTTCGGATTCCGGTCCGGTCGTTTCCTGCGGCGTTGATCGCTGCACTTCCAGAAACCTCGGCTGGGCAACTCCTCGACCAGTTTGGCCAGGCCTGATATCAGTTCCGCATCACGCACAGTCCAATCTAGTGGCGGCGCATACCAGTCCGCACGAGACAAACCCACGTAAGCGCAGGACCGGCTCAGGGGCCGTGCGCGCACCTCGGCGAGGAAACGCACAGCCTCGCGCTTCTGACCCGGCCCTACAGTTCTTTTGCGATCCGATCCTTCAGTGCTGCGTTGTCCAGCGCCATCTCCGCGTACATGCGTGTGAGCTTGGCGTTCTCAGCTTCAAGGTCCTTGACGCGCCGAAGCTCGGGCGCCTCAAGCCCGCCGTACTTGCTCCTCTACGGGTAGTACGTCGCCGTGCTGATGCCGGCCTGGCGACATAGATCCTTCACCGCAAGCCCGGCATCGCCCTGCTTGAGGATCGTGATGATCTGCGTCTCGGTGAATTTTGATGTGCGCATGCAACCTCCTGGCTGTTAAAGATGCCAGAAAGGTCTTCTTATCGGGTGTCTGGCTGCCGGGGGAGCTTACGACTCAATCTCGTGGGGCATCGGCGCCGAATCTGCGACAGCAGCTTGAACGCATCACCCGGCTACCCAAGGCCCAGCAACGGTTCGTGATGCAGATGATCGATACCGTCCTGCAAGAGCAGACAGCTGGCCGCTAAACAACAAGCCCCGCGTGTGCGGGGCTTCGTTGTGCTTCATGGATCCGCGGTAATTGAACCCGACCCCTTTGGCTTGCGTTGCATCACGGCCCCGGATGCGGCCTTCGGCATTATCCGGGCTACGGCGCTAAACGAAGAAGCCCAACACCTGGCAGGGCTTCGTGTTTCATCGGGGCGGGTCGAGACCTGCCCTATAGTTCTTAAGTGAACCTTTTCCA
>JAHREJ010000022.1 GCA_021733645.1 Bacillus subtilis subsp. subtilis | reverse complement strand
GGCCGGCTGCGACACCTTGATCTTCATCACCAACCGCTACAAGCACGCGGTGGCCGATTACTTCGACAAGGCCTACGAACTGGAGCAGAAGCTCGAGCGCGCCGGCAAGACCGAACAGCTGGAGCTGGTGCGCCACGTGCTGCCCAAGGGGGTGCGCGCGATCTTCGTAACCCAGGCCGAAGCGCTTGGCCTGGGCCACGCGGTGCTGTGTGCCAAGGCGATCATCGGCGATGAACCGTTCGCGGTGCTGCTGCCCGACGATCTGATCTGGAACCGCGGCGATGCCGCGCTCAAGCAGATGGCCGATGCCAACCAGGCCACCGGTGCCAGCATCATTGCCGTCGAAGATGTGCCGCACGACAAGACCGGCAGCTACGGCATCGTGGCCACCGACACGTTTGATGGCCGGCAGGGCCGGATCAGCGCGATCGTGGAGAAGCCCAAGCCCGAAGATGCGCCCAGCGATCTGGCCGTGGTTGGGCGCTACGTGCTCAGCCCGAAGATCTTCGAACTGCTTGAAGCCACTGGTACCGGTGCCGGGGGCGAGATCCAGCTGACCGATGCCATTGCCGAGCTGCTCAAGAGCGAGCGTGTGGATGCCTATCGCTTCGAGGGCACCCGTTTCGACTGTGGCACCCATCTGGGCCTGGTCGAGGCCACCATCCGCTTCGCGTTGAACAACGAGAAGCTGGCCGGTCCGGCGCGCGAGATGTTGAAGAAGGCGCTGGCCGACAGCTGACGGGTAGGGCTGGGCCATGTCCGGCTGGCTGTTTGACCTCCCCTGGGAGGTCCTTGCCGAGCATGGCTCGGCACTACCGATTGGCAGTTGCGGGATACAGCAAAAGGGCAGCCTCGCGGCTGCCCTTTTGCGTTTTTCGTGCCGACCAACGGCCGTCACCTGCCGCGTGGGCGAGTGCCGACCCCGGGTCGGCACCGCCTGTTACATCACAGCGACTCGAAGATACCCGCCGCGCCCATGCCGGTGCCGATGCACATGGTCACCATGCCGTACTTCTGCTGGCGACGGCGCAGGCCGTGCAGCAGGGTGGCGGTGCGGATCGCGCCGGTGGCACCCAGCGGGTGGCCCAGGGCGATGGCGCCGCCCAGCGGGTTGACCTTGGACGGGTCCAGGCCGCAATCACGGATGACCGCCAGCGACTGTGCGGCGAAGGCTTCGTTGAGCTCGATCCAGTCCAGCTGGTCCTGGGTCAGGCCGGCCTGCTTGAGCGCCTTGGGAATGGCGGCGATCGGGCCGATGCCCATCACTTCCGGGCGCACACCGGCCACGGAGAAACTGACGAAGCGGGCCAGCGGCTTGAGGCCGTAGTCCTTGACGGCCTGCTCGGAGGCCAGCAGTACCGCGCCGGCGCCGTCGCTCATCTGCGAGGAGTTGCCCGCCGTCACGGTGCCGCCGAACTGGCCGTTGCGGAACACCGGGCGCAGCTTGGCCAGGCCCTCGGCGGAGGAATCCAGGCGCGGGCCCTCGTCGGTGTCCACGATGCGGTCGCGGGTGATGATGCGGCGGCCGTCGGCCAGGTCGGGCTGGCGGGTGCGCACGTCATACGGGCTGATTTCGTCCTTGAAGTGGCCGTTCTGGATCGCGGCGATGGCCTTCTGGTGCGAGGCCAGGGCGAAGGCATCCTGCTCCTCGCGCGAGACCTTCCACTCCTCGGCGACCTTCTCGGCCGTGATGCCCATACCGTAGGCGATGGCAACGTGGTCGTTGTCGAACACACTCGGCGCCATCGCGATCTTGTTGCCCATCATCGGCACCATCGACATCGATTCGGTACCACCGGCCAGCATCAGGTCGGCGTTGCCCAGGCGGATCTGGTCGGCGGCCATGGCCACGGCCTGCAGGCCCGATGAGCAGAAGCGGTTGACGGTCTGCGCGGCGATGGTGTCGGGCAGGCCGGCCAGCAGCACGCCGATGCGTGCCACGTTCATGCCTTGCTCGGCTTCGGGCATGGCGCAGCCGATGATGGCGTCGTCGATGCGGTTGACGTCGATGCCCGGGGCCTGCGCGACCACCGAACGGAGCACGTGGGCCAGCATGTCATCGGGACGGGTGTTGCGGAACATGCCCTTGGGCGCCTTGCCAACCGGGGTGCGGGTGGCGGCGACGATGTAGGCGTCCTGGATTTGCTTGGTCATTGCAGTGATCTCTTGAATAGGGGTCGTAGCGTCGAGCCAGGCTCGAGTGCCACAGCAGGAGGTGCCGACCGGGGTCGGCACCGGCCATCCATCAATTGCGCAGCGGCTTGCCGGTCTTGAGCATGTGCGCGATGCGGGCCTGGGTCTTTTCCTGCTGGGCCAGTTCGACGAAGTGCTTGCGCTCCAGGGTCAGCAGCCACTCTTCGTCCACCAGCGTGCCGCGATCCACTTCGCCGCCGCACAGCACGGTGGCGATGCGCACGGCGATCTCGTAGTCGTAGGGGCTGATGAAGCGGCCTTCCAGCATGTTCACCAGCATCATCTTGAAGGTGGCGATGCCCACGTCACCGGCCACCTGGATGCGGCGCGCCGGCATCGGCGGACGGTAGCCACCCTCGGCCAGCGCCTGTACTTCGGCCTTGGCGATGTACAACGCCTCGAAGCTGTTGAACACCACCTTGTCGGTGGTGCGCATCAGACCCAGTTCCTGGGCGTTGACCGCCGAGTTGGAGACCTTGGCCATGGCCACGGTTTCGAAGGTCTTCTTCAGTTCGGCGAACACATCGCCGCCCGGACCGGCGGCCTGCGACGCGCGCACCGCCAGTTCCTTCAAGCCACCACCGGCGGGCAGCAGGCCAACGCCAGCCTCGACCAGGCCGATGTAGCTTTCCAGCGCGGCCACGCTCTTGGCGCTGTGCATCTGGAATTCGCAACCGCCACCCAGGGCCAGGCCGCGCACGGCGGTCACCACCGGCACCAGCGAATACTTGATCGCCTGGCTGGTGCGCTGGAAGTTGTGCACCATCTCTTCAAACTGCTCGACCTTGCCGGCCTGCAGCAGGCCCAGCGCGCCGGCCAGGTCGGCACCGGCGGAGAAGGGCTCCTTCTGCTGCCAGATCACCAGACCCTTGAAGCCCTGCTCGGCGCGCTTGATTGCCTCCTGCAGGCCATTGAGCACGTGGTCGGACACGGTGTTCATCTTGGTCTTGAAGCTGACCACCGCGATGCCGTCGCCGTCGTGCCACATGCGCACGCCGTCGTTCTCGAACACGGTTTCGCCCGGGCTGAACTGTTCGCCCAGCAGCGGATCGGGGAAGCGCTGGCGCTGGTACACCGGCAGTGCCGAGCGCGGCAGCTTGGCGTTGCGCGACGGGCTGTAGCTGCCTTCGGCGGCATGCACGCCGTCGCGGCCATCGAACACCCAGTCCGGCAACGGGGCATTGCTCATGCTCTTGCCAGCCACGATGTCATCGGCGATCCACTGCGCCACCTGCTTCCAGCCAGCGGCCTGCCAGGTTTCGAACGGGCCCAGCGACCAGCCGTAGCCCCATCGGATGGCCAGGTCGACGTCGCGCGCGGTTTCGGCGATGTCGGCCAGGTGGTAGGCGCTGTAATGGAACAGGTCGCGGAAGGTTGCCCACAGGAACTGCGCCTGCGGGTGCTGGCTTTCGCGCAGCTTGGCAAACTTCTCGGCCGGGTTCCTGATCTTCAGGATCTCGACCACGTCCGGCGCGGCGCTGCGGTCGGCGGCGCGATAGTCCTGCTTTTCCAGGTCCAGCACCACGATGTCCTTGCCGACCTTGCGGAAGATGCCCGCGCCGGTCTTCTGGCCCAGCGCGCCCTTGGCGATCAGCGCATCCAGCCACGTGGGCGACTTGAAGAATTCATGCCACGGGTCGTTGGGCAGGGTATCGCCCATGGTCTTGATCACGTGTGCCATCGTGTCCAGCCCCACCACGTCGGAGGTGCGGTAGGTGGCCGACTTCGGGCGGCCGACCAGCGGGCCGGTCAGGCCATCCACTTCATCAAAGCCCAGGCCGAACTGCTGGGTGTGGTAAATGGTGGACAGGATCGAGAACACGCCGATGCGGTTGCCGATGAAGTTCGGGGTGTCCTTGGCGTACACCACGCCCTTGCCCAGGGTGGTGACCAGGAAGGCTTCCAGGCCTTCCAGCACCGACGCATCGGTGGTGGTGGCCGGGATCAGCTCGGCCAGGTGCATGTAGCGCGGCGGATTGAAGAAATGCACGCCACAGAAGCGGTGGCGCAGTTGTTCGGGCAGCACGTCGGCGAGCTTGTTGATGCCCAGGCCGGAGGTATTGGAGGCCAGCACCGCGTGGTCGGCCACGAACGGGGCGATCTTCTTGTACAGGTCCTGCTTCCAGTCCATCCGCTCTGCGATGGCTTCGATGATCAGGTCGCAGTCGCGCAGCTGCTCCAGGCCGGTTTCATAGTTGGCCGGCGTGATCGCCTCGGCGTAGGACTTGCTGGCGAGCGGGGCAGGGCTGAGTTTGCCCAGGTTGGCGATTGCCTTGAGCACGATGCCATCGGCCGGACCTTCCTTGGCGGGGAGGTCGAACAGCACGGTGTCGACGCCGGCGTTGGTCAGGTGGGCCGCGATCTGGGCACCCATGACGCCGGCACCCAGCACGGCGGCACGGCGGACTAGCAGGGAATTGGACATGTCGATAAGCCTTTGTTGGTCTGACAGCCGGGCAGCGCCCGGCTCTACGGAGGATTCAATCGGGCAGGGCCCAGGCGCTACGGGGTGGAAAGGGAGTGCACCGGCGCATCGGTGACCGCGCTGGCGCGGAAACCGGCTTCGGCGAAATGAATCAGCTCGCGGGCGGCATGGGCACGATGCGCCGATTCGGTGACACCGGCGGGTCGCTTGATCAGGCCGAAATCGGCCATCGCATAGGTCAGCGAGCCGGCCAGGAAGTCCAGCCGCCAATACAGCTCTTCCTTGCTCAACTCCGGCACGCAGGCGGCGATGGCCTTGCCGAAGTCGCGCAGCACGTGGCCGTAGTGGTCGGAGAGGAACTTGCGCAGGTTGTCGTTCTTCTCGGCATACGCCCGGGCGATGACGCGCACGAAGGCGCCGCCGGTCTGGCGGTCCTGGGCCATCGCCAGCGCCGGCTCGACGAAGGCGGCCAGCACCGGCCGCAGCTGCCCGGGGTGCTCGCGGCGGGCGCTGTCCAGCTGGGCCAGGCGGGCGGTGGTCATCTCGTCCATGCGCCGACGGAACACCTCGTTGACCAGGTTTTCCTTGGAGCCGAAGTGGTAGTTGACCGCGGCGATGTTCACATCGGCCTGGCTGGTGACCTGGCGCAGCGAGGTGCCGGCGAAGCCATGCTGGGCGAACAGCTCCTCGGCCGCGCCGAGAATGCGGTCCTTGGTGGAGAAATGAGCGGGCTTGGCCATGGGCGGGACAGGGTTCAATCAAACGATTGTTTGATATTAGACCCGTCGCCGCGCACTGGCATTGTGCGGTGCAGCAGGCACAGGGGTCTGTTCATCCGGTCGTGCCGCGTGTGGCCGCCCCGGCCAACCTGAATAGAGAAGCCGTCTTTCGTCAGGGCCTGCCCTGCCGAGCATGGCTCGGCACTACCGGACATCTTCGCGACACGTTAGAATCGTCCTACGTATATCAGGCTAAGCCCGCGTTTTGACGCGGGTTTTTTTCATGTTACTCTCGGGCCGATCAGTGGCCCGCCCAACGGAGAATTCCCATGGCGCTGGAGCGCACCCTTTCCATCATCAAGCCGGACGCCGTCGCCAAGAACGTCATCGGTGAAATCTACGCCCGCTTCGAAAAGGCCGGCCTGAAGGTCGTCGCTGCCAAGTACAAGCAGCTGTCGCGCCGCGAAGCCGAAGGCTTCTACGCCGTGCACCGCGAGCGTCCGTTCTTCAACGCGCTGGTCGAGTTCATGATCTCCGGCCCGGTGATGATCCAGGCCCTGGAAGGTGACAACGCCGTGCTGGCCCACCGTGACCTGCTGGGCGCCACCAATCCGAAGGAAGCCGCTGCGGGCACCATCCGCGCCGACTTCGCCGAATCCATCGATGCCAATGCCGCCCACGGCTCGGACTCGGTTGAGAACGCCGCGATCGAAATCGCCTACTTCTTCGCCGCGACTGAAGTCGTCTCGCGCTGAGAGTGATGCCGTGAACGAGGTCGTACAGCCAATCGCCATCCCATCCGTGCTCGTCCCGAGCGTGGCTGTGGCCAAGCAGAACCTGCTCGACCTCGATCGCGAGGGTCTGGAGCGCTTCTTCGCCGAGACACTCGGCGAAGCGCGCTACCGTGCCCACCAGGTGATGAAGTGGATCCACCATCACTACGTCACCGATTTCGATGAAATGACCGACCTGGGCAAGGCGCTGCGCGCCAAGCTCAAGCAGCATGCCGAGGTCCTGGTCCCGAACATCGTCTTCGACAAACCCTCCACCGACGGCACCCACAAGTGGCTGCTGGCGATGGGCAGCGATGGCAAGAACGCCATTGAAGCGGTGTATATCCCGGACAAGAACCGCGGCACCCTGTGCGTGTCCTCGCAGGTCGGCTGCGCGCTGAACTGCACGTTCTGTTCGACCGCCACCCAGGGCTTCAACCGCAACCTCTCCACCGCCGAGATCATCGGCCAGGTGTGGGTGGCTGCGCGTCACCTCGGCAACATCCCGCACAAGCAGCGTCGTCTCACCAACGTGGTGATGATGGGCATGGGCGAGCCGTTGATGAATTTCGACAACGTCGTGCGCGCCATGAGCGTGATGCGCGACGATCTGGGCTACGGCCTGGCCAACAAGCGGGTGACCCTGTCCACCTCCGGCCTGGTGCCGCAGATCGACCGGCTCTCCGCCGAAAGCGACGTGTCGCTGGCGGTGTCGCTGCATGCGCCCAACGATGCGCTGCGCGAAACCCTGGTGCCGCTCAACAAGAAGTACCCGATCGTCGAGCTGATGGCCTCGTGCGCACGCTACCTGCGCGCCAACAAGCGCCGCGAATCGGTCACCTTCGAATACACCCTGATGAAGGGCATCAACGACCAGCCCGAACACGCCCGCCAGTTGGCGCGGCTGATGCGCCAGTTCGACAACGCCGTGCAGACCTCGCACGCGGGCAAGGTCAACCTGATTCCGTTCAATCCGTTCCCCGGCACGCGCTATGAGCGCTCCGGCGACACCGAGATCCGCGCGTTCCAGAAGATCCTGCTGGATTCGCAGGTGCTGACGATGGTGCGGCGTACCCGGGGCGACGACATCGATGCCGCCTGTGGCCAGCTCAAGGGCCAGGTGATGGATCGCACGCGCCGCCAGGCCGAGTTCAACAAGACGCTGCAGGACGGGAAAAGCCGGGATGCCGCGGCCTGATTTCCGATTGCCAGCCGTTGTCTTCATCGCGCTGGCAATGGTCGGCTGCGGCAAGCAGGGCATGAAACCTCCGGCCTCCGCGCTGGGCGTGGCGCCGACGTATGAGGTTCGGGACAACGCGGCCACGCGCCGCAAGTTCAGTTACCAGGACCAGATGACCCTGGCGGCCGAGGCCTATCGGTCCGGCAAGCTGGACGCGGCGGAAAAGAAATCGCGCGCGGCGCTCAAGTTGGACGCCAGCCGCCCGGACGCCTATCTGATGCTGGCCGCCCTGGCGACCCAGCGTGGCGCCGATGCCGAAGCGGGCACCCTGTACCGCCGGGCGGCCGAGCTGGCGCCCGAGCGTGGTGAAGTGCTCAACAATTATGGCGCGTGGCTATGTACTCATGGCCGGGCTGCCGAGTCCCTGACCTGGTTCGACCGCGCCTTGGCTGCGCCCCACTACCCGACGCCGGCGTCGGCGCTGGCCAACGCCGGCGGCTGTGCACTGGATGCGGGGCAAGGCGAGCGGGCCGCGCGTGACCTGCGCCGTGCGCTCGAGATGGAGCCGGCCAATGCCTATGCGCTGGAGTCGATGGCGCGCAGCGAGTATGCACAGGGCCGCTATTTCGAAGCGCGGGCCTTCTCTCAACGTCGTCTTGCGGCTGCACCGGCCACACGTTCCGTGTTACAACTTGCCTCTGAAATTGAGGCGCAGTTGGGTGACACCGTTGCATCCGGTCGCTATCTGCAGCGAATTCGCGACGAATTTCCGCAGGATGTGGCTCCTAATTCCCGGGGTTGAAGCATTGTGATTGATGACCAGACTGTGAACGCGTTTGATGCCGCTGCCGGCTGTGGGGTCCGTCTCCGCCAGGCGCGGGAAGCGGCAGGGCTGACGCTTGAAACGGTGGGGCAGCAGTTGCACATGCCGGTGCAGGTGGTGAAATCGCTGGAGGCCGAGCAGTGGGAGCGCCTGGGCGCGCCGGTGTTCGTGCGCGGCCAGCTGCGCAGTTATGCGCGCCTGCTCAAGGTCGACCTGGGGGATGTGCTGGAGCAGGCCCGGATCGGGCCCGTGGTGCCGCCGCAGCTGGTCAGCCACACCCATACCCCGCGGGCACGCCGCATCGCCGAGAGCCTGGGGCGTCGCGTCCTGTATGTGGGCATCACGGCCGTGCTGGCGGTGCCGGTCTGGTTTGCCACCCGTGGCCATTTCGATGGCAGCGCCAACACCCCCAATACGGCCTCGCTGGATGTGATTCCGGCCGCCGTGCCGGTCAGCGGTGGTCCGGCGCCGGCCGAGCCTGCGACGGCCCCGGCCGCCGCGCCGGCGGGCAGCACCCCGGCCAGTCCGTCGGCCCCGTACCTGGCGTCCCTGACGCCGGTACCGCGCCCGACAGCCGGCCCGGCTGCGCCGACCGGCGCGCTGAGTCTGCAGTTCAAAGGCGACAGCTGGGTGGATATCGCCGCGCCCGATGGCAGCACCGTCGAAAAGGCCTTGATCAAATCCGGGGAAGCACGCAGCTTCACCGCCGGGCAGGTAGGCCGCATGGTGCTGGGCAATGCCTCGGCGGTCGAGGTTCAGCAGGCGGGCACTATCGTCGACCTTTCGCCCTACCAGCGAGCCAACGTGGCACGCTTTACGGTATCCTCTGACGGCTCCGTGGCCCCAGTTCCGCACTGAGTCGCGTTTCCCAATCCAATTCAAACAGCTCCTCCTTACGGGCGGGGCGAGAGTACGCATGGCGATCGACGACCTGCTCGACGAGCACGAACAAAGTGAACGCGTCCGCGGCTGGCTGCGGAAGAATGGTGTCAGCATCCTCGCCGGCGTGGCGATTGCAATCGGCGGCATCGCCGGTTGGCAGTGGTGGCAGAAGGACCACAGCAGTCAGTTGGCCGGCGCCAATGTCCAGTACCAGGCGGTGCTCAAGCACCTGCAGGACAAGGATCTGGACCAGGCGGCCAAGGGCGTGAAGGCGCTCGACGACGGCAAGGCCAACATCTATTCCGATCTGGCGGCACTGCAGCTGGCCAAGGCGCAGGTCGAAGCCGGCAAGAACGAAGAGGCGCTGGCAACGCTGCGCGCGATCAAGGCCGACCCGGAGTTCCAGCCGGTCATCGAGCAGCGCATCGCGCGGCTGCTGCTGGCCACCGGCAAGACCGACGAGGCGATCAAGGCACTGGCTACCGCCAGCGACAGCGCCAGCCTGGAAATCCACGGCGATGCGTTGATGGCGCAGGGCAAGCGTGATGCCGCCCGGCAACAGTATGAGAAGGCGCTCAAGACGCTGGACGTGGCAGCGCCGCAGCGGCGCCTGCTTGAAACCAAAGTGATGGATGCCGGTGGCACCGTCACCGATGCTGCGGAGTCGGTGTAATGAAGCATATGGTCATGATCAAGCGCGTTGCCACCCTGGTTGTGCTGGGTGTGGCGTTGTCCGGTTGCAGCACCGTCAAGGGCTGGTTCGCCGGCAAGGACGCTGCGGCCAAGAAGGCACTGGAGCCGGCCGAGCTGGTCAAGTTCGAGCCGACCGCCAAGGTTGACAAGCTCTGGTCGGTCAACGTCGGCAAGGGCGAAAAACGCATTGGCGTCCGTCAGGGCCCGGTGGTGGCCGATGGCCGCGTGTACGCAGCCGCCATCTACGGCGGTGTGCATGCCATCGACCTGCAGACCGGCAAGAAGGTCTGGACCTGGGAGCCGGCCAAGGAAAAGAAGAAGGCCAAGCTGCGCCTGTCCGGTGGTCCCGGCGTGGGTGACGGCCTGGTGGTCATCGGCACGTTGGATGGCCAGGTGATCGCGCTGAGCGCCGAAGACGGCAGCGAAAAGTGGCGTGCCAAGGTGCCGGGCGAAGTGATCTCGGCTCCGGCGGTTGGCCAGGGCATGGTGTTCGTGCGCAGCAACGACGGCCGCGTGACCGCCCTGGATGCCGACAACGGCACCCAGCGCTGGTTCAACCCGCGCGAGCTGCCGGCGCTGACCGTGCGCGGCAACGCGCCGGTGGTGGCCGGCCCGGGCGTGCTGTTCATCGGCAACGACGATGGCAGCGTGTCGGCATTGGCGATGCAGGATGGGCGTACCGTGTGGGACCAGATGGTCTCCAGCGGTGAAGGCCGTACCGAGCTGGAGCGCATGTCCGACGTGGACGGCGCACCGGTGCTGGAAGGCAATACGCTGTTCGTAAGCAGTTTCAAGAACCAGACCATGGCGATCGAAGGCCCGACCGGCCGTCCGCTGTGGTCACGCGATCATGGCGGCGCCGGCGGCGTGGCCCTGACCTCGGGCAATGTGTTCGTCACCGACAACAAGGGCGGCGTGTTTGGCCTGGACAAGGACAGCGGCAGTGCCATGTGGTCGCAGACAGCCCTGGCCCGGCGCTCGCTCACCGGTCCGGTGGTGCAGGGCGACTATGTCGTGGTTGGCGACTACAAGGGTTACCTGCACTGGTTGCGGACGGATAATGGCGAGCTTGCCGCTCGCGCCAAGAGCGGCGGTGACGCCCTGCTGGCGCAGCCGATAGCCGCTGATGGGATTCTGCTGGTGCAGAACGTTGATGGAAAGCTGACCGCATTCCGGTTGGCACAATAAGGAGTTACCGCGATGCTGCCCTTGGTCGCCCTGGTTGGACGGCCGAATGTCGGCAAGTCCACGCTGTTCAATGCGTTTACCCGTACGCGCGACGCGCTGGTCCATGACCAGCCCGGCGTGACCCGGGACCGTAATTACGGTGTTTGTCGTCTTAACGAAGACCACCCGTTCCTGGTGGTCGATACCGGCGGTATCGCCGGTGAAGAAGAAGGTCTGGCCGGCGCTACCGCGCGCCAGGCCCGCGCTGCCGCCGCCGAGGCGGATCTGATCCTGTTCGTGGTCGATGCCCGTGAGGGCCCGATGGACGACGAGATCCTGTCCTGGCTGCGCAAGCTGGCACGTCCGACCCTGCTGCTGATCAACAAGATCGACGGCATGAACGAAGATACCGTGCGCTCGGAGTTCGCCCGTTACGGCTTCAGTGAAATGCTGACTGTGTCGGCCGCTCACCGCCAGGGCCTGGATGACCTGCTGGACGAAGTCGTGGAGCGGCTGCCCGAAGAAGGCACCACTGAAACTCTCGACAACGACCCCGGTCGCATCCGCATTGCCTTCGTCGGCCGCCCCAACGTGGGCAAGTCGACGCTGGTGAACCTGCTGCTTGGCGAAGAGCGCATGATCGCCTCTGAAGTGCCCGGTACCACCCGCGATTCCATTGCGGTGGACATGGAGCGCGACGGTCGCGAGTACCGCCTGATCGATACCGCGGGTCTGCGTCGCAAGGCGCGGGTCGAGGAAGTGGTCGAGAAGTTCAGCGTGATCAAGACGCTGCAGGCGATCGAGCAGTGCCAGGTGGCCGTGCTGATGCTGGACGCCGCCGAAGGCGTGACCGACCAGGACGCCAGCGTGCTGGGTGCGGTGCTCGACGCCGGCCGTGCGTTGGTGGTGGCGATCAACAAGTGGGACGGCCTCACCGACTACCAGCGCGAGCAGGCTGAAGCACTGGTGTCGCGCAAGCTCGGCTTCGTGCCGTGGGCCGAAGTGGTGCGGATCTCGGCCAAGCATGGTTCGGGCCTGCGCGAGCTGTTCCGCTGCGTCCATGCGGCGCATGCCTCGGCCACGCACGAATTCAGCACCAGCGAAGTCAACAAGGCGCTGGAAGTGGCCTACGAGACCAACCCGCCACCGGCGATCCGTGGTCACGTGTCCAAGCTGCGTTACGTGCATCCGGGTGGCTCCAACCCGCCAACCTTCATCGTGCACGGCACGCGCCTGAAGGATCTGCCGGACTCGTACAAGCGCTATCTGGAGAACTTCTTCCGCAAGCGCTTCAAGCTGGTCGGCACCCCGGTCCAGTTCATCTTCCGCGAGGGTGTGAACCCCTACGAGGGCAAGAAGAACGTCCTGACCGAACGTCAGGTCAAGCGCAAGCGGCGCCTGATCAAGCACGTCAAGGGCAGATGATGCAAAGAAGAGCCGGCGCAAGCCGGCTCTTCTGCATGACGGCGTTGCCAGGCCATGCACCTGCCGGTAATGCCGAGCCATGCCAGGTGGCCCCCCGGCAGCCAACATCCATCCCGGTAGTGCCGAGCCATGCTCGGCAGCCCCCGACAGCCCACATCCAAACCCGTAGGTAGTGCCGAGCCATGCTCGGCAGCCCCCGACAGCCCACATCCAACCCGGCCGGTAGTGCCGAGCCATGCTCGGCAGCCCCCCGCCACCCCACATCCAACCCGGCCGGTAGTGCCGAGCCATGCTCGGCAGCCCCCCTGATCCAACCCAAGGCGACAACCCGCTGCCGTTCGAGGGGGAGGCGCCGGTCAGACGCAGCCGAGCATGGCTCGGCTCTACCGCGCGGCTGCGCGATAATGTTGGGCATGCGCCCCGTCCCCGAACTCACTCCCGCCCAGGCCCGCGAGCGGCTTGCCCACGGTGCCGCGTTGGTCGATGTGCGAGAACCGCACGAGCGGGCCACCGGCATGGCCGAAGGGGCACTTGGCATCGCCCAAGGCGATCTGCTGGCCGCGCCATCCACGCACCTGCCGGCTACCGACCGCGAGGTCGTGCTGATCTGCCAGAGTGGCAAACGCTCGCTGGACGCCGCGCTTGCCCTGTCCGGGCTCGGCTATACCCGCACCGCCTCCGTGCATGGCGGAACGACGGCCTGGCGCGCTGAGGGATTGCCGCTGGTGCAGCCGCTGCAGAGTGATGCCGAGCGTGATTTCAACACGCGGTATGCGCGCCACCTGCTGCTGCCGCAGGTCGGTGTGCAGGGCCAGAAGACCCTGCTGGGGTCGCGCGTGTTGATTCTCGGCGCCGGCGGTCTCGGCGCGCCCGCCAGTTTCTACCTGGCCGCCGCCGGGGTAGGGCACCTGCGTATTGCCGACGATGACGTGGTGGAACGCAGCAACCTGCACCGCCAGATCATCCACACCGACGCCAGCGTCGGCCAACCCAAGGTGCTGTCCGCGCGTGCGCGCCTGCTCGCGCTCAATCCATCGCTGGACGTGGACGCGGTGCAGGCGCGGGTCACCTCGGCCAACATCGACGCACTGCTGCAGGGCGTGGACGTGGTGCTGGACGGCTCGGACAATTTCCCGTTGCGCTACCTGCTCAACGATGCCTGCATCAAGCACGGCGTTGCGCTGGTATACGGCGCGGTGGAGCGGTTCAACGGCCAGGTGAGCGTGTTCGACGCCGGCCGCCAGCGCGGCGTGGCACCGTGCTACCGCTGCCTGTTTCCCGAGCCGCCGCCGGCCGAGTTCGCGCCCAACTGTGCCGAAGCCGGGGTGCTGGGCGTGCTGCCGGGCATGGTGGGGCTGCTGCAGGCCACCGAGGTGCTCAAGCTGCTGCTGGGGATCGGCGAGCCGCTGGTCGGGCGCTTGCTGAGCTTTGACGCACTGGGCATGCGCTTCCGCGAAACCCGCCTGCGCCCGGACCCGTCCTGCGCGGTGTGCGCGCCGGGCAAGGCGTTCCCCGGTTACATCGACTACGCCGCATTCTGCAGGGCTGGCTGAGGGGCGGTCGAGCCGTGCGCGGCTGCTTCTGGTGGCCACTGCGGCGGGCTGTGCAGCCCAGCGTGGCGCGGCTCTTTCCTTGGTTATGCGCATCTGCGGGACGATCACGAGTGCCGGACGCTGCAGCGTTCCATATTCAGCACAAAAATACGCAGCATGGATGCTATTGCGGTCGCACGCTTTGCCCTAAGGTTGACCCATCTTTTGTAGTCCGGGGAACCACCGCATGGCGGTCGAAGCAGGTGCCAGTGAGCTGGTGAAAGTGGTGGCGCTGCTGGGCGCAGCGGTGGTGATGGTGCCGCTGTTCCGCCGGCTCGGGCTGGGCTCGGTGCTGGGCTATTTCGCGGCGGGGCTGGCCATTGGCCCGTTCGGCTTCGGGTGGTTCTCAGACCCGCAGGCCATCCTGCATACCGCCGAACTGGGCGTGGTGATGTTCCTGTTCGTGATCGGACTGGAGATGCGCCCGTCGCACCTGTGGGGGCTGCGCAACGAGATCTTCGGGCTGGGAACGCTGCAGATCGCGGTGTGCGGTGCGGTGTTGACCGGGGTCTGCATGCTGTTCGGTTTCCCGGTGAAAGTGGCCTTCATCGGCGCGTTCGGGTTCGTGCTGACTTCCACCGCAGTGGTGATGCAGTTGCTGGCCGAGCGTGGCGACATCGCGCTGCCGTCGGGCCAGAAAATCGTGTCGATCCTGCTGTTTGAAGACCTGTTGATCGTGCCGCTGCTGGCGGTGGTGGCGTTCATGGCGCCGGTGCAGGCCGACGCCGGTGACAGCTCGCGCTGGGTAAGCGTGGGTATTGGTGCGGCCGCCATCGTCGGGCTGGTGCTGGTGGGCCGCTTCCTGCTCAATCCGTTGTTCCGCATCCTGGCGGCAGCCAAGGCGCGCGAGGTGATGACCGCCGCCGCGCTGCTGGTGGTGCTGGGGGCGGCGCTGCTGATGCAGCTGGGCGGGTTGTCGATGGCAATGGGCGCGTTCCTGGCCGGCGTGCTGCTCAGTGAATCCACCTTCCGCCACCAGATCGAAGCGGATATCGAACCGTTCCGCGGCATCCTGCTGGGCCTGTTCTTCCTCAGCGTGGGCATGGCGCTGGACCTGACCGTGGTGGCCAACAACTGGCCGCTGATCGTGTCCGGGGTGTTCGCGCTGATGCTGGCCAAGGCCGTGTGCATCTACAGCGTGGCGCGCATCATGGGCAGCGACCACCGCCAGGCGCTGGACCGCGGCGTGGTGATGGCCCAGGGCGGCGAGTTCGCCTTCGTGCTGTTTTCGGCGGCGGCCGCGGCGGGGGTGATCGGCGTGGAGGTCAATGCCAACCTGACCGCGATCGTGGTGCTGTCGATGGCACTGACGCCGTTGTTCGTGCTGCTGCACGACAAGCTGATGCCCGACCGCGAAGTGTCGCTGGATGGGGTGGAAACCGCCGACGGCCTGTCGGGCAGCGTGCTGCTGATCGGCTTTGGCCGTTTCGGCCAGGTCGCCAGCCAGTCGCTGCTGGCGCGCGATGTGGACGTGACCATCATCGACAACGACGTGGACATGATCCACAACGCCGAGCGCTTCGGTTTCAAGATCTACTACGGCGATGGGACGCGGCTGGACGTGCTGCACGCCTCCGGTGCCGCGTCGGCGCGTGCGATCGCGGTATGCGTCAACAGTGCGCAGGATGCCGATCGGATCGTTGAACTGGTGACCCATCAGTTCCCGCAGGCCAAGCTCCTGGTGCGCTCGTTCGACCGCGAGCATTCGCTGCGGTTGATCCACGCCGGGGTGGACTACCAGATCCGCGAGACGTTCGAATCGGCACTGCAGTTTGGCCAGGCCGCGCTGACCGAGCTGGGTGCCGACCCGGATGATGCACGTGAGATCGCCGAGCAGATCCGCGAGCGCGACGCCGAGCGTTTCGAGCTGGAAATGGCCGGCGGCAGCCTGCGCGCCGGGGCGCACATGGTGTTCGGTACGGCGTTGCCGGGCGTGCCCACGCCCACGCCGTTCACCGCGCCCAAGCGCAAGGCGCGCACGCTCAATGCCGATGAGGTGCCGGAAGAGGAATGACGCGCCGGTGGGCGGGGCGAGCCTAATCGGGGACAATAGAAGCCCCGCCGCCCCACGCCTGCCGCCCTCGATGAGCTCACCGACCCCCGCACCTGCCGCCCCCGCCCGCATTCTGGACGGGCGCCGCATCGCCGAAGACCTGCTGGACAGCCTCAAGGTCCGGGTCGATGCCCGCCTGGCCGCCGGTGGCAGCCGCCCGGGCCTGGCCGTGGTGCTGGTCGGGGGCGACCCGGCCTCGACCGTGTATGTGCGCAACAAGCGCCGCGCCGCCGAGAAAGTGGGCATCGAGGCGTTCGACTACGACCTGCCAGCAGGCACCAATGAAGCCCAGCTGCTTGACCTGATCGACCAGCTCAACGCCGATCCCAAGATTCACGGCATCCTGGTGCAGTTGCCGCTGCCGGGCATTCCCGATGCCAGCCGCCTGATCCACCGCATCGACCCGCGCAAGGACGTGGACGGTTTCCATCCGGAAAACGTCGGCCACTTGGCGCTGCGCGAGTTCGGCCTGCGCCCGTGTACCCCGCGTGGCATCGTGACCCTGCTGGGCCACACCGACCAGCCCGTGCGCGGTCGCAATGCCACCATCGTGGGCGTGAGCAACCACGTGGGCCGGCCGATGGGGCTGGAGCTGCTGATCGCCGGCTGCACCGTGACCAGCTGCCACAAGTTCACCCCGCGCGACGTGCTCGAGCGCAGCGTGCGCGACGCCGACATCCTGGTGGTGGCGGTGGGCCGCCCCGGTATCGTGCCGGGCGAATGGGTCAAGCCGGGTGCAGTGGTGATCGATGTGGGCATCAACCGCCTGGATGACGGCCGGCTGGTCGGGGATGTCGGCTTCGAGGCCGCCGCCGCCCGCGCCAGCTGGATCACGCCGGTGCCGGGCGGGGTAGGGCCGATGACCGTGGCCACGCTGATGCAGAATACGTTGGAAGCCGCCGAAGCGGATGCGTCGGCGCATTCGCGCTGACGCCCCACGGTTTGCGCTGCAAACCGCGGGCCCCTTTTACCAGCACCCACGCCCCCGCCGCTTCGCGGCCGCCCCCGAACTTCGGGGGCTCATCCTCCGGCGGCATTGCGGGTGGCCCACGGGGAAACGGTCGGCACCTACCGTGGCGGCCATCCCGGGGCGCCCATGCCCACCCGCGGTCCGCGGCGGCAATCCCCGCAGAGCCGACCGCTGGTCGGCTGCCGTTGGCGGGATGGCGCATCGGGCGGGGCCAGCCGACCAACGCTCGGCTCTACACGGTGCGCTGGCGCGACACAGCGTCGCATCGGCCCCCTGCCCAAGCGGGCCGAATCAGGGTAAAATGTCGCGCTTCCCCACATCTCGGGTATGCCGATGCTGCGCATCCAGGCTGAAGCTCTCACCTACGACGACGTCTCGCTCGTCCCCGCACACTCCCTGATCCTGCCCAAGGATGTCAGCCTGGAAACCCGGCTGACCCGCGACCTGCGGCTGAAGCTTCCGATCCTCTCTGCGGCGATGGACACGGTCACCGAAGCCCGCCTGGCCATCGCCATGGCCCAGCTTGGCGGCATGGGCATCATCCACAAGAATCTCAGCGTGGAACAGCAGGCCGCCGAAGTGGCCCAGGTCAAGAAGTTCGAGGCCGGCGTCATCCGCGACCCGATCACCGTCGGCCCGGAAACCACCATCCGCGACGTGCTGGCCCTGACCCAGGCGCGCAACATCTCCGGCGTGCCGGTGGTGGATGGCGGCGGCCAGCTGGTTGGCATCGTCACCCACCGTGACATGCGCTTTGAAACCGAGCTGGACGATCCGGTCCGCCACATCATGACCAAGAAGGATCGCCTGATCACGGTCAAGGAAGGCGCCGCGTCGGATGAAGTGCTGCAGCTGCTGCACCGCAACCGTATCGAGAAGATCCTGGTGGTCAACGATGATTTCGCCCTGCGTGGCCTGATCACCGTCAAGGACATCCAGAAGAACACCGATTACCCCAACGCTGCCAAGGACACCGCCACGCGCCTGCTGGTGGGTGCCGCGGTGGGCGTGGGCGGCGACACCGACCGCCGCGTGGAAGCGCTGGTTGCCGCCGGCGTGGACGTGCTGGTGGTGGACACCGCGCACGGCCATTCGCAGGGCGTGCTGGACCGCGTGCGTTGGGTCAAGAAGAACTTCCCGAACGTGCAGGTCGTCGGTGGCAACATCTGCACCGGTGAAGCGGCACTGGCGCTGCTGGACAGCGGTGCGGACGCCGTGAAGGTGGGCATCGGCCCGGGCTCGATCTGCACCACCCGCGTGGTGGCCGGCGTGGGCGTGCCGCAGATCACCGCCATCGACCTGGTTGCCGAGGCGCTGCAGGACCGCATCCCGCTGATCGCCGACGGTGGCATCCGTTACTCGGGCGACATCGGCAAGGCGCTGGCCGCCGGTGCCTCCACCATCATGATCGGTGGCCTGCTGGCCGGCACCGAGGAATCGCCCGGCGAGACCGAGCTGTTCCAGGGCCGCTCCTACAAGAGCTACCGCGGCATGGGCTCGCTGGCCGCGATGGAAAAGGGGTCCAAGGACCGCTACTTCCAGGACGCCTCCAGCGCCGACAAGCTGGTGCCCGAAGGTATCGAAGGCCGCGTGCCGTATCGCGGCCCGGTCGGCGGCATCATCCACCAGCTGATGGGCGGCCTGCGCGCCACCATGGGCTACGTGGGGTGCGGCACCGTCGAAGACATGCGCAGCCAGCCCAAGTTCGTCAAGATCAGCGGCGCGGGCCAGCGTGAGAGCCACGTCCACGACGTGCAGATCACCAAAGAACCGCCGAACTACCGCGCCTGATGCGGCATGAGCAAAGAGGAACGAGGAAGCTGATTCCCGTTCCTCTTTCTCTATCGGCCGCCGGTTTTCGTATTCGTTTCCTGTTTTCTTTCCTGCATTGCCCAGGGCGCCATGACCAACATCCATAACGACAAGATCCTCATCCTCGATTTCGGCGCGCAGTACACCCAGCTGATCGCGCGTCGCATCCGCGAGCTCGGCGTGTACTGCGAAATCTGGGCGTGGGACCACAACCCGGCCGAGATCGCCGCGTTCGGCGCCAAGGGCATCATCCTGTCCGGTGGCCCGGAATCGACCACGCTGCCGGGCGCGCCCGCCGCACCGCAGGAAGTGTTCGACAGCGGCGTGCCCATTTTCGGCATCTGTTACGGCATGCAGACCCTGGCCACCCAGCTGGGCGGTGCCACCGAAGCGGCCGACCAGCGCGAGTTCGGCCACGCCGAAGTCAACGTCGTGCACCCCGACGCGCTGTTCAAGGGCCTGAGCGACCACGGCGGCGAGCCGAAGTTGAATGTGTGGATGAGCCACGGCGACCACGTCTCCGTCGCCCCGCCGGGCTTCACCGTGACCGCCGTGACCGACCGCATCCCGGTGGCCGCGATGGCCAACGAAGAGAAGCGCTGGTACGGCGTGCAGTTCCACCCCGAAGTGACCCACACCCTGCAGGGGCAGGCGCTGCTGCGCCGCTTCGTGGTGGACGTGTGCGGCTGCGCCGCGCTGTGGACGGCGGCCAACATCATCGATGACCAGATCGCCCGCGTGCGCGAGCTGGTGGGCGATGACGAGGTGATCCTGGGTCTGTCCGGTGGCGTCGATTCGTCGGTGGTGGCCGCGCTGCTGCACAAGGCGATCGGCGACAAGCTGACCTGCGTGTTCGTGGACACCGGCCTGCTGCGCTGGCAGGAAGGCGACCAGGTGATGGCGATGTTCGCCGAGCACATGGGCGTCAAGGTGATCCGCGTGAACGCCGCGGACCGCTACTTCAGCAAGCTCGAAGGCGTGAGCGACCCGGAAGCCAAGCGCAAGATCATTGGCAACCTGTTCGTGGACATCTTCGATGAAGAGTCCAACAAGCTGAAGAACGCCAAGTGGCTGGCGCAGGGCACCATCTACCCCGACGTGATCGAGTCGGCCGGCAGCAAGACCGGCAAGGCGCATGTGATCAAGAGCCACCACAACGTGGGCGGCCTGCCCGAGCACATGAAGCTGGGCCTGGTGGAGCCGCTGCGCGAGCTGTTCAAGGACGAGGTGCGTCGCCTGGGCGTTGAACTGGGCCTGCCGCGCAGCATGGTCTACCGCCATCCGTTCCCGGGCCCGGGCCTGGGCGTGCGTATCCTGGGTGAAGTGAAGCGGGAATACGCCGAACTGCTGGCCAAGGCCGATGCGATCTTCATCGACGAACTGCGCAAGGCCGATCTGTACGACAAGACCAGCCAGGCGTTTGCGGTGTTCCTGCCGGTGAAGTCGGTGGGCGTGGTGGGTGATGCGCGGGCGTATGAGTGGGTGATTGCGCTGCGTGCGGTGGAGACGATTGATTTCATGACGGCGCATTGGGCGCATTTGCCGTATGACTTCCTGGGGACGGTGAGTAACCGGATCATCAATGAGCTGCGCGGGGTGTCGCGGGTGGTCTATGACATCTCCGGGAAGCCGCCGGCGACGATCGAGTGGGAATGAGTTGAATCAGCAAGGGCGCCGCAAGGCGCCCTTGCTGGTTGTGGTGCGGGGGCGTACACGTGTCCCCCGTATCACGACGGCGTCAACGGGCAGGGTGTGCGTACCGCCCCGCGCCGACGCCGTTGCCATGAACCCTATGCCATTCCGCCGGCAGACGCTGCCGTTCGGGGTGACCTCCGTATCTGCAGGACGGCACGATGTCAGCACTGGATTACCGCGCCTTCTACCGCCTGTTGGCCACCGAGGTACGCGCCTCGACGGATGTCAGCCGGTCCATGGACACGCTGTTGGCCTGGGGCCACCAACGCATCCCTCACCCGTCCTGGGCGGCACTGAAGGAACTCGATTGTTCGGTGGAGAGTGCCGGCGTGGGCAAGTGGCTCACCCGCGTGCTGCGACGGGCACCATGCCCCTTTCCGGTGCGCGCGATCTACTTCGGGCTTGGCGAGCGGACGAACCGCGACAGGGTGGAGTTTGCCGACCTGTACTTTGGCCTGTTGAGTCACTACGAACCGGCGGACAAGGCCTGCGAGTGGTTGTGGCGTGGCCCCAGCCACTATCCCGCCAAGGCGTACCTCGGCTCGGCGACCTTGAAAGCGGGCGGCGTGATCTGCAACGAGGACGAGGCCGCCGGACTGGGCACGCCCGGCCACGTGGTGTTTGCACTGGCCTTTGCAACGTTGCTGCTTCGCGCCGCGCTGGACGGGGAAATCTACCAGCGGCTGGGTGCGGTGGAACCGGTGGGCGTGGTCGTGGGCTTTGATTCGGGCGACCTGTTCCGGCTTGGAGAGCTCCACGGCGAGGGGTTCCAGCCGAGAAAAGGAACGATGACGTAACCAGCGCGGAGAGAGCGACCTGCACCCTCCCGCATGGCGCGACGCGCGGGTGACCTGCCCGGAAAACTGAGCTTGATGAGGGGCGGTCTCAAACGGCCGTACTGGCGCCGGCCGGCACGAGCCAATGGCGGGCGCGACGCAACTGCGCGAACTGGCCGCCAGCGTGATGCGATCCTTCTACCGTTAACGACCACCGCCGATAGCGGCAGTGTCCTCATTCCCGGCGTCGGCGGTTCGCTTGACAGGATGCCTACCTACTAGTAGGGTGATCGCATGAAGGACGCACTCTCCCCCAAAGCCGCCGAGATCGTCAGCCACGCCCGCACCCTGCTGGAAACGGGCGGCTACAACGGCTTCAGCTACGCCGACATCGCCGTGCGGGTGAACATCAGCAAGGCCAGCATCCACCACCATTTCCCCAGCAAGGCCGAACTGGTGCAGGTGGTGGTGGCGATGTACCGCGCCGAGGCACGTGCGGGTCTGGCGGTGCTGGACCGCCAGCTGGGCGATCCGGTACTGGAGCTCCACGCATACGTGGATTACTGGTCCACCTGCATCCGTGGCGGGACATCCTCGTTCTGCATCTGCGCGATGCTGGCTGCCGAACTGCCGCTGCTGCCGGCGGAGATCGTGGCGGAGGTGCGCGGCCATTTCGAGGATCTCACCGCCTGGCTGACGGCGGTCCTGGAGAAAGGCGCGGCCAATGGCCAGTTCCGCCTGCAGGGGCCCGCGGCCGACGAGGCACGCGCCTTCATGGCGTCGGTGCACGGGGCGATGCTGGCCGCGCGGGGCTTTGCCGATCCCGGCACGTTCGAGACCTTGGGCCGGCTGTCGATTGCGCGGCTGACCCGCGCGGTCTGATGACGGGAGGGAAGACCGTCTGAACGCGTCTTCCCTTTTTTTTGTCCGATCTACCTACCTACTAGTAGGTTTAATTTGCCGGCGGAGCGTTGATGATCCGTCCGGTGCTTCCTTCCCTGCTGCTTCTGTGAGGTTTCCCCATGAGTCATTCGCTCTCCCCGCTGGGCGTGTTACACACCGCACTCAGCCTGCTTCCGTTGGCAGCCGGCATCTACGGGTTCATCCGCCATCGCGGCATCGATCCGTCCACGCGTTCGGGCAAGGTCTACCTGTGGGGCCTGGTGCTCTCGGTGCTGAGTGCCTTCGGGGTGTCCAGCACAGGCGGGCTCAACCCGGGGCATGCCTTCGGGGTGGTGATCCTGTTGATCGCCGCAGGGGGAGTGCTGGTGCCGCGGCTCAGGTTCCTCGGCCGGCTTCGGCCCTATCTGGCCGCGTTCGCGCTGTCGTTCACTTTCCTGCTGTCGCTGGTGCCTGGCACCAACGAGACACTCACCCGGCTGCCGGTGTCGCATCCGCTTGCCCAGGCACCGATGGCGCCGGTGGTGCTGGGCACGTTGCTGGTGTGGCTGCTGCTGTTCGTGGTCGGCTTCGCGCTGCAGTGCTGGCACATCCGCAGCCGCAGTCGTACTGCGCCCCGGCTGTCCACGGCCGGATGACATCACCCGGTATCAGCAACCGGGTCCGCGCAGCGCGGCAGCATCGCGATGCCGCTCGCGGTAGGTGGTGGGGCTGAGCGCGGTCTGGCTGCGGAAGTGCCGACGGAACGATTCCTGGGAACCAAACCCGGCCTGCTCGGCCACCCATTGCAACGGGCGCCCGGTGGTTTCCAGCAGCTCGCGCGCGTAAGCCACGCGTTCGCGGATGAGCCAGTCGATGGGCGACAGGCCGGTGGCGTCCAGAAACTGGCGTTGCAGGGTGCGTTGGCTGAGCGCAGCCTGTTCGGCCAGGCTCTTGAGCGAATGGGTGTCACGCAGGTTGCGCCGCATCCATTCCATCAGCCGCGCCAGACGCGTGGGCTCACCCACGGGAATGGAGCGCACCACGCGCTGGCTGCGCCCGGCATCGCGCCACGGCGCCAGCACCAGGCGCTCGGCCACCAGGTTGGCCACGCGCGCGCCGTAGTCCTTGCGTACCAGGTGCAACATCATGTCCATGCCGGTGGCCGAGCCGGCCGAGGTGAGGATGCTGCCTTCGTCGACGTAGAGCACGTCGTCGCGCACGGTGATGTGGGGGAACGCACGGGCCAGCGTTTCGGTGAGGCGCCAGTGGGTGGTGGCGCTGCGCCCGTCGAGCAGGCCGGCCCAGGCCAGCACGAAAGCGCCGGAGCAGATCGAGGTGATGCGTGCGCCACGATGGTGCGCGCGGGTGAGCGCATCCAGTAATGCCTGCGGCGGGCGCTCGGCAGGATCGCGCCAGCCGGGCACGACGATGGTGTCGGCGTTGTCCAGCGCGTCCAGGCCGTGCGGCAGCTGCACATGGGTGCCGCCAAGCATGCGCAGCGCGCCGGGTTCGGCGGCGCACAGTTGGGTGGTGTACCAGTCCACCTCGAGTTCGGGGCGGACGGGGGCGAACAGGCCGACCGCGCAGCCGAATTCGAACAGGCCCTGGCCGTGGCAGGCCACGATGGCGACGCTGGGTGGGGCGTGGGGAGCGGGCATCCCCTGATGCTAACGGGGGGGCCGCAGCCGGGCATGGCTCGCCTCTCCATAAGGTCATGACCTGCGGGCATGTGCGGTTGGGGCGTCGGCAGGCCGGCGTCTAAGGACATGCCGAACCGGCATATCCGTGGCGCGATGTTGCGGGTGTGTGACGCGTGGATGGCTGTTGCGTGGGGCGCGCAGGCCCTTGAATGGAGGCCTGTTCCCGATCTGGTCCAGACATGCCGCTGTCCTTCCTGTCGCGATGTTGCCGGTGCATGGGCGCCTCGCCCCATTCGAGTTGATGCCCTGCGACGCACCGTCGCGGAGAAGACTGTCCTCCTTCTGCCAAGAGCCCCCATGCCTCCTGCCTTCCGCTCCCTGCCTGCGGCCCGCGTGCCGACGTCTTCCTCCCTATCCGTGCTGATCACCGTGGCCCTCGCGACGATGTCCGCACCGGCCTTGGCCGAGGGGCCCGATGCGCCGCCCGATGCGCTGGTGGCGGCCGGCACCGCGTCGGCCTCCACGCTGGATGCGGTGGTGGTCACCGGCTCGCGCACCAGCAACCGCACGGTCAAGAACAGCTCTACGCCCATCGATGTGATCTCGGCCGAAGACCTGGCGTCCACCGGGCAGGCCAACCTGCTGGAAGCGCTGCAGCGCAGCCTGCCGTCGTTGAGCCAGATCGGCGGCTACCAGAGCGACCAGGAAAGCCTGATCCGCGGCTACCAGCTGCGCAACCTGTCGCCGGGTTACACGCTGGTGCTGGTCAACGGCAAGCGCCGTAATGCCAGTGCCTACGTCAGTGGGGCCAACGGTGGCGGCTATCCGGGGCATGCATGGACCGACCTGGCGCTCATTCCGGTATCGGCGATCGACCATGTCGAGGTGCTGCGCGATGGCGCATCGGCGCTGTATGGCTCGGATGCGATCACCGGGGTCATCAACGTGATCCTCAAATCGAACGCGCAGGGCGGCGATGTATCGGTGGAAAGCGGGCAAAGCATCGATGGCGACGGTACGCGCACCAGCGTGCGCGCGAACGTGGGGCTGCCGTGGGGCCAGGATGGTTTCATCAGCCTGTCCGGCGAAAACACCCGCCAGCACCACGCGATCCGCACGCGGCGCTACATCGATGGCTACCTGAGCTACCCGGCAGTGGATGCCAATGGCAGCCCGGTGGCACTGCGGCCGAACAACCGGTTGCCTGCCGGGGCGACGCCCAACCCGGCCGAGGCCACGCGCGATCCGGAGGCCAATACGATCCTCAGTTCACCGTCGTATGCGCTTACCGCATTGGCGGTCAACGCGGGCCACGGCATCGGCGACAACGCGCAGTTCTACGCCACTGCCACGGCCAGCGACCGCACCGCACAGGCGATCCAGAACTTCCGCCTGCCGGCGACGATCTTCGGCACCTACAAGGCGCCCAGCGTGCTGAACGTATGGCCCGATGGTTTCCTGCCGGTACTGGAAACCAAGGAAAAACAGTACACCGGTACGGCCGGGGTCAAGGGCCACTGGGGTGGTTGGGACGTGGACGGCAGCCTGACCGGCAACCGCAACACGGTGCGCACCTATACCCGGCACTCGGCCAACTTCTCGCTGGCCTATCCCGGCGCACCGACCGACTTCTACGACGGCAAGCTGGACTACCAGCAGGGCATCGCCAACCTGGACCTGCGCCGGGGCTGGGAGGTGGGCGTCTTTGCTTCGCCGCTGGAGGTGAGTGCAGGAGCCGAATACCAGCACGAACGCTACGAGCGCGGGGCAGGGCAGTGGGAGTCGTACACCGGTTTCGGTGCGGCCGCGTTCGTGGGCTACTCCACCGCCGATGCGGTGGAGGCCACGCGCAACAGCAAGGCGGTGTACGTCGGCGCGGCCACCAACGTCACCTCGCGCTGGTACCTGGATGCCGCCGGGCGTTGGGAAGACCATTCGGACTTCGGCAGCGTGTCAACCGGACGCTTGACCACGCGCTTTGACATCACCGACGCGTTCGGTGTGCGTGCCACGGTCAGCAACGGCTTTCACGCGCCCAGCCTGGGCGCGCAGTATTACCAGGCTACCGGCAGCTGCCCGTGCGGCACCACCCTGGTGGCGCAGGTATCTTCGCCGGCCGCGCTGGCACTGGGCGCCACGCCGCTGCAGCCGGAAAAGGCCAACAACTACAGCCTCGGGGTGACTTGGGATCCAAGCCCGGCGTTCCACCTGGCGCTGGATGCCTACCAGATCGATATCCGCGGCCAGCTTGGGCAGTCCAGCCAGATCGGTTACAACGCGCAGGATCCGGCGCGCATCACCGACAACAGCGGCACGGTACTGAATGCCGCGCAGAAGAACACCATCGATGCACTGCTGGGTACGGCGGGCATCCGCATCCTGCCAGGCGATGCGTTCTATGCCAGCTACTTCACCAACGTCGGTGATACCCGCACGCGCGGGCTGGAGCTGACCGTGGAAGCCAATCAGGAAACGGCCTGGGGCAAGCTGCGCTGGAGCTATGCGGCCAACGTGGGGCGCACCACCATCCAGAAGGTGCGTGACATTCCGGCGGTGCTGCAGGGCCTGCCCAACATCAACCTGCTGACCAGATCCAGCGAATACGCCTTGCGCTTCCGCACGCCGGCCTACACCCAGGTGGCCGGGCTGGGCTGGCAGCAGGGACGGTGGCGTTCGAACCTGGATTTCACCTATTACGGTCCGATCAAGCGCCTCAACAACGGGGTGGAATACAAGCAGCCGCCGGTGCTGGTGACCAACCTGTCCGGCAGTGCCGAACTGGGCGGCGGTTGGAGCGCGGCACTGGGCATCAACAACGTGTTCGACAAGCGCACCCGCAAGGTGCCCGAGTACGCGCGCAGCGCCACCGACGTGGCCAGCATCCAGACCACCTGGGATACCGGGGATGTGCTCAGCACCATCGGAGCGTTCTGGTATGGGCGGATCAACTACCGGTTCTGAGGTTCATGCCAACGGCAGCCGGGCATGGCTCGGCGCTACAGGAGAGCATTGCGATGTCATCTGTATTGAAAGTGGTTGCGTTGATTGGTTCGCCGACGGCGTCGGCCAACTCGCGCACGTTGCTGCTGGTGCACCATCTGCTGGAACAGCTTCGGCTTCGGTTGCACATGGACGTGCAGCTGATCGAACTGGCACCCATCGCGCGCTCGCTGGGGCAGGCACTCAGCCGTGACGAAGTGGAGCCGCGCATCGAGCAGGCCTTGCAGCGGATCGAAGCGGCCGACCTGCTGGTCGCTGCGGCGCCGGTCTATCGTGGTTCGTATCCGGGGTTGTTCAAGCACCTGGTGGATTTCATCGGGCTGGAGGCGCTGGTGGACACGCCCGTGCTGCTGGCCGCCACCGGTGGCAGCGAGCGGCACGCGTTGGTGATCGACCATCAACTGCGCCCATTATTCAGCTTCCTGCAGGCGCATACGCTGCCGATCGGCGTCTACGCCACGGCTGCCGATTTCAGTGACGGCCAGGTCAGCAGCACCGCGCTGCAGGCGCGGATCGCACTGGCCGCCGAGCGTGCGGCGGGGCATCTGCTGCCCGCCGCAGCACCGGCACCGCTGCGCCGCATTGCATAGGGCGCGCTGCGTGCCGCTGCGCCATCTGGCCTTCCTCACTCCTGGCAGCTATCGGCCAGAGGACCCGCGCACCGGTCTGGACGACGCGCTGGCGCTGATCGCCTTCGCCGAGCAGCTGGGTTACGACGGCGCCTGGGTGCGGCATCGGCATCTGGAGCCAGGCATCAGTTCAGCAGCGGTATTCCTGGCGGCGGCCAGCCAGCACACCCGGCGCATCGAGCTGGGCAGCGCGGTGATCCAGATGGGGTATGAGGCGCCGTTCCGTCTGGCCGAAGATCTGTCGTTGCTGGACGCACTGGCCGGCGGCCGCCTGCAGGTGGGGGTCAGCGCCGGGCCGCCTCCGTTGGCCGAGCTGGTGGGCCCGTTGTTGTTCGACGCCGACCCGGCGCAGATCGATTTTTCGCACGCTCGTGTGCTGCGCCTGGTCGAGGCTTTGCAGGGCAGGCCGCTGGGCGCGCCGGAGGCGCGGGTCGGCAATGCGGCCTCGCAGTATCGGCCCCGCCTGCAGCCTTATGCGCCCGGGCTGGCCCAACGCCTCTGGTACGGCGCCGGGTCGCTGTCGTCGGTGCGCTGGGCCGCCGCCCAGGGCCTGCACCTGCTGCTGGGCAATGTCAGCCGCGCCGAAACGCACGCCGATTTCATGGCCACCCAGTTGCAGCACCTGTCGGTGTATCGCGAAGGCGTGGCGGGGACGATCCGGCCCCGCGTTGCCGCCGGCCGCGTGCTGGTGCCGACCGACGGCGCCGATGCCGGCACCCGCCAACGCCTGCTCGACTTCGCCGCGCAGCGCCGCCCGCGCACGCTGGCACCGCAGGGGCCGCGGCGGACGTTGTTCGCGGCCGACGTGGTCGGCAGTTCGGCGCAGATCGTACAAGCCCTGCAGGCCGACCCGGTATTGCAGCAGGTTGACGAACTGCGCGTGGAGCTGCCCTACGAACTGCCCGCCAGCGACTACCGGCGCATCCTGCAGATCGTGGTCGAACAGATCGCCCCGGCGCTGGGCTGGGCCGCGCCGACCACCCCGGTGGCGCGGCCGCTGCGGGCCACCCCATAACCCCACGCGCTTTGCATATTGCCAACGCGCATTTGCGTGGCCGGATCCGACCGCCGATTGTCGAATTACGGCGCAGGCCGCGTCCGCGCCTTCTCTAGCATCGAGTTTCCAACGGCGCGCTGCTGCCGGCCACGACGAGGAACGCTTCCGTGTCTGCCTACCCCCCGCATAAACCCATCCTGTTCCTGCTTGACCGCTCCTTCGAAGACGGCCAGTTGCCGGGGCAGCGCTTTTTCTGCCGGCACAGCCTGTTGCTGGAGGGCGCGTTGTCGAGCATCGACGGCCTGGATGCACAACTGGACGTGCGCCGGATCGGCTTTGCGCGGCCGCGCCGTGAGGTGATTGCCGAGATCGGCGAGCACGACCAGTCGTTGCCCAAGCTGGTGCTGCCGCAGGGCGTGCATTCGGCCCATGCCAGTGGTGCGCACGACGACCGCCAGTACATCTCCGGCGCCGAACCGATCCTGGCCGCGCTGAACGGGCTGCTCGGCATCCCCGTGGCCCATCCCTGAGTGAGGAGCACCCGATGAGTTACCTGACCAGCGTGCTGGACAAGAGCCCGATCGGTGACGGCGGCACGCCCGAACAGGCGCTGCGTGACAGCCTGCGCCTGGCCCAGCATGCCGAGCACCTGGGCTACCACCGCTACTGGTTCGCCGAACACCACGCCACCCCGCAGCTGGCCAGTCCTGCGCCGGAGGTGCTGGCGGCCTGGGTGCTGGCACAGACCCGGCGCATCCGCGTGGGCACCGGTGGGGTGATGCTGCGCCACTACGCCCCCTACAAAGTGGCCGAAACGTTCAACCTGCTGGCCAGCCTGGCACCGGGCCGGGTGGATCTGGGAATCGGCAAGGCGCCCGGCGGGTTGCCGGCGTCGACCGCCGCGCTGGCCGCCGGGCGACCGCCGGTGGGCGCATTCGAGCAGCAGTTGCAGGACCTGGAGGGCTTCCTGTCGGGCAGCCTGCCGGCCGATCATCCCCATGCAGCGGCGCAGGCCCGCCCGCTGCCACAGACCGCGCCGGAGCGCTTCCTGCTGGGCGCAAGCCCGCAGAGTGCCCGCCTGGCCGGTGCACTCGGCTGGCGCTTTGTGTATGCCGCGCATTTCGATGGCGATCCGCGCAGCATCGAGGCGGCCTTCAGTGCCTATCGCGATGTCGCCACGCAGGCCCCGCTGCTGGCCACGGTGGCCTTCGCTGCGCCCACTGCCGAGGCCGCCGCGCGCCACCTCGGTGCGCTGCGCATCTACAAGCTGCACCTTGGCCCGGGGCAGACGGTGAACCTGCCCAATCCCGAAGCCGCCGCCGAGTACGCGCGGCAGGTGGGCGTGAGCGACTACCGCATCGAAGAAACCCACCCCAGCGTGCTGTCCGGCGATGCACATCAGGTACGCCGCGCGCTGGACGACCTGCACCGGCGTTTCGGCGTCGGCGAATTCATCCTCGACGCGCCGGTGGCCGACCTGGATGCACGCCTGACCTCCCTTGAACTGCTATCGCCCGCGCCGCGCGCGGCCGTGGCCTGACCCGCAGGAGATTTCCATGAGCACGACCCCGCGTCCCATTCCGTTCGGCATCATGCTGCAGGGCCCCGGCAGTCACATGCATGCCTGGAAACACCCGTCCAACGTGGCCGATGCCAGCGTCAACCTGCAGTACTACATCGACGTGGCGCGCACTGCCGAGGACCACGGCATCGCCTTCGGCTTCGTGGCCGATGGCCTGTACATCAACGAGAAGTCGATCCCGCACTTCCTCAACCGCTTCGAGCCGATCACGCTGTTGTCGGCGCTGGCCACGGCAACCACGAAGATCGGGTTGGCCGGTACGCTGTCCACCTCCTACAGCGATCCCTACACGGTGGCGCGGCAGTTCGCCTCGCTGGACCTGATCAGCGGTGGCCGCGCTGGCTGGAACGTGGTGACCTCGCCACTGGAAGGCTCCGGCCGCAACTACGGCCGCCCGCATCCCGAACACGCGCTGCGCTACCAGATCGCCGACGAGTACCTGGAGGTGGTGCAGGGGCTGTGGGATTCGTGGGACGACGACGCCTTCGTACGTGATCGCAGCAGCGGCACCTTCTTCGCGCCGGAGAAATTCCGCCGGCTGGACCACCAGGGCCGCTTCTTCCAGGTCGAAGGGCCGCTCAACATCCAGCGCTCGGCGCAGGGCCAGCCGGTGATCTTCCAGGCCGGTGCCTCCGATGATGGCATCGCGCTGGCCGGCAAGTACGCCGACGCGGTGTTCACCCACGCCCCCTCGCTGGAAGAAACCCGCGCGTTCACCCAGAAGGTGAAGAACGCGGCGATCGCCCACGGACGCAGTGCCAACGACGTGAAAATCTTCCCGGGGATCGGGCCGATCGTGGGGCGTACCGCCGAGGAGGCCGAAGCCAAGTACCAGGCCATTGCGGCATTGGCCGGGCTGGACGATGCGCTGGCATACCTGGGGCGCTTCTTCGACCATCACGATTTCAGCCAGTACGACCCGGATGCCGCGTTCCCGGCGCTGGGCGATATTGGCGCCAATGCGTTCCGCTCCACCACCGACAAGATCAAGCAGGATGCGCGCGAGCACGGCTTGACCCTGCGCCAGGTTGCGCGCCAGGCGGTGAGCCCGCGGCCCCACTTCATCGGCACCGCCGAGCAGGTGGCCGACGAGCTGATCCGCTGGTTCGATGCCGGTGCCAGCGACGGCTTCATCCTGGGTTTTGCGGTACAGCGCGAGGGCCTGGATGATTTCGTGAGCCAGGTGCTGCCGATTCTGCAGGCGCGCGGCTACCACCGCGGCACGCTGGAGGACGGCACGCTGCGCGACCACCTGGGCCTGCCGCACAAACCCAGCCGCTACGCCGATGCCGCCGTGCCGGCACGCAAGGTCGGCTGAAGGAGTCCTGCGATGAACATCCTGCACCGTCCACCGCTCGATATCGCCCCGCTCCCGGGCGGCGTGCTGCCTGAAATCGCCGCACGCAGCGACGCGGCCATTGCGATCCGGCACGACCTGCACCAACACCCGGAGCTGGCCTTCGAGGAACACCGCACCAGTGCCCGCGTTGCCGAGCTGCTGCAGCAATGGGGCTATGCGGTCAGCACCGGGGTTGGCGGCACCGGCGTGGTGGGTACGCTGCAGCGCGGGCAGGGCAGCCGTCGCCTGGGCCTGCGTGCGGATATGGATGCGCTGCCAATCCAGGAAGAATCCGGGCTGGGCTATGCCAGCCAGCGCGACGGCCTGATGCATGCCTGCGGGCACGATGGGCATACCGCCATCCTGTTGTCGGCGGCGCATTACCTGGCCCATCACGGGCGCGTGGACGGCACCCTGCAGCTGGTGTTCCAGCCGGCCGAGGAGACCGGCTCAGGTGCATCGAAGATGATCGCCGAGGGCTTGTTCGATCGCTTCCCGGTGGATGCGATCTACGGCCTGCACAACTGGCCAGGCGTGCCGACCGGGCATTTTGGTTTCGTCGACGGGCCGGCGATGGCGTCGGTGGACTGGGCCCGCCTGCGCGTGGTCGGCAAGGGCGGCCACGGCGCCGAACCGCAGGGCAGCGTGGATCCGATCCTGGTGGCGGCGCATATCATCACCGCCCTGCAGAGCGTGGTGTCGCGCAATGTGGACCCCCGCCAGATGGGCGTGGTCACGGTGGGCTCCATCCACGGCGGCAAGGCGGCCAACGTGATCCCCGATGCGGTCGAACTGAGCCTGACCGTGCGCGCCTACCTGCCGGAAGTGCGCGACACCCTGCGCCGGCGGGTCACCGACATTGCCGAGCACACCGCGGCGGCGTTTGGCGCACGTGCCGAGATCGAGTTCCCGCGTGGCTTCCCCAGCGTGATCAACCACCCCGAACAGACCGCGTTCGTGCGCCAGGTGGCGTTGGACGGTTTCGGTGCCGCCCAGGTGGTCGAGGGCTTCGCGCCACGCACCGCCAGCGAGGATTTCGCCTTCCTGCTGCAGGCGCGCCCGGGCAGTTTCGTGTTCGTCGGCAACGGCGACAGTGCGCCGCTGCACAGCCCGCGTTATGTGTTCAACGATGCAGCGATCGCGCCGGCCGCCAGCCTGTGGGCCCGGCTGGCCGAGCGCTACCTGGTGGAGCAGCCGGCATGAGCGAACGTTTCGTGTATACCTCCGTGCACGACCCCTTGGCCAAGCCCTTGTTCGACGGGCTGGAGCAGGAGTACGACAGCCGCTATGCGGACGTGCGCGGCCGTATCGGTGGCAGCGCCCGCGAAGAGCTGGAGCGCTATCCGGCGGAAGCGTTCGCCGCACCGGTCGGTGCGTTCGTGCTGCTGCTGCGCGATGGTCAGGCCATCTCCGGCGGCGCGTTCATGCCGCACCGCGATGCCGATACGGCCGAGTTCAAACGGATCTGGACCCTGCCCGGCCTGCGCCGCCAGGGCATCGCGCGGCGCGTGCTGCAGGAGCTGGAAGAGCAGGCCGCGCGGCAAGGCTACCGGCGGGTGTACCTGACCACCGGGTTCCGCCAACCCGAGGCGGTCGGGTTGTACCTGGGCCACGGCTACACCGCGCTGTTCGACCTGCAGGCCGACCCGGAAACCGTCGCGCACCTGCCGTTCGAGAAGTACCTGCCGGCACCGCACCCCGCGCTCGCCGCAACGCCGCCTGTCCGCCACGGAGTCCACGCATGAGCACCACCTCCAGCACGCTGGCAGGTATCGCCGCCACGCCTGCACCGGCACTGCGCATCGTCCCGGCCCGGCATCCGCTGCAGCTGTTTGCCACGCTGCTGGCGGTGGCGCTGATCCTGGTTGGCCTGCAATCGGTACTGGGCAATCCGCGCTGGGGCTGGAGCACTTTCGCCGAGTGGTTCTTCGCCCGCCCGGTGCTGGAAGGCCTGGCGCGCACGCTGTGGCTCACCGCGCTGGGGACCGCACTGGGCTTCGGCCTGGGCACGGTGCTGGCGCTGGCGCGGGTGTCCGGCTCGCCGCTGCTGTCGGCGGTGTCGTGGGGCTATGTGTGGCTGTTCCGTTCGATTCCGCTGCTGGTGCTGCTGTTGCTGCTCAACAACCTGGGCTATCTGTACAGCACCATCGAACTGGGCGTGCCGTTCACCGGCATCACCCTGTTCTCCTACCCGACCACGCAGTTGATCGGCGTGTTCACGGCCGCCGTGCTGGGCCTCACGCTCAACCAGGCGGCATTTTCGGCCGAGGTCATCCGGGGCGGCATCCTGTCGGTGGACCACGGCCAGTACGAAGCGGCCGCTGCCCTTGGCCTGCCGCGCGGGCGGCAGATCCGCCGCATCATCCTGCCGCAGGCGATGCGCTCGATCCTGCCGGGTGCCTTCAATGATGTGATCAACCTGGCCAAGAGCACCTCGGTGGTTTACGTGCTGGCGTTGCCCGAACTGTTCTACACCGTGCAGGTGATCTACCGGCGCAACCTGGAAGTGGTGCCGCTGCTGATGGTGGCCACGGTCTGGTACCTGGTGATCCTGACCGTGTTGTCGCTGGCCCAGCACCGCATCGAACGGCGCTTCGCACGTGGCCAGCTGCAACGCGAACGCAGCGTGTCGCGCGTGGCGTCCACGCCATTGCCCACCGCTGCGGCCGCTGCTCCGGCCACGGTGGCACGCACCGCCATCGCCGCGCCGTTTGCGGCCGCCAACGGCGCCACCGTGCTGCTGCAGGGCGTGGGCAAGGTCTTTGGTGAGCAGACGGTGCTGGACGATGTGCACCTGGAACTGAAGGCTGGCAGCGTAAGCGTGCTGATCGGCCCATCCGGGGCGGGCAAGTCCACCCTGCTGCGCCTGATCAACCATCTGGAACGTGCCGACCAGGGCTTTGTCACCGTGGGTGGGCAGCTGGTGGGGTATCGCCGCGACGGCGACACCCTGTACGAACTGCCCGAAGGCGAGATCCGTCGGCGCCGCGCGGACGTGGGCATGGTGTTCCAGAACTTCAACCTGTTCCCGCACCTGACCGCGCTGGAGAACATCATCGAAGCGCCGATCGCGGTGCGCGGGGTGACGCGGGCGCAGGCCGTGCAGCAGGCCGTGGACCTGCTGGAGCGGATCGGCCTGGCCGACAAGGCGCATGCATATCCGCGGCAGCTTTCCGGCGGGCAGCAGCAACGCATCGCCATCGCCCGGGCGTTGGCGCTGCAGCCCAAGGTGCTGCTGTTCGATGAGCCCACCTCGGCACTGGACCCGGAACTGGTCTCTGAAGTGCTCAGCGTGATCGAGGAGTTGGCGCGCTCGGGCACCACGCTGGTGATCGTCACCCACGAACTGGGCTTCGCCCGCCGCGTGGCCGACCACGTGGTGATGATGGACCAGGGCAGGGTGATCGAGCAGGGCCCGCCCGAATTGGTGTTCGACCGTCCCCGCCAGCAGCGCACCGCCGATTTCCTGGCCAAGACGCTGTAACGCGGCCCTCCCGATCCGTGCAAGGAACCCCATGAACAGCCCCCGCAAACGACGTCTCTCCACCGGCAGCATTCTGATCGGCGCAGTGCTGGTGATCGGCATTGCCGGCATCGTGTACTCGCGCGTTGACCACGCCGGCGTGCCCGCGCCGGTCGCCAGGAACACCTTGGCCGGCGCCGACGCGCCGGCCCTGATCGGCACGCCGGATGCCAAGGCCAAGGGGTTGATTCCCGCCGGATTCGCCTTCGTCACACCCGGCACACTGACCGTGGCCACGCACCCGGCACAGCTGCCATTGGCCGACTACGGCGCCGACAGCAAGCAGATCGTGGGCGTCGAGCCGGACATCGCCAAGCTCATCGCCGACGGCCTGGGGCTGAAACTGGTGCTGGTGCCCGTGGCCTGGCCGGACTGGCCGCTGGGCCTGCAATCGGGCAAGTACGATGCGGTGATCTCCAATATCACCGTCACCGAAGCACGCAAGCAGAAGTTCGATTTCTCCAGTTATCGCTTCGACCTGCTTGGCATCTACACGCGCACCGATGGGCCGATCCGGAAGATCAGCACGCCCGCCGACGTGGCCGGGCTGAAGGTGGTGGTAGGCGCCAGCACCAACCAGGACCAGATCCTGCGCCAGTGGGACCAGCAGAACATCGCCGCCGGGCTGAAGCCGGTGGAGTACCAGTACTTCGACGATGCGGTGGTGGGGCGCCTGGCGGTGATCACCGGGCGAGCGGATGTGTCGTTCGAGCCCAACGCCACCGGCGCGTATTCCGCGCGCGATGGCAAGGTGCGGCGGGTGGGATTGTTCCCGGGCGGGTGGCCCGATGCCGCGGCGATTTCGGTCACCACGCGCAAGGGCAGCGGCCTGGCCGAACCCATCACCCAGGCGCTGAACACGCAGATCGCGTCGGGTACCTACGCACAGGCGTTGAAGCGCTGGAACGTGAGCGAAGAGGCGGTGGCACAGTCGCAGACCAACCCGCCGGGGTTGCCCAACCTGTAGACCAGGGTGGAGCCGAGCCATGCTCGGCTGCTTGTTCCGTTCCACCTCACCACGTCGCCACCAACGTACGGAAGGGCTGCTTCAACACCACGCCATCGGCATCGAATCCCGTTACCGCCCGCCCATCCACGCTTACCGAGGAGGGCCGTGTGCGCGTTGGCCACCACACGCGTACCGCGGTGTCCTTGCGCAGGCCCGTGCCAAGGGTGAGCCGTAGTTGGCGGTCATGCTGGCGGGCCGCAAGCTGCAGGGTGCCGTAGGCCGTTGGCAGCCGATCAATCGCCAGCCCCTGGCCAGCCACCCACGACGGAGGCGTGCCCGGCAGCAGCGACAGCGCATCGTCGTCTTCGCGCATCAACATGCCAAACAGCGTGCGCCCGTACTCCGCACCGATCCAGGTATGCGGCATGTCGCCCAGGTAGCGCGGGAAGCGCAGCCGTGAATGCACCACTTCGGCCAGCACCTGCCATTCCAGCGGGCGGCGATCATGCAGCAGTCCCTGCAACAGTTCCTCGGCCGCTTCCGGTTGGCCCAGGTGCACGTAGCTGAGTACGTTGCGGATCTCGTAAGGGGTGTAGGCGTACAGCGCGCCGGGTTGGTTGCGCTTGCGCACATCCTCCAGATAGCGCGCGAAGGTGGTGCGCAATGCCGCCTGCGGCAGCACATCCTGCGCGCCGGTGGGATCGAGCGCGATCGATACCCCGGTCGGGTCGCCGTCACCCAGGTCGGCCGAAGAAGGGATGAAGTCGATGCCCTTCCAGGCCATCGTTGCGCGGATCGAGGCGGCCAGCGCATCGTGCAGGGCGCTGTACTGTTCGCGCGCCCAGCGCGCGGTTTCATGATCGCCCAGCGCCTCGGCCAGCCAGGCACCGTCGTGCCAGCCCTTCAGCCCCCAGTAGTCGTCCCAGTAGCTGTGGGTGGGCGAGGGGTAACCTTCGTGGCTGATCGATGGGGCCAGGATGCCGGCAAAGCGTTCCGGCGACGGCTGGCTGGCCATGTAGCCCGGCACCAGCGTGCGCTCGCGCAGTTCCTGCAGGAAGCGCAGCGCCACCTTCACCTTGGGCAGGTAGGCGCGCACCGATTCGGGGCCGCCGTCCAGGCGTGCCACGTCGGCCACCAGCGCCACGTATTGGCCCTGGCTGTCGTACTCGATATCCGAACCGAAGCCGGTATTGACGCTGCCGTCGTCGTTGAGGATCGGCGACACCAGGCCGTTGGCGTGTACACCATGTTCGCTGTACCAGGCCAGGTAATCTCGTGCGACCTGGGCCTCGCCCATGCGCAGCAGCACCGCCGAGGTGGCCATGCCGTCGCGGATGAAGGAGCGGTTGTAGTTGCGCGGGCCGGGCTGCATCGCCGGGCCGGTCTGGTTGATCAGCATGTAGGCGGCCTGCGCGCGCAGCATGTCGACCAGGGACGGATCGGGCAGGCGCAGGCCGACCTGGCCCAGGCGTGCCTGCCAATCGGCAGAGGCGCGGCTGGCCAGTGTGTCGTAGACGCCATCAGCGTCGCTTGGGAGGCCGGCCAGATCCAGTGGCGGCGCTGCCGCCAGCGATCCGTCGGCGGCCGTGGCGACGGTGCCCAGCGGGAAGGCCACCACCACCGAGCGGCTGGCGCCGGGCGCCAGTTGGATACGGTATGCCAGCGCTGCGGCGGCGAGGCCGTCGTCGTCCCGGGCCTGTTGGGCGGCAGGCAACGTTCCGCTGGCAATGGCGGCGGTGATTTCGCTGCGGCCATCCGGGCCGAACGGCGCCGCACCGGCGGCATCCACCGCGGTGAGCGACTGCAGCAGCGGGCGACCGTTGACGCGCACGGCGTGCCCGTCGATGGCGATCTCGCGGATCGAAGACAGGCCGCCGTTCTGCCACGGCGGGTTCATCTGCATCGGCCGCACCGCCAGGGTCAAGGTGCCGTCCACCGGCGTGGTGCCGGTGTTGCGCAGGCGGTGGCGCACGAAGGTGACCGGTTGGCCGCCCAGCGCGACCGCGAACGCTTCGCTGTCCAGCGCCAGCCCGGGCTGGGGTGCCCAGGCGGCCGACGGCATCGGCTTCCAGCCATCGCGCAGGGCATGCCGCACCGGGCGTTCAGCGGCACTGGCGGCGGTGCCGTCGGCATTGCGCCAGATCGGCTGCACCAGTGGCGCGCCCTTGAATGCTTCGAGGTTGCCGTACTCGTCGAAGATCGATTTCTGTCGCCCGGCATGCACGCCGACCGCAGTCCAGTAGGTCTGCTGCAGATGCAGCGAGGCCGGAAACAGGGCGCGCTGCGCGCCGCTGGCGGCGATCTGGTAGCGCTTCATCGCGGTCATCACCGCGGCCGGTCCAAGCAGGCGGATGCGGCCCACCTCCGGCGTGCTGCCGTCCACGGTGAGTCGCAGCGCCCGCGCAGTCACCGGGGCGGTGCCGGCCAGCCAGCTCTGCTGGCGGCTGCCGGCCTGGGGGTCATCTGCCAGCTCGATCCAGCGGCCCTGGGTGTCCTGCGCCTGCAGCCGCGCTGCGCCGTGCGCGCCGGCCCAGTCCACTGCCAGGCCGGTGGTGGGCTGCGCGCGCGGCAGGGTGATGTCCAGCGTGTGCGTGTTGCCCTTGGCCGCGGGCAGGGGCACGGCGCTGCCGCCTTGCCACACGGACGCAGCCTGGGCCGCATCCAACCCCCGGATGCGTGCGCTGGTGGTGGCGTCCAGCGGTTCCAGCTCGAAGATGGACACGCCCCAATCGCTGGTCCGCGCCGGGCTGGCCAGGCGCAGGTAGCGCGCCTGGCGCGGGGCGAAGAACAGGGTCTCGATGCCACCGAGCGCGTCGCGCATGGTGTAGGCGTCCTGCCATTGCCTGCCGTCCTGGGAGGTCTGCAGCGTGTAGCCCTCGGGGTTGGACACGTCCCAGGTGAGGCGCGCACCGCCCAGCAGGGCCGGCGTACCCAGGTCGACCTGGAACCAGTGGCCGGGGCTGAATGCGCCGCCGGTGACGGTTTTCGGGTCGCCATCGATCAGGTGGCTGACCGCCATTGCCGGGACCTGTTGGGAGGAGCTGCTGGCCTGCCACTGCGCGCGCGGGGGCAGGTCCTGGGCCAGGCCGGTGGCGGCCAGCGCCAGGCCCGGTGCGAGGAGCAGGGCGCGCGCCACGGCGCGCTTGCAGGTACCCAGAACGATCCAGCGATTGGCAGGCAATCCCATCCAGCGCTCTCCGGTGGCCTCGACAATGAGGTGTGGGGGACACGCTAACAGGGCATGTAACCGTTTACATGACGCGTCGCAATATCGGATTCCCGGTGCCGGGCTCACCGCGCCGCCACTGCAATCCGCTCGCACAGCGCATCCGGCAGGGGCGGCTGCGCATCCGGCACGGGCCGGGCAGCAGCCGGTCGTTGAACAACGGGCGCAGTCGCGCCAGCTGCTCGCTGACCGTGGGTTGGGCCAGGTGCAGGCGTTCGGCAGCGCAGGCCCATGTGATCTACCGCAGCGGCCGGACAGACGCCACTGCCTTCGCGCGGGAACGGGCGGCACTGGGGAGCGGCTGGACGGCCTGGCCAGCGCCCCGGTGATCGCCTGCCGCCGGCAGAACGGCGGCGATGACGAGATCCCGGCATTGCACCTGCGCTGACGGTCACGCCGGCCTGGGCATTCACATCGCAGGCTGATCGGCGGTGGCCACGGCCCGGAACAGCACCCGTTCCGGATCGCCCGGGTCGAGGTTGTCGATCTGACCGCTGGCGATGAAGCCGTTGCGGGCCAACAGGGTGTGCATCGCCACGTTGGATGCATGGGTGGAAGCAAACAGCTTCGGCCGCGTGCAGTGCGACACCCGATGCTGCAACAACGCCTCACCCACGCCGCGGCGCCGGAAGTGGATGCCCACCATCACCACCTCGATGAAGCCGCTGTCGAAGAAGTGGTAGTGCAGCACCGCGTAGCCCGCCGGGGTGCCATCGCGCAACAGCACATGGCAGTGGCCGGCGCTGATCCACTGCCACAACAACGCGACCCGGCGCGCGTCATGGGTGGCTACCGTGTCAAGGGTGACAAGGGCGGCCATGGCGTCGAGCGTGGCGATGCGAATGGTTGTTGGAGTGCTCAAGGCCATGCCCGGGCGCGGTGGAGCGATGAGGGTAGTGGAGATCGCAACGCCGGCCTAGGATGCGGGTGTGCCCTCCCATCTGGAACCCGATGTCATGCTGGACCTGACGCTTCCGCGCGCGTGGCGCACGCCGTTGGCCGGCGCCGTGATCCGCAGACAGACCGTGGGTGCCTCGCCGGCAGACGTGTTCGTGGTGCATCACCCGGACCGGCCAGACCAGTTCCTCAAAACCGAGCCGGTGCATGTCTTCAGCGAACTGCCTGCAGAGGTCGCGCGCCTGCGTTGGTTGCGCGGACAGGGCATGGCGGTTCCGGTGGTGGTGGATGCGCTGGAAGAGGCGGGACGCCACTGGCTGTGGATGAGCGCGCTGCCCGGCGCCGACCTGTCCTCCTCGCCTGCGCTGGGTGCTGCCCAGGTGGTGGCGCTGGTGGCGGCCGCGCTGCGGCAACTGCATGTGCTGCCGGTAAGCGCATGTCCTTTCGATCATCGCCTGCCGGTGCGGCTGGCCGCGGCGCAGGCACGGGCCGCGGCCGGGCAGGTGGATGCCGAGGATTTCGACGACGCGCGGCAGGGCCTGTCAGCGCAGCAGGTGTTGCAGCAACTGCAGGCGCAGGTGCCCGCGCAGGCCGACCTGGTGGTTACCCATGGCGATGCCTGCCTGCCCAACCTGATGGCCGATCACGGTCGCTTCAGCGGTTTCATCGATTGTGGGCGGCTGGGCGTGGCCGATCGCCACCAGGACCTGGCATTGGCCGCGCGCAGCATCGGCGACCACCTCGGCGCGGCGTGGGTGGCGCCGTTCTTCGCGCATTACGGCATCGAGCCGGATACCGCGCGGCTGGACTTCTATTGCCTGCTCGACGAGCTGTTCTGAGTGTCCGGGGTCTGAGGCGTGGACAACCGTAGCGTCCCGCCGCCGGCGTGTTCGCCCGGTTCCGCCCATGCCGGCTTTGTGCAAGACTCGATCCCTTATCGACCGCGTTGCAAGGATGGAAAGCGCATGCAGTTTTTTGCCCTGGATAAATTTGCAGGTCTGGTCAACCAGACGTTCGATGTCGCGCTGGGGGAGGCCGGCACGACATCCTTCGTGCTGGTAGAGGCACGGCCGCTGCCGCCAGGCCAGACCCTGCCTTCGCAGGTGCGGGCGCCGTTCTCGCTGCTGTTCCGCCACGAAGCGGCGATCGTGTTCCCGCAGAAGACTTACCCGATGCAGCATGAGGCCCTGGGAGAGTTCGGCATCTTCCTGGTGCCCATCGCGCGCGACCGCACGGGCTTCATTTACCAGGCGCTGTTCAACTAAGGGCCAGGCGCATGCCGATGCGGCTGTCGTCGGCACCGGTCCGGGTGAACCCCAGGCGCTGATACAGGCGCTGGGCGGCCGTGTTGTCGCGCAGTACGCTGAGCTGGACGCCCTGGCAGCCGCGCAGTTGCGCCAGGTGCCGCACGTGGCCGAGCAGGGCGGTGCCCACGCCCTGGCCGCGCGCGGCCTCCAGCAGCAGAATATCCACGATGCACAGCGCATCGTTTTCAGTCTGAAGGTACAGGCGCCCCAGCGCGGCGCCATCGCGCACCACGATCAGGAATTCAGGGTGCAGGTAGTGGCTGACATAATGGCGGTGCTGCAGCGCGAACTGGCTGTCCAGGAACGCGCGCCGTGTTGCATCCGGCCACGGGACGGCGGCCAGTTCGGCCTGGCGCGACTGGTGGTAGAGCGCACACAGGAAGGCCAGGTCGCCTGCATCGGCGCAGCGTAGCGTGACGCCGCAGGCGTGCAACGGCGATGTCGCCGCCACGAGAGGTGGCGGCGACGGTGGGAACGCGGGAAGCGTCAGGTTCAAGGACGTTGCGGGAACACGCCGCTCAGGGCGATGCAGAAGTTGACGACCAGATAGGGCTGCCGGTTTTCGTGCGGCAGGCCGCCACCCGTCGGCACCACCATCGTGGGTGCGAAGCTGGCGTTGGAGGGCGAGATATCGGCGAACGGTGAGGTGGCGGTTGGAATGGTCACGGCATTGCCCTGCGCCGGCGTTCCATGCAGCTTGCCCGGGTCGCGTTGCGCGAATACGTTCATGGCATGGCTGTGCGGCGGCATTTCGGTGGACAGCAGCGTGACCTGCGCGCTACCAAAGAGTTCGCCGATCATGCGGTCACTGCCGCCCGCGCTTTGGCCCTGGCAGGCCGCCGCATTGCCCTGCAGGTTGGGCAGTCCAAACGAGGCACGGCCATCGCCGCCATAGTTGGTGCCCAGCAGCGAGTACAGCGCGGTGTTCTGCTGGATGGGAAGAATTTGTCCGGCGCACAGTGCCCAGCCGTTGGGCGCGAACGGAAAGCCGAACAGCTGGATTTCGCCTAGAAACGGTTCAGTCATGGGTCAAATCCCTGTGGCAGTGCTGCGTTTCATGGTGGATAGGGCGGGTGTTCAACTCTGGCTCGGGTAGATGCCATACATGCTGATGCAGTAGCGCAGGGTCAGGCTCGGCATGGTGTTGTCATGCCCCTGCGCGCCGCCCGCCGGAGTGAGCATGCTGGGGGCCAGCGGCCGGCTGTCGATGCCGTCGATGTCGGCGGTGTACATGGTGTCGCCGCTGATGGCCCCCAGCACGGTGGCGGCGGTGGGATCCAGCGACGAGGCTGCCGCACTGGTGGCCAGCATGGCATGGGTATGTGCCGGCATCTGCGCCTGGGTGAGGGTCACGGTGTCGGTGCCGGCCAGTTGGCCCGGCACGTACTGACGGCCACTTGCCGCGGCACCCTGGTGGACCGGGATGCGTCCGCTCAGGTTGGGCAGCGCGAAGGTGCTTTGACCATCGCCGCCGTAGGTAGTGCCGATCAGGTTGAACAGCGTCTCGTACTCGCTGATCTGCACCAGCGCGCCATTGCAGTCCAGCCAGCCGTTGGGCGCGAATGTGTAGGGAAGCAGCCGGATTTCACCAATATAGAATTCGCTCATTGCAGATCTCCTGTCAGCCGCGCGAAGGGTATACACCCTGCAACAGGATGCAGAAATTCAGCACGCTGTAGGGTTGCATATTGTCATGAGGCTGGTTCTGCCCGCTGCTGGACAGCGTGGACGGATGCAACGTCACGGTCTGGCCGGTGGCCGGCCCATATAGTTTTGCGCTGGCTTTGGCGTAGAGGTTGTTGACCGGGGTGCGCGCCGTTCCGGCATCGCTGGTGGCGATGGCGATATGGGTGTGGGGAGGTATCTGGGTCGAGTTCAACGTGACCTGTTCGGCCCCGCCGGTTTCGCCGGTCTGCTGGTTGGGCGACTGCCCGACCGGGGTGCGTCCGCGCATGTCCGGCAGGCCGAAGGTGGTCCTGCCATCCCCACCGTAGGTGTTACCCAGCAAGCTGAAAAGCGCGGCGTTCTGGGCAATCGGCATCAGGCCCCCGTTGCAGAAGGCGCTGTATTTACGCGCAAAGCCGAATGAGCTGATGATTATCTGCCCCATATATGCATTCGACACCTTGGCTATCCCCTTTCCTTGAATACCGCTCCCGCCCCGGACTCCAAGCGTGGCTGTACTGTTCATCAAACACATCGTGCTTGACAAGTGCTGCCGCTGGTTACTTACTACGCCCGCCGGGGGGCGTTTTCGTGGGGAAGTGCGGCCCTGGTCCCAGGGGAAAATGTCATGGCACAGGGAATGTCGGCCCGGCGCAACGCGCTGGCTGCGGTGAAGCGGTTTTCCATTTCCACCTCCTGGCGCGTCGGAATATTGACGCTCCTGGGGCTGGGGATATTCAGCATCCCGACCGCCCAGGCCGCCAATTGCGCGGACATGGTGGTGCCCGATGTAAATACCACGCCGTCCACCTCGCCGATGGCCGCCGGCGGCACCATTGTCATCAATGCCAGCCACTGCGATTCCTTTGGCGGCATCGGTGGCAGCGGCCCGGGTGCCAATCCCAACAACTACAGCACTACCCACGGCCAGGTGAGCGTGAACCCGCTGAACAATCGGGTCACCTACATCAACAACGGCGATGGCGCACTGGTCGATGTTTTCAGCTTCAAGGATGACAACGGTGCGCTGGTCAACGTCACGGTAAACATCGGTGCGGTCACGTCGCCGATCACCGTGACCCCGGTCAACGCACCCAAGCCGGTGATCGGCGTGGCCTACGCACTTTCCATGAGCAGCACCGGGGGTACGGCGCCCTACAGTTACAGCCTCGGCGCAGCATCGCTGCCACCCGGGATCACCTTCAGCAACGGGACCTTCTCGGGTATCGCCACCGGCGGCGGCGCCTATTCGGCCACGGTGAACGTCACCGATGCGGCCAGTGCCGCCACCATCAAGGTCTATTCGTTCGTCGTGGATACGCCGACCATCGTGCTGCAGGCGGCCCCGCCGATGACCCTGGGCGTGGCCTACAACCATCAGCTGGTGGGGCAGGGCGGCACCGCCCCGTACAAGGCCTTCAGCCGTGACGCCGGCACCTTGCCGCCCGGCATCACCTTGAGCACAACCGGTCTGTTGTCCGGCACCCCCATCACGTCGGGCAGCTACAACGTCACCATCAGCGCCTTCGACAGCAGCACCGGCACCGGGCCGTATGGCGATGCCAACGCATTGACGCTGGTGGTCTCGCCCACCCCGCCGATCACGATCGCGCCTGCCACACTGCCGGCCGCCACCGTCGCCGCTGCCTATGCCACCACGCTGACCGCGACCGGCGGCACCGGTGGGTCGTACACCTTCACCGTCGACAGTGGCACGCTTCCGGCCGGGCTCACCCTGGCCGCGGGTGGCGCATTGACGGGCACGCCCACGGCAGGCGGCAGTTTCAACCTGACCATCAAGGCAACCGATGGGGTCAGTGCGCCGGCAACGCAGCCCTACACGCTGGTGGTGTCGCCACCGATCCTGGCACTGGCGCCGGCCGTGCTGCCTGCCATCACCCAGGGCGTTGCCTTCAGCCAGACGCTCACCGCGTCCGGCGGCACCGCCGGCTACAGTTACGCCGTGCAGTCCGGCACGCTGCCCAGCGGGCTCGTACTGGCCGGCAATGGCCTGCTGTCGGGTACCACCAGCGTGGCCGGGAGCTACACCTTCACGGTGCGCACCACCGACAGCAGCACCGGCAGCGGTCCATACTCCACCGACCGCTCCTACAGCGGCAGCGTACAGCCAGGGACGCCGGGCATCGTGCAGGCCACACTGCCCAACGGCACCGCCGGGGTCGCGTATTCGCAGACGCTCACCGGCACCGCCGGGGCGGGCGCGCCGTACACCTTCGCCGTGGTGTCCGGCGCGTTGCCGGCCGGTCTCACCCTGGGTGCCGGCGGCGTGCTCGCAGGAACGCCCAGCGCGGTCGGCACGTTCACCGTGGAGGTGCAGGTCACCGACCCGGATGGGCAGACCAGCACGCGCAGCTACACCGCTTCCATCGGCGCCCCCACGCTGGTCTTGGTGCCTGCCGGCGGCGGCCTCATCGGCACCTATGGTGGTGCCTACAGCCAGGCGTTCAGTGCGTCGGGCGGCGTAGCGCCCTACACCTACGTGCTGGCCGGCACGGTGCCCACCGGTCTGAGCTTCGCGCCGGCCACCGGCGTGCTGTCCGGCACCCCGTCCCAGCCGGGGACCTTCAACTTCAGCGTGACCGCGACCGATTCAACCACCGGGACGGCGGCGCCGTACAGCACGCAGCACAGCTACACGCTGGCGGTGGCGGCGCCGGCCATCGTGATCGTGCCGGCAACGCTGCCTGCCGGCCGCGCCGGCACGGCCTACACGCAAACCTTGTCGAGCAGTGGCGGGGTTGCGCCCTACACCTACCAGGTCATCGCAGGCGCCTTGCCCGCCGGGCTGGTGGTGTCGCCGGCCGGCGTGGTGTCCGGCACGCCGACCGCCGTGGGGAGCTTCGGCCTGACCATCAGCGCCACCGATGCTGGCGGCCAGACGGGCCAGCAGGCCTACCTGCTGGTCATTGCGGCACCGGCGCTGAGCTTGTCGCCGGCGGCCGGCACCCTGTCTGCCCCCTATGCCAGCGCCTACAGCCAGACATTCAGCGCCACCGGCGGGGTGGCGAGCTATGCCTACGCGTTGGTGGGCGACCTGCCTGCCGGATTGAGCTTCAATGCCAGTACCGGCGTCCTCAGTGGTACACCGGCACAGGGCGGGGCCTTCGCGATCACTGTCAGTGCAACCGACGCCAGCACCGGGGCGGGTGCGCCTTTCAGTACCCAGCACGCCTACACCCTGCAGGTGGCACCGGCGACCCTCAATGTTGGGCCGGTCACCTTGCCCAATGCCGGCGTGGCCGCGAACTATGCGCAGACCCTGGTCGCCAGCGGCGGTATCGGGCCATACGGCTATGCGGTCACCGCCGGTGCGCTGCCCGTAGGCCTGACGCTGTCCCCCGGCGGCGCCCTGAGCGGCGTTCCGCTTGCCAGCGGCACTTTCAATATCACCGTCACCGCCACCGATGCCGGTGCAATGACCGGGGCGCGCGCCTACTCGCTGATCGTGGGGCCGCCAACCATCGATGTCAGCCCGCCCTCACTGGCCGCGCCCGCGCAGTTCCGTCCCTACAGCACTCCCTTGAGTGCATCCGGTGGCGTCGCGCCGTACACCTTCTCGGTGTCCGGCACGCTGCCGGCGGGTCTGTCGCTCTCTTCGGCGGGTGTGTTGTCAGGTACGCCCACGGCGGCCGGGCCGAGCACGTTCACCGTCACCGCCACCGATAGCTCCGGCGGCGCCGGCCCGCACGCTGGATCGCGTACTTACTCGGTCACCACGTCGGCCGGACCGTCCATCGACCAGACCAGCATTGCACCTGCGACGGTGGGCGCTGCCTACTCGGTCGCCCTGAGTGCCAGCGGGGGCAGTGCGCCTTACGCCTTCAGCGTGGCCTCCGGCTCGCTGCCGGCCGGTATCACACTCAGCACGGCCGGCCAGTTCGTCGGCACGCCGACCAGCGCGGGCTCCTACGGCCTTACCATCGAGGTATCCGATGGCAACGCCGTCACCAACCAGCAGGCGCTGTCGTTGGTCGTGGGCGCACCCACGCTGGCCTTGACGCCGGCATCGGGAGCACTGCAGGCCAGCTATGCGGTGGCCTATTCGACCAGCTTCGTCGCCAGCGGCGGCACCGCGCCCTACAGCTACGGGCTCACCGGCGCACTGCCGGCGGGCATCAGCCTCAATCCAGCCACCGGCCTGCTGTCCGGCACCGCCACGCAGAGCGGCAGTTTCCCGATTGCAGTGCGGGTGACCGACGCCAGCGCTGGCGCCGGCGCACCCTTCTCGCTGATCCACAGCTACACCCTTGAGGTGGCCGCGCCGACCCTGGTAGTGACCCCGGGCAGCCTGCCCAACGGCGTGGTGGGCGTGGCCTACACGCAGGCCTTGACCGCCAGCGGCGCGGTTGCCCCCTACAGCTTCAGCGTGCAGGGCGGCAGCCTGCCGGCCGGCCTGCAGCTGGACCCCGCCAGCGGCCTGGTGTCCGGTACACCCCACAGCGCCGGCAGCAGCCCGCTCACCGTGCGTGCCACCGATGCCAACGGCCAGTGGGTGGACAAGGTGTACACGCTCACCGTGGACCCGGCGCAGATCGTGATCGACCCGGCCGTGTTGGCGGCCCCGCAGGTGGGCCAGGCCTACCGGCATGCCTTCGGTGCCACCGGCGGCAACGGCAGCTACGCCTGGAGCATCGCCAGCGGCAACCTGCCCGCCGGGTTGTCGCTGGCCAGTGACGGCGTGCTCAGCGGCGCGCCGTCCAGTATCGGCACCAGCACCTTCGTGATCGCCGCCGCCGACGGCCAGAACTACGTTGGCAACCGCAGCATCACCCTTACCGTGAGCCAGGCGCAGGCCGTGGCAGCGGCGCAGACGGTAACCGTGCTGGCCGGGCAGACCGTCACTTTCGACGCCACCACCGGTGCCAGCGGGGGGCCGTTCGACGCGGCGGCGATCGCCGTGGCGCCCAGCACCGGCACGGCCAGCGTGTCGGGGCTGCAGATCAGCTACGCCGCTCCACTGGCGGCCAGCGGCGCGGTCGGCTTCAGCTATACCCTGAGCAACAGCAGCGGCGTTTCCGCACCGGCGCAGGTGACGGTCAACATCAATCCGCAGCCGATCGCAGCGGCGCTGACCGCCAGTGGCCTGGCCGGCACCACCCTGCGCGTGGAACTTACCAGCGGCGCACGCGGCGGCCCGTTCACAGCGGCCAATGTGGTGTCGGTCATGCCGGCCAGCGCGGGCACGGCCACGGTGAAGGCCAGCGATATCGGCTACCAGCTCGAGTTCGCGGCGGCGGGCAGCTATTCCGGCGTGGCCCAACTGGTGTACACGCTGAGCAACGCCTTCGCGACCTCCGCACCGGCCACCCTTGCGCTGACCATCACCGCACGCGCCGATCCCACCAAGGATGCCGAAGTGATGGGCATCCTTGATGCGCAGGCCGATGCCACCCGGCGCATGGCCAGCGGCCAGATCAGCAACTTCCAGCGTCGCCTGGAAAGCCTGCATCGCGGCGGTGGCAGTGACGGCTTCAGCAACGGCATCAGCCTGTCGTCAGCCTCGCCGGGACGGGCAGGGCAGCGCGGCAACCGGTCGGAACTCGACCGTAGCCTGGCCGACGCGCTGCGCATGAACCTGATCGAGCCGGCGGCCGATCCCGGCGATGCCGGCGCACGCACTGCGAGCGGTTCCGGCGGCACGCTGCCGGGGGGCTTCTCGGTGTGGACCGGTGGCGCCCTCAGCTTCGGCAATGGCAACAACCGCAACGGGCGCAGCGCCACTGACTTCACCACCTCGGGCCTGAGCATGGGCGCGGACACGCGCCTCAGCGACGGCTTTGCGCTGGGCGCGGGCGTGGGCTACGGCCATGACAGCGCCGATGTGGGCAACAACGGCAGCCACAGCAGCGTGGACAGCTACAGCGTGGCCACCTATGCCAGCTGGCGGCCGAGCCGCAATACCTACCTCGATGGTCTGGTGGGGTATCAGTGGCTGTCGCTGGATGCGCGTCGTTTCGTGACCGGCAACGGCAACACCGTGCAGGGCAGTCGCGATGGACGCCAGCTGTTCGCCTCGCTGGCGCTGGGCTATGAGCACCGCAGCGACACGTTGCTGCTGTCGCCCTACGCCCGGCTGGACGTCGCCGATGCGACGCTGGATGGCTACACCGAGCGCGGGCTGGTGGGTGACACGCTGGCCTACGAGCAGCAGAAGCTGCGCACCAGCACCGGCAACCTGGGCCTGCGCAGCGAGTACCTGGTGCGCACCGACAAGGGCAGTTGGCTGCCCGGGGCACGCATCGAGTACCAGCGTGATTTCCAGGGCAGCAGTGCAGCCACGATGCGCTACAGCGACCTGTTGTCCGGCCCGGCCTATTCGGCCACGTTGCGCGACCCGTCGCGCAGCCGCACGCTGCTGGGCATCGGTGCGCCGTTCCAGTCCACGTCAGGCTGGTTGTTGCGCGTCGAATACCAGTTCCTGTTCGATAGCCAGGCCGGTGACGTGCAGTCGATCCTGATCGGTGCCGAAAAGAAGTTCATGCCGTAATCCAACGCGCGCTGCCGGACCATCGGCAGCGCGCAGTGGCCAGGTTCGTGATCGGTTGCGCTGTGTGCTTGCACGGCTTTCTGACATAGTGAGGCCACCTTTGCGCGATACGGCGAATGGATGCTGCATCCTCAGGAATTGTCTTCCACGCAGATTGGCCTGGCGCTGTCACAGACGTGGGGCGTGCGCGCCACGCGCGTAGTGCAACGGCCCACCGGGGCCGATGCGGGTGCCACCGTGTACCAGGTGATCGCCGACGATGGCGCGCGCTGGTGGTTGAAGTGTCGGCGCTATGCGGTCGATGACACCGTATGGAAGGTGTTGCAGTACCTGCGCAACGCACGGGGCCTGGCCGAGATCGCCGCGCCACAGCCCACCCTGGATGGCGCACCGGCGTTGAGCGCGGAGGGGCTGCAATGGACCCTGTTCGCCTATGTGGAGGGGCAGTCCGGGTTCGAATCGGCGCTGTCCCAGGTGCAGTGGCGTCGTCTGGGAGCGGTGCTGCGGAAGGTGCATGACACCTCGCTGCCCGATGTGCTGCGAGGGGTCATGGCGCAGCCGGACTTCGATGACGACTTCGCAGTGGAGCGGGTTGGGGCCTGGCTGCATCGCAGCGACGCGCGTTGGCCCTCACGCGATGCGTTGGCCGCGCAGTTCCTGCGGGCATGGCAGCAGCATCGTCCGCGCATTGTCGAGGTCTGGCAACGCTGTGTGCAGTTGCGCGAACGGTTGCAGGGCAGGGCATGGAAGCGGGTGTTGTGCCACGGCGACCTGCATGCCGGCAACCTGTTGCTGCGGGACGACCAGGGACTGTGCCTGATCGACTGGGACGACATGTTGCTTGCGCCGCGCGAACGCGACCTGATGTTTGTCGGTGCCGGTGTGGGCGGCCGTTGGGGGCGCGATGACCCGCCGGGGTTCAGTGAGGGCTACGGCGAAGTGGCCCTCGACGCCGAGCGGCTGGCGTACTACCGGCATTGGCGCATCCTGCACGATGTGCAGGAATTCCATGACCTGCTGCTGGAACCGGGCGCGGCATCGCGCCCCCCGGCCCAGCGCCGCCAGGCACTGCGTTACATGGACGAGCAGTTCGCGCCGGGCAACGTGGTCGACAGCGCGGCGCGCAGCTGGCTGGCACACGCCAGGTAGTACCGCTCCGTGGATGGCTGCCCTTCGGCCAGTGCCATCGGGCAACCACCACGCATGGCGTCGCGCCATCGGGGCATGGGAGGGCGGGTTACTCGCCCGGCTTGGCGCCTGCCGAGACTGCCTGCGACGCCGCCCGGCGCACCAGCACCGCTTCGCGATGGGCGATATAGGCATTGGCACCCAGGATGATGCCGGCACCGATTACCGTCCACCGGTCCAACGTTTCGCCGAACAGCAGCCAGCCGAGCACGGCCACCAGCGGCAACTGCATGAAGCTGATCGGGGTCAGCGCGGAGACTTCACCCAGCCGCAGCGCCCGCGTCCACAACAGTTGGCCGATGGTGCCAAACAGGCCAGTGGCGGCCAGCCACAGCCAGGCCAAGCCGGCCGGCCACACCCAGACAAACACCGCTGGCAGCAGCGACAGCGGCACCCAGAACACGTACGTGTAAAGCACCACCGCATCGGCGCTGTCCACCCGGGTGAGCTGCTTGATCTGGATGGCCACCAGCGAGCTCAGTACCGCGGCCAGCACCGCCACCAGGGTGCCGGGTGTGAAACCCGACGAGCCTGGGCGCACGATGATCAGCACGCCGATGAAGCCGATGATCACCGCCGCCCAGCGCCGCGCGCGCACGGTCTCGCCCAACCACAGCACGGCGGCGATGGTGACAAACAGCGGGGTGGAGTAGGACAGCGAAATCGCCTGCGACATCGGCAGGTGGCCGATCGCCCAGAACGCGCACAGCATCGAGGCCAGCCCGATCGCGCTGCGCAGCAGGTAGCGCGGCAGCTGCTGTGTTTTCAGCGACGCCCGCCCGGGGCGCAGCAGCATCGGCAACAGTGCCAGCAGTCCGAACACATTGCGGAAAAACGCCACTTCCTGGGTTGGCACGTAGCGGGTGGCATAGCGGATGGCCACTGCCATCAACCCGAACGCCATCGTGCTCCCCAGCATCAGCAGTGCCGCACGCAGGGGAGTGGAAGGGGCGGCCAGTGCGACTGGCGGGGTCACCACTGCGCGCCGATCAGGCGCGGCTCCGGTTCGATCGGCACGCCGAATTTCTCCAGCACCGAGGCGGAGATCCGCCGCGCCAGCGTCAGCAGTGCCTGGCCGGTGGCCGTGCCGTGGTTGACCAGTACCAGCGCATGGTGCGGGGACACCCCGGCATCGCCGTCGCGGTAGCCCTTCCAGCCGCAGGCTTCGATCATCCAGGCCGCCGACAGCTTGCGCCGGTTGTCCTGGTCGGCCGGGTATACCGGCAGTTCGGGGAAGTGCTGCAGCAGCACGTCCACCTGCTCCAGCGGCAGCACCGGGTTCTTGAAGAAGCTGCCGGCGTTGCCCAGTACATCCGGGTCGGGCAGTTTGCGCCGGCGGATGTTGATCACCGCGTTGGCTACATCGGCAGCCACCGGCAGTTCCACACCCATCGCCTGCATCTCTTCATTGATCCCGGCATAGCCCAGGCGCAGCGCATGCAGCAGCGGCAGGCGCAGTTCGATCGCGCTGATCAGGTAGCGCTCCGGCACCTGCTTGAACACGCTGTCGCGGTAGCCAAACTGGCACGCCTCGCTGTCCAGCCGCACCCACGTGCCGGTCTCGCGGTCCCATGCCTCGACGGTCTGGATGAACTCATCCACCTGCACGCCATAGGCACCGATGTTCTGGATCGGCGCGGCCCCGGCGGTGCCGGGAATCAGGGCCAGGTTTTCCAGCCCGGACAGCCCGTTCTGCAGCGACCACATCACCAGCCCGTGCCAGTTCACCCCGGCCCCGGCGCGCACCACGGTGTGGTCGGCGCGGTGTTCCAGGATGTCGATGCTGCGGTTGGCAAACACCAGTGCCGTGCCTTCCACATCGCCGGCCAACAGCACATTGCTGCCACTGCCCAGCACCAGCAACGGGCCAGCGGCCACCTGTGGCAACGCCAGGACATCGGGCAGCAACGCAGGGTCGTGCAGTTCCAGCAGCCGTGCAGCGCTGGCATCGACGTGGAAGGTATTGAGTGCCTTCAGCGAAGCGTTTTCAGTCAGGGTCCAGGCGGGCATTGCGTTACTCATAGGGGGGCTACCGCACCGCGGCTGGGCGCCTCGCGGCGGCGACGGATGGCTTCAACACAGTCCTGCACCAGGGCCGGACCACGGAAGATCAGGCCGCTGTAGCACTGCACCAGCGCGGCGCCGGCCGACATCTTGGCCACCGCGTCGGCACCGGACTGGATGCCGCCGACGCCGATCAGCGGCATCGATTCGGGCAGGCGCGCACGCAGGCGGCGCAGCACCAGGGTGGATTGGCCCAGCAGCGGCGCGCCGGACAGGCCACCGGCCTCCTGCGCCCGTCGGTCGCCGGCCACCGCGCTGCGATCGATGGTGGTATTGGTGGCAATCACGCCGTCCACCTTCAATTCGCTGAGCACGCGTGCGGCGGCATCGATGTCGCGGTCGCTCAGGTCCGGGGCCACCTTGACCAGCATCGGCACGCGCCGGCCGTGCCTGGCGGCAAGATCTTCCTGGCTGTCGCGCAGCTGCGAAATCAACTGGCGCAGCGCGGTTTCTTCCTGCAGTTCGCGCAGCCCGGCGGTGTTCGGCGAGGAAATGTTGACGGTGATGTAATCGGCCAGCGGATACACCTTCTGCAGGCAGTGCTGGTAGTCGTCGAACGCCCGCTCGTTGGGGGTGTCCTTGTTCTTGCCGATGTTGATGCCCAGCAGCCCGTGGCGGCGCTTGGCGCGCTGGACATTGCGCACCAGGGCATCCACGCCGAGGTTGTTGAACCCCATGCGGTTGATGATGGCCTGGTGGGCCGGCAGCCGGAACAGCCGCGGCTTCGGATTGCCTTCCTGCGGACGCGGGGTGATGGTGCCGATCTCGACGAAGCCGAACCCCAGCGCCAACAGCGCATCGATATGCTCGCCGTTCTTGTCCAGTCCTGCGGCAAGCCCCACCGGGTTGGGGAATTCCAGGCCGAACGCCTTTGTGGGCAGCGGGGCGATGCGACCGGCCAGCAGGGGCGTGGTACCGGTGCGGTAGGCCCACTCCAGGGCGCTCAGGCCAAGGCCGTGGGCGCGTTCTGCATCGAAGGCGAACAGGAAGGGGCGGGCTAGCGAGTACATGGCGTTCTATCAGTCCAGCGTGCCGATGAAGGCACGGGTTTGGTATTCAAAGGCAACCTGGCCGTCCACGGCGTGGGCATCGAACAACTGCTGCAGCGCCTCCAGCATCGGCGCATGGCGCCGGTGTCCGGCCTGCGGTGCGTAGGAAGAAGACAGCAGGCGGCCGCGCAGGCCGTCCAGGTCCATGCGCTGCACGTTGGGAAAGCGGGCCATGCCGCGCAGGCCCGGGCCGAACCAGGCCCGCATCGCATCGTCATCCTGGTAGCGTTCGGCCACCTGGGTGTAGTCGGTGCCGAACTCCAGCAACAGCTGCTCGTAGCCGATCAGGAAGGCCGAGGCGTCAAGCAGGCGCGAGTTCCAGAACACCATTGCCATCCCACCCGGATGCAGGATGCGCGACCATTCGCGGCGCACCGCGGTGGTGTCGAACCAATGGAAGGCCTGCGCGGCCGCCACCAGCCCGACGCTGTCATCGGCCAGCGTGGTTGCCTCGGCGGTCCCGTCGACCAGTTTCAGGCGCAGGTAATCCGGGCTCAACCAGGTGTCGGCGGCCTGGCGCATGGCCGCATTGGGTTCCACCGCGATGACCGGGTGGCCGCTGGCCAGGAACAGGCGGGTGGAAATGCCGGTACCGGCGCCGATGTCGGCCACCAGGGTCTGGCTGGGCACGCCGATCTCGTGGTGCAGCCAGTGCAGCAGTGCCGGCGGATAGTCGGGGCGGTAGCGGACGTAGTCGGCCACCCGGCTGCTGAAGCGTTCGGTCGAATCCGATTCGCTCATGAAGACCTCACGATTGGGATGCGGCAAACAGGGCCAGGCCACCAAAGAAAAGCAGGAAGCCGACGATCACCAGGATGCTGCCGATCACCGCCAGCCACCCCAGGATCAGCCCGGCCACTGCCAGGCCATCGCCCTCCAGCGCCTGCGGCTGGCGGCGGATCTCCGCGCGTGCCATGTGGCCGGTGACGATCGCCACCAGGCTGCCGAGGAACGGAAACACCGTCCAACCCACGATGCCCATGATCAAGCTGACTACGGCCAGCGAGCTGGTCTGTCGATAGGGTTGGTTCATCCGTTTCCTCCTTGGCAGAGCGCCCATGATAGTGCCTGCGCCGGGATTAGCCCATCGGCGCGGGGCGAGGGGTGGCCCTGCCGCGTCAGCCCATCAGGACCTGGCCACCGTCGACGTTCAAGGTATGGCCGGTGATCCAGCGTGCCAGTGGCGAGCACAGGAACAGCGCGGCATCGGCAATTTCCTGCGGTTGGCCAAAGCGCCCGAACGGGATCTTTGCCAGGGTGCCGTGGTAGAGCGCCGGGTCGTGCTCGCGACGACGCGCCCATAGCCCGTCCTCGAACTCGATGGAGCCTGGGGCAATGGCGTTGACCCGAATGCGCCGGGGCGCCAGCGCCAGCGCCTGGGAGGTGGTGTAGTGCATCAACGCCGCCTTGGCGGCCGCATACGGCGCGGCACCGGGGCGTGGTTGCTGGGCGGCGATCGAGGCCAGGTTGAGGATGCAGGCATCGCTGGACTGCTGCAGCCACGGCAGTGCCAGCCGCGAGGCGCGCACGGCCGCCATCAGGTCGACGCCGAGACTGGCTTCCCAGCCGGCCTCGTCGTCGGCCATGCCGTAGCCGGTGGCGTTGTTGACCAGCACGTCGATCCCACCGAGCGTGTCGGCCGCCGCGGCCAGCCAGCGGCCGATGTCGTCCTGCCGCGCCAGATCGGCCGCCTCGGTATGCACTGCCAGGCCGGCGGCCTGGGCATCGAGGCGCAACGCGGCGAGCCCTTGCTCACCGCGTGCACAGACCGACACGCGGGCGCCCGCCGCGGCGAACGCCAGCGCCATCGCGCGCCCGATTCCCTTGCTGCCGCCGGCAATCAGCACCCGGCGATCGGTGAAATCCAGGCGCGGCCCGTTCACAGGTCGAACTTGATGCCCTGGGCCAGCGGCAGCGAATCGGAGTAGTTGATGGTGTTGGTCTGGCGGCGCATGTAGACCTTCCACGCATCCGAGCCGGACTCGCGACCACCGCCGGTGTCCTTCTCACCCCCGAACGCCCCGCCGATCTCCGCACCGGAGGTGCCGATGTTGATGTTGGCGATGCCGCAGTCCGAACCGGCCGCCGACAGGAAGCGCTCGGCGGTCTTCAGGTTGGTGGTGAAGATCGACGAAGACAGGCCCTGCGGCACGCCGTTCTGCATGTCGATGGCTTCATCCAGGGTGCTGTACTTCATCACGTACAGGATCGGCGCGAAGGTTTCGTGCTGCACCACTTCGTCGCTGTTCTTCAGCCCGGTCACGATGGCCGGCAGGACGAAGTTGCCGGCGCGGTCGATGCGGGTGCCGCCGGCTTCCACGGTGCCGCCGCTGGCTTTGGCCTTCTCGATCGAGGCCAGGAACTGCTGCACGGCGCCGTCGCTGTTGAGCGGGCCCATCAGGTTGGCCGGGTCGGTCGGATCGCCGATCTTGCCTTCCACCTGCTTGTACGCCTTGATCAGCGTGGCCAGCACGTCGTCATGGATGGATTCGTGCACGATCAGCCGGCGCGTGGTGGTGCAGCGCTGGCCGGCGGTGCCTACCGCACCGAACACGATGCCGGGGATGGCCAGCTTCAGGTCGGCGGTTTCATCCAGGATGATGGCGTTGTTGCCGCCCAGTTCCAGCAGGCAGCGGCCCAGGCGATGGGCGACCTTTTCAGCCACCTGGCGGCCAACCTGGGTCGAGCCGGTGAAGCTGATCAGCGGCACGCGCTTGTCGGCCACCATCTTCTGCGACAGCTCGGTGCCGGCATCGTTGATGAGGAAGAAGATGTCCGGGAAGCCGGCGCCGCGCAGCGCTTCGTTGCAGATGCGCATCGAGGCAATGGCGGTCAACGGGGTCTTGTTGGACGGCTTCCAGATGCACACATCGCCGCAGATCGCCGCCAGGAACGAGTTCCAGGCCCACACGGCCACCGGGAAGTTGAAGGCGCTGATGATGCCGACCAGGCCGAGCGGCTGGTACTGCTCGTACATGCGGTGGCCGGGACGCTCGGAATGCATGGTGTAGCCGTACAGCATGCGGCTCTGGCCCACGGCGAAGTCGGCGATGTCGATCATTTCCTGTACTTCGCCGTCGCCTTCGGGCTTGCTCTTGCCCATTTCCAGCGCAACCAGCGAACCCAGCGCATCCTTGTGCGCGCGCAAGGCTTCGCCGCACAGGCGCACGGCTTCACCGCGGCGCGGGGCCGGGGTGGTACGCCATACCTTGAAGGCCTCCTGGGCACGCGCCACGATGGTTTCGTAGTCGGCGTCGGTGGTGGCGTGGACGGTGGCGATGGCTTGCCCGGTGGTCGGGTTGACCGGGGTGATCAGGCCGGCACTGGTGGCGGTGGACCACTCGCCGTTGCCGAGGTAGGTGCCAGCGTTGGTCGCGTCCAGGCCGAGGGCCTTGAGCAGATCAGAGGACATGCAAACTCCTGTTGCGTATCAAAAAGGGCGCAGCCGCTGGCAGGGTGGGGTGCGGCATGCAGAACGCGGATTTTAGCAGACCCTCGGTGCGGCCCGGCCCCTGCGATGCGGGTGGCGCTGGCTGGCAACCCCGCACATCCGGCAACCGCTAGAATGCAGCATTGATCCGGGCCGGCCTTGGCCGTGCGCCGGTCGCCTCGCCCCCAGGAGTCTGAATGAACGTTACCGTTGCAGAGAGTGTGGTGGTCGGCAATCGCTTGCCGTTCGTGTTGTTTGGCGGCCTGAATGTGCTCGAAGACCTCGATTCGACCCTGCGTGCGGCCGAGCACTTCACTGCGGTGACCGCCAAGCTTGGCATCCCGTATGTGTTCAAGGCCTCGTTCGACAAGGCCAACCGGTCCTCGATCAAGTCCTTCCGCGGGGTCGGTCTGGATGAGGGCCTGCGCATTTTCCAGGAGGTCAAGCAGCGCTTCGGCGTGCCGGTGATCACCGATGTGCACGAAGTCGCCCAGGCTGCGCCGGTGGCCGAGGTCGTGGACGTGTTGCAGATCCCCGCGTTCCTGGCGCGCCAGACCGACCTGGTGGTGGCGATCGCCCAGGCGGGCCGCTCGGTCAACATCAAGAAGCCCCAGTTCCTGAGCCCCACGCAGATGAAGCACATCGTTGCCAAGATCCGCGAGGCGGGCAACGAGAACATCATTCTCTGCGAGCGCGGCGCCCAGTTCGGTTATGACAACCTGGTCGTGGACATGCTCGGTTTCCGCGAAATGATCGAATCCACAGGCGGATTGCCGGCCATTTTCGATGTGACCCACAGCCTGCAGCGTCGTGACGCGGGCAGTGAGGCGTCTGGTGGCCGTCGCCGTCAGGTTGTCGAGCTGGCACGTTCGGGGATGGCGCTGGGCATTGCGGGGCTCTTCCTTGAGGCACATCCGGATCCCGATCACGCCCGCTGCGACGGTCCGAGCGCATTGCCGCTGGCTGCGCTGGAAGCCTTCCTCACCCAGATCAAGGCCGTGGACGATCTGGTCAAGGGCTTTGCGGAGCTGGATGTCGGTTGAATCAGGTCGGCTGCCGCGCCCGCTATGCCGGGCGCGCGGCCTCGAAAGTGGCTTGGGCCGGCCGACCCTGGTGAGGCGCCCAGCGGGGTGGCGCGCGATGCCAGCGCCACGCGCTTTCGATGATCGGGCTCAGTTCGGTCCATCGTGGGCGCCAGCCGAGCACGTCGCGCGCCTTCTGGCTGGATGCCACCAGGCAGGCGGGGTCGCCTGCGCGGCGTGGCGACAGCTCATAGGGGACCGGTGCGCCGACGACGGTTGCGGCGGTGGCGATCACCTCCTTCACCGAGAATCCGTGCCCATTGCCCAGGTTGAAGACGTGCGCGCCCTCCTGTCGATCCATGAACGCCAGGGCCAGCGCGTGTGCTTGGGCCAGGTCCTGGACATGCACGTAGTCGCGCACGCAGGTGCCGTCTGCGGTGGCATAGTCGCTGCCGAACACTTTCAGCGAAGGCCCGTCGCCGAGTGCGGCGCGCAGGACATTGGGAATCAGGTGGGTCTCGCAGGCGTGCGCCTCCCCGATGCCATGCTCGGGCAGCGCGCCGGCCGCGTTGAAGTAGCGCAGCGCCACTGAGCGCAGTCCGTAGGCACTGGCGGCATCGGCCAGGAAGCGCTCGGCCATCAGCTTGCTGGCGCCGTAGGGGTTGATCGGCCGCGTCGGGTGACTCTCATCGATGACCGTGGCGGCGGGGTTTCCGAACACCGCTGCGGTCGAGGAGAACACCAGTTTGCCCACATCGTGCTGCCGCATGGCTTCGAGCAGATTCAGCGTACCGGTCACGTTGTTGCCGTAGTACGCATACGGTTGGGTGACCGACTCGCCAACCAGGGAGCGCGCGCAGAAGTGCATCACGGCGTCGAAGCGCCTGCCTTTGAAGGCGCGCTCCAGGCCGGCCGGGTCCATCAGGTCCGCTTCAATCAGCTCACCCCAGCGGACCGCGCCCCGATGCCCGGTGGAGAGGTTGTCCAGAACGGTGACGGTGTGGCCGTGCTCGGCCAGCCATTGGGCCATGTGGCTGCCAATGTAGCCGGCGCCGCCGCAGATGAGTACGTCCTGCACTGGGCTCTTCCTTGAGGGCTCGGGGGTGGATCAACGCAGCGAACGGCCGGGGAGGCAGGCGCGTGTGCGGTGAATGAGGATGTTAACAGACACGCGAGGCGCCGCCCTGAAGAAGGCGGGGGCGGCCGTTTGTCCGGTCGCCGTTCCTGCAAAGAACTGTGCCATAAGTCATTGGATCTCAACGCTTTGCCGAGTCGGGCGGTTGGCGTTGTGATTTGGATTGTGGCGTATTCAGGTGTGGTGCGATAACAATTTTCGTTAGGATCGCGTCACAATATCGTTACAATACTTGATCGTGCATTCGCTAGGCCGCCGAAAGGACCTTCGGTGTCTGCTTGCGTCTGCGTGTGTACAAGTGTGGTCAAGGGAGGGGTAAATGCTACAAGGATCTGTAGAGAAGGCGCCTGAGATTCGCCGGCGCCCCCGGACCCGGCGGGGTGAGGCGCGCGCCGCGCTTGAGTTGGGGTTGCGCCTGGGTGACTTCCTGGCCATCCCGGTGGCCGCAGTGATCACCCACTTCGTGCGGTACGGCTGGATGCCGCCGACCCACGAGCAGAAAGTCATCTTCGGCGCGGTGTTGTTGAGCGCCATCGTGTGCTTCTCGGTCGCGCCGATGTATCGCAACTGGCGTGCGCGTGGCCTGCTTGCCGATCTGTGGCTGCTGCTGGTGGTGTGGGCCTCGGTGTTCGCGCTGTTTTCCGTGTACGCCCTGCTGATCGACGTTGCCGAATACGTTCCGGCGCTTTGGCTGGTTGGATGGTTCGCGGCCGGCCTGTTGGCGATGGCCGGTCTGCGCGTGGTGCTGCGGGTGCAACTGCACCGGCTGCGCGCACGCGGATTGGACCGGGAGCGCGTCTTGCTGGTTGGCCTGCGCGCGCCTGCGCTGAAGCTGCACCGCCTGTTGCGTGGCAAGCCGGAGCTTGGCAAGGAAGTGGTGGGATACTTTGCCGGCGCGCACGATATTGCCAGCGGTCGACGCAATGGATGGCCGCCGCGGCTGGGCGCGCTGGAAGACCTTCCTCGTTACCTGGACGAGCGCCGCGGCGATTTCGATCAGCTGTGGGTGTCGCTTCCGATGGGAAGTGCGCTTCAGGTCAAGGATATGTTGAAGAAGATCGAGCGCTTTCCCGTGCCCGTGCGCCTGATTCCGGACACGACCGGGCTTGGTGCCTTGAATCCCGGTGTCCACGAGGTTGGCGGGGTGCCGATGATCGGTGTCCGTCAAGGGCTGGTGGATCAGAAATTCAAGTTGGGAAAACGCATCGAAGATCTGCTGGTGGCCAGCGTCGCGGTGCTGGTTCTGTCGCCCCTGCTTGCCCTGCTGGCGATGGGCGTCAAGCTCAGTTCGCCCGGCCCTGTTCTGTTTCGACAGAAGCGTCATGGCCTGGGTGGCAAGGAATTCTGGATGCTCAAGTTCCGCTCCATGCGCGTTCATGCAGAGCAGACGGGCACGATCACCCAGGCAACACGCAATGATCCTCGCGTAACGCGCTTCGGCGCATTCCTTCGTAAGTCCAGCCTTGATGAGTTGCCCCAGTTCTTCAATGTCCTGGGCGGCAACATGTCGGTGGTAGGGCCGCGGCCGCATGCGATCCAGCACAACAACCATTACGAGCGCCTGATCGAACGATACATGCACCGGCACTATGTCAAGCCTGGCATTACCGGCTGGGCGCAGGTCCACGGCCTCCGGGGCGAAACCCCCGAGCTGCGTTCCATGAAAAAGCGCGTGCAGTACGACATCGACTACATCAGGCGCTGGAGTCCCACCCTGGATGCCCGGATCATTGTGATGACGGTCTTCAAGGTGTTTGGGCAGAAATCGGCGTACTGATGTTCGAGATGCAAATCTGCGATGCAGATCGTTGATCTGGCGGAAGGGTGTGGCGCCTTGCCCGTCCGCCTGCGGTAACCTGTGTGATTGGCTGTTTTTTTGAGCGCGGACGTTGCGCGAACTGTTATGGAATCCAAGTAGTGTTCAAGAACATTCTCTTTGTGTGCGTTGGGAACATCTGCCGCAGCCCTTCGGCCGAGGTCATGCTCCGCCAGGCCGTCTCAGGCAGGGGTATCCAGGTTTCCTCGGCAGGGCTGGGGGCGCTGGTGGATCACGGCATCGATGCAACGGCACAGGAATTGCTTGTCGAGCAGGGCCTTGATGGGGCGCTGCATCGCGCGCGCCAGATCAGCGGGTCGATCCTGGCTTCCGCGGACCTTGTCCTCACCATGGAACGCAAGCATGTTCGCCGCATTGCCGAGATTGCCCCGGAGGCATCGGGCAAGACGTTCCTGCTGGGCAAGTGGCAACAGGAGCGCGAGATTCCAGATCCATACCGCCAGCAGCGTCCGGCATTCGAACACGTCTACAAATTGATGGCCGAGGGCGTGGAGAGTTGGTCGCGTCATCTTTGATGCGCCTCTCCGCTCCGGCACTGACTCCACACCTTTTTGCATTGGTTCTAATTTCCCATGACAACTGATTCGCGCACTCCCGCGCAGGACGACAACGACGAGATCGACCTGCGCCAGCTGCTTGGTACGCTGGTTGATTACAAGTGGTGGATCGTTTCCATCACCGCTTTGTTCTTCGCGGTGTCGGTGATCTACGCACTGCTGGCAACGCCCATCTATCGCGCTGACGCGATTGTGCAGGTGGAGTCCAAGGTTCCCTCGCTGCCGGGCCTGGCAGATATCAGCCAGTCCCTGGGAATGGGGGGCGGCTCGGCGGAGGCGACGACTGAAATTGCGTTGATCACCTCGCGTTCGGTGGTTGGAAGCGCGGTGGACGCGCTCAAGCTGGACATCAGCGTGGTGCCGAACCGTTTCCCGCTGGTGGGCGATTACCTTGCGCGCAAAGCCGAGTCGGTCGATCCGGACGCGTTGGCGGACGTGCGCTTGGGGATGAGCAGGTTCGGCTGGGGCGGAGAACGGCTGGACATCTTCCAGCTGGACGTGCCGCGCGCGCTGCTTGCACGTGAACTGACGCTTGTGGTGGGGGAAAAGGACAGTTTCGAGCTGCTGGATGATGAAGATGAGCTTCTGCTGAAAGGCCGCGTTGGTCAGCCTGCCCAGGGGAACGGTGTGAAGCTCCAGATTGCCGCATTGCGCGCCAATCCCGGAATGCGATTTGAAGTCAAGCGCATGCGCCACCTGTCCGTCATCAATGACCTGCAGAGGGACATCGGCGTGAGTGAGTCCGGCAAGGACTCGGGAATCCTCACGCTTACCTACGAGAGCGCCAATCCACTGCTGGCGCAGAAATTCCTGCAGCAGGTCGCGCAGGCGTATGTACGCCAGAACGTCGAGCGCAATTCGGCCGAGGCGTCAGCACAGCTGACCTTTGTGAAAGAGCAGTTGCCGAACGTCCGCAACCAGGTGGATACCGCGCAGAAGGCGCTGAGCGCTTACCAGACCAAGGCAAACTCGGTCGACCTGACCTTGCAGACCAAGGGGCTGCTGGATCAGGAGGTGGCAGTGGAGACCAGCATCCAGCAGTTGCGTTTGCAGCAGGCGGAGATGGATCGCAAGTTCACCCGGGATCACCCGGCCTACCAGGCATTGATGCGCCAGGTTGGTGAGCTGGAAGGGCGCAAGACCAACTTCCAGGGTCAGGTGAGGCAATTGCCAGAAGCCCAGCAGCAGCTGCTGCGGCTTACTCGTGATCTGCAGGTCAGCAACGAAATGTATACCGGCATGCTCAACCAGGCGCAGCAGTTGGATGTGGCGCGCGCAGGCACGGTTGGCAACGTGCGCATCATCGATGCTGCCGAGGTGGACGCGACCACGCCGGTCAAGCCGCGCAAGGCGATCGTCGTGTTGATCGGCACCGTGTTGGGCGTCTTCTTGTCGGTGGCATTGGTGTTGCTCAAGCAGCTGTTGAATCGTGGCGTGGAAGACCCTGCCCAGATCGAGGAGCTGGGGCTGCCGGTGTATGCGTCGATTCCGGTCAGCGCGCAGCAACAGGGTGACTCGGTACGCGGCAAGTTCCGTGCGGACGGCAAGTTGCACCTGCTTGCGGTAAAGGACCCGGCAGATCTGGCCATCGAGGCGGTGCGCAGCCTGCGCACTAGTCTGCATTTCGCACGACTGGAGGCCAAGAACAATATCGTGCTGATCTCCGGCGCCAGTCCGAATGCAGGCAAGACCTTCGTGTCGTCCAACCTGGCGGCGGTCATCGCCCAGGCGGGGCAGCGCGTACTGGTCATCGATGCCGACATGCGCAAGGGAACCCTGCACAAGGCGCTGGGTACAACCCAGACCCCAGGCCTGTCGGACCTTCTGGTAGGCAAGGCCGACCGTGCAGACGTCATTCGTACGCTGCCGGGCCTGGACAACCTTAGTTTCATCGCGCGTGGTGATGTCCCGCCCAATCCGTCCGAGCTCCTGATGCATGCGAACTTCACGACGCTGCTCGAAGAACTGGCCCCGCAGTACGACATCATCATCGTGGATACGCCGCCTATCCTGGCCGTGACCGACGCGGCAATCATTGCCCACCATGCAGGTACCTGCCTGATGGTGGCTCGCTTCGGGCTCAACCAGGCCAAGGAGCTTGCGTTGGCCAAGCGCCGATTCGAACAGAACAACGTCCGCATCAAGGGGGCGATCTTCAACGCCGTGCAGCGTCGCGCGACCGGCTATTACAGCTACGGCTACTACGAGTACAAGTCCACCACGTCCTGATGAAGCAAGTGGCAGGCTGCAGCCCTGTCCACTTGTCGGCCCACTGTCCTGCCCCGGCAACGCCTTCAAGGGCAGAGGGGGTTGCCGTTGCCGGGCAATGTCACGCTCGCGCGCCAGCCGCGACATCCTCCTGAGCAGGGCTTGTCCCCGCAAGTACACGCGGATTGAAGTCACTCACAATGAAGCGTTCCACCAAGCACGTCTCCGTCGTCGGGTTGTTCACCATCGTGGGCGCTGCGCTGACGTTCCTTACCCAGTTGTTGGCCGCGCGCGTGCTGGGTCCGCGGGAGTACGGGATCTTCATGGCCGCCTTTACGACGATCAACATTGTCTCGCCGTTGACGGCTTTTGGACTGCAGGCGTTCTGGCTCAAGGTGTTCGGCCGCGAGGGGTGGCACGCCATGCGCTGGATCCGCCCGACGTTCCTCTTCTGCGCATTGAGTACCGCGATGACGATCCTCGGCGTGGGCGTGTGGGCGGTGTTTGGTTTGGGCGTGCAGAATCCAGTGGCATGGTGTCTGTTGATCCTGTCAACCAACCTGCTCGCCGTCGCCTGCATCGAGGTGGTGACGACACGCTTTCTGCTTGAGGAGAAGCCGCTTCCGCTGATGGTCTGGCAGACGCTTCCGCAGGTTGTCAGGTTTCTGGTGGTGGTAAGCGTGCTGGTGGCGGCACATGGGTTGGATGCGATCACGCTGGCTTGGCTGTACGCCGCGGTGGGTGGCTTACTGGCACTTGCCAGCATTCCCAACATCAGGGCGCTGGCCAACGGCAGGATGGCGGTGGTGGGCCATGAACGCCCCGCCGAAGCGATCGAACTGCAACGTCCAGGCGTGATGTCCGTTGCGTCGGAAACCTGGGCATTCGGCTTGGGAAACCTGTTCTTCCTGGTGTATTTCCAGAGCAGCGTACTCTTCATCAGCCACCACCTTGGCGCAGAAGCAACCGGCACCTTCGGTGTCGCAGTGACCATCTTGGCCGCCCTGTATCTGCTGCCTACCACCATCTACCAGAAGATGATGATGCCCCGTCTCCATCGCTGGGCGTTCCAGGACCCGGTGGCCTTCCGTGCCGCATACCGCACCGGAAACCGGTACATGCTGGCACTCGGGTTGGGGGCGGCGCTGTCGACGGCGGTGCTGGCGCAGTACCTGGTGCCGCTGCTGTTCGGGCAGGATTACGTGCGCGCGGCGTGGGTGCTTGCCTGGCTTGCGCCCTGCATCCCGATGCGATTCGTGGCAACCAGCGCCGGTGCCATCTTGAGCACCGGCAATCTGATGCGGGTCAAGATTCGCATCATGGGGTTCGTGGCGGTCTGCAATCTTGTGTTGAACCACCTGCTGATCGGCCGCTATGGCATGCAGGGAGCAATCCAGGCGGCCTTGGTGACCGAAGCGCTGCTGGTCGGGTTGTACTGCTACACCGCCCGCCGTTCCTTTCGTTCGAGCCATACCGCATGAGCAAGACAGTTTCACTCGGTCAGATCGTCAAGGGCGGCTATTGTGTCGGCTGTGGCGGCTGCGCAACGGCTGGTTCGGGCGTGCAGATGGCCATTAACAGTGTGGGCATGCCGGAGCCTTCGCACCCTGATCTGGATTCGCTTTCCTCCAACCCATGCCCGTTCGGTGACAGTCGCAATGAGACTGAGCTGGCCGTTGAGCTGTTTGGTGGGCAGGAAGGCATTGAGCATGATCCGTCCACCGGGTTCTTCTCAGGCCTTCATGCAGGCCATGCCATCGCGGGCCCGCATCGGGTGTCGGGGAGCTCGGGCGGCCTTACGTCCTGGATGCTTGAGGAGCTGCTCGTCCGCGGCGAGGTGGATGCGGTCATCCATGTTGGCCGCGGTCCCGGCGAGGGCATCTTCGAGTATCTGATCTCCAGTTCGGTGGCAGACCTTCGGTCACGAGTGAAGTCGATCTACTACCCGACAGGCTTCCATGACGTGCTCGAACAGGTGCGTGCGGAAAGCGGTCGAACCTTTGCCGTCACTGGCGTGCCGTGCCATATCAAGGCGCTTCGCTTGGCTGCGGAAGCTGATCCGCAGTTGCAGGGGAAACTGAAGTACTTCGTCGGAATATTCTGCGGTCATCTGAAGTCGCGTGGCTTCGCGCAGTCGTTCGGGTGGCAGCTCGGCATTCATCCGGACGATGTCACCGATATTGATTTCCGCGTCAAAGATGCGTCTCGACCTGCCAACGATTACTCCGTCGAAGTTCGCTCCACCACCCAGATTGCGCGTACCGAGAACTTCCGTCTGTACGGTTCGGACTGGGGTCTTGGCCTTTTCAAGCCGCTGGCCTGCGACTTCTGCGACGACGTCGCCTGCGAGACCGCCGATGTCGTGCTCGGTGATGCCTGGCTGCCGGAGTACGTCAAGGACAGTTTGGGTACCAACGTCGTCATCGTTCGGCACCCGGTCATGGCCAGGTTGCTGGCCAACGCCTGCGAGCGTGGCGACATTGCCCTGGATACCATCAGCCCTGCCAAGATCCACCAGTCCCAGGCGGCCACGTTCCGGCACCGCAACGAAGGTTTGCAGGTTCGCCTGGCATACATGGATGCGCGAAAAGCATGGCGCCCACGCAAGCGTGTGCAGCCAGGCGACGGCGGTCTGGAGCCCATGCGGCAGCGCCTGTACATCACTCGAATGCGCATCTCGCAGGCCTCACACCTCGCCTTGAGGGAAGCCAAGCGAGGCGGCGGTCTTGCCTGGTTCTTCATGCGTCTGTTGCCCTACGACGTGCTCTACAACTTCCAGAGCCGTCAGCTACTGCGCAGGACC
>JAHREJ010000021.1 GCA_021733645.1 Bacillus subtilis subsp. subtilis | reverse complement strand
TGCTCGGCAGCCCCACCACGTTCGGTAGTGCCGAGCCATGCTCGGCAGCCCCACCACGTTCGGTAGTGCCGAGCCATGCTCGGCAGCCCCACCACGTTCGGTAGTGCCGAGCCATGCTCGGCAACCCCACCCCGTTCGGTAGTGCCGAGCCATGCTCGGCAGCCCCACCCCGTTCGGTAGTGCCGAGCCATGCTCGGCAGCCCCACCACGTTCGGTAGTGCCGAGCCATGCTCGGCAGCCCCGTACCGCGTGGCGGGCGCGACGCGGACACCCTGCGCGCTGCCGAGCATGGCTCGGCACTACCGGGGTTGGGTGAACCACACGCGCCCCACCGAGGCGGCTTTATCCGCTTCCATCACGCTCTTTTCGCTTTGCTTGGTACACTCGCGCGATCCCAATCCACACTGGATTCGCTTTACATGTCCAACCTCCGTCCGCTCGCCATTGCCCTGGGCCTTGGCCTGGCCTCCCTGGTCATCGCACACGATGCGCACGCTGCGCCGAAGAAGAAGGCCGCGCGTGCGCCGGCGGTCAGCGCGCAGTGCAGCGACTTCTACGAAGCCACCAACGGCGCCTGGCTCAAGGCCAACCCCGTGCCGCAGACCGGTGCCACCACCGCGCTGGGGCAGTTGGCCGAGCGGACCCGCCTGCAGCAGCGCGAACTGCTGGATGCGTCGATGAAGACCCCGCAGGGCACCGTGCAGAAGCTGCTCGGCGACTTCTGGGCCAGCGGCCTGGACGAAGCGGCGGTGGAAGCCGATGGCTCCAACCCGATCGCCCCGCTGCTCACCCGCATCAACGCCATCAAGAAGGCCAAGGACGTTCCGGCCTCGATCGCCGCACTGCACCAGGTCGGCATCCCGGTGGCGTTCAACTTCGCCCCGGACGTTGACCTCAAGGCGCTGGATCGCCACATCGGCTACTTCATGCAGGGCGGCATGGGCCTGCCCGACCCGGCCTTCTACACCCGCACCGACGCCGACACCGTCGCGCTGATGGGCCGCTACCGCGCCTACGTCAAGCAGATCCTGGCCCTCACCGGCACCCCGGCGGCCAAGCTGGATGCCGAAGCGCAGGCGGTGATCGCACTGGAAACCGAACTGGCGCGCAACGCGCAGTCGCTGGCGGGCATCAACAACCCGTTCAACAACTACGCCCCGATCTCCACCAAGGACCTCAACAGCCGCTACCGCAACCTGCAGCTGGATGCGTTCCTGAAGGTCCAGGGGGTCAACGACGACCTGGTGTCGCTGGCCGACCCGGCGCTGTTCAAGCAGCTTGATGGCATGGTCACCCGCATCAAGCCGGACCAGTGGAAGGCCTACCTGCGCTGGCGCGTGGGCGATGCGATGGCCCCGTACCTGTCCAAGGCCTACCGCGATGCCGAGTTTGAATTCCGCGGCCGCGTGATCCGTGGCGAAACCATCGCCCCGGCGCGCTGGGAGCAGACCCTGGATGCGATCAACGTCGCCGCCGGCCCGATGCTCGGCCGCGAATACGCCAGCAAGTACCTGTCCGCCGATGACCGACGCCAGGCGGCAGTGATCGTCGACAAGATCCGCGAAGTGCAGATCGATGCGGTCAAGCGCAGCACCTGGATGAGCGCGGAGGCCAAGACCGAGGCGCAGGCCAAGCTGGCCGCGCTGAAGATCGAGATCGGCACGCCGCTGCGCGACCTGGATTACAGCGTGCAGCCGATGGGCCGTGGCAGCTTCGGCAGCAACATGCTGATTGCTTCCACCTGGCGCCACCGCGAAGAAATGAAGCGCATTGGCAAGGGCAACGCCGACCGTCGCTGGGACGTGCTGCCGCAGCAGCCCGCGCTGGCCTATGACATCGCGCAGAACCGCCTGATCGTCACCGCCGCCGTGCTGCAGGGCCCGGTGTTCAATGCCAAGGCCGATGCCGCCGACAAGTTCGGCAGCTTCGGTGCGCTGGTGGCGCACGAACTGACCCGCGCCATCGACGCCAAGGGCGCGCTGGTGGATGCCAAGGGCGAACTGCGCAGCTGGTGGACCCCGGCCGACAAGACCGCCTGGACCCTGCTGGGCAGCCGCGTGGCCAGCCAGTACGGCAGTTACGATTTCCCGGGCGTGAAAGGCGCCAAGGTCAATGGCGAACTGACCCGCGAAGAGAACCTGGCCGACCTGGCCGGTGTCGAACTTGCGTGGGAAGCCTACAAGTCGGTCGAACCCAATGCCAAGCCGGCCGCGCAGCAGGGCTTCTTCCGTGCATGGGCGGCCCTGTGGGCCCAGCAGCTCTCGCCCAGCGAAGCCGCACAGCGCCTGACCTCGGACATCCTGGCCCCGGGCCGCTGGCGCACCAACGGCGCGCTGTCCAACCTGCCCGCGTTCGGTGCGACCTTCAGCTGCAAGCCGGGCCAGCCGATGCAGCGCGTGGACAACGACCAGATCAAGGTCTGGCGCTGAGTCCAGCGGCAGGCACGGTCACGCAAAGGGCGCCTTCGGGCGCCCTTTGCATTTCAGCGTCGGGCCAGGCCACGCCTGGCAGGGCGCTACCGGCCGGGAACCAGGCTGCCACGGTAGCCGGCAATCAGGCCAACCACCGGCGCGGCGATCTCCACGTCGAACACGAACCGGCCATCGCGTTCGGTTTCGAAGGTGCGCCCCCCGGGCAGCAGTGTCTTCGGCAACGGAATGCCCAGACACGACCAGCGACGGGCCACCAGATGCAGGCGATCCCCGTCGACCACCAGTGCCAGCGCGACGTCGATGATGCCGAAGCGCTCCACCAGCAGTTGCGCATTCCCACCCTGCCCGCGCCGCTGCCAGGAGCTGAAGCGGCGGCCGGCGAAGTCGCGGGTCCAGCGCTCTCCGCCGCGTTCGGGGGTGAAGCCTACGCTCACCGGCACATCCACGCCGGCCGGTGGAAATCCAATCAGCCCCCCTACCAGCCGCGACAGCAGGCCGCGACCACGCCGCACCTCGGCCACACCGTGCCAGCGCCGCGCCGTCGATGCCGCATGCAGCGCCTGCACCTGCGCTGGCAACGCAGCGAACGCACTGCCCAGCAACTGCGCGTACAGGCTTGCCTGTGGATCTTCGCAGCGGACCCCGGTGAAGATCGAACGACGGGCAAACAAGGCCTCGTAGTCGGCCAGCTCCAGCGCGTGCGTGGCCGGGCGTGCACCGTCGGCGGGCCGCTCGCCGGCCAGCAGCTTGCGCAGTACCGCCTCGATGGCCATCGACGGAATGTACGGGCCGTCCTCGCCCTCGGCCAGCAGGTGCCAGCTCTGCTCCACCGCCACGCCGTCGCGCACCCCGCTGGCGCGCACGTACATGCCGCCGCGATGCTCGCCGAACGTCATCAGGTTGAGCACCGTGTAGAACAGCCGCGACAGCGGTACCAGCGAGGGCAGGCCGAACCGCGCACGCGCCTTGGCCAGCAGGTTCAGCACGCGGTGCAGAACCTCCGGCACCGGGCCTGCGCCGATCCAGATATCGGTCAGGCGAGGGTGTTCGGGCGGAATCACCTGCAGGTCAGGCACGTCCACCAGCGAAAAACGCAGGTTGCGCAGCGGCACTTTGCCCGGCACGGCGATGGTGAAGCGCCGGCTTTCGGCCAGGCCACGGCCGTGCGAGGCCGCGCCGTTGCGCCGCAGCGCCACCGGCGCACCGGCATAGCCCACCACCGCGCGCATCACGTTGAGCCCGATGCCCGCATACGGCGACGGCGCGATGCCACCTTCCACGTCGACGATGGTCATGCGCGTGGCCATGTGGCGCAGCACCGCGGCGGTCAGCACCGGAAAACTGCTGACCCCGGACAACACGAACACCCCCGCCTCACGCGCCTGCGCGTCGAACTGCGCCACGCCAAAGACGAAATCGGCCGCGTCGGCGAAGTCCAGGTAGGAAATGCGCGCGGCGATGCAGGCTTCGATCACGCGGTACGGGCGCTCGCCGTACTCCTGGAACGGACCGGAGGCATCCACCAGCAGGTCAGGCCGATGCGCCTGCAGCAGCGGCGCGATGTGGTGGCGGTCGGCGCGCAACGGCCGCAGCACCGGCGTGCCCACATAGCCGGCGCAGAACGCGGTGGCCGCGTCGAGGTTGCGGCCACAGATCAGCAGTTCGATCCCGGGCAGGTCGGCCAGCAACCGCGCCAACCGCCCGCCGAACACGCCGTAGCCGCCCAGGATGAGAATCTTCACGATGGAAACGTCCCTGCTTCAGTCGATGGGTAGTCCTGGATGTGCAGAAGGGCACCCGGTGGTGCCCTTCTGCTGGATGGGTCGTGTTGGCCGCGCGCCGATGCCGCTAGCGCACGCTGCGCAGGTGGTTCTTGCGCGGCCCGCCCGGTGGGCGCTTGTTGAACGGCGGCTGCCCCCGCCAGTAGCGGATCAGCAACCAGCCAAACAGCATGCCGCCCAGGTGGGCGAAGTGGGCCACGCCCGGCTGCCAACCGGTGGCACCGAGCATCAACTCCATTGCGCCGAACACGATCACAAAGGTGCGTGCCTTCATCGGAATCGGCGGGAACAGCAGCATCACCCGCTGGTTGGGGAACAGCATGCCGTAAGCCAGCAGCAGCCCGAACACCCCCCCGGACGCGCCCAGCACGGTGGCCGGGTCGGCCATCATCGTCCCCACCAGCAACTGGCACAGGCCGGCACCGGCGATGCAGACCAGGTAGTAGGTCAGGAAACGCTTCTCACCCCAGGTCTGCTCCAGCGGCGCACCGAACATGAAAAGCGCCAGCATGTTGAAGAACAGGTGGCCGAAGCCGCCGTGCAGGAAGCCATAGGTGAGCAGCTGCCACGGCTGGAAGTTGCCGCCCGGCGAGAACGGATCGAAGCCGCCGCGCAGGGGTTGCAGCATGAACGGCTCGAACGTGCCGTTGCCCAGCAGGAACGGCTGCTGCAGCAGGAACAGCACGATGTTGGCGATCAACAGTGCCTTGGTGACGGTGGGCAGTCGCGGAAACATGGGGGCATCCTTTGGAACCGTGCCCATCATAGCCGCAGCGCCCCGCTCTGGCGGCCCCCTGCCCCCACGCATTCAACCCACGCACGGCGTGCGGGGGCCGGTCAGCCCGGCCCCCACAAGGACGCATCCAGATCATCATCCCTGCTGCGCGGCATCTGCTTGACCCGCCCCCGTTCGATCGCCACGCCTTCGGCGCGCAGGCGCTGGTTCTGCTCGCGCCAGCCGTGCGAGCCTTCGGGCATGGCGATGCGGCCGTCCGACCGCAGCACACGGTGCCACGGCAGGTCTGGATCTTCATTCATGCCCAGCACGCGCGCGGTAAGCCGTGCCCGGCCCGGCAGCCCGGCCCTGGCGGCCACCTGGCCGTAGCCCATCACCTGCCCTCGCGGAATGGCGCGGATCACCGCCAGGATACGTTCGCGCGCCTGCGCGGCGGTAGCGTCGGCCGATGCCGCAGCGGCCGGTTTCATGCGCGCGCGCGGCTGACCAGCAGCACCCCGATCAGCACCAGGGCGGTGCCCAGGATCTGCCAGGGCCCCATGGGTTCGTCGAGCAGCCATAGACTCATCACGATGGTGGATACCGGCCCGAGCATACCCACCTGCGCGGCCAGCGACGAGCCGATCCGCTTCACGGCCAGCATGATCGCCAGCACCGGCAATACCGTGCACAGCGTGGCGTTGAGCAGCGACAGCGCGTACACCGGCGTGGGCACCTGGCCCAGCGCGGCCAACGGGTGCAGCACCGCGAAGTGCAGCACGCACAACACGCACGCCACGCAGCTGGCGTAGGCGGTCAGGCGGATCGCACCGATCCGCGCCACCACCTGGCCACTGCCGAACAGGTACAGCGCGTAGCTCACGGCACTGCCCAGCACCAGCGCACTGCCCAGCACGATGCGCCCGCCTTCCAGCTGCAGGTCGTGGCCGAAGGCCAGCAGCACGCCAAGGTAACTCAGGCCCAGGGCAACCAGCTGCCAGCGGCCGGGCCGCTTCTTCAGCAGCACCAGGCTGATCAGCAGCACCAGGGTGGGATTCAAATACAGGATCAGACGTTCCAGGGTGACGCTGATGTACTGCAGGCCCTGGAAATCCAGCAGGCTGGACAGGTAGTAGCCGGTGAACCCCAGCCACAGCACGCGCCCGCGGTCGCCCCACGACAACGGCGTGGCACCCCGCGCCGACCATACCGCCAGCAGGGCGAACAACGGGAAGGCCATCAACATGCGCAACGCCAGCAGCGTGGTGGCATCCACGCCGTGCCGGTAGGCCAGCTTTACGATCACCGCCTTGCCCGACGCGGCAATGGCCCCGACTGCAGCGAGGGCGATGCCGCCTGCAGCGATACGGGGCGATGAGGTGGGCAGCGTGGAGGGCGTGGACATCAGGACGGCGGAGGGCCGCGTAGGGGCGGCCGGATCAACGAAGAAGCCGGAATTGTCGCATGCCGGTATTGCCTGGCCATGCCCGGCGGCACGGTGCACGACGTGCAGCGTGCCGGATGGAGGGTGTGTCTGGTCGTGTGGCCAGGCGGGCCACGGTTTACCGGTTGCCACGCGTGGCGTGGCGTTACCGCATCAACACGACCTCCTCGGCTGACGTGGGATGGATGGCCACGGTGTCGTCGAACTGGGCCTTGGTGACGCCCATTTTCACCGCCAGCGCAAACCCCTGCAGGATCTCGTCGGCTGCCTCGCCGAGCAGGTGCACGCCCACCACGCGCTCATCCTCGCCCACGCACACCAGCTTGAAGAGGCTGCGCTGGGTGCCGTCGGACAGGGCCTGCAGCATCGGCCGGAAGTTGCTGCGGTACACGCGCACATCGGCGTGCCGCTCGCGCGCCTCTTCCTCGCTCAGGCCCACCGCGCCCAGCGCCGGGTGCGAGAACACCACGCTGGCCACGTTCTCATAGTCCATCCGGGCCTGCGCATCGCCGCCGAACAGGCGATCCATCAGTTTGCGTGCGGCAGCGATGGCCACCGGGGTCAGCCCGACCTTGCCGGCGATGTCGCCCACCGCGTGCACGCTCGGCACGGCGGTGGTCTGCCCGTCATCGACCTCCACCTCGCCTTTGTCGCCCACCACGATGCCCAGCGCTTCCAGCCCCAGTCCGGCACTGTTGCCACGCCGGCCGGTGGCGAAGAACAGCTGGTCGAACACGGCCTCCTGCGGGCCGTCGTGGCCGTGGGCCACCACCGCATCCCCGTCACGGCGCAGTTCGCGCAGGCGATAATTGAAGTGCACCTGCACGCCCTGGTGGCGCAGGTTCTCGGCCAGTTGCGCGGTCAGTTCCGCGTCGAAGCGCTCCAGCAGCCGGGAGCCGCGCACCAGCAGCGTGACCTTGCTGCCCAGCGCCTGCAGCAGCCCGGCCAGCTCTACGGCGATGTAGCCGCCGCCCACGATGGCCACGCGTTCGGGCGCGCTGCACAGGTTGAAGAAATCATCGGACACCGCGCCCAGCTCCGCACCGGGAATGTCCGGCCGCTGCGGGTGCGCGCCGGTGGCGATCAGCACATGCGTGGCACTGATGCGCACGCCGTCGCTGCACTCCACCGTGTGCGCATCGACCAGGCGGCCCTTGCGCGGCACCCGCACCACGTTGTTGTCGTTGAGCCGCTTGAGGTAGCTGGCGTGGATGTTGGCGATGTAGGCCTGGCGGTGCACCACCAGTTCCTTCCAGTCCAGCGCCGGCCGCACGGGCACGTCAAAGCCCATCGCCGCGGCCATGCCGATCTTTGCCGACAGGTCGGCGGCCAGCCACATCGCCTTTTTCGGCACGCAGCCGACATTGACGCAGGTGCCGCCCAGCTCGCCCGGTTCCAGCATCGCCACGCGCTGCCCATGTTGCGCGGCGCGGAACGCCGCGGCCAGGCCACCGGAGCCGCCGCCCAGCACGATCAGGTCATAGTCGTAGTGCTTGCTCATTGAAATCGCTCAACTCGGTAAGGTGCAGCCTGCGCCGAGGCGATATCCGCCCGCACCGCATGCCGGCCACGAGCATGCCATGCCCGGCGGCGATCCAGGCGTGAGGATGCCCGTTCAGCGCTCACCCGCCGCGCGCCGCAGCGGCGGCCACTGCAGGTAGGTCATTGCCCGCCACAACCACTCCAGCGGGCCGAAGCGGAAATGGCGCAGCCAGGCATGGCTGACCACCACCTGCAGCGCGAACAGGCCGATCGCGAATGGCACCTGGGCCGCGCGTGGCAGCTGTTCGAACGCGCCCAGCCCGTAGCCGTAGAACACCCAGGTACACACCAGCGACTGTGCGATGTACTGGGTCAGGGCCATCCGTCCCACCGGCGCCAGCCACTGCAGGCGCGAACGGGCGTGCACGATCCAGGCCAGGTAGCCCAGGCACATCAGCAGCGAGGCCACCGACCCCAGCGCGAACGCGGCGCCGCTGGCCGCGGTAAACGTCCCCGGGGCCAGGTAGGGTTGCCAGATCGCGCTGGCCAGCATCATCGCCAACCCGGTCGGCAAGGCCACCCAGCGCAGCCGCCAGTACAGCCGCGCATGGTTTGCCGGCGCAGCCAGCGCACCACTGCGTGCGAACCAGCTGCCGATCAGGAACATCCCCAGCACTTCCGGGCCCACCACGATGATCGCGCCGAGCTGGGTGATGAAATCGCGCAGGCGTTGCACCACCGCCTGCAGGTAGCTGCCATGCCCGTAGGCCTGGCGCTGCATGTCGATGGTCTGTGCAGCCTTGGCCAGCGCATCGCGCGCCTGCTCGCCGGCCGGATCATGCTGGGCCGACAGCCCCATCAACAGCCCCAGCAGCAACATCAGCACCGCCGCACACAGGTAGGTCAGCACGCCCATCGCCGGCAACCAGCGCGTGGGGGCCTCGCGGCAGGCCAGCAATGGCAGCGACACCAGCGCGTACACCACCAGGATGTCGCCGGACCACACCAGCAGCGCGTGGCACAGGCCGATCAGCAGCAAGGCCGCGCTGCGCCGCAGGTAGAACGGGGTAAAGGCGCGCCGCGCCGCCTCCGCACGCTGGGCCATGATCGCAAAGCCAGCGCCGAACAGCAGCGAGAACAGGGTGAAGAACTTGCCCTGCACCAGCACATAGATGGCCGCGTCGGCCCCGTAATCCAGCCCTTGCCAGTGCGGGTCGATGTTGGTGAACGCCAGGTCCAGCGGACCGCTGAACGCCTCCATGTTCATCAACAGGATGCCCAGCAGCGCAAACCCGCGCAGGATGTCCAGCACCGCGATGCGGTCGCCGGTGGTCACCGGCTGTAGCGAAGGGGAAGCAGCGTTCACAGGCGGTCCGTCCAGCAGGGCAGTCATTATGCCGTGGCGCGCAAACGCAACGGCCCGCCGAAGCGGGCCGTTGGATCAGGCCGGTTGGCCAGCACTCAGTGCTGGTGACCGCCGTCGCCATGCACGTGGCCGTGCTCGAGCTCTTCGGCGGCCGCTTCACGCACATCGACGATCTCGACCGAGAAGTGCAGGTCCTTGCCGGCCATCGGGTGGTTCAGGTCAACGTCGACCACGCTCATGCCGACCTTCTGCACGGTGACCGCACGCGGGCCGAAGTTGGTCTGCAGCACGACCTGCTGGCCGGGAATCAGCTTGGTGGTGCCGAAATGCTTCTTGGGCACGCGCTGGGTCAGGCCCTCGCGGCGTTCACCGTAGGCATCGGTCGCCTTGACGTCCACGTCGAAGCTGGCGCCGGCTTCCTTGTCCATCATGGCGTTTTCCAGGCCCGGGATGATGTTGCCGTGGCCGATCAGGATCGCCAGCGGATCACGGTCCCTGGAGCTTTCGATCGGCTCCTGGCCCTGCTCGGCAACGGTGTAGTGGAAACGGACGACGCGGTCTTTTTCGATCTTCATGCGCAACTCTGGCTGGTCGCTGCCGGTGGCAGACGGGTGGGGCGGGTTGTCGCCCGCCAAATACGCCGCCATCATGACGGCCTTCTGAGGCCGCGCATTATCCGGAGATCCTGCACATGACGCCAGTTCCGCGCGTGGCCCCGCTGGCGCTGCTTGCCCTCATGGCCCTGCTGAGTGCCTGCGGCGGCGGCAAGGCCACCCGCCCCACCGCCCCGCCCGCCGCCACCCGGGTCTGGCCGACCGTGACCCCGAACGACCCGCAGGCCGCCAACGCGGTCCTGATGCGCGCCATCGGCCTGGTCGGCACCCCCTACCGTTACGGCGGCAATACCCCCGAATCGGGTTTTGACTGCAGCGGCCTGGTGGCCTACGTGTACCGCGAAATGCTCGATCTCAAGCTGCCGCGCACCTCGCGCGACCTGGCCGCGGTGCAGGGCCCGAAGATCGAGCCGACGCGACTGGCACCGGGTGACCTGGTGTTCTTCGGCAGCCGCGGCACTGTGTCCCACGTGGGCATCTATGTGGGTGAAGGCCGATTCGTGCACGCCCCCAGCACCGGCGGCACGGTGCGCCTGGATTCGCTGGGCGGGGCGTACTGGAAGGACCATTACACCGGCGCCAAACGTGTCCTGCACTAATCTGAACAGGGGTAAGGGCCAAATTTGTGATGTGCGTCACGCCTTTGTAAACGAAACTTTAACGGAATTTGTACCTAATCCCTGCGCTTACACGGCATCATCACCCATCGTTTTTATTCAGTGACCGCCGCGTGACGACAGCCGACCTGACAAGCCACGTCCAGACCGCCGCCTCCCGGCGCAGCACCCGACCCGTTTTTCTTGCCCTCGCGCTCTGCCTGGCCAGCCTTCCGGCCTGGGCGCAGACCGCACCGGCCACCGCTGTAGATGCCGCTTCGGCTGGCGCCAGCACCCCAGAATCCTCCGCAGTGGCAAAGCCCAAGGCTGATGCCCCTGCCCGCAGCAAGGCCGACGCCGCTGCCAGTGCCACCCTCGCCGCCCTGCTTCCGCACCTGGCGGCCAACGACACCATTCCCCTGATGGACCGCTCGGCGATGTTCGCCGGCGATCTGAGCCGCCTGCTCGCCAATTACGACGCCAGCAGTGGCGGCAACGGTGCCGTGGTCGGCGGCGCGGCCGACAACGGCAAGGTGCAGTCCCTGCTGCGCCGCGCGATGACCCTGCTGGGCACCCCGTATCGCTGGGGCGGCACCTCCCCGGACAGCGGTTTTGACTGCAGCGGGCTGGTTGGCTACGTGTTCCGCACCGCCCTGGGCATCGAGCTGCCGCGCGTCTCGCGCGAAATGGCCCATGACGGCGAAGCCCAGCTGATCAACGACCGCAACGCGCTGGCCGCCGGTGACCTGGTGTTCTTCGGCCGCAAGGGCCGCGTTGACCACGTTGGCATCTATGTGGGCGAAGGCCGTTTCCTGCATGCTCCCAGCACCGGCAAGGATGTCCGCGTGGACAGCCTGATGACCGGCTACTGGAGCGCCAAGTTCATGCAGGCCCGCCGCGTCGACCTCTGACCGGCCCGGGCCACGCACCGCTACCCAGCCGCTGCCCTGCAGCGGCTTTTTTGTTTCCATCGCACCGGCCCGCATGGCCGCTGCCGCCCCCAACCCGCGTTGTTCCTCATGTTGTTTGAACAATTGTCGGTAACACCCAGTGTCTGCCCCTCGCGGGGCGGGCCACGGACCCGGACGTGGGGCGGCACGTCCTGGACCACCAGACCAGCAGCAGACACCGCCCGGGTTATTCGTCCACAAGGTGACGCATGGCGGCAGTCCCTGTTTTTCCGGCTCGGTGTGTGATCTGGTTTGGGCAACCACAGGCGGCTGAACGCGCCGCCCTGGGTGCGGCTGGCTGGCAGGTCCGTGGCGTGGCCACCGACGACTGCATCGCCATCGGCATGCGCGGCAGCGACCAGGTGGTGGGCCTGCTGGACCTGCGAAGGGCCGTGCCGGCCAACCTGGCCCGGCTGGAGGCCCTGCTCGACGAGCACCAGCACATGAGCCTGCTGGCGATCCTGCCCGCGCAGGCCGCTGCGCTGACACCGGCACTACAGCGCCTGCTGGCCGCGTGCGCGGAGACCTGGACGGCCCCCATCGACCTGCTGCGCGTGGTGCAGCGCCTGCAGCAGTTGGCCGGCGAGGCGACAACCCCGGTCACGCACGGTCCCCAGCAGCTGATCGGCGACAGCGCGGTGCTGCAGGTGGCGCGTGGGGCGATCCGCAAGTTCGCCCCGGTCGACCTGCCGGTATTGATCACCGGTGAAACCGGCACCGGCAAGGAACTGGCCGCGCAGGCCCTGCACGCACTGTCGCCGCGTCACGCGCGCCCGTTCCTGGCAGTGAACTGCGGCGCGATTCCGGCCGCGCTGGTGCAGTCCGAGCTGTTTGGCCATGAGCGCGGCGCCTTCACCGGGGCGGCGGCGCGACGCCTGGGCCTGTTCGAGACGGCCAATGGCGGCACCGTGTTCCTGGATGAAATCGGCGACCTGCCGCTGGATGCCCAGACCAACCTGCTGCGTGTACTGCAGGAAGGCACTCTGGAGCGGGTGGGCAGCAACCGCCCGCTGGCGGTGGATGTGCGGGTGCTGGCCGCCACTCATATCGACCTGGAGCAGGCCGTCGAACGCGGCCAGTTCCGCCGCGACCTGTTCTATCGCCTCAACGTACTGCGCCTGCCGATGCCGGCGCTGCGTGATCGCGGCAGTGACATCCTGCTGCTGGCCCACCATTTCCTGGCCAGCTTCCGCGACCGCCACGCCACCCGCGCGCGTGGTTTCAATGCCGAGGCCAAGCGTGCGCTGGAACGCTTCACCTGGCCGGGCAACGTGCGCGAACTGCTGAACCGGGTACAGCGCGCGGCGATCGTGTGCGAAGGCGAGCTGATCGATGCGGCCGACCTGGAGCTGGTGCCGGCCCAACTGGAGATGCCGCAGCGGCTGCTGCACGACGCACGCCAGGTCGCCGAACGCGAAACCCTGCTGCGTGCGCTACGCCAGAGCGATTTCAACATCAGCGTCTGCGCCCGCCAGATGCAGGTCTCCCGTGTCACGGTGTACCGCCTGTGCCGCAAGCACCAGCTGGCTCTGCCCGAGCTGCGCTGAGCAGGACAGCCCCGCCAGAAGCGCCGCCGTATAGCCGTCAGCCGCGTTCCCAGAACCCAGCAGACCAGACGCTCCCTTTTGTTGCAGGTTCCTCTCCCCTCTGAGGGGCGCGGCTTGTTGCAAGGGTCGTCGCAGGGTGAGCACGATGCAATGGATGTGGCCAGGTGTGCAGGCCCGCTCGCGTCTCCGATCAGGCCGGTCGCGCGCGTGAGGGCCCCGTAGCGGCTTGCGGTACGGGTGGGGAGCCGGGCTTTCTTGATGGCCGTTGGTGGGTCGGGCGCTGGGCCCCCATGCCCTTGGAGGCAAAATAAAGGAGGAGGTGGCGGCCGCAGGCCGACGCCGGGGGACATTTGCCGGAAAGGGCATGGGGGCCCAGCGCCCGACCCACCAACAACCGCGCCGGCAACGGATCAACGCACGCTTCCGCTAGAAGAACCTTGTCAAAGGGCGCGCGCCGAGGGCGCGGCTACAGATAGTGGAATGCGTACCCGTGCATGGTGTGAGCGCAAACGCTCACAACATGTACGGCACCTTGAAGGCCAGGGTGAAATCCGGTGCATCCGGGGTCAGGCCGATCCCGAGCATGCTCACCAGCGTGGTGTTGCGGTTGAGCGCATAGGTGATGCCCAGGTTGAGCGTGCCGGCGTTGGCATCGCTGCCGATCACCTTCAGCCACTGGCCGTTGCGATAGCGCGTGGAGGCGCGGCTGCTGAGTTTGTCACTGAAGGAAATGCTCAAGCTGGTGCGCTCGTTGAAGGCAAACGCCACACCGGCGCCGAAGTAGTACGAGCCACCCAGCTTCACCTCGCCGGGATTGACCGTATCGGGGTTGGCGTCCAGGTCGTCGAAGCTGCGCGGGAAGGAGTGGATGTAGCCCACGTTGGCGAACAGGATCGCCGGGTCGGCGGTCTTCACCGCCGACAGACCGACGTTGGCCTGCCACACCCCGTTGCCGGTGGGCTGCTGGGACGGCACCGCAAAGCGGATGAAATCATCGTCATCGCGCTCCAGCACCTTCCAGTCGATCCCATAGGGCGCGCGACCGGTCGGCGCGGTTGCGCCCACGGTGAGCACCGTCTCCGGCCAGCGCCCGTGCTCGGCAAACAACCGGTAGTTGGCGCTCAACCCGACATCGCCGATGCCATTGCCGTTGGTCTCTTCCTGCGCGATCGCCGCCGCCGAACCGCCGGCACCGCCCTTCTGGAAGACGGTCTTGCGCGCCAGGTAGGGCACGTCCAGATTCAAGGTCAGGCGCGGGCTGACGCCCCAGCGCGCGGCCAGGTTGTAGGTCACCGTGTCCGATTCGACGTTCTCGATGGCGATGTTGCCCAGGAAGATCGCATCCAGCGCCAGGAAGCCGTTGAGGGTGACCTGCTTACGGTCATAGCGCGAATAGGTGAGGCTGTTTTCCACCGTGAAGCGACGGCTGAACAAGGCCGCCTGCTGTTGTTTGACATCATCCACGCTGCGCCGCGAGGCCTGCTTGGCCTGCTGCGCTTCTTCGGCGCTGCTGGCGTAGCCATCGGCGCTGGGCGGTGCGGCTGGTGTTCCGGCCGGCAGCGCCGGCGGTGCCGCCGTGGCACCTGCCACCGGCGCGGTCTTGCCCGACAGACGTGCCTGCATCGCCTGCACCTGCATGTCCAGCTCGCGCAACCGGCGTACTTCCTGCGCGTAGTTGGACTTGAGGGTTTCCAGCTGTGCGATCAGTGCCTTGACGTCGGCCTCATCGGCCGGTGCCGGCTGCGCGCGCGCGCCGGCGGCCGCCATCAGTGCCAGCGCCGCCAGCGCCAGCGGTGTTGCTCGTATCGAGGTGTGCATTGCCTTGGTCCACGTTGTGTTGTCACTCCCCCTGCCCGGCCACGGGGACTACTGGCCAGGACCCATGCCCACACCCCGCACCAGCGTCATCGCCTGCGCCACGTTCTGACTGAGCGGGACGTTGCTGGCCAGGGACTGCCTGACAAGATCGATCTGCATGCGATTGCTGACCGCCTGGCCGTCACTGCCCAGCGCGATGCTCTGACCCACGCTGCCGTTGCGGATCCACTGCTGCACAGCGCCCACCCCATCAATCTGCAACTGGACCTTGGCGCTGTTGCCTTCCAGCTGCGCCACTGCGCTGACCCCGCCCTGCTGCACGCTGGCCAGGGTCTGTGCCTGGCCGGTGGGTGCGGGCACATCGCCGTCGCGCACGTTGAGGTGGGTGGTGTTGCTGGCCACGTTGCCGTCGCCGGCCACCTGCACGCTCTGGGTCAGCCCGGCCACGTTCTGCAGGCCGCTGGCATCGATGCTGCGGCCGCTGGCCACCGGGAGCGGCGCATCGGCCGCGGTAACCGTCACCGACGGCGTGAAGCTGATCTTCGGCGCCCCGCCGCCGCGGAAATCCATGCCCAGGGTGAGTGCACTGCGGGCAGCCTGGTCGCCGCTGTTCCATTGGGTGATCATGGTCACCCCGAACCACGCCACGCTGTTGCCATTGACCGTGTAGCGCCCGCGCATCAGGTTCAACTCGGGATCGGGAATCTCACTCAGGCCCTTGCCGGGCCGTCCTTCTTCGGCATGCACCGGTGCGGTACCCAACAGGGCCAGCAGCAGTGCGCCGTGCGTCCAGATTGCGATGTTCATGGTGCCTCCTAGAACAAGTCGGCATGGGTGAAGCCGAAATCCACCAACTCCGCGTCGGTGATCGGCCCCTGCCGGGCATACAGCGAACGCGCACTGGGCCGTTCACCGGGCTGCAGCAACACCGTGTTGCGATCGAAGTCACTGCCGATCACGATGAACACGGCGCGCGACGGCCACGCCTGGAGAAATTCGCTGACGGCAATGCTGCGGTTGCCCAGGATCGGGTCGGCCAGGTCCACCACGTCGCCGCGGACCTGCTTGAGCACCACGAAATGGCGAAAGCCACGCACATCCATCAACACCAGACCGGGCACGCGCAGTGAGCGCAGGCGCTCCTCATTGACGCGGTAACCGCGTCCGCGCATGCCCATGGATTCCACGTAACGCTTGACGTCCAGCAGCGAGAACCCCCGCTGGTGGACCAGTTGCGGGTCTGAGACCCCCATCATGCCTTCGATCACCGTGCCCTCGTCCGCCTCCAGGTGGTAGGCGTAACGCAGGATCGTGGCCAGCGCCGCCGCGCCGCAGCTGTAGTCGGTGTGCTGGCGCACCACGTTGCGGAAGCGTCGCTCCTGCATGCTTTCCACACGCTGGGTCAGCACCGCGCCATTGGGCAGCACGCCGCTGAAGCCCACATCGCCGGCACGCGCGGTGCCGAACGGCAGCATCAGCATCAACAACGACCCGCACAGCGCATGTTTCAACATCGGCTTGGCTCCAGCTCAGGAAGGAGCCCCTGCCCCAAAGGGGGAGAATGGGACAGGGGCTCCCGGGGAGCCCGGCCATTGGCGGATGGCCGGGTTTGTTGCGCTCAACGCGTACTGCTTGCGAAAACGGACAGACTTACTCGCCGGTACCGCCACCACCCCCGGTGGACGGCTGGGCAACGGCCAGGGCCAGGCTGTTGGCCTGCAGGTTGCCGCTACCGGCGGCCACGTTCACCCCGATGTTGCCGGAGGCGCCGGAGAACGCACTGCCGGACAACGCCGCGGTGTTGGTCGCATCCACGTTCACCCAGCGGGTGGTGGACACGGTGCCGCTCAGGCTGGCATACAGGTCGGCCACGCCCAGTTCGATGAACCGGCTGGTGCCACTTTCATCGGTATCGAAGGCGATACCGCCCACGCCTTCCCGGTTCGGGTTGGGTGTTGCGTTCTGGATCTCGTTGTCCATGTCGATGTGGCCGGTGCTGTTGCCACCCGGGTGCGGCAATGCGCCGCTCCACGTATCCAGGTAGTAGTTGTCCTTCTGATACGCGCTGCCGGTACCGCTGTAGGTGCCAGCGCCCACGGCCAGGGTGCCGCCGGCCACGCGGCCACGCAGGCTGACATCGACCGTATCGGTCATCGAGCGCAGGTAGCCGGCATTGGCCACGCTGTTGCCCGAAGAGACCTGGTTGGAGCTGATGCTCGAAGTGGCATAGGCACTGGTCGCCACGGAGGCGGCAAGCGCGTTCTTCTGCTCGTTGTTGTTGCCCGAGGCCACGTTCACCCCGATGTTGCCCGACGCCCCGCTGAAGGCATTGCCGCCCAGGCCGGCTGCGTTGGTCACGCCGGAGTTGAGGGTGGTGTTGCCGGTACCGGACTGGTTGACGAAGACTTCCGCGTCGGCCATGCCGAAGCTGAAGGACGCGTCGGCAGCAGACAGCGATGCCGCGTTGTCCTGCGCATTGTTGTCGCCGGCGGCCACGTTGAAGCCAAGGTTGCCCGAGGCATCGGAACCAACATCATCGGCAATCGACGCACTGTTGGTCACCAGGCTGTTGACGGCCTGGTTGTTGCTGATCGACTGGCGGTTGTCGATCACCGCGATCGCCGCCGAATCCAGATCGATCGAACCGGTGATTTCCGGGTCACCCGAGAAGCTGATGTCCGAGCTCAGGCGCAGGTCTTTTTCCAGGTTCACATCGACGCCGTGGTTGTTCTTTTCCTTGCGCTCGTTGGCCTGGATGTTGCTGTTCTCGTTGACGGTCACGTTGCGGTTGCGGGTAACGTTGCTGTTGACCGTGGTGTTGCTGGTGGCGTTGTTGTTGGTGGTGGTGTTGCGGGTCCGGTTCCAGGTGCGCGAATCGGTGTCGGTATCGGTGTTGGTGTTGGTGCGCGTTTCGGTCACGTTGTGTACGTGGTTGATGGTCGCGCTCTGGTTCTGGTTGTCGCGATCATTGCCCCAGCCGTTGGCGCCGGCCGATGCGGATGCGGCGGCAATGGCCAGCGCAAGTACGGTCCGTTTCATGTTGGTGTTCATGGTGCCCTCTCTCTCATCACAGACAATCGGGTGGATGTGACTACTCACGGGGTGGACTGCACCGAAATGCTCAGTTGGTTTGCGGTGGCGTTGCCGGATCCCGCGATCTGATTGAGTTGCAGGACGCCGTCGAAGCCCTGCAGCGCGGTGGCTTCCACCGCCACGCTGCGGGTTCCGGCCGGCCGGCCGCGAGTCGCGGACGCCTGCCCCCCTGCTGACACGAGCGCCCCCGACAAGGCCAGGGCCTCGTCGTTCGACTCGCGTATGCCCTGTTGCGCCAGCGTGGCCGTGACGACGTTGCGCGTCGCGTTGCCGGTGCCGCTGGCCTGGTTGATCATCGCAACGCCGCTGGCGCCGCGTAGTGCCTGTCCGCCGATGCTGGCGCTGGCGTGCATCGCCCCTTCGTCGAGCACCTGGTTGTTGGCCTGCTGCTGGCGTGCGTTGACGGTGATGTGCGCGTTCTGGCCGTTGGCGATGCCCAGCAGGTTGGCCTGCTGGTTGAGGTCGCCGGCAGCCATGTTGACGGTGATGGCACCGTCGGCGCCGGACAGCGCCCGGCCGTCCAGACGGCTGGTATTGAGGTAGGAAAGCATGGCGGCGTAGTCATCGGCCTGCTGTGCATGCAACGGCAGCGGCGATGCGACGATGAGGGTCATCAGCACGGCGTGCGCAAGGCGGTTCATTTGCCGGGTCCGCCCGCAGGTTGGCCCAGCGGGAACTGCGCCAGCGCACCACGAACCTGGTCGCCGATGCCGCGGGTGGCCCCGGTCACCGCGCCCATCGGGCCGCCGATGGCGTTGCTCAACTGGCCCCCGGACAACATGCCGTTGTCGGTGACCTTGCCCAGCGTGGCATTCACCGTATGGCCGGTGACACGCTCGATGGTGGTCTGGGAATGGGCCAGGCCGGCGCCGGTGTTGGAACCCAGCGCGGCATAGTCATCGTCGCTGAGTTCATCCATGCCGGTGGAGGTCCCCAGCGCCCGGCTCACTTCGCGCCTGGGCGAGGGATCGGCGATCAGCGCCATGCCCGGGGGCGCGGGCCGGTAAGCCGGCCGGGTGGACACATCACGCAGCAGCACGATTTCACCCGGCTGTGCCTTCACGCCCTGGCGTGCGCCGGACGCCTGGGCGGCCAGCGGCAGCGCCAGCGTGGTGGCAAGCAGCCAAAGACCGGCAGTGATGGTCTTGCGGTGTACGGCAACGCTGTCCATGGCGCCCTCCTCGAAACATGCGGAGGGGTAACGCAGCAATCGTGCCAACTCCACAGGCCAGCAAAGACGGGGGGTTTCCGGCCGTCGAGGTGTAACGTCGCAACAGCGTTGTTACAGATCCGTTGGCAATACCATCTGCTGAACACGCGCATCACATGGCACACAGGCCCGCCGCTGCTGGCGGCGGCGTCGGTGTATCACCGTTGTTACACCGACTGATACAGCGTTTACAGTGCGTGGTCAGGTTTGTCGCACCGCTCCCGGACAGCGGATGTGCTGCGGCGCTTCGGTGCTTGGCTGGCCTCTGCCGCGAAGAGCGGCATTTACATAGTTCCGAGTACAGCGGGCGGTGGGTCGAGCGCTGGACGGCCCGCAGAAAAGCCAGGTGTTCCCGTGCGCTTCCGCACGCCGCGCCCTGCGGCAGCCGGTAGGCTCCAGGGCAAAGTAAAGGAGGAGGCCGTCGCCGCAGGCGGCGGCCGGGGGACATTTGCCCAGGGGCCTACCGGCTGCCGCAGGGCGCGGCGTGCGGAAGCGCACGGGGCACTCTCCAACCCGCATGCGCCTCGATTGGCCGGCTATGCCGGTACGGTCGTGCGCCGTCTGCAACGGCCCACTGGAGACGCTCCCTTCCATTGGGAGAAGAACCAAAAAACAGGCCCGCTTTCGCGGGCCTGTCTCGATTCCATCGAACCGGGCCTTCAGGACGCGCGCTTCTCCAGCTCGTCCACGCCCAGGTTGGTGGAAGGGTTGTCGTACACCGCCTGGTCCAGCAACCCGGTTTCCTTGGCCACCAGCACCGGCACCAGCATCTGCCCGGTCACGTTGGTCATCGTGCGCATCATGTCCAGGATCCGATCGATCGCGTACAGATACCCGATCGTCTCCAGCGGCAGATTGGCCGCGCTCAACACCACCGTGGCCATCACCACCGCCGTGCCTGGCACGCCGGCCGTACCGAAACTGCCCAGCACCGAGGCGATCAACACCACGATGTACTGCTCCGGCGTCAACGGTACCCCGGTGTACTGCGCAATGAACACCGCGCACAACGCCGGATAGATCGCCCCGCAGCCGTCCATCTTGATGCTCGCGCCCAGCGGCACCGCGAACGATGCGTAATCCTTGTTCACGCCCAGGTTGTGCGTGATCGAACGCATCGCCGCCGGCATTGCCGCAAAGCTCGACGAACTCACGAACGCCACCTGCATGCCCGGCGCCGCGCCACGGAAGAACTTCAGCGGGTTCAACCCGTGCGCCAGCAGCAGGCTGCCGTACACCACCACGATGTGCAGCGCGCAGGCGATGTACAGCGCCAGCACGAAATTGCCCAGCGGCAGCAGCTTCTCGAACCCGTAGCTGCCCACCAGCCCGGCGATCAGCCCGAAGGTCCCCAGCGGCGTCATCTCCAGCACGAAGCGCGTCACCTGGATCATGATGTCGCTCATCTGCCCGGTCAGCTTGCGCGCCTCGGCCACCTTGTCGCCCAGCTTCACCATCGCAAAGCCCAGCAGGCCGGCGAAGAAGATCACCGGCAGGATCGACCCCCGCCCCGCCGCCAGTACCGTTTCACCGGCCGCGTTGACCCGGGTACCGATGCCCGACAACGCGTAGAACACGTTGGACGGCACCACATCCATCAGCACCTTGACCACGCTGGGCACTTCGCGCGGGGTGTAGCCGTGGTCCATGCTCAGGCTCAGGTTGCCCGTGCCCGGCTGCATGATGGTGCCCACCGCCAGACCCACGCAGACCGCCAGCGCCGCGGTGATGATGAACCACAGGAACGTGCGCCCCCCCAGTGCCGCCACCGACTTCTGGCCGTGCAGCGAGGAGATCGCATTGATCACCGCAAAGAACACCAGCGGCACCGCGATCATCTTGATCAGCGTGACGTACAGATCACCCAGCGGCCCGAACCAGACTTCCGCCGCCGGGCCCAGCGCCCAACCAGCCAGCGCACCCAGCACGAAGCCGCCGAGAACGCGTTGCCAGAACGGAATCCGCAACCACGCAGATACCAGCTTCATGAGCCTTCCAGAGAGAATTCAACAGCTAGGCACCTTAGCCCAACCCGGGCTCCGGAACGAGGCGCACACGGAAAATCAGCGTGTCATCGGCGTGCCTTGCGCCATTCTGCATAATGAACGCCCGTTTCACATGTGAGATCAGCGCGTCCATGTCCCGTACCACGTCCCTGGTGGCCGCCGTCGCCACCACCCTGCTGCTGGGCGCCTGCGCCAGTTCCGCCCCCGTCTCCAGCGCCCCCGGCGCGGTCACGGTCGTCGTCCCCGCCGTGGCCCACCCCATCGGTGAAACCCCGCAGTGGTGGTACCGCAGCGGCGCCGCGCGGGCGGCCGGCAACGGGGCGATGGACGGCAAGGCCAAGAATGTCATCCTGTTCCTGGGTGACGGCATGAGCCTCACCACCGTCGCGGCCGCGCGCATCTTCGAAGGCCAGCGCAACGGCAATCCCGGTGAAGAGAACCTGCTGTCCTGGGAGCGTTTCCCGGCCACCGCGTTCAGCAAGACCTACAACACCGACTCCCAGACCCCCGATTCGGCCGGCACCATGACCGCCATCACCACCGGCGTGAAGACCCACATGGGCGCCATCGGGGTCAGCGCCGGCACCCGCAACGACTGTGCCGACAGCTTGAACAAGGGGCTGCTGACCTGGCTGCAACTGGCCGACAGCGCCCACATGGCCACCGGCATCGTGTCCACCGCGCGCCTCACCCACGCCACCCCCGCCGCCACCTACGCGCACTCGCCCGAGCGCAACTGGGAAAACGACACCGACGTGCCCGACGCTGCCAAGGCGGCCGGCTGCACCGACATCGCCCAGCAGCTGCTGGCGACCTCGCGCTACGGCCGGGGCCCGCTGGTGGCTTTGGGCGGTGGCCGCGGCGAATTCACCACGGTGGAAGAACGCGATCCCGAGTACGACGACAAGGTGGGCCAGCGCCTGGACGGGCGCAGCCTGGTCACCGAATGGCAGCAGGCCCATCCGCAGGGTGCCTACGTGTGGAACGCCAAACAGCTGCAGGCCGCCAGCAGCGCCCCGGCGATCCTGGGCCTGTTCGAGCCGGACCACATGCGTTATGAAATCGAGCGCAAGGACGATCCGGCTGGCGAACCCAGCCTGGCCGACCTGACCAAGGCCGCCATCGCCAACCTGTCGCGGCACCAGGAAGGGTACGTGCTGATGGTCGAAGGCGCGCGCATCGACCACGCCAACCACAGCGGCAACGCCTATCGCGCCCTCACCGATACCGTTGCGCTGTCCGACGCGGTCCGTGCGGCGGTGGAGGCCACCTCCGACCAGGACACCCTGATCATCGTCACCGCCGACCATTCGCACACCCTGAATTTCGTCGGCTACCCGGCCCGTGGCAACCCGATCCTGGGCAAGGTCAAGGACAAGGGCGGCGAAGACGGCGTGGGTGGCCTGGACGTGGCCCGCGACGGCCTGGGCCTGCCCTACACCACGCTCAGCTACGCCAACGGCCCCGGTTACACCGGTACCACCAACCAGCAGCCGGCCGGCCCCAAGGTGTACCCGCACAACCCGAGCAGCTTCGATCCGGCCGTCGGCCGCCCGGACCTCACCCACGTGGATACCGAGCATCCGGACTACATGCAGGAAGCGCTGGTGCCGACCAAGAGCGAAACCCACGGCGGCGAAGACGTCGGCATCTGGGCGCGCGGCCCGGGCAGCAAGGCCATCCGCGGCACGATGGAACAGAATGCGATCTACCACATGATCGTGCAGGCCACCCCGCGCCTGCGCCAGCGCCTGTGCGAGGCCGGCACCTGCGACGCCAAGGGCGTGCCGGTGGACCTGCCCGCACCGAAGGCCTTCGAGCGCAAGGCCGACGCCAACTGATGCCGGCCCGGACCACCCGGGCACCGTGCCGGGGCCGCCGCGTGCGGCCCCTGCTGGTGCTGGCAGGCCTGCTCTGGGCCGGCGCCAGCCTGGCCCAGGCGCCGGCGTGCAAGCTGCTCACCGATGAACACGGCCTGTGGATGTTGCCCGGCTGCGTAGTGGTCGATGGCACGCCACGCATCGAAACGGCCATGCTCGCCCAGCTCAACTACGACGAACATGGGTTGGCGGCGGTGTATGCCGGCGACAGCTTCCACGCTGTCACCCGCACCGGTCGCACCCAGGCCGTGCTGACCTGGGACAGCGGCCCGGACTACGTTGCCGAAGGGCTGTTGCGTGGTCGTGTCGGCCAGCGCGTCGGCTACTTCACCCCTGCCCTTGAACAAGCCTTCCCGGCCACGTTCGATTTCGCCTGGCCCTTCGCCGACGGCATCGCGCAGGTGTGTGAGGGCTGCCGTCCAGGCGCGCCCGATGGCGACGGCCACACCCCGGTGGAAGGCGGCCAGTGGTTCCACATCAATCGACAGGGAATCCGGATTCCCGAACCGCCCAACCGGTGACCGGCATGATTGGCCCGCCGCGCCCACAGCGTCGATACTGACTTCCCGCCTGAGCGTGCCCGAGCCGATGTCCCCGCTGCTGCCCAATCTGTCTGCCACGCCCCAACCGGTCCTGGTGGGCTTCAGTGGTGGGCTCGATTCCACGGTGCTGCTGCATTGGCTGGCGCAGTCGGCCGCCCAGCGCGACGCCGGGCTGCGCGCGGTGCACGTGCACCACGGCCTGCAACCGGCCGCCGACGACTGGGCGCGACATTGCCAGGCGATCTGCACCGCATGGAACATCGACCTGCAGGTGATCGACGTGGACGTTGCCCGCGACAGTGGGCACGGCCTGGAAGCTGCCGCACGCCACGCGCGCCGCGATGCGTTTGCCAGCGCCCTGCGCCCCGGCGAGCACCTGGCCCTGGCCCATCACCGCGATGACCAGGCCGAAACGTTCCTGCTGCGCGCGCTGCGCGGGTCCGGCGTGGATGGCTTGGCCGCCATCCGCAGCGAAGCGGCGTTTGCCACCGGCACCCTGTGGCGCCCGCTGCTGCAGGTGCCGCGTGCGGCGCTGCTGGCGTATGCGCAGGGCCACGCGCTGCACTGGATCGACGACCCCAGCAATGCCAGCGACGAGGCCGACCGCAATTTCCTGCGCCTGCACGTGCTGCCGCTGCTGCAGCAACGCTGGCCGCAGGCCGACGCCGCCTTCGCACGCAGCGCCGCCCTGTGTGCGCAGGCGCAGTTGCTGCTGGATGTAACCGACCAGGAAGCGCTGCGCCGCTGCAGCCTGGGCCCCGGCGTGCTGGATGGCTCCCGCCTGCTGCGGCTGCCGCGTGAACGCCGCGCGCGCCTGCTGCGCCAGTGGGTACGCAACTGCGGCCTGCCGCCCCTGCCGGCCGCCGGCGTGGACGCCATCGAACGCGACCTGCTGCCGGCCGCACACGATGCCGACGCGCAGTTCGCCTGGCAGGGCGCGCGGATCCGTCGCTGGCGCGGTGAACTGCACCTGCTGTCGGCCACCCTGGCGCTGCCGCCCCACTGGGGCGTGCACTGGGATGGCCGTGCGCCGCTGGCGCTGCCCGATGGCGGCCAGCTGGAACTGCTCGGTGCCGCCGGCCTGGCCACGCCGCTGCAGGTCAGCGCGCGCCGTGGCGGCGAACGCATCCAGCTGCCCGGGCGCAGCCATTCGCACGCACTCAAGGACCTGCTTCAGCAGCGCGGCCTGCCCCCCTGGCAGCGTCGCCAGCTGCCGCTGCTGTTCGACGGCACGGTGCTGATGGCCGCCGGCGATCGGGTGATTGCCGCCCCGCTGCAGCACTGGCTGGATGAACACCACGCGCAGCTGCGCTGGACCCCCGGCGCGGCGTGAATTGACCCCACCGGATTGGCGCATCACACTTGCGCCATGCCCAAGAAGTCCCCCAACGAAACCTCCCCGGTCGTCCACTTCGAGCAGTCGCTGGAAGAGCTGGAACAGCTGGTGGAGAAGATGGAAGCCGGCGATCTGAGCCTGGAACAATCGCTCAGTGCCTATGAGCGCGGCGTCGGCCTGTACCGCCAGTGCCAGCAGGCGCTGGAGCAGGCCGAACTGCGCGTGCGCCTGCTCAGCGACCCGGCCCGCCCCGACACCGCCGAACGCTTCGATCCGCCTGGCCATGATGGTTGAGTCCACGTTCGCGCGTTGGCGCGACCGCATCGAAAGCCAGCTCGACGCCAGCCTGCCGTCCCCCGAACACGCACCGCAGCGCCTGCATCAGGCCATGCGTTATGCCGTGCTGGGCGGTGGCAAGCGCATGCGCCCACTGCTGGTCTACGCCAGTGGCCAGGTGTTCGGTACCGACGAGCACGCACTGGATGCACCGGCGATGGCGGTGGAACTGATCCACGCCTATTCGCTGGTGCACGATGACCTGCCGGCGATGGACGACGATGCGCTGCGTCGCGGCCGTCCCACCACCCACATCGCCTTCGACGAAGCCACCGCGATCCTCGCCGGCGATGCGTTGCAGACCCGCGCCTTTGGCCTGCTGGCCGACGCCGCGTTGCCGGCGCTGTTGCGCGTGCACTGCCTGCAGGCGCTCACCCATGCCTCCGGCGCGGCCGGCATGTGCGGCGGCCAGGCGCTGGACATCGATGCCACCGGGCATGCGCAGCCGCTTGAATCACTGCAACGCATGCATGCGCTGAAGACCGGCGCGCTGATCCGCGCGGCCGTGCGCATGGGCGCGCTGTGTGGCGATGCGCCGCAGAGCGACCTGCTGCAACTGGATGATTTCGCCAGCGCACTGGGCCTGGCGTTCCAGGTGCGCGATGACATCCTTGATGTGGAAGCCAGCTCCGAACAGCTGGGCAAAACCGCCGGCAAGGACGAGGCCCAGGCCAAGTCGACCTTCCCGGCGCTGCTGGGCATGGACGGTGCCAAGGCCGAACTGGCCGCACTCAGCCAACGCATGCACGACAGCCTGGCCGGTTATGACGAGCGCGCCGATGCATTGCGTGCGCTGGGGCGGCTGGCGGTCGAACGCGATCACTGAGCGGCGGATGGGTCTGGGCACGCGGACCCGCGCGGCAAACAGCGTCACAAAGAAAAGGTCCTTCGCCCCTATGCGGGGCTAGCAGAAACGTGCGTTGACGCTTACCAGGCGCAGCCGTTGACGGGTCGGGCGCTGGGCCCCGATGCCCTTTCCGGCGAATGTCCTCCGGCGTCGGCCTGCGGCCGCCCCCTCCTCCTTTACTTCGCCTCCAAGGGCATCGGGGCCCAGCGCCCGACCCGTCAACGGCCACCCAAAGAGCACGGCTTCTTGCCTGGACCGCAAGCCGAGCCCCGTAGTCGCCGGTAGGCGCCTGGGCAAAATAAAGGAGGAGGCCGCAGCGCGGCCGGGGGACATTTGCGCCAGGGGCCTACAGGCGGCTACGAGGCCCTCACGCCCGCGACCGGCCCGATCGGCGACGCCAGCCCAAAAAAACGCCCGGCAGTGCCGGGCGCTTTTTGTTTCCACACTGCGGGTCTGATTACTTGATCAGGCGCAGGGTGAACGGGTAGCGGTACGCTTCGCCGTTGTTGGCCTTCACTGCGGCAATGATGCAGAACACGATGTTGACGATGCCCACCAGCGGAGCCAGCAGGCCGCCGATGATGACGATCATCAGCACAAAGCAGATCAGCATCGCGATGGTGATGGTGATCTGGAAGTTCAGCGCTTCCTTGGCCTGGTCGGTGACGAAGGACTTGCTGCTGTCGTCCTTGTTGATCATCCAGATGATCAGCGGGCCGATGAACCAGGTGAAGATGCCCAGGATGTGGGCCACCAGCGCCATGGTGCGCTGGTCAGCCGGCGCGGTGCCGGTCGGGGCCGGCGGCGGGGCGGTGACGTTGTCGAATTCGCTCACGGTGAAACTCCTTGTTCGGTGTGTGTGGGTATTGCGCGACAGGCTCCCCGCCTGCCAGAGCAGCCGGAATAGGATACGTCAATCGTTGCCCGCAACGGTCATCCGCCCGACCAGGATCGAGCCGACCTGCACATGCGACCGGCGGTCCACATCACTGCCCACCGCTTCAATGCTGGCGAACATGTCCTTGAGGTTGCCGGCGATGGTAATGCCGTCCACCGGGTAGGTGATTTCACCGTTTTCCACGCGGAAACCGCCGGCGCCGCGCGAGTAGTCGCCGGTGACGCCATTGACGCCCTGGCCCATCAGTTCGGTGACCAGCAGGCCCTCGCCCATCTGCCGGGCGATGGAAGCCAGGTCGCCGGCGTTGGCCGCCACCTTCAGGTTGTGCACACCGCCGGCATTGCCGGTGGTGGCCAGGCCCAGCTTGCGCGCCGAGTAGCTGCCCAGGATGTAGCGCTGCAGCACTCCGTCGGTGATCAGCGCGGCATTGCGGGTGGCCACGCCATCGCCGTCGAACGCCGACGAACGCAGGCCGCGGCGCAGCAGCGGCAGTTCCTCGATCTGGAACCAGTCCGGGAACAGCCGGGTGCCCACGCTGTCGAGCAGGAAGCTGGCCCGCCGGTACAGCGCCCCGCCGGACACCGCGCCAAGCAGGCTGCCAATCAGCGAGCGCGCCACTTCCGGCGAATACAGTACCGGCATCTGCGCGGTGGCCATCGACCGCGGCTGCAGGCGGGCCACGGTGCGCTCGGCGGCCCGGCGACCGATCGCAGCGGCCGATTCCAGGTCTTCACGGGCCAACGCGCTGCTGTACCAGCCATCGCGCTGCATGCCGTCGCCCTGCCCGGCAATCAGCGCGCAGCCGATGGAATGATGGCTGCTGCGCTCGCGGCCGATGAAACCATGCGAGTTGGCATACACCGACAGGCTCTGCGAGGTAGCCGCCGAGGCACCATCGGAATTGCTGATGCGGCCGTCGGCCTCGCGCCCGGCCGCTTCACAGGCCAGGGCCAGGTCCAGCGCCTGGTCGGCACTCAGCGCCCAGGGGTGCCAGCCATCCAGGTCGGGGAAGTCACGCGCCATCAGCGCCGCGTCGGCCAGGCCGGCAGCGGCGTCGTCCTCGGTGTGGCGGGCGATCGCGCAGGCCTGGGCCACGGTCGATGCCAGGCTGGCCTCCTGCAGGTCGGCGGTGCTGGCACTGCCCTTGCGCTGGCCGAAATAGACGGTGACCGCAATGCCGCGGTCGCGGGTGGATTCGACCGTCTCCACCTCGCCCAGGCGCACGTTCACATCCAGCCCGCGCTCGTCGCTGCAGCTGACCTCGGCCTGGCTGGCGCCCATGACCTTGGCCTGTTCCAGCAGGCGCTGGGAGATGTCGGCCAGCTGCTCAAGGCGCTGCAGGCTGTCGTCGGCCGGGGAGACTTCAGGGGAGATCACGTTCAATGCTTTATCCTGTACGGGTGAGTGCCTGGCGCAACGCGGGGCACAGTTTACGGATGTGGAAATAAGACGATGCGCGGACGCGACGAAGATACCGGTGAATTCCTAGACATCAGCCGTAGCCAGAACCGCCGGGACGCGCTGGACGTGCTGGCCCTGGGCGAGAAGCTGGTGGCGCTGACCCCGGCCCAGCTGGCCCGCGTGCCGGTGCCCGAAGACCTGCTGCCGCACATCGCCGAGGCCAAGCGGATCACCGCCCATATCGCCCACAAGCGCCAGCTGGCGTTCCTGGCCAAGCACATGCGCCGCGAAGACGACGACGTGCTCGATGCGATCCGCGATGCGCTGGATGTCAACAGCGAAACCTCGCGCCGTGAAGTGGCCACCATGCACCGCGTGGAAGACTGGCGCGAGCGCCTGTTGAAGGACGGCGACAAGGCGCTGGGCGCGCTGCTGGACGAATACCCCCACGCCGACCGCCAGCAGCTGCGCACGCTGGTGCGCAACGCCCAGGCCGAGAAGGCCAAGAACAAGCCGCCGCGCGCCTACCGCGAGGTCTACCAGCTGCTGCGCACGCTGCTGCTGCCCGCCGCGCTGGGCCTGGACGCGGCCAACATCGCCCCGGCCGACGTTGACGCCGAGGCCGACGCCGACGCCGACGCCGAGGCAGGCGACGACAGCGCCGACGCGCAGTCCGCCGAAGACTGAGTCCTGCCCGGCACCCGCGGGCGCCGGCTCGATGCTGGCGCCCGCGCGTGACAGGGGATCGGACAACACCGGCGGGCGCATCGCGCGGTTCAGGCCTGGGTGCCGCCCACGGTGATGCCGTCGATCAACAGCGACGGCTGGCCAACGCCCACCGGCACGCTCTGGCCATCCTTGCCGCAGATGCCCACGCCCTCGTCCAGGGCCAGGTCGTTGCCGATCATGCGCACCTTCTGCATGGTTTCCGGCCCGTTGCCGATCAGGGTGGCGCCCTTCACCGGCGCGGTCACCCGGCCGTCTTCGATCAGGTAGGCCTCGGTGGCCGAGAACACGTATTTGCCGCTGGTGATGTCCACCTGGCCGCCGCCGAAGTTGACCGCGTACAGGCCCTTTTTGACCGACCGGATCATTTCTTCCGGGTCGTGCTGGCCGGCGCGCATGTAGGTATTGGTCATGCGCGGCATGGTCATGTGCGCGAACGATTCACGGCGGCCGTTGCCGGTCGGGGCCACGCCCATCAGCCGGGCGTTGAGCGAATCCTGCATGTAGCCGACCAGGATGCCGTCCTCGATCAGCGTGGTGCACTGGGTCGGATGGCCTTCGTCATCGATGTTGAGCGAGCCGCGGCGCCCGTCCAAGGTGCCGTCATCGACAATGGTCACGCCCGGGGCCGCCACGCGCTCGCCGATGCGGCCGGCATAGACGCTGGTGCCCTTGCGGTTGAAGTCGCCTTCCAGGCCGTGGCCCACCGCCTCGTGCAGCAGCACACCGGGCCAGCCCGGGCCGAGCACCACGGTCATCACCCCGGCCGGGGCCGGGATCGCCTCCAGGTTGACCAGCGCCTGGCGCAATGCCTCCCGCGCAAAGCGCTCGGGGCGGTCGTCGGCGAACAGTTCGGCATAGCTGTAACGCCCGCCGCCACCGGAATAGCCCGATTCGCGGCGGCCGTGCTGCTCCACGATCACCTGCACGTTCAAGCGCACCAGCGGGCGGATGTCGGCGGCCAACACGCCATCGCTGCGCGCGATCAGCACCGTGTCCACGCCGCCGGACAAGCTCACCATCACCTGCTGCACGCGCGGGTCGGCCGCGCGCAGGTAGCGGTCCAGGCGCTTGAGCACCTCGACCTTGGCCTCGTTGCCCATGCCATCGATGGGGTCCAGCGCCGGGTACAGCGCGCGGCCGTTGCCACGCACCAGCGAACGCGCCTGCTGCGCACCGCCCTCGCGCGAGATCGCGCGGGCCGACTGCGCCGCGGCCAGCAGTGCGTCGCGGTGGATGTCGTCGGAGTAGGCAAAGCCGGTCTTCTCGCCAGCGATGGCGCGCACGCCCACGCCCTGCTCGATCGAATGGGCGCCGTCCTTGACGATGCCGTCTTCCACGCTCCAGCTTTCGCGCCGGGCGTGCTGGAAATACAGGTCGCCAAAATCAATGCCCGGCCCCAGCAGGGTGCCGAAGGTACGTTCCAGTCCACCGGCATCCAGCCCGGCGGGCAGCAGCAGGCGGTCGTTGGCAAGGGTGAGTGCGTTGTCGGTCATGTCTTCTATCTGAGGGCGCCGGCCCCTATCGCAAGCCGGGCGCGGGAAAGGGGTCAGCGTACCGGGGGCGGCAGCGCAGCGGGGGCCGCACGTGGCGGCGGGGCATCATCGCGGTCGATCACCTCGACCTTCGGCTCGGCCCAGGGGCCGGTCACCCGGTAGGTCTTGGCGCCGATCGCGCCCAGTGGCTTGCCCAGCACCGCGTTGGCGGCCGCGCCCACCGCCGCGCCCACCGGGCCGCCGGCCACCGCGCCGACCACGGTCAGCAGGTTGCCCGCGCGCGGATTGACGTCGATGGTCTGGTCGAACTGCTGGCGGCGCAGGTCGGTCTGGCCGCGGATGCTGATGTTGGCCGCCGGGCCTTCGATCAGCACCTTGTCGGTGGTGGCCATGCCGTTGGCGAAGTCCAGCGCGCCCTCCACCTGGTTGAAGGCGAAGCCCTTGGAGAAGAAATCGCGGAAGTCGAACATCAACCGGCGCGGCAGCTGGGTCACGCTGAGCAGCCCCAGCACGCGCCCGGCCCCGGGCTCCAGCTCCAGCAGCTGGCCGTTGCGCGCATGCACCTGCATCTGGCCCTGCAGCGCCCCCAGCTGGAAATCCGACGGACCGCCCTGCCAGCCGGCGTCCAGACTGAGCTGGCCCTGGCCACCGCGCAGCTGGCCGCCGTAGTCCAGGTTCTGCATCAGCCCGCCCAGGTCCTCGCTCTTCACCTCGACGTTGATCTGCGTGCGCGCCGCCGCCCCCATGCCCAGCCAGCGGCCCTGGATGTCGATGGCCTGCTTGGGCGCGCGGAACTGCAACTGGTCCACGCTCAGCCCGTTGCCGAAGGGGCGGGTGCGCAGCACCGCCTGGCCCAGCTTGGCCTTGCCGAACTGCAGGTCGTCGATGTCCAGCGCCAGCGGCGGGATCCTGGCCGGGTTGGTGTCGTTGGCGCTGGCCTGCACCCGTGCCGGCAGCGTGGCGTCGGGCGGCAGCAGGATCGGCGCGCCGTCGGACGGCACCTTGGCCGCGGTCGGCAGCGATTGCCAATGCACCCGGCTGAGTTTGCCCACGATGGTGCCGCCCTCGGCGTTGGGCACGCTCAGGGTGCCGGCCAGCGACGGGCCATCCAGGCGCACTTCCACCGTGGCCGAGGTGGGCCGCAGCTGCAGCCGGGTCTGGGCGAACACGCCGCCGGCCAGCAGCAATTGCCCAACCTGCACATCCACCTGGCGCAGCGGCATCGGGTCCTTGTCCTGGCCCCCGTCGGGCGCGCGCGCCAGACCGATCCATTCCAGCGCATCCAGCGACCCGCTGTGGCCGTTCACCGCCAGCCCGCTGGCCGGCGGTTCGCGGTCGACCCGGTCGCTGCCCAGGGTGACCTGCACGCCGGTCTGGTTGTTGTGGGTCCGGGCGGCCAGGGCCAGGCGCTGGCCGAAGGCCACATCCACGCGGCCACTGCCCATCGGCAGCTGCGCGGTGACGGTGGTGGCCAGCGGCACGCTGTCGGCCTTGTCCAGCGGTGCGGGCAGGTCCAGGCGGGTGCCGACCAGGTCCGAACGCAGGGTCAGCAGGGTGGGGGGTTCGGTCTTGGCGCCGGCGGCCACCTTGGGCAGGGTCACCCCGATCGTCCAGCGCGAGTTGCCGGCGATGTAGGGCTTGAGCCAGTTCAGCTCGGGTGCGCGGTCGAGCAGCGCGCCCGCATCCAGCGCGGCGGTGAGTTCGGATTCAAACGCCTGCTGCGGGTCGCGCACGAAGCCGCCGGCACGCAGGCTGAGCAGCCCGTCCTGGCCAAGATGGCGCACCGTGAGCCCTTCGGCGCCAAACCCGTCGCGACCGTAGCGGGCCTGGCCGCGCATGGCGTCGAAGGCCAGCGCGAAGCGCTTTTCGGTCAGCGCCACACCCTGCAGGTCGACCGTGCCCAGCATGTGCCCGGCGCCCTGGTCGGGGTGCAGCGGCTGCAGCAGGTCATAGCTGACCGCGGCCGGACCCTTGGCGGTCAGGTTGTCCAGGGTGTCGGCATAGGTGGCATGCAGCGGGCTCTGCTTGAGCATGGCCAGCAGGGTGCTGGTGTCGGTCTGGGTGGTGGCCTTGACGTACAGCGGGGTCTGGCCGAAATCGACGATGCCGGCATCGAAGTGGTTCACCGCCACACCGGCCAGGTCACCGCTGCCATGCAGCTCGAAGCCGGGGCCGATGAAGGCGATATCGGCATCCACCTTGCCCATCGCCGGCCAGTCGTGCTGGAAGCGGATGGTGCCGTTGCTGATATGCCCGGTGGCCTCGAAGCGGCCGTTGTTGCGGTCGAACGGCCAATCGTCCAGGTCGCCGCTGACCAGGCCGACGCCGCCGCGCACCTGGCCGGCCACCAGTGCCGCATCCAGCCAGTCGGTGGCACCCTTGCTCATCTTGGAGTGGATCCAGAAGCGCTTGGCCACGGTCATCGGCACATCGTCGATGCGCGCGGCCAGCTGCAGCCACGGACGGGTGCCATCGCCCTGGAACCAGACACTGCCGCGCACGTCAGCGGCGTAATCGGTGCCCTGCACACGCAGCGCCGGGGTGCCGAACCGCCAGCCGCCGGCCTCGTCCCGCCAGCCCACCAGTTGCCCGGCCAGGCGCACGTCGTGGCGCTGGCCAAAGCCGCTGGGCCAGTCCAGGTGCATGACCCGGTTCGGCTGCAGGTCCAGCTGGAAACCGTCGGCGTCGGCACTGAAGCGCCCGCCCACCCCGCTCAACCCGGGCGCATGCCCGGACGGCGCGAAACCCACGTCGGCCAGTTCGCCCTGGATGGACACCGGCCCGTTGCGCTCGGCGGCGATCCGCACCTGGGTCATGCGCGCATGCGGGGCGGCCTGTTGCAGCCACTCGCGCAGACCGGGTTCGATCCGGTCGCTGAGGGCCAGCCCGCGCAGCAGCGCGGTGACATCGATGTTGTCGCCGGCCAGGGCCATGTGCTGGCCACCGGCCAGCAGCAGGCCGTCCAGGCGCTGCACCTCGTTGTTGCCGGCCAGGCCGATGCGCAGCTGCGGGGCATCGGCACGCCAGCCGCCCTTGACCCAGCGCCACCGCGCGCGCAGCTGCAGGGTGTCCAGCGCCAGCTGGGGGCGGGTACCGTTGGCCAGGGGGGCACCGCGCAGCCGCAGGTCCTGCAGGTCGGCGTCGGCCGTGACCATCACCGGGCGGTGGTCGCGCAGGTCCACCCATGCATTGAGCTCGCCGGTGCCCTGCTGCAGCGACACGCCACCGAACCGCAGCAGCGTGGACCAGGCGCGGAAATCGGCCGGGTCGGCCGACAACCAGGCCTGGCCATCGCCACGGCTGCGGTCGAAATCCAGTACCGCGGTAAGCGGCTGCCCGGCGGTATCGGCCCAGGCGCGCGCGCCCACCCGCAGGCGCTGCCCGTTCACGCGCAGGCGCAGGTCGATGCGCGGCAGCTCGGCGCGTAGATTCAGCGACGGCGCATCCACCCGCAGGCGGCCACCGATCACCTGCAGCTCGCCCAGGCGACGCAACGCGTCCAGCGGGTCGCCGCCGCCGGACTGCGGCAGGCCCCGCACCGACCAGCGGCCGTCATCGGCCCGCTCCAGCACCAGCGCCAACCCGCGCAGGCGCAGTTCGGTCAACGAATGCCCCGGCAGCAGCCCGGCGTACATCGACACCAGCACCTCGGCTTCACCGATGGCGATGCCCTGCCCTTCGCCAATGCGCAGGCCCTTCAGTTCCAGCAGCGGTCCACGTCGGGTCCAGGTGGTATCGAGGTGATCAAAGCGCACCGGCTGGCCGGCACGCGCGCTCAACCAGGCGGCCACCTTGTCGGGGTGGCGCTCGGCGAACGGCAACACTTGACTGACCGTACCCACCAGCACCGCCACGCACACCAATACGATCGCCAATGCATACACGGCATGGCGGCGAATCCTTCGCAGTCGCAGTCGGAGCGGCGTGCTCATCGCAACGCGGAGGCGCCGGCGCGCACGCGCGCCAGCGGGCGGACATCAGAGCAGCACGACATCGAACTGCTCCTGCAGGTACTGCTCGTCGGCCTGGAAGCGGATCGATTTGCCCAGGAATTCCTCCAGTTCGGCCACCGCCGTGGATTCCTCATCGGTGATCCGCGCCACCACCTTGGACGAGGCGATCACCAGCAGGCGTGCCGCATCGAACTGGCGCACCGCACGGGTGATCTCGCGGAAGATCTCGTAGGTGACCGTTTCGGCGGTCTTGATCGAGCCGCGCCCGCTGCATTCCGGGCAGGGTTCGGACAGCTGCCGCTCCAGGCTTTCCACGGTGCGCTTGCGGGTCATTTCAACCAGGCCAAGCGGGGAGAAGTCGTAGACGGTGGTCTTGGCATGGTCGCGCGCCAGGGCCTTTTCCAGGGTACGCAGCACCTGGCGACGGTGCTCGGCGTCGTCCATGTCGATGAAGTCGATGATGATGATGCCGCCCAGGTTGCGCAGCCGCAGCTGGCGCGCCACCGCCTGCGCGGCTTCCAGGTTGGTGCGGAACACGGTTTCTTCCAGGTTGCGCTGGCCCAGGAACGAACCGGTGTTCACATCGATGGTGGTCATCGCTTCGGTCTGGTCGATCACCAGGTAGCCACCGGACTTGAGCGGCACCTGCTTGTCCAACGCGCGGCCGATCTCATCTTCGACCCCGAACATGTCGAAGATCGGGCGGTCACCGCTGTACAGCTCGATCTTCTCGGCCAGCACCGGCATGTACTTGGCCACGAACGCCTGCAGCTGGCCGAAGGTTTCCTTGGAGTCGACCTTGACCTTGTCCACGTCCTTGCGGATCAGGTCGCGCACCGAGCGCAGCGGCAGGCTCAGGTCTTCGTAGATCACGCTGAGCGGGGCGGCATCGCGGCCACGGCGCTCCACCACGTTCCAGACCCGCGACAGGTAGGCCACGTCCTCGGCGATCGCTTCGGCCGGCTGGCCTTCGGCATTGGTCCGCACGATGTAGCCGTAACCGCCGTGCTGGGCCGACAGCTCGGTCACCAGTGCCTTGAGCCGCGCGCGTTCGCCCTCGTCCTCGATCCGGGCCGACACGCCCACCACCTTGGACTGCGGCAGCAGCACCATGTAGCGCGAGGGAATGCTGATCTGGGTGGTCAGCCGTGCACCCTTGGTGCCGATCGGGTCCTTGACCACCTGCACCACGATGTCCTGGCCGTCGCGCAGCAGCTCCACGATGGGCACCGAGGACGGCGGTGGCAGGGTGGTGCCTTCGGTGTCGGGGCTGGCCACCGGCGCGGGGCGGATCACATCATTGGCATGCAGGAACGCGGCGCGCTCCAGGCCCACTTCGACGAAAGCGGCCTGCATGCCCGGCATCACCCGCTGCACCTTGCCCTTGTAGATGTTGCCCACCACCCCGCGGCGCCAGCCACGTTCGATGTGCAGTTCCTGCAGCATGCCGTTCTCGATGACGGCCACGCGGGTTTCGCGCGGGGTGACATTGACCAGGATTTCTTCAGACATGGGCGACTCCCTTCAGTTCAAACGTCCGCAGCAACTGCTCGGTCTGTTGCAGGGGCAATCCCATCACACCCGAATAGCTTCCCGCCAGATGGCGGATGTAACGTTCGGCGCCGCCCTGGATGGCGTAGGCGCCGGCCTTGCCCATCGGCTCGCCGCTGGCCACGTAGGCCGCAATCGCCGCGTCGCCGATGTCGATGAAGCTCACCTCGGACACCACCAGCACCCCGTCCTGGCGGCCGTGGGCGACCACGGCCACCGCGGTCATCACCTGGTGGGTGCGCCCGGACAGGGCCCGCAGCATGGCCGCTGCATCCTGGGCATCGGCCGGCTTGCCGAACACCCGGCCGTCCAGCACCACTTCGGTGTCCGAGCCGATCACCACCGCGTCGGCGTCGGCGGCCACCTGGGCCAGCCCGGCGCGCGCCTTGTCGGCGGCCACGCGCTGCACATAGGCAAGGGCCGATTCGTCGGCCGCATGCACTTCAGGCACCTCAAGGTCCAGCGCACGGAACGGTCGGTCCAGGCGCGTCAGCAATTGGGTACGTCGGGGAGAGCGGGAGGCAAGATAAAGCATCGCGGAAGCATAACCTGCGGCCCGTGTCTGAATCGAAAGCAACGGCATCGAATCGTCGATCAACCCCACAAAAGCTCACGAGACGTTCATCGCCCCGACACCAACCTCAACGCCTTCACAAGGAGATGTACATGCGCCGCCCATCCCTGTCCCCGCTGCTGCTCGCCCTGTCCCTTGCCCTGGGAACCTCGATGACCGCCCACGCCCAGTCCCAGCCTGCCGTCGCCGTCGCCGCCGACAGCACCCTGCTCAACATCTCGGCCAATGCCGAAGCCAAGCGCGTGCCCGACGTGGCAACGCTGTCGGCCGGCGTGGTCACCCAGGCGGTGGACGGCAACAGCGCCATGCGCCAGAACGCCGAACAGATGGTCAAGGTGCTGGCCGCGATCAAGGCCGCCGGCATTGCCGAGCGTGACGTGCAGACCAGCGGGGTCAACCTCAGCCCGCAGTACCGCTATGTGGAAAACGAGCCGCCGAAGATCACCGGCTACCAGGCCAGCAACACGGTCAGCCTGAAGGTGCGCGACATCGCCAAGCTGGGCAAGGTGCTGGACGCGCTGGCGGCCCAGGGCGCCAACCAGATCAACGGCCCGCAGTTCGAGATCGACCAGCCTGAGCCGGTCTACGACGAAGCCCGGCTGGCCGCGTTGAAGAAGGCCCAGGCCCGCGCCGAGACCTACGCCAAGTCGCTGGGCCTGCGCGTGCGCCGCATCGTGAGCATTTCCGAGAACGGAGGCGGCAACTTCCGTCCGGTGATGATGATGGCCAAGTCGGCCGGGATGGCGGCCGATGCGTCCACGCCGGTATCGCCGGGTGAATCGGCGGTGTCGGTGAACCTGGATGTGGTGTTCGACCTGGGGCGCTGACGTTCCGGGGCTGGCGGACCCACAGTCCGCGCTACTCCGGCCCCGCCCCGGCCCCCTTGTCATGACGGCGCCTGCGGGCGCCGTCATGCTGTCCGCGCCCGCTTCCTGAGCGCCAGCCAAACACCCACATCGGCCCTGACTTCCGGGCCGCGCCACGCTCGGGTATTGCTGTCATTGCGCGGCGCCGTCTGCTGCCCCGATCCAACCCCGACCGCCGCGCCCGCCCGTTTGAGGTTCCCGCACATCTGGCAAGGAGAGTGGAGCATGGTCCGTACCCAACCCCGCGTTGTCCCGCTGCAGATCGAGATTTCCCGCGTGCTCGGCTGGAGCACCGCCCTGGGCGTGCACGTGCTGGCACTGATGCTGCTGCTGATCCCGGCCGCGTACGTGGCCGCGCCCCTGCCACGCGAACGCATTCGGATGCCGATGCTGGTGCCGCCGGTGCCTACCCCGCCGGTGCCGGTGCCGATCAAACCCGACGTCCCCACCCTGGTGCAGCCGCGCACCGTGCCCAAGCCGCAGGTCGCCCCGTTGCCGCCCCCGACCGCCAGCGCCGAGGACGTCCTGGCCGTGGCACCGCTGCCGGCCAGCGAAGCGCAGGCCCCCACCCTGGCCCCCAGCGTCCCGGCGCCGGCCGGCGGCGGTGAAGGCGCGCAGCTGCAGTACCGCAGCGCGCCGCCGCCGGCCTACCCGATCGCGGCCATCCGCAACCATGAGCAGGGCACGGTGCTGCTGCGGGTGCGGGTGGAAGCCGATGGCCGGGCCTCCAGCGTGGTGATCGAGCGCAGCAGTGGTTCACGGGCGCTGGACAACGCCGCCCGCCAGCAGGTGCTGCGCCAGTGGCGCTTTGTGCCGGCCAAGGTGAATGGCCAACTGGTACCGGCCGACGGGCTGGTGCCGGTCAGCTTCTCGCTGCCGGGGTGACGGCCGCAATGACGTAATTGGCGCGGGGGACCGGCCTCGGCCCCCCCGCGCCCTTGGCCGCCGACAAACGGCGTCCCGAATTAAGCAATTTTTCACGACTTCGTCACCCGCCGGAAACCTAGATTGTCGCCGTCGTCACTCGATTTCAGTGCCGATCCATCGTCATTGTTGGTTTTCCCAGTCAGGAGAGAAGCTGTGAAACACCCGGTCCAACGGCTCAACAGCAGCCGCAATAGCCTCGCCCAATCCATTTCCACCGTCCTTGCCAGCAGCACCCTGTTGCTGGTCGGCGCACTGGCATCGTCTTCCGCGTTCGCCCAGGAGCAGGCCACCAATCTCGACCGGATCACGGTCACCGGGTCCAACATTCCCCGTACCAACACCGAAACCCCTTCGCCGGTCCAGGTGGTCACCCGCCAGGAGATCGACCGCACCGGCAAGACCACGGTTGCCGAATACCTGCAGACCCTGACCGCCGACGGCGCCGGCTCGATTCCCAAGACCTTCGGCAACGGCTTTGCCGGCGGCGGCGCCGGCATCTCGCTGCGCGGCCTGGGCGCCGGCTCCACGCTGGTGCTGTTGAACGGCCGCCGCATGGCCACCTATGGCCTGGCCGATGACGGCCAGAAGGTCTTCACCGACCTGAGCACCATTCCGCTGGATGCGGTTGAGCGCATCGACATCCTCAAGGACGGCGCGTCGGCCATCTACGGTTCCGATGCGATCGCCGGCGTGGTCAACATCATCCTGCGCAACGACTTCCAGGGCGCCGTGCTGCGCGCCTCCTACGGCACCTCCGGCGATGGCGACGGCAATGCCAAGAAAGCCACGCTGACCGCCGGTACCGGCGACCTCAACAGCGATGGCTGGAATGCGTTCTTCAGCCTGGACGTGGGCAAGACCGACGCGATCAAGATCAGCGACCGCAAGAACCGCAAGTGGATCGGCACCGGCGATATCCGCAAGTACGGCTACGATGCGGCCGATGCGCAGTTCCTGGGCGGCGCCTACCTGTCCGGCGGCACCGCCGGCGGCACCGGCCCGAACGGTTCGGTGTTCAACAGCGCCGGCCAACTGGTCGCCCTGCCCGGCTGTGCCGGCCTGACCACCATTCCCGGCCAGACCGATGCCACCGCGCAGGCCCAGGGTTGCCTGTGGGACCCGGCGCAGCAGTTCCGTGACCTGAGCCCGGAAGAGAAGTACGTCAACGTGTTCGGCCGTGCCAGCTTCGCCTTCGGCGAGGGCGGCGAGGTCTATACGGAAATCGGCTACTCCAAGAAGGAAACGACCTTCTCCAACACCCCGTCCGGCGTGTCCGGCGGCTGGGGCTACCCGGGCGGACCGGTCAACGCCAACAGCGGCCCCGGCGCCACCGTGCTCAGCCCGACCCATCCCGACAACCCGATCCCGGGCCAGGCCTCGCGCCTGCGCTATTCGGCATGGGACGTGGGCGGCCGGGTGACCAACAACACCAATGAGTTCAACCGCTTCCTGGTCGGCGTGAAGGGCAACTGGGGCGAGTGGAGCTACGACACCGCCTACCTGCATTCGGGTACCGACCTGACCAACAAGCGCACCGGCTTCCTGCGTTACAGCGCGGTGCGTTGTGCGCTGGGCAACCCGGCCTGCCCGGGTGGGGTGTGGCGCATCGGCGACAACGCCGGGCTGAACTCGCAGGCGCTCTACGACTACATCTCGCCGACCATCAGCGCCAGCGCCAAGTCCAGCCTGGACATGTTCAACTTCACCGTGTCGCGTAGCCTGATGGACCTCAAGGGCGGCCCGCTCGGCCTGGCCATGGGTACCGAATGGCGCAAGACCAGCAACAGCCTGACCCCGCAGACCTACACCGACCAGGGCGACATCATCGGCCTGGGCTACTCGGCCTACGACGGCACCCAGAACGTGTACGCCGGCTACGCCGAATTGTCCGCACCGGTGCTGGAGCAGTTGGAACTGAGCGCGGCACTGCGTTACGACAAGTACGAAAGCGGTGAAGGCAAGGCCACCCCGAAGCTGGGCGTGAAGTGGACCCCGACCGATTGGCTGGCGTTGCGTGCCAGCTATGCCGAAGGTTTCCGCGCACCGAACCCGGCCGAAAACGGTGACGGCGGCCTGGCCGCGTTCTCCAACGCACGCGATCCGGTGCGTTGCGCGATCGATCCGGCCAACGAGTGCACCGCGCGTTCGGTGGCCATCATCACCCGTCCCAACAAGGACCTGAAGCCGGAAGAGTCCAAGAGCTACTCGGTCGGCATCGTGATGCAGCCGACCTCGTCGACCTCGTTGACCGTTGATGCGTGGCAGATCAAGCGCACCAACGAAATCGCCCAGGGCAGCACCGCCGCAGCCATCGCGGCCGGCAACGTCCTGCGTGATGCCAACAACATCGGCGGCGTCCCCAACAGCGGCACGATCCTGGCCGTCAACACCGCGTATGTGAATGCCAACTCCTCGCGTGTGCGCGGTATCGATACCGATATCCGCCAGACGTTCGACATCGGCCCGGGCCAGCTGGAGATGGATCTGCAGTGGAGCCACGTGCTCAAGTTCGAGCGCACTGAAGGCGGCGAAACCGTCGACTACGCCGGCACCCACGGCAACTGCGACGTGACCAACTGCATCGGCACGCCGAAGGACCGCGTCAACTTCGGCACCACGTGGAAGCAGGGTGTCTGGAGTGTCAGCGGCGTCGCCAACTACATCGCCAAGATGGACAACACCGACAAGCGCGGTGGTGACTACCAGGCCTTCTACGCCGACGGCACGCCGGTGACGAAGATCTCCTCGTTCACCACCTTCGACCTGTCCGGTCGCTGGAACGTGACGGATATGTTCGAGCTGAACGCCTCGGTGCAGAACGTGTTCGACCGCATTGCACCGCTGGATCCGACCACCTACGGCAGCGTCAACTACAACCCGCTGCACTTCAGCGGCGCGATCGGCCGTTACTTCACCGTGGGGGCCAAGTACACCTTCAACTGATGTAACCGCTCTTGGGGAACGAAAAGCCCGGGCATTGCCCGGGCTTTTTGTTTGTGGCCGCGTCCCTCGGTGTCACGTACTAAACGTGCGCTGGGCTGTGCAGGCGGGGCCGGTTGTGGGTCGAGCGCTGGGCCGCGATGCCCTTGCCGGCAAATGTCCCCCGGCGGCCCGCAGAACAGCCTGGTTTCTCGCCTGCTTCCGCAAGCCGAGCCCCGTAGCGGCCGGCAGGTCCCAGGCAAAGTAAAGGAGGAGGTCGTCGCCGCAGGCGTCGGCCGGGGGACAGTTGCGCCGGGGCCTGCCGGCCGCTACGGGGGCCTCACGCTGGCGGAAGCCCCGAACGGAGACATCACCACGGATCCACAATGCGCCGGACTACTTGGCCACACACATACCGCCGTGCGCCATCTGCTACGCCCTGCAAAGAAAAAAAAAGCCTCGCATCGCTGCGAGGCTTCTCAATACTTGGCGCCCGAAGTTGGACTCGAACCAACGACCCCCTGATTAACAGTCAAGTGCTCTAACCGGCTGAGCTATTCGGGCGGGGTGCGCATTGTAGCCCGTTTTTCACAGGATGTAACCCGTTTGCGCCGCTTTTCTTCAAGTGCGTTGTCAGGCCCGATGATAGGGATGGTTGGCCAGCATCGCCGCGGCGCGATACAGCTGCTCGGCCACCACCAGGCGCACCAGCATGTGCGGCAACGTCAACGGGCCGATCGACCATTTTTCATCGGCCAGCGCCGACACTTCCGCCGAATGGCCTTCCGGCCCGCCGATCAGGAACGCCATGTCCCTGCCCTGCCCGCGCCAGTGCTCCAGCCGCTGCGCCAACTGCTCCGAACTGAGCTGGCGGCCCGGCACGTCCAGCGCCACCACATAGGCGTTTTTCGGCAGCGCGGCAATCACCCGCTTGCCCTCCTCGTCGGTGGCCCGGCGTGCGTCGCGGCCCTTGCCACGCAGGCCCGGCTCTATTTCCACCAGCTCGAACGGCAACCAGTGCGACAGACGCTTCTGGTACTCGGCAAAGCCCTGCGCCACCCAGGCAGGCGCGCGTTCGCCGGTGGCGATCAACCTGGCTTTCATCTGCAGTCTCCCGGCATCGGCGGTGATGCCGTTGAAATGACAACGGCGCCATCGGCGCCGTCATCGTGACCCGCGACGCGGCGCCTCAGCGCGCGCCGTGGCCGTAGTCGTCGCCTTCGTCAGCGTCGTCGTCCAGCAGGCTCGGCGGCTGGTCGCCCACCGTCCACAGACGCTCCAACGCATAGAACTCGCGCACGCGGGGCAGCATCACGTGCACCACCACGTCGCCCAGGTCCACCAGCACCCACTCGGCTTCGCGCTCGCCTTCCACGCCCAGCGGCATCACACCCAGGGCCTTGGCGAACTTGACCACCTCATCGGCGATCGACTTCACGTGGCGGCTGGAGGTGCCCGAGGCGATCACCATGTAATCGGCGACGCTGGACTTGCCGATCACATCGATTTCGACGAGATCCTTGGCCTTCAGTTCTTCGGTGGCCTTGCGCACGCACTCCAGCAGCTGCGCGTTGGAGGGTGCCGGGTTCGGCATCTGGACCTTGATGGTCTGGGGCTGGGCTTGGTTGCTCAAAGCGGGTGAACTCGATAAATGTGGGGCCGATTATACGGGGCCGGGGCCTCGCGCGTATTCACGTTGCCCCGGCGCCGTACAGGCGATGGTCGGCAATGTAGTCGGCAACGGCCAGCGGCAGCAGGCTGCGCCAGTCCTGGCCGGCGGCGATCCGCTGGCGCACGGCACTGGCTGATTCCTCGCGCAGGGGCGCCTGCAGGCGCAGCACGCGCCCGGCCGGGGCACCCAGCAGCGCGCGCTCATGGTCGGCCCAGCGGCCGGCCAGCGCCGCCTCCAGGGCCGGCGGCAGGGCCTGTTCCAGCGGGCTGCCGGGGCGATCGGCCACGATGAAATGGGCCAGCCCGAACAGCGCCTCCCAGTCATGCCAGGCGGTCAGGCCCAGCAGGCTGTCGGCGCCCACCAGCCACGCCAGCGGCTGGTGCGGGCCCAGCTCGGCACGCAGCTCGCGCAGGGTGTCGGCCGTATAGGACGGCACCCCGGGCTGGCGCGCAGCCCGCTCCAGTTCGCGCAGGTCCAGCAGCAGCCCCGGTTCATCGCCGATGGCCAGCGCCAGCATGTGCGCGCGTTGGCCGGCATCGGCGCCGGGGGCCGCGCGGTGCGGCGGGTCGGCGGCCGGCAGCAGGCGAACTGCCACCTGCAGCTGGTCGCGCGCCGCACGCGCGATGGCCAGGTGGCCCAGGTGCACCGGGTCGAAGGTGCCGCCGTAGTGAATGCGCAGGCCCATGCCGCTCAGGCGCGGGCCAGCAGGCGCACCGCGCGGGCCTCGGCCACGGCCAGCAGCAGGCGTTCCAGGCCCAGCCACGGGTCGCCGTCGGCGCGTCCCTTGGCCATGCGGTCCACCAGGCCGGCTTCGGCCACGAAACGGTCCCAGCGCTTGGGTTCGGGATGGCGTTGCAGCGCGCGCTTGAACGGGGCCTGGCGCGATTCCCAGATGCCGCGGCTTTTCATTTCCGCCGCCAGGTTGCCGCCCCGGGCCTGCACCCGGGCCAGCCCGGCGGTGGACAGCAGCTCGCGGATCACCATCGGGGTCAGCGCCGCTACCGCTTCGCCCTCCCCGCGCAGCCCGGCCAACATGCGCAGCACGGCCACCGGCTGCCCGGAGAACGTAGCCTCCAGCAGGCGGAACACGTCGTAGCGGGCGGCGTCGGCCACCAGCGACTCCATGGTCTCAACGTCCAGCGTCTGCCCGGCGGCCAGCAGCGCCAGCTTGTCGATCTCCTGCGCGGCAGCCAGCAGGTTGCCTTCAACCCGTTCGGCCAGGCGCTGCACCGCGGCCGGCTCGGCGCGCAGGCCCTTGCTGCGCAGGCGGCGCTCGATCCAGTCGGGCAGTTCGTGCGGCTTGATCGCCCAGGCCACCGACAGCACGCCGACGCGGTTGACCGCCTCGGCCCACTTGCCCTGGTGGGCCTTGCTCCATTCGTTGCAGGTAATCAGCAGGATCACGTCCGGCGCCGGATTGGCGCAGAACTGGCTGATCACTTCGGCACCGTCCTTGCCCGGCTTGCCGCTGGGCAGGCGCAGCTCCATCAGCCGCCGCGGACTGAACAGGCTGGGCGCGTTGAAGCTGGCCTCGACCTGGTTCCAGTCGAACTCACGGCCATCGGCGTCGAACACCTCGCGCTCGTCGATGCCGTCGGCGCGGGCGCGGGCGCGCACCGCATCGGCCGCTTCCAGCACGCGCAGGGTTTCCGGGCCGGCAATCAGGTAGACCGGGGCCAATGCCTGGCCGGCGGGCTGGCTGGCGAATTGTTCGGGTCGCAGTTCCATCCGGGCGCCGGTCCAGAGCGGACCGGTCAGTGCGCCGGGGTGGGGATGGGGGCGGCCGGCGTCGGTTCCACCGGCACGCTGGCCGGGGTAGCCGGCTTGACCGGCACGCGGCCTTCCATCTCGGCGCGCACCACGCTGTCGATACGTCGCATGATCGAGGCCGACATTTCGCGACGCAGTTCGTCGGCGAGGATCTCGCGCTCGGTGGTGGTACCGGTGGCGTCGGTGGGCGGGGACACGTAATCGCGCGACAGCTCGATCACCTGCTGCGGCACCAGCTCGCTGCCGTCCTCGCGCAGGAACTTGAAGATCACCGCATAGCGCAGGCTGTATTCCTGGGCGCGGCCCTGTGCATCGATGGCAATGGGCAGGTCGCCCCAGCGTTCGGACAGCACCTGCAGCTGGGCTGCCTTGGCGGTGTCATCCGAATCGGCGATCTGCGCCCCGGAGGACTGCAGCCCACGGCGCAGCAGCTTGGCCAGTTCACTGTACGGCGCGGTGGATACCACCTTCACCGCGGCGGTGTTGGCCGGCAGCATCAACTTGTTGCGCAGGTGAAAGCCGCAGCCGGCAAGGGATGCGGTCAGGACAAGGGCAAGCAGGAATCGGGTCATGGGCACAGTCTGGGGGAGCCGGGCGGGCGCGGCAACAGGCACTGAAGATGCCCGATGCCGCGTGAACGTAGCACGTAGAGCGGGGCTCTGCCCCGCTCTACGGCAGCCGGGCAGAACCCGGCGCTACGGGGTCAGGCAGCCACGATGTTCACGATCTTGCCGGGCACGATGATGATCTTGCGCACGGCCAGGCCTTCCAGGAACTTGGCCGCGTTCGGCTCGGCCAGGCCCAGTGCCTCCACCTGGTCGCGCGGCGCATCGGCGGCCACCTCGATGGTGCCACGCAGCTTGCCGTTGACCTGCACCGCCAGGGTGACCGCATCACGCACCAGCGCGCTGCTGTCCACCCGTGGGAACACCTGGTCTTCCAGCAACGTCTCGCCATTGCCCAGCACCTGCCACAACGCATGGCTGGCATGCGGGGTGATCGGGTTGAGCAGCAGCACGGTGGCCTGCAATGCTTCCTGGCGGACCGCACGCCCCTGGGCGGAGCCATCATCGAACTTGGCCAGCGCGTTCATCAGTTCCATCACCGCGGCGATGGCGGTGTTGAAGCTGTGGCGGCGGCCGTAGTCGTCGCCGACCTTGCCGATGGTTTCGTGGGTCTTGCGGCGCAGCACCTTCTGTTCGGTGGTCAGCGCGGCCACGTCCAGTGCCGGGGCGGCGCCTTCGGCGGCATGCTTCTGCACCTGCGCCCACAACCGGCGCAGGAACCGCGCCATGCCATCGACGCCGGCCTCGTTCCACTCCAGCGACTGTTCCGGCGGTGCGGCGAACATCGAGAACAGGCGCACGGTGTCGGCGCCGTACTTGCCCACCATCACCTGCGGGTCCACGCCGTTGTTCTTGGACTTGGACATCTTTTCGGTACCGCCGATCACCACCGGCTGGCCGTCGGCGATCAGGGTGGCACCGACGATGCGGCCGCGCTCGTCGCGCTGCACGTCCACGTCGGCCGGGTTGATCCAGTCCTTGGAACCGTCAGCATTGGGCCGGTAGTAGGTTTCGGCGATCACCATGCCCTGGCACAGCAGGTTCTGCGCCGGCTCGTTGCTGTCCACCATGCGCGCATCACGCAGCAGCTTGTGGAAGAAACGGAAGTACATCAGGTGCAGGATGGCGTGCTCGATGCCCCCGATGTACTGGTCCACCGGCAGCCAGTAGTTGCCGCGCTTGTCCACCGCATCGCGGGCACCGGGCGAGGTGTAACGCGCGTAGTACCAGCTGGACTCCATGAAGGTGTCGAAGGTGTCGGTTTCGCGTTCGGCCGCACCACCGCAGTCCGGGCAGGTGGTCTTGCGCCATTCCGGATCGGTCTTGATCGGCGAACCGGTGCCGACGAAATCGACGTTTTCCGGCAGAACCACCGGCAGCTGCTCTTCGGGCACCGGCAACGCACCGCACTTGGGGCAGTAGATCACCGGGATCGGGCAGCCCCAATAGCGCTGGCGGCTCACGCCCCAGTCGCGCAGGCGGTAGTTGACGCGGCGCTGGCCCTGGGCCTTGCGCTCGAAACGCTCGGCCAGTGCCTCGAAGGCACCCTGGAAATCCAGGCCGTCGAACTCATCGGAGTTCACCAGTTCGGTGTCGCGGGTCTTGTCGCCGTACCAGTCCTGCCAGCGGCTGGCGTCGTAGACGCTTTCTTCCTTGCGCAGTGCCTTCAGCGCAATGACCTGGCGGATCGGCAGGCCGTACTTGGTGGCAAATTCAAAGTCGCGCTGGTCGTGGCCCGGCACGGCCATCACCGCGCCGGTGCCGTAGCCCATCAGCACGAAATTGGCCACCCACACCGGCACCTGGGCGCCGGTGACCGGATGCACGGCGCGCAGGCCGGTATCCATGCCGCGTTTTTCCTGCGTTTCCAGTTCGGCTTCGGACACGCCGCCCTGCTTCATCTCGGCCAGCAGCGCAGCCAGTTCCGGGTTGGACTTCGCCGCATGCTGGGCCAGCGGGTGTTCGCCGGCGATGGACACGAAGGTCACGCCCATCACGGTGTCCGGACGGGTGGTGAACACGCGCAGCGAATCCAGCGCGCTGCCGTCGGCATCACGCACGTCGAACTGGATTTCCAGTCCTTCGGAGCGGCCAATCCAGTTGCGCTGCATGGTCTTGACCGAATCGGGCCAGCCCGGCAGTTCATCCAGGCCGTCCAGCAGCTCCTGGGCGTAATCGGTGATGCGCAGGAACCACTGCGGGATCTCGCGCTTTTCCACCAGCGCGCCGGAACGCCAGCCACGGCCGTCGATGACCTGCTCGTTGGCCAGCACGGTCTGGTCGATCGGGTCCCAGTTCACCACCGCGTTGCGGCGGTAGGCCAGGCCCTTGCGCATCAGCCGGGTGAACATGCGCTGTTCGTGCACGTAGTATTCCGGCGTGCAGGTGGCGAACTCGCGCGACCAGTCCACCGCATACCCCATCGCCTTGAACTGGCCACGCATGTGCTCGATGTTGGCGTAGGTCCATTTGGCCGGCGCGGTCTTGTTCTTGATCGCCGCATTTTCGGCCGGCAGGCCGAAGGCGTCCCAGCCCATCGGCTGCAGCACGTTGTGCCCGGTCATCCGCTTGTAGCGGCTGATCACATCACCGATCGTGTAATTGCGCACGTGGCCCATGTGCAGCGCACCGGACGGGTACGGCAGCATCGAGAGGCAGTAGTACTTGGGCTTGTCCGACGTCTCGCTCACCTCGAAGGCACGGGTGGCGTCCCAGAACTTCTGGGCGGCGGATTCAACCTGCTGCGGATCGTAAACGTTGGGTTCGACGCTGGTCATGGAAACGCTGTGCGGCGGCAAAGCAGGAGAGGATACCGCAGTGCGGCAAGGCGCTCCAATCCGGCCCGGGAACGACCGCCCCGCCTCGATCTTCCGCCGGCGCGCGGTGGGCGATGCGCCGGCCAGGGGAGCCGGAACGCGCCCCCCGGGGACGGGCCCTCCCCCGCATTGGGTATCCGGCAGCCCAGGCAATGACGCGGGCTTTCCCGCGGCCTGCACCAGAGATTCCCTATTCCGGACCACTCCGCGCGGGCGGCACCCTGATGGTGCAGGGATTGCCTGGCTCCCACCCCCGCCGGCCCAGGCCGCCTTCCCGGAGTCGATGAAGGAGACACGCATCATGCAACTGATTTCGCGGGTATCTCTTGCCCTTGGCCTCACCGTGGGAATGGTCGCCACGGCCCAAGCAGCCAGTTTCAATTGCGCCTATACGCTGGATGACGGCGGCTTCGGCGTTTACCCGGTCGAGGCCGTCGACGGCACCGATGCCACCAACCAGGCCATCGCATTGATCCGCCGGGACCACCCGGCGGCCGGATTCACCGTTCAGTGCCACGAAGGCTGACACCGACGGGGCGCTGGTTCGCGCCCCGTCCTTACCGCGCTGCCAACGGCAGCGCTACTACCAGCCACACCGCCCAGCAGGCGAAGGCCAGCCCCTGCGCCAGCGGGGCCGGCATCCACGCCTGCAGCACGAACGCCGCCAGCAACATGCCCACCGCGCAGCCCAGGTGCAGCAGCGCCGGTGCGCGCCAACCCGGTACCCGCAGCGCCCCCAGCCCGTACAGCAGGGCGCCCGGCACGAACGCCAGCACCCACACCATCCAGGCACTGGCATGGAACTGGCTGGCCGGGCTTTGGATATCACTGGCGTCCAGCGGCAGCAGCCCCATCGCCGCAAAGCCGAACCCCGCCAACACCAGCAGCTGCACGCCCACGCGCAGCGTCCAGGGCGATGTGCGCGGCACCCGCAGCAACAGGCGCAGCGCCACCACGCTGGCCATTACCCCCGGCAGCACGAACCCCAGCCAACTGAACGCCTGTCCATGTGGCACCCCGGTCGCGCCCAGCAGCGCCACCGGATGGGCCAGCGCGCGAAACCCCGGCAACGCCGCGGCGAAGCCGACCACCGCTGCCACCCACACCGCTGCGGCCAGTGCGCCGATGAAGGAGTCGATACGTTGCCAGGTGTGCATGTGGGATCTGCCGGGACGGTAGTGGACGGCGCGCATTGTTACCGGTTTGTGCCGATCCCGGGGACCGGGGTTGCGTCCGGCCGGGCGTGCACCCATACACTGGATACATCTTTATCGTTGATTCCCGACCATGAGCGAATTGCCGCACGTCTTCGACGCCACCACGGCCACCTTTGAAACCGAGGTCCTGCAGAAGTCCCAGCACACCCCGGTGCTGGTCGATTTCTGGGCCAGCTGGTGCGAGCCCTGCAAGACCCTCGGGCCGATGCTGGAAAAGCTGGCCGGCGAGTACCACGGCGCGTTCGAGCTGGCCAAGGTCGACGTGGACGCCGAACAGCAGATCGCCGCGGCGTTCCAGATCCGGTCGGTGCCCACCGTGTTCCTGGTCAAGGGCGGCCAGCTGGTGGATGGCTTCCCCGGCGCGATTCCCGAGGGCCAGCTGCGCGAATTCCTGGCCCAGCACGGCATCACGCCGGCCGAGCCGGCCGCCGACGCGGTGGCCGAGCCCGAGCCGCTGGACCCGCAGGCCCAGGTCGATGTGCTGCGCGCGGCGATTGCCGCCGAGCCGGACAAGGAAGAGCTCAAGCTGGAGCTGGCACTGGCCCTGCTGCAGACCGGTGCCGGCACCGAAGCCAGCGCGTTGATCGACGCGCTGCCGGCCAACCTGGCCACCGATGATCGCGCCGTGCGTGCCCGCGCGCGGCTGGATTTCGCCAATGCGCTGCAGGACGCCCCGGCCGCCGAGGTCCTGGACGCCCGCATCGCCGCCGACGCCGATGACCTGCAGGCCCGCCACCTGCGCGGTGTGCAGCTGTTGCTGGGCGGGCAGGACGAAGCGGCGCTGGAACAGTTCCTGGCCATGCTGCGCAGCGACCGCAGTTTCTCCGACGGCCTGCCGCGCAAGCTGCTGATCGACGCGTTCAAGGTAATCGACGATGAGGATCTGGTGGGTCGTTACCGTCGCCGGATGGCCTCGCTGCTGTTCTGATCGGCACCGGCCCCGCCCACCACGCGTTCAGGCAGCAATGAGGAATTCGTCGAACCCGCATGGAATGTGACCAAGATCACGTTCAGAAACCTTGCACAAGTCCCGGGCAATAATGCGTCCGCGGCGTTTTTGACGCCGCGATCCATTCGGGGGGATGAGGTCTGGGCCATGGGGGCCGCACGGCTGAGCCCCGCCCAGCAGGGCCCAGATGACCGTGAGTTCGATCCGCTTGCCGCACCTTCCTTCGCTGCCCGCCCGCCTGTTGATGGCGCTGGTGCTGCTGCTTTCCGCCTTTCCCTTGCTGGCCCAGGACTGGGCCTACCGGGTTCGTCCTGGCGACACGCTGTGGGACCTGGGCGCGCGCTATCTCAAGCCGTCCATTCCCTGGGAGCAGTTGCAATCGCACAACCGCGTGGCCGACCCCTACCGGCTGCCGCCCGGCAGCCAGCTGCGTTTCCCGGTGGCGTGGCTGGCGGTGCAGCCGGCTCCTGCGCGGGTGCTGGCCCTGCGTGGGCTGGTGCAGGTGGGCGATGCGGCCCACGCCGGCCTGCGGGATGTGATCGAAGGCGACCTGCTGCAGATCGGCCAGCACCTGGTGACGGGCGCCGACGCCAGCGTCACCATCGCCTTCGCCGACGATTCGCGGCTGCAGCTGCGCGAGAACTCGCGGCTGCGCCTGGACCAGCTCAGCCGCTACGGGCATACCGGCATGGTGGATACCCGCGTGCGGCTGGAGCAGGGCCGCACCAGCAACCGGGTAACTCCGGCCAAAGGCCCCGCTTCGCGCTACATCATCGACGCCCCCACGGCCACCAGCAGCGTGCGTGGCACGGTGTTCCGGGTCAGCGCCGGCGGTGACGGGCGCAGCGCTGCCACCGAGGTGATCCAGGGCAAGGTGCAGGTGGGCAACCCCGGTGGCCAGCGCCTGGTCACGCGCGGCCAGGCCACCCGTAGCGCATCGCTGGACACCCGCCCGGGCGCACTGGAAGCCCTGCTGCCTGCCCCGCAGCTGGACCCGGCGCAACCGCGCCTGGATCCGCTGCCGGCGCAGCTGGCCTGGACGGCGGTCGGCACGGCCGACCACTATCGCGTGGAAGTAGTGCGTGGCGACCAACCCGATGTACTGCTGTTCGCCCAGGACACCCCCGCCACCACGCTCACCCTTCCCGACCTGCCGGCCGGCCGGCTGCGCGTCCTGGTGCGTGCCGTCAGCGCCGAAGGCGTGGAAGGCTTCGATGCCGAGCACGATTTCCTGGTGCGCGACCAGCCGCTGCCGCCGTTGACGGTGCGCCCGGTCAACCACGAAACCGTCAACAGCGCGCGTCCACGTTTCCAGTGGAGCCGGGTCGACGGCGCGGCAGCCAGCGTGCTGCAGATCGCGCGCGATGCGCGGTTCCTGGACCCGGTACTGGAACAACCAAGCACCACCGCGCATGCCCGCGCAGCCGCAGACCTGGTTCCCGGCGAGTATTTCTGGCGTGTTGCCTCGCGCGATGGCAACGGCCACCGCGGGCGCTTCGGCCAACCGGTGGCGCTGACCATCAGCGATACCCCGGTGGACCCGGCCCTGCAGCCGCCGCAGGCCGCCAAGGGCCAGCTCACGCTGCGCTGGCAGGCCGGTGAGAACGGCCAACGCTATCGCGTGCAGATCGATCGCAAGGGCGATTTCGCCCGGCCGCTGCTGGACCGCGAGGTCGACCAGCCGGAGGTGTCGCTCAAGCGCCCCTGGCGCGGCACCCTGCACGTGCGCGTGCAGTACATCGATGAAGACGGCTATGCCGGCCCGTTCTCGCCGGCCCAGCAGGTCGCAATGCCCTGCCGCGCCTGCTACGGCGCTGGTGGCGGCGTGCTGCTGCTGTGGCTGCTGCTGTGAAACCGCTGGCACTGTCATGGCCGCAGCGCCTGGCGCTGGCGGCGCTGGTGGGCGGGCTGGCTGCGTTGGCCAGCCACTGGCAGTGGTTCTGGCGGCAGGACGAAGCGGTGTACGACGCCTACGTCGGAGCCTGGGATTACCCGCCCGACCCGCGCCTGCTGATCGTGGCAATCGACGACAACAGCCTGCAGCAGATCGGCCAGTGGCCGTGGCCGCGCTCGACCCACGCGCGCCTGCTTGACCGCCTCACCGACGCGGGCAGCACCCGGGTGGTACTGGACCTGATGCTGTCCGAGCCGGACCGCCAGGATGCCGCGCAGGATGCCGAGCTGGCCGCGGCGATCCGCCGCAACGGCAAGGTGGTGCTGCCGGTACTGGCGGCCCCGGCCAGTGGCCCGAACATGGCCGAAGAACTGCTGCCGATTCCGCTGATCGCCGCCAACGCGGCCACGCTCGGCCACAGCGATATCGAAGTGGATGCCGACGGCGTGGCGCGCGGGCTGTACCTCACCGCCGGGATCGGTTCACCGCATTGGCCGGCGTTGGGGTTGGCACTGGCCGACGTGGGCGGTCCGCTGCCCGGCCTGCGCGATCCCGATCCGGCGCAGCCCTCGCCGTACCAGTGGCGGCGCGACCACTACGTGCGCGTCCGCTATGCCGGCCCCCCCGAGCGCTTCCCGCAGGTGTCCTACGTGGACGTGCTAAACGGCAACGTCGACCCGGCGCTGCTGCGCGGCCGCTTGGTGCTGGTAGGCATGACCGCCAGCGGCATCGCCCCGCGCCTGCTCACCCCCACCACGCGCGAGCGCTGGATGAGCGGCAGCGAATACCAGGCCAACGTGGCCTCGATGCTGCTCGGCGACACCGTCATCACCCTGCCGCCACCGCTCTGGCGGGACCTGATCAGCGGCCTGCTGGTGGCGCTGTGCTGCCTGGGGCTGGCGCTGCCTAGGGCCGCGGCCAGCGCGCTGCTGTCCCTGCCCCTGACGCTGTTGCTGAGTTTTGTGCTGCTGCGCGCCGGCAACCTGTGGTTCGCCCCGGCCGCCGCGCTGACCGGGATGCTGGCGGTGATCTGCGCCTGGGTGCTGTGGCGGATCAGCGCATGGCGACGCCAGGCCAACAGCGATGCGCTGACCGGCCTGGGCAACCGACTGCGCTTCGAACAGACCCTGCAGCAGGAACACGACGCCGGCAGACGCAGTGGCCGCCCACTCAGCCTGGTGCTGATCGACGTGGACCATTTCAAGCACCACAACGACGTGCATGGCCATCAGGCCGGCGACAGCGTGCTGCGCCGGATCGCCACCGAGATCGGAGCGCACGCGCGACGCCCGCGCGACATGGCCGCACGCTTTGGCGGCGACGAGTTCGCACTGGTCCTGCCCGATACCGCCACCGAAGGCGCGGTGCAGGTCATCGAGGATCTGCTCGCCCGCGTACGCACGCTGGACGTGCCGGCCGCGCACGGCCAGACCCTGCAGATCACCGTGACGGTGGGCGTCTACACCCGGGTGCCATCCAACAGCAGTGAACCGCGCCACTTCTTCGAAGGCGCCGATGCCGCCCTGTACAAGGCCAAGGCCGCTGGCCGCGACGGCTACGTGGCCGACGACGGCCAGTGACACCGCAGCGGGCCGGGGCCGGTGCGGTACGGGCCGCCCCGCCCACCCCACCATACGCCTACGAATGGTAGAGTGCCCCCACCTCCCCTGCGCGTTGCTCACCCATGAAGGCCAACGTTTTCCGCCACGGCATGAACCTGTGGCCGCCGTTCCTGTTCACCGGGATCCATGTCACCGAGGTCAGCCCGGACTACCGCCACGTGCGCGTGGAACTGCGCATGCGCCCCTGGAACCGCAACTACGTTGGCACGCACTTTGGCGGCAGCCTGTTTGCGATGACCGATCCGTTCTGGATGCTCACCGTGATGCACAACCTGGGCCGTGACTACTACGTGTGGGACCGCGCCGGCGCGATCGAGTTCATCAAACCCGGGCGCGGCACCGTGAGTGCGCAGTTCCATCTGGACGAGGCCCTGCTCGACCAGTTGCGCGCCGCCACCGCCGGGGGCGAAAAGTACCTGCACTGGTTCAGCAATGACATCGTGGATGCGCAGGGCGAGGTGGTGGCGCGGGTGCGCAAACAGGTGTACCTGCGGCTCAAGCCGGAGGCACGCAGCGCGGGCACGCGCGCGGCGTAGCCGCACCGGCGCAGGATTGGCCCGTACCGGATTGCTATGCTCGCCAGCCCGAACGTGCGTTGCCCCGATCATGCGCCTCAGAACCACACCCTGATTCCGCGCCACGAGTACCCCAACCTGTCCGATGTGTTTGAAGACGGGGCCGGTGGCGTCTGGATCGTGCGCGGCACGCTGCGGGTCGGCCTGTACTTCTTCGCCAATGCCGGCAGCTGGTCCACCGGTTCGGCCCGCTACACCTTCCGCTGGCAGCACGGCACCTTCGCGCTGATCGGCTACGACCGCACAGCGCGGATGCGCAACGCCGGCGAGACCGAATCGCTGGGCATCAACTACACCACCGGCAAACAGCGACGCGCGAACGGCAGCCGCCAGGACGATCGCGAGCAGGTGCGCTGGGAAACCCTGGCCTCGGCCCGGCGCTGGACGCTGGACAGCATCGGCGACGGGGCGGCCTTCGACCCGTTGCCCTAGCCGCGCCGCTCAACGCGGCTGCCAGGCCTGCGGCAACGGCGCACGGACCCAGGTCGACGTACCGTCGGGCGCGCTGCCGTAGCGCATCACCTGCACGCTGCGCCCGTCACGGGTCAGCTGCAGGGGGCGCTGCGTGCTGCGCAGCGCATCGGGCAGGTCTGCCAGGCGGGTCATCGCATCGGCATCGCCGCGCGGCTGTGCATGCAGCCACAACATGGCCGCCGCCATGCGCAGCTGGGCACCTGCATCCTGGGCGCGGCGCGGGTAATCGTTGTAGGCCGGCGCGCTGATGTCCAGCAGCGTGCAGCCCAGCGCGTTGGCCGCGCAGGACCACGACCAGATCGAGGGGGGTGGCGGCAACTGCACGCGGCGGTCCTCGCCGATCTGCGCGTGCACGTCGGCGCTGCAGGTGCGCGACAACTGCCATGCCCCGCGTGCCTCGGTCTTGCGCTCGTTGTAGAGCCATTGGCGTTGTGCTTCAGGACTCTTGGCCGTGGCCGCGCGCTGGAAGGCAAACTCGCCCCGCATCGGCAGGCACAGGTCCAGATCGGCAACCACCGGTGCGGAGAGCGCCTGCCGGCACAGTGCTGGCACGGACGCATCCGCAGGCAGCTCGGCCAGCACATCGGTGAACAGGCTGGCGCTGCGTTCGGCCAGTGCGCCCCCCACCATCGCCACCAACACGCTATCGCTGCGTGCCATCAACATCCGCCCGGTGCGGATGTCTTCGCAGGCGCCCTGCAATGCCTGCGCACTGTCGCCACGCACCTGCGCCAGCGCATGTGCCGAGGTGCGTTCCATCAGCACCTGCATGGGCGGGAACGGCATCACCGGATCGGGCTGGAACAGGGAGTGGTAGTGGTCGGCGTCGCCAAGCGCGGCAATGCGCGCATGCAGGGCCTGGTGGCCTTGATGCGCCTGCGCGACCGCATCGGCATTGGCGCGCACCTCCTCCAGGCAGCGGGTCGGGCCGCGCCTGCACCAGCCGGTGGCCGCGGTGACTTTGGCAAAGCGTGCTTCGGCCACGCTGTTGCCCGCCGCCTGGGGCGGCGTGCCCGCCAGGGCCTGTGCGAACCGGCGCGCGTCCTCTTCGGTCAGCGCCTGCACCTGCGCAGGAGACAGGCCGTCGTAGGGCAACAGCCATATCGCCGGGAAGGCGTTGCGCTCCGGCCGACCCTCCGGCAGCCCGGCATCGGCGGCCTGCAGGGCGTCGCGCTGGTCGGCCGGCACCGGCAACCACCACGACACCAGCAGCACCAACACCACCATCGCGCCCATCCCCAGCACGGTCATGCCGACCCACTTCAATCCTTTCAACACGACATTCCCCGGCAACTGGCTCCCTGTGGCCTGCAGCAGGGTAATCCGGGGTGCGGCACCGCTACAATGCGTCATGTCGCCCGAAGCCCCCCACCTCGTTCCGCGCCCCTCCCTGCAGCGCCTGTTCCTGACCGGCCTGCTCACCCTGCTGCCGATCTGGCTGACCTGGGTGGTGGTCAAATTCGTCTTCGTGCTGCTGTCGGGCATTTCCAGCCCGGTGGTGGTGCCGCTGTCCGAGCAGATTGCTGCCTCGTTCCCGCATTACCTGGGCTGGATCAAGGTGGAGTGGATGCAGAACCTGATCGGCCTGGCTGCCACGTTGCTGGTGATCCTCAGCGTCGGGGTGCTCAGCCGCCGGGTGATCGGCCAGCGCCTGCTGCGCTGGTTCGGCGCGGTGATCAAGCGCATCCCGTTGGCCAGCATCATCTACGACAGCGCCAAGAAGCTGCTGGACATGCTGCAGACCGAGCCGGGCAGCACCCAGCGCGTGGTGCTGATCGACTTCCCGCACCGCGACATGAAATCGGTCGGGCTGGTTACCCGGGTCATCCGCGAACAGGGCAGCGATCGTGAACTGGCCGCCGTCTACGTGCCGACTACGCCCAACCCGACCTCCGGTTACCTGGAGATCGTGCCGGTGGAACTGCTGACCCCCACCGACTGGACCGTCGACCAGGCCATGAGCTTCATCATCTCCGGCGGCGCAGTCGCGCCGGAAAGCGTACCGTTCACCCGCGCCGGCGATGTCCCTCGCTGATGGATGCAGCGCACCCTGCCACGGGGGCGCCTGCGTGATCGATGCGGGCTACCGCACACCGCTGGAATCGCGCTGAAATTTCATCGATTCGTGCCGGCAGAAACCCACCGGCACCGCGGTAGACTTTCCGCATGAACCGTGCCGGTCGCACCCGTTTGACCCACGTGATCCTCTGCCCGGCGGCTGCGCTGCAGGCCGGCAGCCCCGCGTCGGGACGCCCGCGCGGATGTGGAGCAATGACACGCCGGCGGGCACCGTGACAGCGGCGGACCCGCCCCCCTGCCATGTGCGTCACTCCCCATGACGACGCCGTCACAGGCAGCGCCGCTGCAGGACCGCGCGGTGCTGCTGTTCATCCTCCTGGCGGCATTCTTCTGCACCAATGCGGTGCTGGCCGAGTTGATCGGGGTCAAGATCTTCGCGCTGGAAGACACGCTCGGCGTGGCGCCCTTCAACTGGAACCTGTTCGGCCAGACCGGCTCGCTCAGTTTCACCGCCGGCACGCTGCTGTGGCCGGTGGTGTTCATCATGACCGACACCATCAACGAGTTCTTCGGCCGGCGTGGGGTGACATTCATCTCATGGCTGGCGGTGGGGCTGATCAGCTATGGCTTCGTCTTCGCCTTCGCGGCGATCTCGCTGGTGCCTGCGCAATGGTGGGTCACCTCGATGAGCGCGAATGGCGTGCCGGACTACCAGGCGGCATTCGCCGCGGTGTTCGGCCAGGGCATGTGGACCATCGGCGGGTCGCTGGTGGCCTTCCTGGTCGGGCAGCTGATCGATGTCTCGGTGTTCCACCGTATCCGCCGCGCCACCGGCGAACGCCATGTGTGGCTGCGCGCCACCGGCTCAACGGCGGTATCGCAGCTGGTGGACAGCTTCGTGGTGATCTGGATCGCCTTCGTGCTGGGCCCGCAGCAGTGGCCAACCTCGCTGTTCCTGGCCGTCAGCAGCGTCAATTACCTCTACAAGATGGGCTTTGCGATCGCGCTGATTCCCTTGCTGTACCTGATGCGCCGGGCGATTACCGGCTACCTGGGCGCTGAACGGGCGGCCCGGCTGCGGGCCGACGCGGCAGCTGACTGAACCCGGTACGCCCCCCGCCTGGGCGGGCGCCGATGCTGGCCGTAGGCAGGTGAATCGGGCAAGCTCCCGGGTCTGTGCATGTTTTACGGAAACAGTCGATGCCCCACCCCGCCCGCGCCCTGGCGCTTGCCATTGCCGCCCTGCTGATGCTTGGCAGCGCCGCACCGGCTGAAGCTGCCAAGAAGAAGGCCAACCGGCCCGCCGCCGCCCAGACCCGCGCCGCCGCCAAACCCAAGGCCAAGCCCCGCGCGCGCCCGGCGGCCACCCCGGCCCGCCAGCCGCTGGTGCGCCAGCAGAGCAAGGCGGCCCAGCTCAACCGCATCTATGATGAATACTGGGATGCCTCGATGCGGCTCAACCCGCTGCAGGCCACCTTCCAGGGCGATGCCCGCCATAACGACCAGCTGCCCAACATCCTCTCGGCCGCCTACCGCCAGCAGTCGCATGATTTCACCGTGGAATGGCTGGGCAAGGTGGAGAAGATCGGCGCCGATGGGCTGACCGGGCAGGACCTGCTCAGCTACGAAATCTTCGTGCGCGACGCGCGTATGTCGTTGGCCGCCGAAAGGTACCCCGGCTGGATGCTGCCGGTAAGCCAGTACTACAACCTGGGCAGCATCATGGCCATCCTGGGCTCCGGCTCGGGCGCGCAGCCGTTCAATACCGTTGCCGACTATGACAGCTGGTCCAGGCGCTCGCTGGGCATCGGACCGCTGTTCGACCAGGCCGTGACCAACATGCGCGACGGCATGAAGGCCGGCGTGGTGCAGCCGCGCGACCTGATGGAAAAAGTGCTGCCGCAGCTGGACGCGGTGATCAAGCCCACGGCAGAAGACAGCATTTTCTGGGCCCCCGTGCGCAACATGCCCGAAGACTTTCCCGAGGCAGACAAGGCGCGCATCAGCGCCGAGTACAAACGCATGATCGAGTTCCGCATCATGCCGGCCTACCGCGCCCTGCGTGGCTTCATCGCCACCGAGTACCTGCCCGCCACGCGCCGCAGCGATGGGCTGGGTGCGTTGCCCAACGGCCAGGCGTGGTACACGCAGAACATCGTGCAGAGCACCGCTGCCACTCTGGATGCGCAGCAGATCCATGCCGTGGCCGAACAGCGCGTGGCCAGCCTGCAGGCGCAGATCGCCACGGTGCTCAAGGACAACAGGATCCGCGGTTCGCAGCAGAAGGTGCTGCGCAACATGCGCACCGACCGCAGCTTCCAGTACGCCAACCCGGAAGCGTTGTTGAGCCGCTACAAGCAGTTGCAGGTGCAGGTCGGCAGTCGCCTGCCCAGCCTGCTGGGCACCCTGCCCAAGGCCCCCCTGGAGGTGCGCGCGGTGGAACCGGATCGGGCGGCCGCCGCATCGGCCGTGGCCTACCAGCCGCCGCTGCCCGACGGCATGCGCCCGGGCATCCTGTACGTCAATACCGCCAACCTGCCCAGCCGTCGCCGCTGGGCGGCCCCGATGCAGTTCCTGCACGAGGGCATTCCCGGCCACCACGTGCAGTTGGGCCTGCAGCAGGAACTGGACAAGCTGCCGCGCTTCCGTCGCCTGGGCGGCGATATCGCCTTCATCGAAGGGTGGGGCCTGTATGCCGAATCCCTGGGCGACCAGCTCGGCGTCTACCAGGATCCGTACGAGCGCATCGGCTACCTGCAGGCCGCGCTGACCCGCGCCGCGCGCATGGCCGCCGATACCGGCGTGCACGCGCAGGGCTGGAGCAAGCGCCAGGCGGTGGATTACCTGGTCAAGACCGCCGACCTGCCCGCCGAGGATGCCACCGCCGAGGTCGAACGATTCATGGCATTGCCGGGGCAGACCCTGCCCAACGGCCTGGGTGAATTGAAGATGGTGGAACTGCGCGACCGCGCCAAGGCCGCACTCGGCGCGCGTTTCGATCTGCGCCGGTTCCATGAGGAGATCCTGCGCGACGGCTCGATGCCGCTGGATATCCTCGACGCCAAGATGACCCGCTGGATCGCCGCCGAAAGCGCCGGCACCGCGGCCCCCACGCCCTCCCCCTGACCTCGGCACAGGTACTGCCCATGCACCCGCGCGCGCGTCACCGAGGATGGACCGGCCTGCTCTGCATCGGCCTGCTGTGGGCCGGCCATGCACCGGCCGCGCCCGCTGCGGTCCCGCCGGACCCGGGCATCGATGCGCTGCTGCAGCGCTACGATGGCCAGGTTCCGGGTGCGGCAGTGCTGGTGCTGCACGATGGCCAGCCGGTGTTCCGCCGCGGCTACGGGCTGGCGGTGGTGGAAGACCGCACTGCCGTGACCGCACAGACCAACTTCCGGCTGGCCTCGGTCAGCAAGCAGTTCACCGCCGCGGCCATTCTGCTGCTGGCCGAGGACGGCCGGCTGTCGCTGGATGACCCGCTCAAGCGCTGGTTGCCGTCGCTGCCGGCTGCCGCCGATGCGATCACCCTGCGCCAGCTCCTCAGCCATACCAGCGGCCTGCTCGACTACGAAGACCTGATGCCGGCCGATGCCACCACGCAGGTGCACGACCTGGACGTGCTGCACCTGCTGGAGGCGCAGAACCGCACCCAGTTCGCACCCGGTAGCCAGTACCGCTACAGCAACAGCGGCTATGCACTGCTGGCGCTGGTGGTGGGCCAGGCCTCGGGCCAGGATTTCGCCACGTTCCTGCGCAACCGCATCTTCCTGCCGCTGGGCATGCGCGACACGGTGGCCCACCAGGACGGCGTGGATGACGTGGCGCGACGCGCCTACGGCTACCGCCAGGTGGACGGCCGCTGGCAACGCGCCGACCAGAGCCCGACCAGCGCGGTGCTGGGCGATGGCGGACTCTATGCATCGCTGGACGACCTGGCCAGGTGGGATGCGGCGCTGTACGACACGCGCCTGTTGAAGGCCACGTCACTGCGGCAGGCATTCGCCCCGGCCACCCGCACCGACGAGCCGGACGTGCCGTTCTACGGCTTCGGCTGGCGGCTCAACGGCCGGGCGCAATGGCACAGCGGCGAGAGCATCGGCTTCCGCAACGTGATCCTGCGTTACCCCGACAAGCATCTGACGGTGATCATCCTGACCAACCGTGACGGCCCCGAACCCTATCCGCTGGCGCTGCAGATCGCCCAGCGCTGGCTGGACACCCTGCAATGACCGCCCCCCACCCCACCTCGCTGCTCGGCGTTCACCACGTAGCGCTGATCGGCTCCGACTACGCCCGTTCCAAGGCCTTCTATACCGAGGTGCTGGGGCTTCGCGTGCTGGATGAGAGCTACCGGGCCGCGCGCGATTCCTGGAAGCTCGACTTGGCCCTTCCCGACGGCAGCCAGTTGGAGTTGTTCTCCTTCCCCGGCGCGCCGCCGCGGCCCAGCCGCCCCGAGGCCCAGGGCCTGCGCCACCTCGCATTCCGGGTGGCGGCGCTGGAGCCGATGATCGCGCGCCTGGCGGCTGCCCAGGTCGCATGTGAGCCGATCCGCACCGATCCCTACACCGGGCGTCGCTTCACCTTCTTCGCCGATCCGGACGGCCTGCCGCTGGAGCTCTACGAAATCGCCTGACCCCGTTGCCCATACCCCGGCGAATGGGTATACAGTCGGGCGGTACCGGCGCTGCGCCGGCATTCAACGACATCCCTGGGAGGGGAACATGCGCAAGACTTTCAAGACCCTGTTGCTGGCGCTGCCGCTGATGTTGGCCGCGATCTCGGCCAGCGCCTCCGACGGTGCGGTTGGCCGCTGGAAGACCATCGACGACAAGACCGGCAAGGTGAAGTCGATCGTGGAGATCACCCAGGCCACCAACGGCACCCTGACCGGCAAGGTCGTGGACATCCTGCATTCGGACAAGGGCCCCAACCCGGTCTGCGACGGCTGCGAGGGCGCCAACAAGAACAAGCCGGTCAAGGGCATGACGATCCTGTGGAACCTGAAGGCCGACGGCGCCAACGCCTGGTCGGGCGGCACCATCCTGGACCCGGCCAACGGCAAGACCTACAAGTCCAAGGCCAAGCTGCAGACCGGCGGCGCCAAGCTGGACGTCTCCGGCTGCATCGCCTTCATCTGCCGCTCGCAGACATGGGTCCGTGAGTGATTTTTTGGCGCTGCTTTTAGCTAGTCATTACTCCGGTGTGGTCGAGGCGGGTTAACCCCCACCGGGACACGCCGTGAACCCCGCTCCGCGGTCCGGCCCAGCCGCCGGCGGCTGTGCGTTCGAGTGCATGCGAGGCGATGCCTCGCAAGCAATGCGCTCTCACCCATGTGGGCTCGTACACGGCATCCATGCCGTGTAACGGTCCCGGTGGGGGTTAACCCGCCTCGCCCGCCAGGCATGTGCATCGCCGGGCGGGAGAGAAGAAGAAGGCCGAAGCGGCTGCGCCGCTTCGGCCTTTTGCATTTCAACTCCCACCCACACCCCGAACCAAATTGCTCTCGCTCCGGCTCCGGCACGCAGAAGCTGGTTACAGTCGGTTCGATTCGGCTCCTGCCTCACCCGCCTTTCCCGTGCCCACCAGCCATCTCTGGACGGGCTGGGGTGGGTGAGGTTGCGGGGCCCTCCACCGCATGGATGCGGTGGCGGAGCTTACATGGGTGAGAGCGCATTGCTTGCGAGGCACTGCCTCGCATGCGCTCGAACGCACAGCCGCCAGCGGCTGGGCCGGGCCGCGGAGCGGGACTTGCAGCGTGCCCCGCGGCCTCACCGACCCCAGCCCACCCCCAGCAGACCGGCACAGGCTGTGGCTGTGGCTGTGGCTTTGGCTCCGGCTCAAAGCTTCGAAAAAACAGCCCGCCGCAGGCCCCCACCCTCACCATGCGATAATCCCCAGTCCCCAAGGCAACAACGCAGACCATGACCCGCACCGCTCTTGTCACCACCGCCCTGCCCTACGCCAACGGCCCGCTCCACCTGGGCCACCTGGTCGGCTACATCCAGGCTGATATCTGGGTGCGCGCGCGGCGAATGAGCGGCGGCAAGACCTGGTTCGTCTGCGCCGATGACACCCACGGCACTCCGATCATGCTCGCCGCCGAAAAGGCCGGCGTCACCGCGGAAGCCTTCATCGCCAACATCCAGGCCAGCCACGAACGCGATTTCGCCGCCTTCGGCGTTGACTTCGACCACTACGACTCCACCAATTCGGCCGCCAACAAAGCGCTCACCGAAGCCTTCTACCTCAAGCTCGAGGCCGAAGGCCATATCGCGCGCCGCTCCGTGGCCCAGTTCTACGACCCGGCCAAGGGCATGTTCCTGCCCGACCGCTACATCAAGGGCATCTGCCCGGTGTGCAGCAGCCCGGACCAGTACGGCGACAACTGCGAAGTGTGCGGCGCCACCTACGCCCCCACCGAACTGAAGGACCCGCGCTCGGTCATCTCCGGGGCTACCCCGGAAATGCGCGACTCCGAGCACTTCTTCTTCGAGGTCGGCCACTTCGACGCCTTCCTGCGCGAATGGCTGGCCGGCGATGTCGCCCTGCCCGGGGTCAAGGCCAAGCTCGGCGAATGGCTCAATGCAGAAGGCGGCCTGCGCGCCTGGGACATCTCCCGCGACGCCCCCTACTTCGGCTTTGAAATCCCCAACCAGCCGGGCAAGTACTTCTACGTCTGGCTGGATGCCCCGATCGGCTACCTGTCCAGCTTCAAGACCCTGTGCGCCAGGACCGGCGAAGATTTCGACGCCCACCTGCGCGCCGGTTCCAGCACCGAACTGCACCACTTCATCGGCAAGGACATCGTCAACTTCCACGGCCTGTTCTGGCCCGCCGTCCTGCATGGCACCGGCCACCGCGCGCCCACCCGCCTGCACGTCAACGGCTACCTGATGGTCGACGGCGCCAAGATGTCCAAGTCGCGTGGCACCTTCGTCATGGCCCGCACCTACCTCGATGTTGGCCTGGAAGCCGAAGCCCTGCGCTACTACTTCGCCGCCAAGTCCGGCGGCGGCGTGGAAGACCTCGACCTGAACCTGGGCGACTTCATCGCGCGCGTCAACGCCGACCTGGTCGGCAAGTTCGTCAACCTGGCCAGCCGCTGCGCCGGCTTCATCAGCAAGCGTTTCGACGGCCGCCTGGCCGACGCCCTGCCCGATGCCGCCCAGTACGACCGCTTCGTCGCCGCCCTCGCGCCCATCCGCGAGGCCTACGAGCGCAACGATGCGGCCGCGGCCGTGCGCCTCACCATGACCCTGGCCGACGAAGCCAACCGCTATATCGACGACCAGAAGCCGTGGGTGATCGCCAAGCAGGAAGGCGCCGACGCCAAACTGCAAGCCGTGTGCACCCAGGGCCTGAACCTGTTCCGGGTGCTGGTCACCGCGCTCAAGCCGATCCTGCCGGCCACCGCGGTGCAGGCTGAAACCTTCCTCGCCGCCCCGGTGCAGGACTGGACCGACATCGCCCGCCCACTCACCGCGCACACCATCGCCGTGTATGCACCGCTGTTTACCCGAATCGACCCGAAAATGATCGACGCCATGACCGACGCCTCCAAAGACACCCTTGCCGCTGCCGTCCCGGCCGCCCCGGCCAAGCCGGCCAAGCCCGCCGCCGTACCTTCAGCTGCACCGGTGGCCGCCGCGGCGGCCACCGACGGCCCGGCCACCATCGGCATCGACGACTTCGCCAAGCTCGACCTGCGGATCGGCAAGGTGCTGGCCTGCCAGTTTGTCGAAGGCTCGGACAAGCTGCTGCGTTTTGAACTGGATGCCGGCGATCTCGGCAAGCGCCAGATCTTCTCCGGCATCCGCGCCAGCTACGGCGAACCGGAAAAGCTGGTGGGCCGCAACGTGGTCTTCATCGCCAACCTGGCCCCGCGCAAGATGCGTTTCGGCCTGAGCGAAGGCATGATCCTGTCGGCCGGTTTCGACGGCGGCGACCTGGCCCTGCTCGATGCCGACAGCAGCGCCCAGCCCGGTATGCCGGTGCGCTGATCGCAACGTCGGGGCGGCCCTGCGCCGCCCCACCCTGCTGGCCTGCACGGAAGGAGGTGCGGTTTGGAACTGGCCCTGTTCGACTTCGACCACACGGTCACCACCTGCGATACCTATGGCCGCTTCCTGCGCCGCGTGGCCACCCCCGAGCAACTGGCACAAGCCTGGTGGAAGGTGGGCCCGTGGCTGCTGGCCTACCGCCTCAAGCTGATCTCGGCCGAACGCATCCGCGCCCGCGTCACCCGGTTGACCTTCAGCAACCGCCATGCCGACGACATCGCCACCCAGGCCGCCGGCTACGCGCGCGATGTGCTGCCCGAGGTGGTGCGCCCGCAGATGCTTGAACAGATCCGCTGGCACCTGCAGCAACGGCATACCGTGGTGATCGTGTCCGGCTCGCTGGACCTGTACCTGCGGCCCTGGTGCGAATCACTGGGGCTGGCCCTGATCTGCAACCGGCTGGAAAGCCACGACGGCCGTTTGACCGGCCGCTACGCCGGCGGCGATTGCGCGCCACGCAAGGTCGAACACATCCGCCAGCGCTACGACCTGTCATGCTTCCAGCGCATCCACGCCTATGGCGACAGCGGCGAAGACCGCCCGATGCTGGCCCTCGCCCACGATCGCTGGTATCGCGGCAAACCCCTCACATGACGCCCCCGCGCAGCCACCGCCACGCATGCCAGACACCTTTTCCGCCCTGACCGAACGCCTGGACCGCCTGTTGCCGCAGACCCAATGCGGCCAATGCGGCTTCGAGGGCTGCCGCCCCTATGCGCAGGCCTTGGCCCGCGGCGAGGCCGGCGTGGACCACTGCCCACCCGGCGGCGACGAAGGCGCGCGGGCCCTGGCGCACGTGCTCGGCGTGCCGGCGTTGCCGTTCCAGCGCAGCCGCGGCGAACACAAGGCCGAGCAGGTCGCACTGATCATCGAAGCGGACTGCATCGGCTGTACCAAATGCATCCAGGCCTGCCCGGTGGATGCCATCGTCGGCGGTGCCAAGTACATGCACACGGTCATCGCCGATCTGTGCACCGGCTGCGAGCTGTGCATTCCGCCCTGTCCTGTGGATTGCATCGACCTGGTCGCCGTTCCCTGATCGCGCGCAGCCAAGCATGGCTTGGCGCTACCCCTGCCCGGGTCCGGGTCCAGGTCCGGTAGAGCCGAGCCATGCTCGGCTGCCGTTACACCGCGTGCTACCGGTTACGGCAGCGCGGCGGTCACCACGATTTCCACCTTCCAGCTCGGGTCGGCCAGCTTGGCCTCCACCGTCGCACGGGCTGGCGTCATACCCACCACGACCCATTCGTCCCACGCAGCATTCATCCCGGCGAAATCATTGATGTCGGCCAGGAACACCTCCGCGCGCAGGACGTGCTGCTTGTCGCTGGCCACCAGCGCCAGCAGCTTGTCGATCTCTTCAAGCACCTGCCGGGTCTGCCCGGTGATGTCCTGGGAGGTGTCTTCGGGGATCTGCCCGGACAGATAGGCGACCTTGTTGTGCACGGTCATCTCGGACATGCGCGGACCGACGTCGAAACGTTCCAACATGGCGATGGCTCCTCTGGGGTGATGAGGCATTGTCACCGATCCTGCGTGAGCCTGTCCTTGCCGCCGACCAATGCGGCCACCGCACGCATAGCGCCAACCCTTGGCAAGCGCGCGCATCAGGCGCACGATGCGCGCGCAAGGCCGCACTGCCGGCCTTGACTCCCTCATCGCCTGCCCCGGAGCACGCTGTACCGATGACCGAAACAACCCCTGCTCCTGCCGCGACCCGCATTGCCTGGCGCCGCGCTGCCACCGTCATTTTCAGCCTGGCCATCCTGGCCCTGGCCCTGCGTGGGCTGGCCAGCGAGTTCGACGAGCACGGCTACCGCGCCATCCGCGAAGCCTTCCGCCACCTGGGCGCCGGACAGATCGCGCTGACCGTGATCCTGGGCCTGGCCAGTTACGCCTGCCTGATCGGCTTTGACGCGATCGGCCTGCGGCGCAGCGGCAAGCGCCTGCATCCGGCGCGCGTGGGAATCACCGCCTTCCTCGCCCACACGCTGGGCCAGACGCTGGGCTTTGCCGCGCTCACCGGTGGCGCGGTGCGCCTGCGTGGCTACGGCGGGGCCGGCTTGAGCCTGGGCGAAATCGGCCAGGTGGTGTTGATGAGCACCCTGGGCTTTGTGTTCGGTGCCTGGCTGCTGCTGGCCCTGGCGTTCGTGCTTGAGCCGGGCGCGGCCGCGCTGGCCTTGCCGGTGTCGATCCAGGCGGTGCGCGTGCTGGGCATCGTCGGCCTGCTGGGCTACGTCGCCACCCTGCTGCTGGTCGGGCGCGACGGTCGCAGTTTCAGCATCCGCGGCCACCACCTGTGGCTGCCCGACCGTCGCACCATGCTGGGCGTCACCGCATTGAGCGTGGTGGAACTGGTGTTGGCCAGCGCGGCCTTCTACGTGTTGCTGCCGATGGATACCCCGACCGGCCTGCCCGGTTTTGTCGGCCTGTACCTGGTGGCGGTGCTGGCCGGCCTGGTGTCCAGTGTGCCGGCGGGCCTGGGGGTGTTCGAGTGGAGCCTGCTCAAACTGATGCCGCAGGTGGCACCGGCGGCGGTGCTGGCCGCAGCGCTGATCTACCGCGTCACCTATTACGTGCTGCCGTTGCTGCTGGCCACGTTGCTGGCACTTGGCCCGGCCATGCGCAAGCCGCTGCGGGTGGGCGCCGGTGCCACCCGCGCCGGCTGGACCGCCCTGCGTCCCTGGCTGCCACAGATCATCGCGCTGGCGGTGTTCAGCGTGGGCGCGGCGCTGGTCATCGATGGCACCTTGCCCACGCCGCGGCGGCACCTGCTCAATGCCTCGCTGCCGATCCTGGAAACCTCGCACCTGCTGGGCAGCCTGGGCGGCGTTGCGCTGCTGCTGATCGGCCAGGGCCTGCAACGGCGCAGCCACGCCGCCTGGATGCTGGCGCTGGTCATCTGCGTGATCGCGCCGCTGCCGATCTGGCTGCGTGGCGGCCAGGTGCTCATCGCCCTGTCGGCGCTGCTGGTGGCGATGGCGCTGTGGGCCTCCCGTCGCGAGTTCTACCGCCAGGGCGCGCTGCTGGATGAAGCCTGGTCGTGGCCGTGGATCCGCAACCTGGGGCTGGTCCTGGTGGCGGTCATCTGGCTGCTGTTCTTCGTCTACAGCCATGTGGAATACCAGAACGAACTGTGGTGGCAGTTCGCCCTGCAGGGCAATGCGCCGCGTGCCCTGCGTGCGCTGCTGGTGGTGGCCATCGCGTTGACCATCTTCGGCCTGGCGCGGCTGCTGCACAGCACGCGCAGCCCATTGCCGCCGGCCGATACGCCCACTCTGGACGCGCTTGCACCGATCCTGCTGGCTGCCGAAGACACCCAGGCCTGCCTGGTGTTGACCGCCGACAAGGCCGTGCTGCGCGACGCCGAACAGCGCGGCTTTGTGATGATGCAGCGTTACGGTGGTTCGTTGATTGCGATGGGCGACCCGGTGGGCCCACCGGAGGTGGCACGCGGCCTGATCTGGCGCTTCCGCGAGGAAGCCGATCGCCTCGGGCTGCGCCCGGTGTTCTACCAGGTCGGGGAGGCCTATTGGCAGACCTATCTGGACCTCGGCCTGACCCTGGTCAAGCTGGGCGAAGAGGCGATGGTGCCACTGCAGGATTTCGGCCTGGACGGCCGCGAACGCGCCGACCTGCGCCAGGCATGGAACCGCGGCAAACGGGGCGGGCTGAGTTTCCGCGTGGCCGCGCCGGACGACGTACCGGCCCTGCTGCCGGCGCTGGCTGCGATCTCCCAGCAGTGGCTGGATGACAAGGCCGGCGACGAAAAAGGCTTCTCGCTGGGCAGCTTCGATCCGGACTATCTGGTGCGCTTTCCGATTGCGCTGGTGGAAGCGGAGGGGCGCATCGTGGCCTTTGCCAACCTCTGGCAGGCACCGGCCGGGCATGAGTTGTCGGTGGACCTGATGCGGCATGTCGATGACGCGCCCAAGGGCACCATGGACTTCCTGTTCATCGAGTTGTTCCTGTGGGGCCGCGCCAACGGCTTCCACCGGTTCTCGCTGGGCATGGCACCGCTGTCGGGCCTGGCCCAGCACCGCCTGGCCGGGCGTTGGAACCGCTTTGCCAACATCGTCGCGCGCCACGGCGAACGCTTCTACGGCTTCAGCGGGCTGCGCCGGTTCAAATCCAAGTTCGCCCCGCAGTGGCGCGCGCGCTACCTGGCCGCGCCCGGCGGCGTGCACCTGCCGGCCGCGCTGCTGGATGCCACGCGACTGATCTCGCTGGACCCGCGTCGGAAGGACTGACCGCGGTTCTTCGCAACGGCGTCTGGTTTACCGGTGGTGCTTGTGCCGAGCGTGGCTCGGCAGCACCGGGCGGCCGCTCCCCACCCTTGGCTTCCGCCAGACGCGTAGAGCCGAGCCATGCTCGGCTGCGGGTTTACCGGGAGTGCTTCTGCCGAG
>JAHREJ010000020.1 GCA_021733645.1 Bacillus subtilis subsp. subtilis | reverse complement strand
CGTTGAGTACAGACGGAATTCTGTTGCGTATCTACAGGACTCGGCGCTGGCGGGAAGCCTGGATTCGGTGAAGGCCCTGGGGGAGATGCATGGCCGTGGGATTGTTGCCGATCATTCTCCGGAACTCAGCCTTGCGTACTTTCTGGCACTGCAGAAGGCGAGGCCGGAGATGGCATCGGCAGATGCGATACGCCGTCTGCGTGATCAACTGCAGCCTGGCCAGGAAGCGCGCGCAGAAGCAAAGGCGAAGGAGATTTACGCGGGCTGCTGCATCTAATGGAGTGGGCGTCTTTTGTTCGGGAATCAAGGAGGGCGTGTGAAATCTGGTCGACTTCTACTTATTGCTGCAGGTGTTTCATGCTTTCTGGTTGTGCCAATTGCAATCGCTCAGTGGCCGTTTGCCAAGGAGAGCCGGGTGTATGGGCCTGAAAGCTGCCCCCGTTGTGAGGGACGTACCCCTCTGCCGGATGCGGCCACAAGCAGGTTCATATAAAAATACGTGGAGCTGAAAACAAAGCAGCTCTATGGAAAATTTTTGAGTGAGCTTCAGCCTGGTTCAAAGATCATCGTCTGCAATGCGTCTGTCTGCACGACCTATGAAATGACCGATAGCCGGGACTGGAATGGCATCTCCCAAGAGCTGATCAGATCCTCGCCGGGTCGAGGTGATGGAACGGGCGGTAGCGGCGCCGGCGCCGGCACTGGGGGAAATGGGGGCAGCTCTCCGGTTGGAGGTGGGTGCTATGGCAATTGCGGAGGAGGCACTGGAAACGTGTCTGTCGGTGCTCCACGTCCTGCACCTGGCCCCCCGCGGCGCGAAAATTAAGGATCGCGAGCCATCGTTGCGCGGATGCAGCCGGAGAATGAGGATCTGGCCAGTGAATGGGGTGGACACGGCCCGCATTTCTGACTGTAGGGAGGTGGAGCGCCTAGAATGAGCGCATTGCAACCACAGGCTGGACCTTCATGGCTTCGATCCGCATCGCGATGGCGCAGTTTGATTTCCCGGTGGGCGCGGTGGCGCAGAACACCGACAACATCATCGCCCTGATCGCCGAGGCCCGCGACGAGTACGGTGCCGAGCTGGTGGTGTTCCCGGAACTTGCGATCAGTGGCTACCCGCCGGAAGACCTGCTGCTGCGGCCGGGTTTCCTGTACGACTGCCAGCAGGCGCTTGAGCGCATCGCCACGGCCGCCACCGGCATCACCGCGGTGGTGGGCTGGCCGCAGGCCGCTGGCGCGGTGGTGTACAACGCCGCCAGCGTGCTGCGCGATGGGGCGGTGCTGCAGACCTACCGCAAGCGCGAACTGCCCAACTACGCCGTGTTCGATGAGCGCCGCTACTTCGACGTGGACCCGGACGGCGGCAGCTGCGTGTTCGAGCTCAATGGCGTGCCGGTGGGGCTGCTGGTCTGCGAGGACCTGTGGTTTGCCGAACCGCTGGCCGACACCGTGCGCCAGGGCGCGCAGCTGGTGGTGGTGCCCAATGCGTCCCCGTACGAGCGCGGCAAGCACGCCCAGCGCGATGCGCTGCTGGCCGAGCGCACCCGTGAGAGCGGGGCGGCCATCGCCTACCTGAACGTGGTGGGCGGCCAGGATGCGCTGGTGTTCGACGGTGCCTCGGTGGTGGCCGATGGCGATGGCACCGTGCACCCGGCGGCGGCGGCGTTTACCGATCAGTGGCTGGTGGTGGACTACGACGCCGCCACGCGCCGTTTCCTGCCGCGCGAATGGATCGACGATGGCGACGAAAGCATGGACGCGCTGGCCTGGCGCGCGGTAACCCGGGGAATCCAGGATTACTGCCGCAAGAACGGCTTCAAGAAGGTGTGGCTGGGGCTGTCCGGCGGCATCGATTCGGCGCTGGTTCTGGCCCTGGCGGTGGACGCGCTGGGCGCGGACAACGTCACTGCGGTACGGCTGCCGTCTCGCTATACCGCCGACATGTCCAACGACCTGGCCGCCGAACAGTGCCGCGCGCTGGGCGTGACGCTGGAAGCGGTGTCCATCGAGCCGGTGTTTGAGGGCCTGATGGCCGCGTTGGGGCCGATGTTCGAGGGCCAGGCCGGTGATGTGACCGAAGAGAACCTGCAGTCGCGCAGCCGCGGGGTGATCCTGATGGCGCTGTCGAACAAGTTCGGCGGGCTGCTGCTGACCACCGGCAACAAGAGCGAGTACGCGGTGGGGTACGCCACCATTTACGGCGATATGTGCGGTGGCTATGCGCCGCTGAAAGACCTGTACAAGACCGAGGTGTTCGGGCTGTCCAAGTGGCGCAACACGGTGGGCGGGGCACCGGTGATTCCACCGGCGGTGATCAGCCGCCCGCCCTCGGCCGAACTGCGCGCCAACCAGACCGACCAGGACTCGCTGCCGGCTTACGATGTGCTGGACGGCATCCTGTACCGCTACGTGGACCAGGAGCAGTCGCGCGAGGAGATCGTGGCCGCCGGCTATGCCGCCGAGGTGGTCGACCGCGTGCTGCGCCTGGTGCGCACCAGTGAGTGGAAGCGCCACCAGGCTGCCCCGGGGCCGAAAGTTTCCCGGCGGGCCTTCGGGCGTGAACGCCGGTATCCGATCAGCAACGGCTACAAGGGGTAGGCCCCGACCGTGGGGCGGCCCTGTCATCCCGCCAATCCACGTCATGCGTGTGGCCGGGCCGTGGTGGCGCCCTGGGGAGGGGGGTGGTGTCGCCGTCCGGGGCTGCCGCGAGCGTGAGGCCCCTGTAGCGACCGGCAGGCCCCTGGGCAAATGTCCCGCGGCCGCCGCCTGCAAGGGTTCCGCGTGCGCTCCGTGCTTGCCACGCGGAGGGAAGACGCACCAATGAAAAGGCCCCTTTCGGGGCCTTTTGATTACTTGCGTTCCATCTTCGCGTTGCGCTGCCCGGTACTGGCCGACTTCTCGCCGGCGAACGGGTTCAGCTTGCGGACCATCCACGGATACTTGGGCCAGTTGCCCTGCAGCCACGGGTGCTGGGGTTCGTTCAGCTCCAGCACGCGGCGGGCGTCATCGGCCAGGGTCTTGTTGCCCAGGCGGGTGTAGGCCTCGCCCAGGGCGGCCACGGCGTCGTACTGGAAGGCGCTCTGCGGGTAGGTTTCCAGCAGGTAGTTGGCGCGACCGGCGGCCGATACCCAGGCCTGGCGGCGCAGGTAGTACAGGGCGTTGTCCAGCTCGTGCTGGGCGAACACGTCGCGCAGCTCCAGCATGCGCTGGCGCGCATCGGCGGCGTAGCGGCTGTTGGGGTAGCGGTCCACGACGATGTTGAAGTCGGCGTAGGCCTGGTGCGGGGTGGACAGGTCGCGGCGGCTCGGGTCCAGCGACCACACCCGGCGCAGGAACACCGTGTTGCGGTTGCCGTTGGACAGGCCACGCAGGTAGTACATGTAGGCGATATTGCGGTGGGTCGGGTAGGTCCGGATGAAGCGGTCCACGCTGGACACCGCGTCATCGTGCTTGCCGGCCTTGAACTGGGCGTAGGCGGTTTCGATCATCGCCTGTTCGGTGTAAGGGCCATACGGGTACTGGGCGATCAGGCGGCGGAAGTTGGCTTCTGCCCCGCTCCAGTTGCCGCCTTCCATCAGGCGGTGGCTCTTCTCGTAGATCTGTTCGACCGGCAGGCCTTCGTCCGGGTTGTCACCTTTGGTGCCGCGGTGGCAGCCAGTGGCGACGAGGGCCAGGACCAGCAGCAGGGCGGCGGTGCGGACGGGCGCGGACAGCAAAGAAGAGCGTCGGATCATGGGGTCTGGGCGGGACGCGGCTGGAATACGAAGGGTCGATGATAGCCTAGTGGCCTGTCCTGCGACTGAAAGTGGTCGACAGGACCCCAAATTTGTCTCCTTGCGGTGCTCTCCCCATGTCTGATAACGCTTCTGAATCCGAATCCCCCCGCCAGGCCGTGGTGCCCGATACCGCCGCTGGACGGCGCTTCGACGCCGTCCTGGCTGAACTGTTCCCTGAATTCTCCCGGTCCAAGCTGACCGAGTGGATCAAGTCCGGCGACGTCCTGCTGGACGGGCAGACGGTGCGCGGCCGCGACCCGGTCCGCGGCGGCGAGGTCGCCAGCCTGCATGTCGTACTCGACACCCAGACCCACGCCGAGCCGGAGGACATCCCGCTGGAGGTGCTGTATGAGGACGAGCACGTGTTCGTCATCAACAAGCCGGTGGGCCTGGTGGTCCACCCCGGCGCGGGCAACCCGACCGGCACCCTGGTCAATGCGCTGCTGTTCCGCGACCCGTCGCTGTCGGTGCTGCCGCGGGCGGGCATCGTGCACCGCCTGGACAAGGACACCAGCGGGGTGATGGTGATCGCGCGGACCATCCAGGCGCAGACCGCCCTGGTGGAGCAGCTGTCGGCGCGTGAAGTGCACCGCCAGTACCTGGCCATCGTGGTAGGCGCGCTGGTGTCCGGTGGCACCGCCGATGCGGCGATCGATCGCCATCCGCGCGACCGCGTGCGCATGGCCGTGCGCGAAGACGGCAAGGATGCGATCACCCATTACCGCCTGCGCGAGCGCTTCCGTGCGCACACCGCGCTGGAATGCCGCCTGGAGACCGGCCGCACCCACCAGATCCGCGTGCACATGGCGCACCTGCGCCACCCGATCATCGGCGACCAGCTGTACGGCGGCGCGTTGAAGCTGCCCAAGGGGGCCAGCGATGAACTGATCGCCCAGCTGCGCGGTTTCAAACGTCAGGCGCTGCATGCCGAAACGCTGGAGTTCGTGCATCCGATCACCGGTGAAACGATCAGCAACAGCGCACCGCCGCCGGCGGACATGCTGGCGCTGATGCAGGCGCTGCGCGAAGACAGCAAGCGCTTCGCCGAACTGGAACGCGGGCGGCGCTGATGCCCACGCCGGTTCCGTTGCTGGCCGCCGACTGGCCTGCGCCCCCGGGGGTGCAGGCCGGCACCACGCTGCGCTTCGGTGCCGGCGCCTCGCGGCCACCGTTCGACCAGTTCAACCTGGGCAACCGGTATGCCCTGGACGGTGACGACCCGGCGCAGGTGCAGCGCAACCGCGATGTGCTGCAGGCCGGGTTGGCGCTGCCGTCGGCCCCGCATTGGCTGCGCCAGGTGCACGGCACCACGGTGCTGCGTTTCGATACGCCGCCCACTGCGATCGGCGTCGAGGCAGAGCCCACTGCGGATGCGTCGGTCACTTCGGTGCCCGGCGTGGTGCTGGCCATTCTTACCGCCGACTGCCTGCCGGTGGTGCTGGCCGCGCGCGATGGCCGCGAGGTGGCGGCGGCGCACGCCGGCTGGCGCGGGCTGGCCGAGGGCATGCTGGAGGCTACCGTCGCGGCAATGCACACCCCGGCCGCGCAGGTGCAGGCGTGGCTGGGCCCTGCCGCCGGGCCGGCCCACTACGAAGTGGGCGAGGACGTGTTTGCCGCGTTCGTCGAGCGCGATGGCGGCGCCGAAGCGGCGTTCGTGGCCACCCGTGCCGGTCACTGGAAGGTGGATCTTTACGCGCTCGCCAGGCGTCGCCTGCGCAGTGTTGGCGTCGATCCGGCGCAGATCCACGGCGGCACGCTCTGCAGCATCGCCGACCCGCAGCGCTTCTATTCGCACCGACGCGACCGCCGCACCGGGCGCATGGCCACGCTGGCGTGGATCCGGCCCTGACGCTGGCGGGGCCCCACGTCGGGGTCCATGCGCGGGTACGCCGGGCGTCTTCTCCCCGGGCGAGGCTGACGCATGAATGGGGATGATGTGGGCGCGGGCGGCCCGGTGATCGTCTTCGACGGCGTCTGCGCGCTGTGCAGCCGCTGGGTGGGGTTCCTGCTGCGCTTCGACCGGCGCGGCCGCTACCGTTTCGCCGCGATGCAGGGCGCCTCCGGGCGTGCCTTGCTGCATCGTCATGGGCTGGACCCCGACGACCCGCTCTCGTTCCTGCTGGTGGAGGACGGCCAGGCCTGGACCGACACCGATGCGATGCTGCGGGTGCTGGACGGACTGGGTGGCGTGTGGCGGGTCAGTGGCGGGCTGCGCGCGCTGCCCCGCGCGTGGCGCGACCGTGCCTACCGGGTGCTGGCGCGCAACCGTTACCGCTGGTTTGGGCGGCATGGCCGTTGCTACCTGCCGGCACCGGATCAGGCAGCGCGTTTCCTGGAATGAACCGCGGGGTCAACCCGGGGTGTCCCGTGCCTGCGGCGCACGCGGGTCGGCGTTGGCGATGATGCGGTAGACGATGCGCCGGTTGCGGGCGCGGCCATCCTCGCTGCGGTTGTCGGCAATGGGGTGGTCCTGGCCGTGTCCGGCGGCGCTCAGTAGGTGGCCTGGCACCCCTTGCGTCTGCAGGGCCTGCACCACCGTCTGCGCACGTTGCAGGCTCAAGGCGCGGTTGGCATCGGGCTGGCCGCGGCTGTCGGTGTGCGCACCCACCTCCAGGCGTGTTCCCGGGCTGGCCTCGCGCAGCGCGGTCGCGACGGCGGCCAGGGTGTCGGCGCTGTCGCCACGCAGTTCGGCACTGCCCGGCTTGAACGTGAGGGTGGTCTGGTTGAGGGCGGCCACCAGCGCCCCGGGATCGGCGCCGGGCGGCAACTGCGCCAGTGCGGCCAGGCCCGGTCCCCATAGCCCGGTGATCTGCAGGTCGGCGAAGTCCTGCCGCAGCAGGCGCGACACCGCCAACCGCTGCTCTGGGTCCATGCCGGTGGTGTCCACCTGCAGGCGGTCGCCTTCGAAGGCCAGCTGCAGCCCGTCGCCCGTCAGCAAGGGCAGGCGGGTCACCAGCCGGTCCAGCCAGCGCGGCGTATGCGCGCTTCGGTCCAGGCCGATGTCGCCGGTGACGTTCGGTTTGCCATGAACGGCGATCAGCGCCGTCCAGAGTTTGCGTCGGTCGGCCTCGCCCGGCAGCAGACCGCGTGCCTCGAGGCGGTCGCCGCGGTTGTGCAGCGACAGCCGGGGTTCGCTCTGATGGGTCACTTCGGCAGGCACCCACAACGGTGTGCGCATTTTCAGGAACACCCAGGAGGTGACGCCGACCAGCACCAGGGCCACCAGCAGCCACAGCATGCTGCGCAGGGCCAGGCCGTGCATCGCCTGCGACGCGGCGGCACCGCGGATGCGATGACGTTGCGCCGGGGCGCGCAGTACGCGCGCTGCGGCCCGGGGAGAACCCGCCGGCGGTGACACCACCGCAATCAGCCCGGGCAGCAGCTCGCAGGCAAGCACCCGCAACATCCCGGGCGGCAGCATCGCCTTGCGCGCCAACGCGGTAATGGCGTGGGTGCCGATGGCGCGTTCCAGCTCGCTGGCGATGATCGGCCGCAGCGGCCGCTCGTTGCGCCGCCAGGCCTGGAAGTGGTCGCCCAACCCGGCCTGCTCGAACTGCTGCTCCAGGCCATCCAGGCCCAGCGGATGCGATGCGATCCAGGCCACCAGCACCTGCACCACCGTGCGTGCGCGGTAGCCCAGCTCCAGCCGTACCGCGGCGTCTTCAATCAATGCGTCGAGCGCTGACATGCAGTGAATCCCCTTGGAAATACCGTGCACGCGGCGGTGCACGAACCGGCCCATGCGATATGGATGGGCTCTTGGGGGCGCCACTTTGGGCACGCAGCGTCAATGCGAAATGAAATTCAGGCGCGGGGTTTGCCTGCGACGCCGGCCGTTGTCTTGCAATAAGCGCGGACTATGGGCGCAAGGCCTTGTGCGGCCACGGATTGTGGATCTGCGCGTGTTGATCGCGACATGTTGTGAAGCGCGTGCATCGCGCCCATGAATTCGTTTCATGCGTAATCAATAGAGGCCGAAAGCGTCGCCCGCTGCGCCGCCCGCCGGCGTCCCCGTGCTACCGATCCGCGCGGGGTTTACCCTTCCAACGCGTGCAGGTAGGTCTGCCGCCAGTGGTTGATGTCGTAGGTGCGCAGGTGGTCCATCATGGCCTGCCAGCGTTCGGTGCGTTTGCGCAGCGGCATGGTGGCGGCAGTGGCGATCGCATCGGCCACGCCATCCAGATCATGCGGATTGACCAGCAGCGCCTGCTTGAGTTCGTCGGCCGCGCCGGCCAGCAGCGACAGCACCAGCACGCCGGGGTTTTCCGGGTCCTGTGAGGCCACGTATTCCTTGGCCACCAGGTTCATGCCATCGCGCAGCGGGGTGACCAGGCCGACGGCGGCGGCGCGGTAGAAGCCGGTGAGCGTGGCATGGGTAAAGTTCTGGTTGACGTAGCGCAGCGGGGTCCAGTCCGGTGCGGCGTGGCCGCCGTTGATGTGGCCGGCGATCTGCTCCAGCTGGCCGCGCAGGTGGCGGTACTCGCTGACGTCACCGCGCGACACCGGCGCGATCTGCAGGTAGGTGAGGCTGCCGCGCTGGTCGGGATGGCGCTCCAGGTAGCGCTCGAAGCCCTGGAAACGTTCGGGCAGGCCCTTGGAGTAATCCAGCCGGTCCACGCCGATGGCCAGTTGGCGGTCGCCCAGGCTGTTGCGCAGGTCACGCACGGCCGGTTTGTTGGCACCGGCCTTGGCCTGGCGCTCGATGTGCGCCGTATCGATGCCGATCGGGAACGCCGCGGCGCGGAAGCGGCGGCCGCCCGGTGCCTCCAGTTCGCCATCGGCCAGTACCCGGCCGCCACCGAACAGGCGCACGTAGGACTGGAAACGATCGGTGTCGCGCTGGGTCTGGAAACCGACCAGGTCGTAGGCATACAGGCTGGAGAACAGGCGCAGGTGGTCGGGCATGGCCTGCAGCAGGTCGGCCGAGGGCATCGGCACATGCAGGAAGAAGCCGATGCGGCAACCGATGCCGCGCTCGCGCAGCAGTGAGGCCAGCGGGATCAGGTGGTAGTCGTGGATCCAGACGATGTCGTCTTCGCGCAGCAGCGGGGCCAGCTTTTCAGCGAACAACGCGTTGACCCGGCGGTAGGTTTCGCGGGTGGCGCGGTCGTAGTCCACCAGGTCCAGGCGGAAGTGCAGCAGCGGCCACAGCGTGCGGTTGGCAAAGCCGTTGTAGTAGCCGTCGACGTCGCGCTTGTTGAGGTCCAAGGTGACATAGCGGATGTCACCGTCCACCTGCTCGTGCAGCTCCCCGCTGGTGTCGCGCACGGATTTTCCGCTCCACCCGAACCACACGCCACCGCGCTCCTTGAGGGCGGCCAGCAGGCCCACGGCCAGCCCGCCGGCGCGGGTTTCGCCGGGCACCGCCACCCGGTTGGAGACCACCACCAGGCGGCTCACGAGGCCTCCTGCCAACTGCGCGAGAGCCGCATGGCCGCGGTGATCAGGCCCACGTGCGAATAGGTCTGCGGGAAGTTGCCCCAGGCCTCGCCGTTGTCGAAGGCCAGGTCTTCAGACAGCAGGCCCAGGTGGTTGCGGCGTTCCAGCAGCGCCTCGAACATGTCACGCGCTTCGTCCATGCGGCCGATGGCGGCCAATGCATCGATGTACCAGAACGTGCAGATGGTGAAGCTGGTTTCCGGCTCACCAAAGTCATCCGGGGCGACATAACGGTACAGCGCGTCGCCATGTTTGAGGTCGCGCCCGATCGCCTCGACCGTGGCGATGAAGCGCGCATCGTGTGGTTCGATGAAGCCGATATCGGCCAGCAGCAGCAGCGAGGCATCCAGGCGATGGCCGCCGAAGGTGTCGGTGAAATGGCCCAGTTCCTCGCTCCACGCCTCCTTCAGGATGCGCGCGTGGATGATATTGGCGCGGTCCCGCCAGTAGTTGGCACGGTCATCGAGTTTGAGCCGGATGGCGATCTTGCACAGGCGGTCGCATGCGGCCCAGCACATCGCGCTGGTATAGGTGTGCACCTCGGTGCGGCCGCGAAACTCCCACAGCCCTGCGTCGGGCACGTCGTGCAGGGTGAAGGCTTGTTCGCCGAGCGGTTCGAGCCGCGCGAAGGTGTGCGCGTCGCCGGGGTCCTGCAGGCGCTGGTCGAAGAACAGCTGGGTGGAGGCCAGTACCACACTGCCGTACACATCGTGCTGGCGCTGTACCCAGGCCAGGTTGCCACGCCGTACCGGGCCCATGCCGCGGTAGCCGTCCAGCGTGGCCACTTCGGTTTCTTCCAGCCGGGTTTCAAAGCCGATGCCGTACAGCGGCTGCAGGCTGCCATCGGCGGTGGCCAGGTTGAAGATGTAGCCCAGGAACTGTTCCATGGTGCGGGTGGCACCGAGCCGGTTGAGCGTGCGTACCACGAAGGCCGCATCGCGCAGCCAGCAGTAGCGGTAATCCCAATTGCGAATGCTGCCGGGTGCTTCGGGAATGGACGTGGTCATGGCGGCGATGATCGCGCCGCTGTCTTCGTACTGGCACAGCTTCAGCGTGATCGCGCTGCGGATCACCGCGTCCTGCCACTCCAGCGGAATGGACAGGTAGCGCACCCACTCGCGCCAATAGTCGCCGGTGCGCTGGAAGGATTCCTGTACATAGCCGCTGAGTGACCGATTCAACGATTCGTCCACGCCCAGCACCAGGTGCACCGGGTGACTCAGCACGAACGGCAGGCCATCACGCACCAGGCGCAGTGGCACGTCGGTGGTCAGGCGCAGGACGTGGTCGGGCAGTACCCAGCGGATGTGGTTGCTGCCCCAGGTGGCGGCAGGCACGCGTGCGCCCCAGTCGGCGAGTGGGCGCGCGCGGACGATGATGCGTGGATTGCCGGCCAGCGGACGCACCTGGCGGATCAGGCTCACCGGGCGGTAGAAGCGGTCGTTCTGGCGCCAGCGCGGGGCGAAGTCGATGATCTCCAGCGACCCGCCGTGCTTGTCGTACAGCACCGTGCGCAGGATGGCGGTGTTGGTCAGGTAGCGCTGTTCGCTGCGTACCAGGTCTTCCAGTTCGATGGCGAAATCACCGCCTTCATTCTGGTTGGGGCCCAGCAGGGCGCAGAAGGTGGGATCGCCGTCGAAGGTCGGCAGGCAGCTCCAGACCACACGGGCCTGCTGGTCGATCAAGGCGCCGAAGCTGCCATTGCCGACGACGCCAAGGTTCAGATCGGGGTGTTTCATGGGCACGGCATCTCGTTCAAGGCGTACCGCGGCACACGCCGGCGGCGGTAGGCTGAGGGGGAACACCCGCGCGCGATGCGAGGCGGGCGAGGGGGACGGTCAGTAGGCGTTTTCCTGCAGCCAGGCATGCACGCTGCGGATGTGCGGCAGGGCGAACACCGCCGCGCTGGGGGTGCGCGTGCCCACCAGGACGCTCCAGCCATGCTGGGCGTTGGCGGCATTGAAGCCGAACTCGTCGGTGAGGTCATCGCCCAGGAAGACCGGCAGGCGTCCACGAAACGGCGGGTACTGCATCAGCCGCTGCAATGCACGGCCCTTGTCGCTGCCTTCTGGCACGAACTCGACGACATGATCGCCCGGTTGCAGGCGGTAGCCGGCATGGCCACGGATATGCCTGTCGGCAAAGGCGCGCACCTGGTCGGCGGCATGCGGCGCACCGCGCCAGTGCAGGGCCAGGCTGCTGCCCTTGTCTTCAACCAGAACACCCGGGTGACCGTGCGCGAAACGCATGGCCTGCTGGTGTACGGCATGCAGCCACTCGCTGGTGTCGGTACTGCTGGCGGCGCTGTCCACGCGGCCATCGGCGCGGCGCAGCTCATGGCCATGCAGGCCGGCGGCAGGCAGGTGCAGGGGGGCGAACAGGGCGTCGAGCTGGCCCAGCGGGCGGCCGCTGATCAGCGCGACGGCACCTTCCAGACGGTCACTGATGCGGCCGATGGCATCGCGCACCTCCGGCAGCAGCGTGACCGCTTCGGGGTCGCGTTCGAATTCAATCAGGGTGCCGTCCACGTCGAGGAACAACGCACAGGCATCGTCCAGCAACGGCGGCGGCGGACGTGGGGGAAGGTCGTTGGCCATGCGCACCAACATGCCATTCACAGTGTGATTGTCAGGTTATGGCATGGCCCTACATACCCCGGTAGAGCCGACCGTTGGTCGGCTGCAGCAACGATCAGAACGCACACCGCACGCGCCCGGTAGAGCCGACCGTTGGTCGGCTGCAGCAACGATCAGAACGCACACCGAACGCGCCCGGTAGAGCCGACCGTTGGCCGGCTGCACCAACAATCAGAACGTATACCGCACGCGCCCATAATAATAGGCACCGTTGCTGCCCACCGGCGACAACACGTCATACGGCAGGTTGCCGAAGTAGTAGATGTCGTCGTTGGACAGGTCCGAGTAGTTGTCGGTCAGGTTCTGCCCACCCACGGCCACGCTCCACTGCGGGGTGATCTTGAACTCCACTTCGGCGTCGAGCTGCCATTCGGCACCGTAGGTCTGGCGCGGAATGTAACCATCGCCGAAGTTGAACACGCGGGTGACGCTGCCATAACGGTTCACCCGGCTGCTCAACGCCCAGCGGTCGTTGCTCCAGCTGGCCGCCAGCGACCCGCGGGTGCGCGGGGTGGCATCGGTGAGGGTATTGGTTTCCTCCACGCCGAACAGCACGTAGTCCGGATCCAGGGCGAGCAAACCCGGCGGCGTGGCCAGCACGTTCTTCAGCGTGGTCTTGGTGTAGGCGTAGGTGCCGGTCAGCACCAGTTCGCCATCGCCCAGCGCGTGGCGCCAGTTGCTCACCAGTTCCGCACCGCGCGTACGCGTGTCGGCGGCGTTGACGAAGAAGCTGGCACTCTGCAGCCCGGCCACGCCGAACTGTTGCCGTACGTAATCGGTGAGGGCATCGCCGGTGATGCTTTCCGACAGCGCGATGCGGTCGTCGATGTCGATCTGGAAGAAGTCCAGCGACACATCGAAGTGATCGCCAATCCGGCTGGTGAAGCCCAGGCTGGTGTTGAGCGACTTTTCCGGCTTGAGGTCGGTGGCCCCCAGGCCGCGCGCGATCGGATTGTTCACCGACAACACGCGGCCCTGCACCAGCTGGCCGGCGGCGTTGTAGCCGGTGGAGGTGGACTCGTAGCCGATCTGTGCCAGCGACGGTGCGCGGAAGTTGTTGGAGATCGCGCCGCGCAGCGCGAAGGCCGGGGTGAACTCGTAACGCAGGCCGAGCTTGCCGGTGAGCTCGCCACCGAAGTCGTCGCTGTGCTCGTAACGTGCGGCCAGGTCACTGGAGAAGTGCTCGCCGAACTGGCTGGACAGGCTGACGTAGGCGCTGGCGATATCGCGCGACAGCGACGTGGCGTCCTGCGGGGTCAGGCCACCGCCGGCCTGCGAGCCGGTCGGACGGTCGGTGAAGGGGCCGGCGGCGTAGCTGCTGGGGTCACCCGGGCGGGTCTGGTAGTGGTCGCGGCGTGCTTCCACACCCAGGCCAAGGCTGTGGGTGATGTTCTCGCCCTGGGTGAACACCCGGCCCAGGTCCAGATTGCCCACGGTGAGTTCATTGCGGTAATCGCCGGTCTTGAAACGGGTCGGGCTGGTTGGACCCAGTGAGGCGTTGAGCGAGTTGCGCAGGCGATAGGTGAAGCTGTTGGTGCCGTAGTCCAGGCTGGCGTCGTAGTTCCAGTCGCCCCACTGGCCCTTGGCGCCGGCCACCGCCTGCACATCGCGGTTCTCGCCTTCGGAAATCGGCCGGTAGCCGTTCGGGTACACCTGCGCCCAGTTGGCGTCGCTGTCGGGGTAGCGGAAGTAGTTGGCGCCTTCGCTGTCGCGCTGGTTGAAGGTGCTGAAGAAGTAGAACTTGGAGGTCTCACCGAACGGCAGCTCGGAATTGATCCAGGCGTTGAGATCACGGGTCTTGCCATCGCCCAGCACGTAGTTGCGCTTGCCCTGCAGGGCCAGGTTGGTGGCGCTCTGGTCCCACGGCGGAATCTGGTCGAAGCCGGCGCGGTTGGTGCCTTCGTGGTTCTTCAGCTCCAGGCCCACGCGCAGGAAGCCGCCGTCTTCACCCAGCCGGGTGCCCACCTTGGCGCTGGCATAGCTGGTCTGGCCGTCGGTCAGGGTGCGGTCGATCGGCTTGAGCTGGGTGTGGTTGGCCCCGAAACTGGCCTCGAAGGCGCCGCCTTCCGGGGCGTCATCCAGAATCACGTTGATCACCCCGGCCACCGCATCGGAGCCATACAGCGCGCCGGCACCATCGCGCAGCACTTCGATGCGCTTGATGGCGCTGATCGGAATGGCGTTGAAGTCCACCGGCGTGGTCCCCTTGCCGATCTTGCTGTCGGTGTTGACCAGCGCGCTGCTGTGGCGGCGCTTGCCGTTCACCAGCACCAGCACCTGGTCTGGCGACAGTCCGCGCAGCTGGGCGGCCCGGATGTGGTCGGCGCCGCCGGAGTTGGACTGGCGCGGGAAGTTGAACGAGGGCAGCAGCGCCTGCAGCGCACTGCCCAGTTCGCCGTTGACCACGCCGGCCTTGCGGATGTCCTCGGCGGTGAGCACGTCCACCGGCGAGGTGGACTCCAGCACGGTGCGGTCCACCGCGCGGGTGCCGGTGACGATCACGGTGTCCAGGGTAGTGGCCGAGCCGGGCGCGTCCTGCGCAGTTGCCTCCTGGGTGAGCAGGGGGGAGGAGAGGACGAGCGCGATGGCAAGGCCAAGGCGCGACGCGGACGGACGGGACATGCGGACTCCAGCAGGACGACGAGGGGGAGGGGCGGGGGAGGAAATAGTTTCACTTACATCCATCCGGATGAAGCGATATATTATCTTGGCGTGATGGGTCATGTGATGCAAGTCCCATCGCGAGCGGGCATCAGCTCATAACCGCTGGTGATCTGCGCGGGAACCGGATGTCCTGCACGCTTCTTCCCCCTTGCACGCCTGTTTCTGGAGAGTTTTGATGAAGTCCTACGCCGTTCTGTTCGCCCTGGTGCTGGCCGCCAGCGGGTGTGCCACCGCCGCCCCGGCCGCCAAATCGCCCGCACCACCAACCCCGGCCACCGCCACCGCGACCCTTCAGGGCGACGCCGCCCGCCCCGATGTAGCCGCCGGTTGGGTGCGCAGTGAGCTGTACTTTGGTGTGGGCGAGGAAAGCGGTGCCTCCGAGCGCAAGCAGACCGATGCGATCAGCGAGGCACAGTGGCGCGCGTTCCTGGACAAGCAGGTCACCCCGCGTTTTCCGGATGGCCTGACCGTGTTCGATGCCTACGGCCAGTGGCTGTTCAGTGGTGCGGCCGAACCCAACCGCCTGCGCACCAAGGTGCTGGTGGTGCTGCACGAGAACACGCCGCAGCGTCGTGCCGACATCGAAGCCATCCGCCTGGCGTGGAAGCAGGCCACCGGCCACCAGTCGGTGCTGTGGGCGCAGCAGGCCGTTGAAGTATCGTTCTGAGCACGGGCGCCGGGGTGGCGCGGCAGAATGCAGGGATGACAATGGACACTTCGCCGGTGCGTGCAACCGTATGCGGCCTGTTGCTGGCGTTGGCGCCGGCGGCGGCCCACGCGGCCGCCACTGACGATGCGCTGCGCATCGCGCTGGGGCCGGGCCTGACCGCCACTGCGCGGGTGGAGCCCGGCGGCGGCATTGCGCTGTGGCTGCCCTCGGGCCGGCAGCAGCGACTGCCCGGTGTGGCTGACGCCGATGGCAACGCCCGGCTGACGCAGGAGGACGTTGATTTCGACGGCCGCCCGGAGCTGGTGGCGCGCGCTGCGGTGGGACAGGTCAACGAAGCGGTGGCGGTCTACCGGTTCGATCCCGGGCAGGGACGGTTCGTGGCGTTGGCCTTGCCTGCCAGTTCGCATGAACAATGCGGCGGGTTGATGGGGCTGGAGGTGGACGCGGACAACCGCACCCTGAGCAGCACTTGCCGCAGCGGGCCGATGTGGTACGTGGATCTGTACCGCTACCAACACGGGCGGCTGTATCTGTATCGCGCCGAGCGCACCGTGATGCTGGGCGACGCGCTGGCGGCGACGATCGTCGTCAAGCCGACTGCCGACAGCGGCCCGATGGCGGTCTGGAGCACCTACGATCCCACCGGCAAGGTGCTGGAAACGGCCATCGCCGATGGGCTGGTGGTGCCGCACAACGGTCGGCCGCTACGGGCCTTCAGTGGCCAGGTGGTGCCGACGCGGTTGCCGCTCCATACCCGCCCCGGTGATGCCGGCACCCGGCGGTATCTGGTGCGCGATGACCGGGTGGAACTGCTGGATGAGCGGGACGGCTGGGTGAAGGTACGCTATGCCAACCCGACCCGCGGCGACATCCTTGGGTGGGTGAATTCGACGCCGTGAGTATTGCCAGCAGCCGGAGCGGGAGCGGACCGGCAGGCTGCGGTCGTGCCGTCATTCCGTCATCGGCATGTCTTCCACGATCCCTGCCGTCACGGCAGGGCCCGCGTCATGCCGTCATCGCGGGGGAATGCTGGAAACAGCCCGCCCGGCCGCATGCCGACGGGGATATCACTTGTCACTGGCTACCCTGAGGGTTCTCTCCCCCAAGGTTGTTCCCCATGAGCAAGCGCGTTGCCGAGATCGTGGTTGAAACCCTGCAGGCTGCCGGCGTCCGTCATTGTTACGGCATTGTCGGTGACACCCTCAACTACGTCACCGATGCCATCCACCACAGTGAGATCGCGTGGGTGCACATGCGTCATGAGGAAGTGGCCGCCTTCGCCGCGGGGGCCGAATCGTTGATCAGCGGGCGGCTCACCGCCTGCGCCGGCTCGTGCGGGCCGGGCGGGCTGCACTTCATCAACGGCGTGTTCGAGACCAACCGCAACCGCGCGCCGATGGTGTTGATCGCCAGCCAGGTGGTGACCACCGAACTGGGCATGGAGTTTCCGCAGGAGGTCGATTTCAAGGCGGTGTATGCCAGCTGCAGCGTGTTCTGCGAGCAGGTGCACAGCCCGCAGCAGGCCCGCCGCGTCATGGCGTTGGCCTGCCAGGCGGCGATCAGCCGGCGCGGCGTGGCGGTGGTGATCCTGCCGGCCGACATCAGCGAAGCCGAGGTGAAGCACGACGTGCCGTTCTCGGTGCATTACACCCAACCGGTGTTGCGCCCCAGCGATGACGAGCTGCAGCGCATCGCTGCGCTGATCGCCGATGGCAAGCGCATCGGCATCTACGCCGGTGCCGGTTGCGAGCACGCGCATGATGCACTGGTGGCACTCGGTGAGCGGCTGCAGGCACCGATCGCGCATACCTCGCGGGCCAAGGACTTCGTCGAGTACGACAACCCCTACAACATGGGCATGACCGGCATCTTCGGCATCGAATCGGGCTACCACACGCTGATGGCCTGCGACACCCTGCTGCTGCTCGGCGCCGATTTTGCCTGGGGCCAGTACTACCCCGACAAGGCCACGTTGATCCAGGTGGACCGCGATGGCAGCCACCTGGGGCGCCGCCATCCGGTCACCCTCGGCGTGGTGGGGGACATCGGCCCGACCCTGGAGGCGTTGCTGCCGCGGCTGCCGCCGCGCGAAGACCGCAGTTTCCTGGACGAGTGCATCACCCATCGTGAGAAGGCACTGGCCACCCGGGCCAAGGAAGAGCAGCCCGGCGAGGGCGAACTGATCCACCCGCAGCACCTGACCGCGTTGATCAACCGGTACGCCAGCGACGATGCGCTGTTCACCGCCGACGGCGGCTCGCCGATGGTGTGGATCCTGCGCCACATCCGCAGCAACGGGCGCCGCCGCACCCTGACCAGCCTGCTGCACGGCACGATGGCCAACGCCATGCCGCAGGCACTGGGCCTGCAGAAGGCGTATCCGGGCCGGCAGGTGATCTCGCTGTCCGGCGACGGAGGTATTGCCATGTTGCTGGGCGACCTGTTGACGGCGGTGCAGGAAAACCTGCCGATCAAGGTGGTGGTCTACAACAACAGTTCGCTGAATTTCGTTGAGCTGGAGCAGAAGGTGGAGGGCCTGCTGGACAACTACACCGACCTGAAGAACCCCGACTTCGGCCGCCTGGCCGAGGTGATCGGCTTCTACGGGCGCACCGTGACCCGTACCGAAGACCTGGAACAGGCCGTGCAGGATTTCCTGGCCCATCCCGGCCCGGCGCTGCTGGACGTGCACACCAGCCCGACCGAGCTGGTGATGCCGCCGCAGGTGGAAGCCAAGCAGGTGGCCGGCACCGCGCTGTATGCGGCCAAGGCGCTGCTGAGTGGGCGGGTGGGGGATGTGCGGGATCTGCTGGCGAACAATTTCCTCAACAAGCCCTGATCGGCAACGGGGAGTGCCGGCCGCTGGCCGGCGCCTCGGGCGGCGGCCGACGGCCGAGGCGCCGGGCGATGGCCAACACGGCTGCCGCCCGGTGCCTCGTCCCCTCGCTGGATGCGTCCTGGCGTTCCATCCATGCGCCTGTTACTGGGGGCGCTCTAGCCCTACCATCGGCTACCCCTCCCCACGACAGTGCCCGCGCATGTCCGCCTCCACCCCGGTCCGCTCTGGACCTCCCCGCTGGTTCGTTGCCGGCGATTTCAATGGTTTCTTCGGCCTGGTGGTCGACAACCTGTCGATCCTGGGCTTCATCGCGATGGCGCTGGTCGGGATGTTCCAGTTCCCCGCCGACGTGGTGTTCGGCCGGATGTTCCCCGGCACTGCTTTCGGCGTGCTGGTGGGCAATGTGCTCTACACCTGGATGGCGCGGCGGCTGGCCGCCCGCACCGGCCGCGATGATGTCACCGCGATGCCGCTCGGCCTGGATGCGCCCACCAGTATCGGCATGGCGCTGCTGGTGCTGGGCCCGGCGTTCCTGGCCTTCAAGGCCAAGGGGCTGGCCCCGCACGATGCGGCGATCGCCACCTGGCAGCTGGGCATGGCCTCGCTGGTGATCATGGGGGTGCTCAAGGTGATCCTGTCGTTCTTCGGCGAAGCGGTCACCCGCGCGCTGCCGCGTGCTTCGCTGCTGGGCTCCATCGCCGGCATCGCGATCGTGCTGATGGGCTTCCTGCCATTGCTGGAAACGCTGCGCTCGCCGATCGTGGGCTTTGTCACCCTGGGCCTGCTGCTGTACGTGCTGATCGCCAAGCGCAAGCTGCCGATCCGCGCGCCGGGCGTGCTGGTGGCGTTCGTGTTCGGCACCCTTCTTTATTACGGGCTGGGCCTGGCCGGGCTGGGGGCACCGGGCTTCCACGTGCCGGCGTGGACGCCGCCGCAGGTGGTGCTGCCGTGGCCCACGCTGGGCTTCATCGACGGCCTGCCCACCGCGATCACCTACCTGCCGCTGCTGCTGCCGTTTGGCCTGCTGATGGTGGTGGGCGGAATCAACGTCTCTGAAAGCGCCCGTGCGGCCGGCGATGACTACCGCACCCGCGACATCCTGCTGGTGGAGGCAGTGGCTACGCTGGTGGCCGGGCTGTGCGGCGGCGTGGCCCAGACCACCCCGTATATCGGCCAGCCGGCGTACAAGCACATGGGCGCGCGCAGCGGCTACACACTGCTGACCGGGCTGTTCGTGGGTGTGGGCGGCATGCTCGGGGTGATCTCCGGGCTGGTGCAGTGGCTGCCGCTGGCGGTGCTGGCGCCGATCATCGTGTACGTGGCCATCGACATCACCACCCAGGCCTTCCAGGCCACCCCGCGCGAGCATGCCGGGGCGATGGTGCTGGGCTTCCTGCCCTCGGTGGCCTACCTGCTGGCGATCAAGGCACCGGGCTGGATCGCGCCGGAGCAGCTGGCGGCCATGACCACCACGCTGGACGGTCATGGGCTGCCGGAGCTGGCGGTGATCTTCACCCTGGGCAATGGCTTCATCATCACCTCGATGCTCTGGATTGCCGCGGTGGTGGCGATGATCGACGGCCGGCTGCTGCGTTCTTCGGGCTTTCTGCTGGTGGCTGCGGCATTGACCCTGTTCGGGCTGATCCACTCGGTGGACCCGCGCGGCGGCATCTACCTGCCGTGGCAGCTGGAGGGTCTGCCGAAGATCATCATGTGGCAGTTCGCCGGTGCCTATGTGGCGCTGGCCGGGTTGCTGGCGCTGTTGTCGCTGCAGAAGCAGGAACGCTGATCGCCCAGCCTCCGGGCAGCGCTACCGGAGGCGATTGTCAGGGCGAGCCGGCCAGCGGCCGGCTTACCCATCCAATGCGGGGTAGTGGCGGAAAATGCCCTTGGTGTTGAACGCCAGGCGGCGGTCGGAGGCCAGGTAAGCGGCGATGTTCGGTCGCCGTTCCACCCGGTCCTTGAGCGCGCGCAGCAGTGGCAGTGTCGGCCACAGTGCCTGCATGCGCCGGGGGAACATGTAGTCCAGCCCGGCCAGCAGCTGGAACAGCGACAGATCCACATACGAATGCTCGCGCAGGGGATGGCGCTCACCGTTGTCCTTGAGCACGCTCTCGAAGTAGCCCAGGAACTTCGGCAACCGTTCGGCCCGCATCGCTTCAGCCCGCGCCTTCGCTTCGTGCTTCTGCGCTTCGTAATATTGCGAGGCGGAAATGGGATGGTGGGTGTCGTGCACCTCGGCCACCAGGTCGGCGATGGTCAACTGCAGTTGCAGTGCCTGCTGGCGGCGTGAGGCCGCGTCGGGCACCAGGCCCAGGTCCGGTGCCAGATAGTCCAGGATCGCCCCCACCTGCGCGATGACCTGCCGGCCGCTGCGCAGGAACGGCGGTGCGAACGGCCGCAGACCGTCGTGGGTGCCGTCCAGAAACGGTTGCATCACCTCCTCGCCATGCACACGGGCCATGTCGGTGTAGGCCGCGCCGGCGTCTTCCAGTGCCAACCGGACGAACTCGCCGCGGCCCTGGATGCCGGTCCAGTAGTACAGCTCATAGTGCATCGGGGACGCTCCGCCAAGTGGGCACCCAGCATCGTCGGCGGGCTGGAAGGCGGGCGTGAGCACCCGATGGCAGGCGGTGGGAAATGTTAACAATTCGAGAATACGCGCCGTGGCAGACGCCCCGGTGGCGCGGATTTGTCTTGAATCACTGCATGCCAACCGCATATCCAGTACATCTGCCAGCCACGCTGGCCACAACACCCAAGAGGACGATCCCATGCGGATGGACAAGCTCACCTCGCGTTTCCAGCAGGCGCTGGCAGACGCCCAGTCGCTGGCCGTGGGCCGCGACCACAACATCATTGAACCGGTGCACGTGTTCACCGCGCTGCTGGACCAGCAGGGCGGCAGCACGCGCCCGCTGCTGTCCCAGGCCGGGGTCAACGTACCGGTGCTGCGCGAACGCCTCAACGAGGCGATGGATGCGCTGCCCAAGGTGTCCGGGCAGGAAGGCAACCTGTCCATCGGCAACGATCTCAACCGGCTGCTCAACAACACCGACAAGCTGGCCCAGCAGCATGGCGATGCGTTCATCGCCAGCGAGTGGTTCGTGCTGGCCGCACTGGATGATGGCGGCACGCTGGGCATGGCGCTGCGCGCCGCCGGTGCCGACAAGACCCGCATTGACGCGGCGATCGACAAGATCCGCGGCGGCGAGAGCGTGCAGTCGGAGAATGCCGAAGACCAGCGCCAGGCGCTGGAGAAGTACACCATCGACCTCACCGCGCGCGCCGAGAGCGGCAAGCTGGACCCGGTGATCGGCCGCGACGAGGAAATCCGCCGCACCATCCAGGTGCTGCAGCGCCGGACCAAGAACAACCCGGTGCTGATCGGCGAACCCGGCGTAGGCAAGACCGCGATCGTGGAAGGCCTGGCCCAGCGCATCATCAACGACGAAGTCCCCGAAGGCCTGCGCGGCAAGCGCGTGCTGTCGCTGGACATGGGCGCGCTGATTGCCGGTGCCAAGTTCCGCGGCGAGTTTGAAGAACGCCTCAAGGGCGTGCTCAACGACCTGTCCAAGAGCGAAGGGCAGGTGATCCTGTTCATCGACGAACTGCACACGATGGTGGGTGCGGGCAAGGCCGATGGTGCGATGGACGCCGGCAACATGCTCAAGCCGGCGCTGGCCCGGGGTGAGCTGCATTGCGTGGGCGCCACTACGCTGGATGAGTACCGCAAGTACATCGAAAAGGATGCCGCGCTGGAGCGCCGTTTCCAGAAGGTGCTGGTGGGCGAGCCCAGCGTGGAAGACACCATCGCGATCCTGCGTGGGCTGAAGGAAAAGTACGCGGTGCACCACGGCGTGGAAATCACCGACCCGGCGATCGTCGCGGCGGCCACGTTGTCGCACCGCTACATTGCCGACCGCCAGTTGCCCGACAAGGCCATCGACCTGATGGACGAGGCGGCCTCGCGCATCCGCATGGAGATCGACTCCAAGCCGGAAGAACTGGACCGGCTGGAGCGACGCCTGATCCAGCTCAAGATCCAGCGCGAAATGCTCAAGAAAGAAAAGGACGAGGCCTCGCGCCAGCGCCTGGCCGACCTGGAGAGCGACATCGATGCGCTGGAGCGTGAGTTCTCCGACCTGAACGAGATCTGGAAGTCGGAGAAGGCCACCCTGCAGGGCGCCACCCGCATCAAGGAGCAGATCGAGCAGGCCAAGCTGGAGCTGGAATCGGCGCAGCGCCGCCAGGATTTCGGACGAATGAGCGAGATCCAGTACGGGCAGTTGCCGCAGCTGGAGAAGCAGCTGGCCGCCGCCCAGGAAGTGGAAACCACCGAGTTCAAGCTGGTGCAGGACCGCGTCACGGCTGAGGAAATCGCCGAGGTGGTGTCGCGCTGGACCGGCATTCCGGTCAACCGCATGCTCGAAGGCGAGCGCGACAAGCTGCTGCGCATGGAAGAGATGCTGCACAACCGCGTGGTCGGCCAGGAAGAGGCGATCAAGGTGGTCTCCGATGCCGTGCGGCGTTCGCGCGCCGGGCTGTCCGATCCGGACCGGCCGAGCGGCTCGTTCCTGTTCCTGGGCCCCACCGGCGTGGGCAAGACCGAGCTGTGCAAGGCGCTGGCCGAGTTCCTGTTCGACAGCACCGACGCCATGATCCGCATCGACATGAGCGAGTTCATGGAGAAGCACAGCGTTGCGCGCCTGATCGGTGCGCCCCCCGGTTACGTGGGCTACGAAGAGGGGGGGTATCTCACCGAGGCGGTGCGTCGCCGTCCGTATTCGCTGATCCTGCTGGATGAAGTGGAGAAGGCCCATCCGGATGTGTTCAACATCCTGCTGCAGGTGCTCGACGATGGCCGCCTGACCGACGGCCAGGGGCGCACGGTGGACTTCCGCAACACCGTCATCGTGATGACCTCCAACCTGGGCTCGCACCAGATCCAGGACATGAGCAGCGATGACAGCCCGGAGGCTTACACGCAGATGAAGGCCGCGGTGATGGGCGTGGTGCAGGCGCACTTCCGCCCGGAGTTCATCAACCGGCTGGACGACATCGTGGTGTTCCACCCGCTGGACAAGGCGCAGATCAAGCAGATCGCGCGTATCCAGATGCAGGGTCTGGAGAAGCGTCTGGCCGAACGTGGCCTGCGCATCGAGGTCAGCGACGCGGCTTTCCAGCTGTTGGGCAACGTCGGCTTCGATCCGATCTACGGCGCACGGCCGCTCAAGCGCGCGATCCAGTCGCAGCTGGAGAATCCACTGGCGCAGAAGATCCTGTCCGGCCAGTTCATCAGTGGCGATGTGATCCAGGTGGATGCCGCCGACGGCAAGCTGGCCTTCGTCAAAGACTGAGCCGGTCGATGCGGATGCCCCGGGGCCCGGTGACGCTGTCACCGGGCCTTTTGTCTGGTTCTTCTGCCCTCCGCGTGGCAGGCATGAAGCGCGCTCTGAACCCTTCCTGGCGCGGTGGCCGGTCGGTTGGGCGCTGGGCCGCGATCGCACGCGCCCCACAGAGCGGTTCGGGCCTGCCGCACGCCGAGCCCCGTAGCGGCCGGCAGGCCCCTGGGCAAATGTCCCCCGGCCGCCGCCTGCGGCGACAGCCTCCTCCTTTACTTTGCCCTGGGGCCTGCCGGCCGCTACGGGGCTCGGCGTGCAGCAGGCCCGAACGGCGACAACACCAGGATCCAAGCCAGGCCACATGCGTACCGCCGAACGTCAACCGCTACGGCGCTTGGAATGAGCCGTTTGCCTGCCATCGGGCATCGGGAGAAGACACTTTTTTCTCAACCTGTCACCACCGGTACTGGTAACCGCCCATCGCACCGAGCTGGGTCTGCTTCTGCACGATGGGGCTGTCGGCGGCATCGCCGAGCAGGCGATTGGCTTCCACGCCGAGGAACCAGCTGCTGCTGGCGCTGAGCGGGCGCACCCATTTCAGGCCCAGCCCGGCGCTGGTGATGCCGGCCGACGGCGTGTAGCGCTTGAAGCCGCTGCGGGCCGATTGCGCTGCACTCACCCCGTACCAGGTCTGCACGTAGCCGGCGTCGCCATATTCGGTGGATGCGCTGGCACTGAGGCTGCCACCGCCCACGTCGAACAGCGGAACCTCCAGTGACAGCGCCGCGCGGCCGGTGGCCAGGCCGTTGTCCCCGCGATCCTTGTCCTTGGGCGCGTGCTGCACGCTGATGCTCAATACGGTCGGGCCGAGCGAGACACTGCCATCCACCCCCACCAGCGCCCGTGTCCGGATGTCACCCATGCCGCGAAGATGGTCCGCACCGCCCAGCAGCGCGTCCTTGTCGCGCCGGCTGCCGCTGCCCCCGAGGTAGGCACGCACGTGGGCGCGGTCACCCAGGGCGGTGCCCCAGCCCAGCCCACTGCTACCGAGAAACCAGCCGCCGGGCGCGCTGATTTCAAAGCCCAATTGCGGGGCAGCGGTGTATTCCTCGCTGCCGCTGTAGCGCGGCGCAACGCCACCACCAACCACCACCTCCACGCCCCAGCGGTCGCTGGGCGGGTGGGCGGCCTGGGCGTCGTCCACCGGCAGCAGGGTCAGCGGGGCAAGGGCGAGAATCAGGCAGATCGAATTCATGCGGGTCTCTACAACAGAAGGGAGGGCTGGCATCTTGGCGAGGCCGGGCCAACCGTTCTTTCCGCATTTGTAGCGAAGTTGTAAGCAGATGTAGCGCCAGCCAACGGCGGTTCAGCCGGGGGCCACCGGCCAGCACAGGTCCACCCGCGCCCCGCCCAGCGTGGCGCGTTCGACCGTCGCGCTGCCGCCGTGGCGCTCGGCGATGCGGCGCACGATCGCCAGGCCCAGGCCGAAGCCGCCGGTATCGCGGCTGCGGCTGTCGTCCAGCCGTGTGAACGGCTGCAGCACCCGCAGGCGATCGGCCTGCGCGATGCCATCGCCGTCATCGTCCACGCGCAGGCACCAGGCACCGTCGCGTTGCAGCAGGCTGACCTCCACCACGCTGCGCGCGTGCCGCAGGGCGTTGCAGACCAGGTTGCTCAACGCCAGCTGCATCAACCGCGGATCGATGCGAAGCAGGGCCGTGTCGCAGTGACGCACGGCCAACCCGACGCCACTGGCGGCGGCCTCGCGCATCGGGTCGGCCAGGCATTGCTGCAGCCAGGGCAGGGCGTCCACCACCGGCCACTGGCGGCCGATGTCGCGGTGTTCCAGGCGTTCGTAGGCCAGCAGTTCGCTGACCAGCCGGTTGAGCTCGTGCAGGTCGCTGCGCATGCCCTGCAGCAGCGCCGGGCGGGCATCGTCGCCGGCCTGCTCCACCAGGTCCAGGCCAAAGGCCAGGCGCGCCACCGGGGTGCGCAGTTCGTGCGAGACCGCATGGGTCAGGTCACGCTGGCGCTGCACCAGGTCGGCCACGCGCGTGGCCATGCGGTTGGAATGCTCGACGATCACGGCAATCTGCGAGCGCGGCGACACGTGCGCGCGTGCGTGCAGGTCGCCGGCACCCATGCGGTCGGCGTGCCCGCGCAGCACTTCCAGGTCACGCCACAACAGGCGCACCCACAGATAGATGCTGCCGCCCAGCAACGACAGCACGCCGATGTAGGCCAGCACCGTCAGCTGCAGGGTCATGCCGGCCTCGCTGGGCAGGCGCAGACTGAGCCAGCGCCCGTTGGCCGCGTCGATGGGCAGCAGCACCCACCCCAACATGTCGCGCACCACAAAGCCGTGCGCGCCCAATGCCCGGCGCTCGACGTCGGTCAGGGCGGGAGGATCGTCCAGCAGGCGCAGCGCGATGCCGTAGTGCGGTTGCCAGCGGGCCAGTTGCTGGTCCTGTTCGGCACGGCTGCGCCCTGCCAGGCCCTGGCGCAGCGCGAAGACCTGGCCACGCACCTGCTCGACGAACACCTTGTCCAGGCGAGGGGAGTAGATCCGGTCCAGGACCAGGTTCAATCCCAGCACAGACAGCACGAAGCAGGCACCGGTGATCAGCCACAGGCGCAGAAACAAACGGATCATCGGCTACCACCCCGCCGGATTGAACTGGTAGCCCCGTCCCCAGATGGTCTTGATCCGGCGCGGCTCGCGCGGGTCGTCGCCGAGCTTGCGCCGCAGCTTGCCAATGCAGACATCCACGCTGCGGTCCAGGCCGTCGAAGCCGATCCCGCGCACCGCCAGCAGAATCTGGTCGCGCGACAGGATCTGGCCGGGCTGGCTGGCCAGCAGCCACAGGATCTCAAATTCGGTGGTACTCAGCTCCACGCGCTGCTGGGCGTGGCTGACCTCGCGCTCGGCGCGGTCGATACGCAGGCTGCCGAAGCTGGCGGTGCTGCGGCGCCGCCCGGCCGGCTGCTGGCGCCGCAGCAGCGCGCGCAGGCGTGCCAGCAACAGGCGCGGCTCGATCGGCTTGAGCACGTAATCGTCCGCACCCGATTCCAGGCCCAGCACCTGTTCCACATCGTCCTCGCAGGCGGTAAGCATCAGGATCGGTACGTCGGAGAACGCGCGGATCTGCCGGCAGACCTCGATCCCCCCTGCGCCGGGCAGCATCAGGTCCAGCACCACCAGCTGCGGCGACACACGCCGGCAGGCATCTGCGGCAAGGTCGCCGCGATGTACCGCCTCCACCGCGAAGCCATGTTCGCCGAGATAGCGCTGCACCAGTTCGGCCAGGCGTCGGTCGTCTTCAACCAGCAACACCTTCGGCAACGGCATCGGCTGGCCGTCGGGCAGGAAATCCACAACGGCCATGGAGCTTCCTTGCCGGGAGAAGGAGGCGGGAATCGCCTCCGTGGCGGCGCAGCCTAGCAATGGCCCGCCACAAAGTGGCTGAATGTTGAACAACGGCCGCCATGCGCCGCCGTGCGGTGGTCGCCGGGAGCACATCACCGCCGGTTCCCAGGCCATGCGCAATGGGCATGAGCCGGCGCACCGGTGCCGGGGTCCGGCTGGGGTATGGTCCGCATTCAACCGGAGGAGGCGCAATGTCAGAGCACGGCAGTTCCGAACAGGCCCCAGCGTTGCCGCAATGGAAGGCCGAAACCATTGCCGTGCACGGCGGCTACACCCCCGACCCCACCACCCGCGCGGTGGCGGTGCCGATCTACCAGACCGTGGCCTATGCCTTCGACGACACCCAGCACGGTGCGGACCTGTTCGACCTGAAGGTGCCGGGCAACATCTACACCCGCATCATGAATCCCACCACCGATGTGCTGGAGCAGCGCATCGCCGCGCTGGAGGGCGGCATCGGTGCATTGGCGCTGGCCTCGGGGCAGGCGGCGATCACCTACGCCATCCAGACCATCGCCGAGGCCGGCGACAACATCGTCTCCTCCAGCGCGCTGTATGGCGGCACCTACAACCTGTTTGCCCACACGCTGCCGCAGTTCGGCATCCAGACCCGGTTCGCGCACTACAACGACCCCGACGCGTTCGCGGCACTGATCGACGAGCGCACCAAGGCGGTGTTCGTCGAATCGATCGGCAACCCGCGCGGCAACATCACCGACATCGAAGCGGTGGCCAGGGTCGCCCATGCCCACGGCGTGCCGGTGATCGTGGACAACACCGTGGCCACGCCGTACCTGCAGCGTTCGTTCGACTTTGGTGCGGACATCGTGGTGCATTCGCTGACCAAGTACCTTGGCGGCCACGGCACCAGCCTGGGCGGTGCGATCGTCGATTCCGGGCGGTTCCCGTGGGCCGAGCACAAACAGCGGTTCCCCCGTTTGAACGAACCCGATGCGAGCTACCACGGTGTGGTCTACACCGAGGCACTGGGCGCGGCCGCGTACATCGGCCGCGCGCGCGTGGTGCCGCTGCGCAACACCGGCGCGGCCATCTCGCCGTTCAATTCGTTCCTGATCCTGCAGGGCATCGAAACCCTGGCGCTGCGCCTGGACCGGATCAACGCCAACGCGCTGGCGGTGGCTACCTTCCTGCGCGACCACGCCCAGGTGGACTGGGTGAACTACGCCGCGCTGCCCGACCACCCCGAGCATGCACGAGTACAGAAGTACCTGCGCGGACACGGCTCGGGCGTGCTCACCTTTGGCCTGCCGGGTGGGCGCGCGGCCGGTGCGCGTTTCCTGGATGCGTTGCAGCTGTTCACCCGGCTGGTGAACCTGGGCGATGCCAAGTCATTGGCCACCCATCCGGCCTCGACCACGCATCGGCAGCTGGATGCCGCCGAGCTGGCGAAGGCCGGGGTCAGCGAAGACACCGTTCGGCTGTCGATCGGCATCGAACACATCGACGACCTGCTGGCGGACCTGCAGCAGGCGTTGGCGAAGGCGTAGAGGTAGGGCCCACCCCGGCCGGTGCGGGCCGGTCGGGGTGGGGTTGTTTGCCGGAAAGCGCCACGTCAGGCGTGGCCGGGCGATGCCATCAGGGCTAGGATCGGTTGACGGCGGCCAACTGCGCAAGATCGGCCACGCGCCGTGGCGGGCGCGGACGCATGCTGGATCTCACACCGACACGGAGCCTGTCATGAGCCGCATCGCCCAGCTACGCCGACGCCACGGCATCGACCGTGTGATCGCCCACCTGCAGCAATGCCTGCGCGCGGGCCAGCCCTTGCCCGACCTGGAGGCGCTGGCCGCCATTGCGCACCAGTCGCCGTATCACTTCCACCGGCTGTACCGCGCGCTGACCGGGGAAACGCCGGGGCGCACGGTGGCGCGCCTGCGCCTGTTGCAGGCGCTGCACCTGCTTGCCCAGGCCGACAGCCGGGTCACCGAGGTCGCACTCAGCGTGGGCTTTGAAAGCCCACAGGCGCTGGCACGCGCCTGCCGCCAGGCGCTGGATGCCACCCCCACCGCACTGCGCGAGGATGCGGCGCTGCGCGCAGTGTGGCAGCAGCGCCTGTCGGTGCCGGCCGGCGACGCTGCCGACGACAGCGTGCCGCTGCAGGTGCGGGTGACCACGCTGGAGCCGTTCGACGTGGTGGCACTGCGCACGCGCGGCGCCTTCGATGATCTGGACCAGGCCTTCGGGCAGGTGTTCGCCTGGGCGGCCGGGCAGGGTCTGGCCGAACACCTGCAACAGCTGGTGGGCATTGCGCTCAACGACCATCGCGATGTTGCCCCGCGCGACTGCGCGTTCGACTGCGCGATGGGGTTCGGCCATGCGTTGCCGACGTTGCCGGCCCCACTGCGCTTGCTGACCCTGGGCGGTGGCGAGCATGCGGTACTGCGCCACGTGGGCAGCTATGCCGGCCTGGAGGCGGCTACCGATGCGCTGGTGCGCCAGTGGCTGCCCGACAGCGGGCGCACGCTGCGCGATGCGCCGTTGTACTACCACTACCTGGACGACCCGGAAGAAACGCCCGAGGCCATCCTGCGCGCGGACATCTGCGTGCCGCTGCAGTAGCGCGATGCCCGCCGGGCCGGTGCCGCAACGGACAGCCTGCACGCCCTGCGTGGAGGCGACCCACCCCAATCGATCCAGCCTGGGTTACACCACCGGGATGCTGTGCTTGCCCAGCGTGCGATAGGGCGGCGTGGCCATCACCATCTCGGCCAGCGAATAGGCCAGCTCGCGTTCGGCCATCACCGTGCCATCGGCGCCGTGATCCAGCAGGTGCTTCACTTCGGCATCGCTGTGCGCGCGTGCCAACAGGGTCAGGCCGGGGTTGAGCGCGCGCAGTTTGGCCAGGGTCTCACCGGCCTCCAACGGCTGCGGGATCGCCAGCACGGCAATCTTGGCGCGCTCGGGGTGGGCCTCGGCCAGCACCTTGTCCGAGGCGGCGCTGCCGCGGATACCCGGCAGCCCGGCCGCGTGCGCTTCGGCCACGTGTTCCTTGTTGTCGTCGATCACCAGCACCGGCACCCCGCGGTCGCGCAGCACCTGGGCCAGTGCGCTGCCCACCCGGCCGTAGCCGATCACGATGGCATGGTCGTGCAGGTCCAGCGACGGCCCCGGCGGCAGTTCGGTTTCCACCGCAGTCGGGGTGGTTTCCTGGTGCTTGAGCAGCCAGCGGTCCAGCAGGCCGAACACCAGCGGGTTGAGCATGATCGAGATCAGCGCGCCGGCCAGCACCAGCGCCTGGCCGGTGGGCGGCAGGATCTTCAAGGTCACGCCGAGGCCGGCAATGATGAAGGCGAACTCGCCGATCTGCGCCAGGCTGGCCGAAATGGTCAGCGCGGTGCCGGTGGGGTGGCCGAATGCGCGCACGATCACGAACGCGGCGGCGGATTTGCCGAACATGATGATGGCCGCGGTGGCCAGCACCTGCCACGGATGCTCGATCAGGATGCTGGGGTTGAACAGCATGCCCACCGAGACGAAGAACAACACCGCAAATGCATCGCGCAGCGGCAGCGAATCGTTGGCGGCCTTGTGGCTGAGTTCGGATTCGTTGAGCAGCATGCCGGCGAAGAACGCGCCCAGCGCGAAGGACACGCCAAACAGCATGGCCGAGCCGAAGGCCACGCCCAGCGCGATGGCCAGCACCGCCAGGGTGAACAGCTCGCGTGAGCCGGTGCCGGCGATGCGCTCCAGGATCCACGGAATCACCCGGCGGCCCACCACCAGCATCACCGCCACGAACAGGCCCAGCTGCACGAAGGTCCAGCCGATGCTGGCCAGCACGCTGCCAACGCTGTGGGTTTCATTGGCCGCATCCGGGCCGAACACGCCGGCCAGCACCGGCATCATCACCAGTGCCAGCACGCAGGCCAGGTCTTCGACGATCAGCCAGCCCACCGCGATCTTGCCGCGCTGGGTTTCCAGCAGGCGGCGTTCTTCCATCGCACGCAGCAGCACCACCGTACTGGCGGTGGCCAGCGCGAAGCCGAACACGATGCCGTGGATGACCGGCCAGCCCATCAGCGCGGCCAGCCCCCAGCCCAGCAGCGTGGCCACCAGGATCTGCCCGACCGCGCCGGGAATGGCGATGGCCTTGACCGCCATCAGGTCTTTCAGGGAGAAGTGCAGGCCCACCCCGAACATCAGCAGCATCACGCCGATCTCGGCCAGCTGGTTGGCCAGCGCCTGGTCGGCGACGAAGCCGGGGGTGAACGGTCCTACGCAGATGCCTGCAACCAGATAGCCGACCAGCGGCGACAACCGCAGCTTGTTGGCCAGCGCGCCGAAGATGAAGGCGAGCCCCAGGCCAACGGCGACGATGTTGATCAGGTCGGTGTCATGGTGCATCGGGGCTCGCAGAAATAGGGGATGTCCCGATTTTCACCGATGCGGCGGGATGGGGCAAACATCATCCACTGCAATGCTGCTATGGCCCCGTGGTCAGGTCATGTGCTGTCCGGGACAAACGCCGGTGCCGGCGATGAATGCGCGGAATCGGGATTGATCGGGGCGAAAACGTCCCTGCCCCGGCGAACCGGGACAGGGGGAATCGGTAGTGCCGGACGTTGGCCGGCACTGCCTTGTCACCACTTGTACGAGATGCGCCCATACACGTAGGCGCCGTTGAATCCGTACGGCGAATAGTTGCTGTACGGCAGCATGCCCCAGGTGGAGTTCTGCAGGTCCACGGTGCGGTCGGGGTACTCATCGAGCAGGTTGTCCGCGCCCAGGGTGAGCGCCCAGTTCTCGCTGGGCTTGTAGCTCACCGAGGCATCCAGCACCCACGAGCCGTCGTAGGTCTGGTCACGCAGCGCGGTGGCCGAGTTGCGCACGGTGAAGCTGCCGTAGCGGGTGGCCGCCAGGTTCAGATCCCAATGGTCGCTGCGCCAGGTGCCGCTGAGGATGGTCTTGTTGCGCGGGTAGCTGTCTTCGATGCGGCCGATCTCATCGCGGCCGATCAGCGACTGGGTGATGCCCAGCGTGCCGAACACCGGCGGGGAGGCGATGAATTTCTTCACCTCGGTGTCGTTGTAGCTGTAGGCCGCGGTCAACTCCAGCGTGCTGGCGCTGAACGGGATCGAGTAGCTGGACACCGCATCGATACCGCGGGTGCGGGTGTCCACGCCGTTGGTGAAGTAGGAGAACGCGGTGACCCCGGGCAGGCCCAATCCGGCCAGCAGCGAATTGGCCGCCGCGTTGGTGGTGATGTTGGTGGACAGCACGATGCGGTCGTCGATGTCGATCTGGTACGCATCCACCGTCAGGTACAGGCGATCGATCGGCTGCAGCACCAGGCCCACGCTGTAGGAGGTGGAGCTTTCGGCCTTCAGCGGGCTGGCACCCAGTGCCTGTGCGGCCTGGCTGGTGGTGGGGAAGGTACCGCGTTCGACGAATGCGCCGTTGATGATCGTGCTGGTCACCGCCTGGTAGCTCTGCTGGGCCAGCGACGGGGCGCGGAAGCCGGACGAGGCGGTGGCACGCAGCGCGATCTTGTCGGTGAACGCGTAGCGCGCCGACAACTTGCCGGAGAACTTGTCGCCGAAGTCCGAATAATCTTCATAGCGACCGGTCAGGCCGGCGGAGAACTTGTCGGTGAGGTCCGCTTCCAGCCCGGCATACACCGCATAGTTGTGGCGATCGGCATCCACCGCGTTGACCGGGGTAAAGCCACCAAAACCCTGCGCGCCGCTGCCGGCGTAGGAATTGGCTTCGCCTGCGGACTGCTCCCAGTTTTCACGACGGTACTCACCGCCGAAGGACAGCGTGACCGGGTAGGCCAGGCCCCAGTCCAGCGACTTGGTCAGGTCGGCGTTGAAAATGTCCTGGGTGTACTTCAGCGTGCCGTCGTAGAACGAACGCGGACTGGTCAGGCCGAGGCTGTAGTTGATGCTGTTGCGGGTGTGGAAATCGATGGTGTTTTCGCCGTGGTTGGCGCTTACATCCCAGGTCCAGCCGCTGTCGGTGCTGCCCTTGACCCCGGCCACCAGCGAGCGGTCCTTGGAATACTGGTTGATCTGCGGCACGAAGCCGTCGGGGTAGGTCTGCGCCAGCAGCGCGCCCTGGCCGCTGTTGGTGCGCGAGCGGTAGAACGCGAACGAGGTGATGTCGCGGTTGCTGGCCATCGCCGTGGCATAGCCGGACACGTGGTCGCTGAACTGGAAGCTGGCGTTGACCGAGGCCGCGGTGGCATCCACCCTGGGATCGCCGACCACGAAGGTGGTCTGGCCGATGTTGGGGAAGTTGCCGGTGTTCGGCGTGGTGCCCTGGTAGGGGCCGGCACGGTTGCTTTCGTCCTGCTGCAGGATCTGCCCGGCCACGTGCACGCTGCCGCGGCCGTCGGCAAAGCCGATCCCGGCATCACCGGAGAGCTGGTACTTGTTGCCGTCGCCGGCCGAATACTGGCCGGCGTCCAGCGCCAGGCTGCCGCCGGAGGAGGACCCCTTCAGCACGATGTTGACCACCCCGGCGATGGCGTCCGAGCCGTACTGGGCCGACGCGCCGTCACGCAGCACTTCCACCCGCTCGATCGCCGAGATCGGGATCGCGTTGATATCCACCGCCGACGAACCGCGGCCGATGCTGCCGTTGACGTTGATCTGCGCCGAGGTATGCCGGCGCTTGCCGTTGACCAGCACCAGCACCTGGTCGGGCGACAGCCCGCGCAGCTGCGCCGGGCGGATGCCGCTGGTGCCGTCGGTCAGCGCCGGGCGCGGGAAGTTCAGCGAAGGCAGGGCGCGCGACAGCGCGGTGGCCAGCTCGGTGGTGCCGGTGGACTGCAGGGCCTCGGGGGTGATGATGTCGATCGGCGACTGTGACTCGGCCACGGTGCGGTCGGCCACCCGGGTACCGGTGACGATGATGGTGTCCAGCGTATTGGCGGCGGTGCGCACAGGGGTGTCCTGGGCGCTGGCGGCGAAGCTGGAGGCACCGAGCACGACAGCTACGGCGGCGGCGAGCGTACTGGTCTTGCGGTTCATCAGGGCGTGGCTCCGGTAGGGACGATGCGGCACCGGAACGACATCGGGTCGGCGCGAAGCCGGCCGGCGAAGGCGGGTGTTGCGGTGCGCAATAAACGAATTAACGGGATATTCATCGCTTGTCAAATATCCGCCATCTCCACAAAAAACGTTGCAGAAGCAACCATTTACGTGAAATGGCGGGTCCGACATCAAGGTCCCGGGGTAGCGCAGGCAGGGTCGTGGGAGAGAGGAACGAGGCCTGCTGCGCATCCCGGGGCGCGTCAAGTATTCGTTAACGTTAGAATTGCGTCGCAGGAAGGGTGCTCACCAGCACATTCCATTCCGTTATATGGACCCCCCAAGATGATTTCCCTTCGTAACTTCGCCTTGCGCCGTGGCGAGCGGCTGCTGTTGTCCAACGTCGACCTGACCCTGCACGCGGGGTACCGCGTTGGCGTGGTGGGCCGCAACGGGGCCGGCAAGTCCAGTCTGTTCGCCGCCGTGAAGGGTGAGCTGGAAGCCGACAAGGGCGATGTGGACCTGCCCGGCAAGGTCCGCATTGCCAGCGTGGCCCAGGAAACCCCGTCGCTGCCCGACCCGGCGCTGCAGTTCGTGCTGGAGGGCGACACCGAGGTGGCCGCCGTCATGCGCCAAGAGGCCGACGCGGCCGCACGCGAAGACTGGGAGGCGGTGGCCACCGCGCACCAGAAGATGGCCGAGATCGGCGCCTACGACGCCGAAGCGCGCGCGGGCAAGCTGCTGCACGGCCTGGGCTTCCCGGCCGAAACCCATTCGCGGGCGGTGTCCTCGTTCTCCGGCGGCTGGCGCGTGCGCCTGAACCTGGCCCGCGCGCTGATGATGCCGTCGGACCTGCTGCTGCTGGACGAACCGACCAACCATCTGGACCTGGACGCGGTGTTCTGGCTGGAACAGTGGCTGCTCAAGTACCCGGGCACGCTGCTGCTGATCTCCCATGACCGCGAGTTCCTGGACAACGTGGCCACCCACACCCTGCACCTGCACGGCGGCGGCGCCAAGCTCTACCCCGGTGGCTACACCGACTTCGAGCGCCAGCGCGCCGAGCAGCTGCGCCAGCAGCAGATCGCGCACGACAAGGAACAAACCGAGCGCGCGCACCTGCAGAGCTTTATCGACCGCTTCAAGGCCCAGGCCAGCAAGGCCGCGCAGGCGCAGAGCCGCATGAAGCGCCTGGCCAAGCTGGCCGGTACCGAAGCGGTACGCGCCGAGCGCGAGTTCCGCATCGAGTTCTCGCCGCCGGCCAAGCTGCCCTTCTCGCTGATCCGCCTGAACCATGTCGAGGCCGGTTACGGCGCCGATTCGGTGATCCTGCACAACGTGGGGTTCGGGCTGGAAGCTGGCCAGCGGATCGGCCTGCTGGGTCCCAACGGGGCGGGTAAAACCACGCTGGTGAAGACGCTGGTAGGCGAGCTGGCCCCGCTGACCGGCGAGCGCGCCGCGCACCCGGACCTGCGTATCGGTTACTTCGCCCAGCACACGGTGGAGTCGCTGCACGAAGGACAGTCGCCGATGGAGCACTTCCGCGACCTGGACAAGGATGCGCCGAACCAGGTGTTCCGCGATTTCCTGGGCAAGTGGAACTTTGCCGGCGACCGCGCCTTCGAGCCGGTGGATGGCTTCTCCGGTGGCGAGCGCGCGCGCCTGGCGCTGGCGCTGATCGCTTTCCAGCAGCCCAACGTGCTGCTGCTCGATGAGCCGACCAACCACCTTGACCTGGAAATGCGCGAAGCGCTGGCCGAGGCGCTGGCCGATTTCGAGGGCGCGATCGTGATGGTCTCCCATGACCGCCATCTGATCGGACTGGTCTGCGACACCTTCTGGCGCGTGGCCGATGGCGTGGTTGAGCCGTTCGATGGCGACCTGGATGCCTATGCGGCGTGGCTGCGCTCGCGCCCGGCCGCCCAGGGCACCAAGCAGAAGATGGCGGCCGCCGCACCGGAGCCGGCCCCGCCGACGCCGCCGCTGCCGCCGAAGAAGCCGGTCAACCCGCACAAGCTGGCTGCGGCCGAAGCCAAGGTGGGCGAGCTGGAAGCGCTGTTGGCTGACCTGGACCGGCAGCTGGCCGATCCGACCCACTACGCCGATGCCACCCGCATGGCCGTGCTGGGCCGCGACCGCGAAGCCACTGCCACGCTGCTCGGCAAGGCCGAGCAGACCTGGATGGAATTGCTGGAGGGGTAAACGGCGCGCCGACCCACGGCCGGCATCGAGCGTTCCCCTGTGCCGGTAGAGCCGGGCTCTGCCCGGCTGCCTGGCCAGGACGCGAAAACACGGTGCCGGCCGGCCGGCGTGCGCCTTCGCCGGGCAAGCCGGGCAGAGCCCGGCTCTACGGGGCTGCCGGGTTCACCTCGCGCCGTCCTGTGCCTCCAGCCATTCGCGGAACCGGCGCGCGGCATCGCTTTCGGTGCGTGAGCGCAGGCGTGTCAACCAGTACCGGCCCAGGTCCAGGGTCTGCGCGAACGGCTGGATCAGGCGCCCTTGCGCCAGATCCTGCTCGAACATCTTCAAGGGCAGCAGCGCCACGCCTGCACCGGTGGCCGCTGCGCTGGCCAATGTCAGCGACGAATCGAACACCGGCCCACGCGCCTCCAGCTCTGCCGCCCCGGCCGTCTGCAGCCAGCGCGGCCATTCGTCGCTGCGGTACGAGCGCAGCAGGGTCACGTTGGCCAGGTCGCGCGGGTCGCGCAGCGTGCGCGCCAATGCGGGCGCGCACAATGGCGCAAACGGGGCGTCCAGCACCGGCGTGCTTACCTGGCCCTGCCAATCGCCATCGCCAAACCGGATGGCCAGGTCCAGGCCCTCACCGGCCAGGTCGATGCGGTTGTTGTGGGTCTGCACGCGCAGTTCGATATCGGGGTGACGTGCGGAAAAATCCGCCAGCCGCGGCAGCAGCCAGCCCGTGGCGAAGGTGCCGACCACGCCCACGCCCAATACCTCGCGGAAATGCCCCCCGACAAAACGGTCCAGGCTCACCGCGATGCGGTCGAAGGCCTCGTTGAGCACCGGATACAGGCGCGCGCCCTCATCGGTGAGCGCCACCCCTCGCGGCAAGCGGTTGAACAGCGATACCCCGAGCCGATCTTCCAGCCCCCGGATCTGGTGGCTCAGTGCGGCCTGGCTGACGCACAGCTCCAGGGCGGCGCGGGTGAAGTTCTGATGGCGCGCGGCGGCCTCGAAGGCGCGCAGGGCATTGAGTGGCAGTTGAGGGCGGAGCATCGCGGTAGCCGTGAGCTGGAGTGATGGGATGATCGCATCGTTCGAGCGGTGCCTGCACCGAGTGTGCGTGAAACGAGCAGAATCCAAGGTGCGTCAACGTGTGTCGCTATCAACAGGCATGAATTAATTTCATGATTAACGTTGAAAATGGTTGCTGGTGGTCTGCGCAGGGGTTGGAAATACTCGACCTTTGCCAAGGAGAATCCACATGTTCGCTCGCCGTCAGTTCCTGCAATGGACCGGTGCCGCCGCCGCCTCGGCGCTGGCCGCCACCGCGCTGGCCAAGGTACCGCCGCATGTGTCGGCGCGGCTGGCCGATGCCACCGACTTCGCTGCACTGGAGGCCACCAGTGGCGGACGCCTCGGCGTGACGCTGTTGAACACCGCCACCGGCCAGCGCATCGGCCACCGCCAGGACGAGCGCTTCCCGATGTGCAGCACCTTCAAGTTCGCGCTGTGCGCGGCCGTGTTGCGGATGGCCGATCAGGGAAAGCTCGCGCTGGATCGGCGCCTTGCGATGACCCCGCAGGACATCCTGTCGCATGCGCCGGTGACGGCCCGGCACGTGGGCAAGGACCTCAGCGTGCGCGATCTGTGTCGGGCGACCATGGTCACCAGCGACAATCCGGCCGCCAACCTGCTGCTGCGCGTGGTCGGTGGCCCGGCCGGGGTGACTGCCTTCCTGCGCGCCAGCGGGGATGCGGTGACCCGCAACGACCGCTACGAGCCGGACATGAACAAATTCGCCCCCGGCGACCCGCGCGACACCACCAGCCCGGCGGCGATGGCCGCCAGCCTGCAGCGGCTGGTGCTGGGCGATGTGCTCGCGCCGGCCTCGCGCCAGCAGCTGGCCGATTGGCTCATCGACAACGAAACCGGCGATGCGCGCCTGCGCGCGGGGGTGTCCAAGGCGTGGCGGGTAGGCGACAAGACCGGCAGCAATGGCGAAGACACCACCAACGACATCGCCATCCTGTGGCCCTTGGCCGGTGGCACGCCGTGGGTGCTCACCAGCTACCTGCAGGGTGCCAGCGTGGATGACGCCGGCCGCAACGATGTCCTGCGCCAGGTGGCGGTGATTGCCGGCCAGCACATGCGCGCCGGATAAGGCCCCAGCCGTAGAGCCCGGCCATGCGTGGCGGCGCTCGCGCGGCACCGCGCGCAGCCCCCTGGGGTGGGGGCTGCGTGGCGTGGCACCTTGCCGGTTACACGTTGCCCGAACCGTTCACCGCGTCCAGAAACTCACGCCCCCAGCGGTCCACGTCGTAATACTCCACGCTGCCAAACAGCTGGCGCATGCGCCCGGTGGCTTCATCTTCGGGCATGGACAGCGCCTGCAGCAGCCCGGCCGTCAAGTCGGCGGGGTCGTGCGGGTTGGTCAATACCGCGCCCTTCAGTTCCGCCGCCGCCCCGGCAAATTCGCTCAGCACCAGCACGCCGCTGCTGCCCTCGATGCCGTGGGTGGCCACGAACTCCTTGGCTACCAGGTTCAATCCATCGCGCAGCGGGGTAATCCACATCACCTGCGCGGCGGCGTAGTGCGCCACCACTTCTTCGAACGGCAAGGCCTGCGCGAAGAACCGCACCGGGGTCCAATCCAGGCGGGAGAAGCGCCCGTTGATCCGCCCCACCGCCTGTTCGATCTGGTTCTGCAGGGTGCGGTATACGGTCATTTCACTGGCCGCCGGCACGCACACCATCAGCAGCGTGACCTTGCCCTGGCGCTCGGGATGCTGCTCAAGCAGGCGTTCGAATGCCTCCAGCTTGGCCAGGGTCCCCTTGGTGTAATCCAGCCGTTCCACCGACAACACCAGCTTGCGCGCGCCGATTTCGCGGCGCAGCTTGAAGATGTCGTTGCGCACGTCGCTGCGCGCCAGCACGTTGTGGATGCGGCGCAGGTCGGTGCCCACCGGGTGCGCGCCCAGCGCCACTTCGCGGTCGCCCACGCGCAGCCGCGTGGTCATGGTGTCCAGGCCCACTGCGCAGCCATAGGTAAGGAAGCGCGGCGCGCAGCTTTCCCACGCCAGCCGCTCGGCGGGCATCGCCCCGCGCACCACGTCCACGAAGTTCTCCACCTGGCGCGGGATGTGGAAACCGATGTAATCACACGACAGTAGGCTGCCGATGATCTCGCGCCGCCACGGCACTACGTTGAACACGTCGGCCGACGGAAAGTAGGTGTGGTGGAAGAAGGCGATCTTCAGGTCCGGGCGCAGCTCGCGCAGCGTGGCCGGCACCATCCACAGGTTGTAATCGTGTATCCACACCGTGGCCCCGTGCGCCGCTTCGGCGGCAGTGGCGTGGGCGAAGCGGCGGTTGACCTTCAGGAACACCTGCCAGTCGTCCTCGCGAAACGTGGCCCGCTCCCAGAACACGTGCAGCATCGGCCAGAACGCTTCCTTGGAGAAGCGTTTGTAGAAGATGTCCACGTCCTGCCGGCTCAACGGCACGCGCGCGGCGGTGAGGGTGGGGCAGCGCTCGGCATCCACCGCCACATGCGTCTGGAACGGGCCGCGCGCGGGGTCGTCGATGCCCCAGGCCACCCACGAGCCTTTCTGCCCACCTTCGAACAGGCTCAACAACGAAGGAATGATCCCGTTTGGCGAACGCGGCGGGCGCTGCACCAGGACCCCGTTTTCCATGACCTCGTCGAACGGCAGGCGGTGGTAGACCATCACCAGGTCCGCGCCAGCCGCGCGCGCCTGCTTGGGCGGATACAGGAACCGATCATCATCGGCGAGCAGGCCGAAGTGCTCGATGGCCTCCAGGATGCCGCCGCAGCCGGGGGCCTGCGCGTGGAATGCGTCGTTCAGCGCGGCGGTTGCCGTGGTCAGCGCCGGCTCGGAGTCGCCCACGCACACGCCACGGAAGCCGGCGGTATACATGGACAGGTCGTTGAGGGTGTCTCCGGCCACCAGAATGCGCTCGCGCGGCAGGTCCAGCAGGCGCGCCAGCGCGGCCAGCGTGCGGCCCTTGTCGGTATCTGGCGGCAGGATGTCCAGGTAGCGGTCGGCCGAATACAGCACGTCGCAGCCCAGCGCCTGCGCGGCGGCCTGGATCTGCGCGCGCAGCGGCGCCAGCGTATCGGGATCGCAGAAGTAGGAACAGCGCCGTTCCTGCGGCACGTCCTGGCGCTGCAGCGCGGTGAACGGGCGCATGGCCTCGGCCACCACGTGTTCACCGGGCCAATGGGCATCGATCATCGATTGCAGGGGTTGCAGCGGCTGCAGCGTGCGCCCATCGACCACGGTCGCGCCGACATCGCAGACCACGTAGTCCGGGCGCGGAAGGGCCGGGTCGGAGAGCAGCGGCATCACCGCTTCCAGGCCGCGGCCGGTAATGAAGATCAGGGCGATGCCCGGGTGCTGGTCCACCAGCCGGTACAGGCGATGGCGGGCGGCGGCGTCGCCGGCCAGAAAGGTGCCATCCAGATCGGTGGCCAGAATCAGTTGCGGGGCCGGCGACGCCGGGGGAACACGGGTGAGGGGGGAGGAGGTCGGTGTCGATACAGTCAATGCACTTCCTTATCGGAACGGGTGGAGTAGGGCGTGTCCGGTGGCGCTTCGGTGTCGGTCTCGGGCATCAACTCCAGCGCCGACGGCGTGGTCCGCAGCATCAGGCGGAATCCGACCGGGTGGGTGCGCACGCGCTGGAAGCGCAACAGGCGCGCGGTGGTGAATATCGCCAGCGCCATCAGCACCACGGCGAAGTACAGCGGCAGCGCCGCCGGTCCGAACCGCTGCATGGCCGCGCCGGCCAGGGCCGGGCCCAATGCCGCGCCCAGGCCATGCACCAGCAGCAGGCTTGAACAGCCCGACAGCAGGTGCTCGCGCGGCAGATAGTCCAGCATGTGCGCCACCGCGAAGGGGTATAGCGAAAACGCCAATCCCCCGTAGAAGAAGAACAGGCCGAACAACAGGTGGGTCTGCAGCTGGATCATCGGCAGCGAAGCCACGACCGCGATCGCCGCAGCCACCAGGCTCAACGCAACCAGTCCGCTGCGGCGGTCGTGGCCATCGCTGATGTGGCCCAGTGGCCACTGCAGCAGCGCACCGCCCAGAATGGCGGTCAGCATGAACAGTGCGACGCCGTCACCATCCAGGCCCACAGTGCCGGCGTACACCGGCAGCAGTCCCCAGAACGCGCCCATCGCCAGGCCCGAAAGCCCGGCGGCCACGGTGGCCACGGGCGCCATCGCATACAGGCGGCGCAACGTCAGCCGCGACACCACCGGCACCTCGGGCGGGCGCAGGCGTGTTGCGGTGACCGGCAGTACCGCCGCACAGATCAGGATGGCCGTCAGCATGAACATCGCCATCGCGCTGGCGTCGCCCAGCATCAGCAGCACCTGGCCCAGCGCCAGCGCCGACAGGTTGACCACCATGTACAGCGAGAACGCGCGGCTGCGGCGGGCCGGATCCGGCTCGGCGTTCAGCCAGCTCTCGATGACCGTGTACAACCCGACCAGGGCGATGCCGGTGGCAATGCGCAGCACGCCCCAGCCGAACGCATGCATCCACAACGGGTGCAGCAGCACGGCGATCGCGGCCAGCGCGGCAAAGAATGCGAACGCACGGATATGCCCGATGCGGCCGATCAGCGAGGGGGCGAAGAAGGTGCCGATGAAGAAACCGGCGAAATACCCCGACATCACCAGCCCCAGCGTGCCGGGGCCAAAGCCGGCCTGGCCGCCACGCACCGCCAGCAGGGTGCCCAGAAGCCCGCTGCCGGTCAGCAGCAGCGCAACGCCGGTAAGCAGGGCGGTCAGCCGCAACATGCGCGCGGCTTTGGTGGGAGACGAAGAACCAACACCTGATCCACCGTAGCACACCGGCCATGAAGCCCGCCGGCCGGCGGCGTTTGCGCTGCCTGTGCATGCAGGCTAGGGTTGGGCCATGAATGTTCTCAAAGCTGCTGCCCCATTTGCTGCTGCGTTGCTGCTCACCGCCTGTGGTGGCCAGCAGGACAGTGTGGCCCATGATGTTGCCAATGCACCGGCCGACGCGTTCCTGGCCGCCGTTGCCGCGCATTGCGGCAAGGCCTACGAAGGCAAGGTGATTGCCAACGAACCGCGCACCGATGCGCCCGACCCGTTCGAGGGCAAACGGCTGGTGATGCATGTGCGCGGCTGCGAAGACCCCGCGCATCAACTGCGTATTCCGTTCCATGTGGGCGATGACCATTCACGCACCTGGGTGCTCAGCCGCACCGATGCCGGCCTGCGCCTGAAGCACGATCATCGCCACGAAGATGGCAGCCCCGATGCGGTGACGATGTACGGCGGCGACAGCAAGCCGCCGGGTACTGCGCAGCGCCAGTCCTTCCCGGTGGATGCCGACTCGGTGGCGATGTTCCGCAAGGCCGACATGCTGCCGTCGGTGCACAACACCTGGGCGATGGAAATCGAGCCGGACCAGCGCTTCATCTACGAACTCACCCGCCCGGGCGGCCGCAAGTTCCAGGTCGAATTCGACCTGAGCAAGCCGGTGGCGCCGCCGCCGCCGCCGTGGGGCAGCTCCGCCCCGTAGAGCCGACCGTTGGTCGGCTGCTCAATCCGTCACCGACCCTTGGTCGGCTGCTCAATCCGTCACCGACCCTTGGTCGGCTGCTCAATCCGTCATCGACCGTTGGCCGGCTGCTCAATCCGTCATCGACCGTTGGCCGGCTGCTCAATCCGTCAGCGACCGTTGGTCGGCGGCTCAACCCCCAGGCCGACCGTTACCGCACCCCGAACCTGGCGCGGCAGCCGTTGCTGACCCACAGGCTGCCGTTGGTGTAGCCCCAGCTGCGGCCTTCCACGCAGGCGCTGCCCGACAACTGCTGTACCAGCACCGGCCGGCCCTGGCGGCCTTCCCAGGCGCAGGTCTGCTGGCGGTTGCTGTTGCTGCTGCAGGTCACGCTGTAATTGCTGTTGCCGCCACCGGCACCGCCGCCCCAGCCACCGCGCGCTTCGGCAAATTCGCCCCGGCAGCCGCGGTTGACCCAGATCGCACCGTTGCGCACCCCCCAGGTCTGGCCTTCCACGCAGGCCGAACCGGACATCTGCCGCACCAGGGTGGCGTTGCGCCAGCCGGTGTTGCAGCTGCGCTCGCGGTTGTCCTGGCTTTCGCAGCGGATGGTGCCGCCGGTGCCACCGCCGCCGCCCCAGTTGCCGCCGCTGCCACGGCCGTCGACGAAGTCGGCGCGGCAGCCGCCGGTGACCCACACCGTGCCATCGCGCGACCCCCAGGTGCGGCCTTCCTGGCAGGCCGTGCCGGAGATCTGCCGCGACAGGCGAGCACTGCGCCAGCCGGTATTGCAGACCCGCTCGCGGTTGTTCTGGCTCTCGCAACGCACGGTGCCGGCGTTGCCGCCACTGCCGCCGCCATTCCAGCCCCCGCCGCCATTGCCGTTCAGCGAGGTGGCGATGTCCTGCTTGATCCGTGAAAAACCCCAGCCCGAGTTGACCTGGGCCTGGTAGAAGCGAAGCTGATCGTCGGGGATGCGCCGTCCGCTGGACTGCTCGGCATACTCCTGGCTGATCACCCGGGTGCGGTCGGCCGAAGAAAGCGTTGACAGGTTTTCCGGTGCATAGGCCCGGGTGCTCATCTGGGCCTGGACGGCCGGGGCGCTACAGCCCAGTGCCAGGGCCAGGCAGGCAACGCTAAGACGACGGTTCATGGCAGCATCCCCTTGCGGTCGTTGGTGCGCGGACTATAGGAAGGGGGCGGGTTCACGGCGCGTGATGCCCGCCGGCCGGCCTCGCGGGCCGGGCAGGGGCAGGGGCCGAGCCCGCCGATTTGCCCCGGCGCAGGCTACGCCGCAGAATAAAGGGCTGTCCGGCGCAACCTGGTGCCGGCATTCTCCTGCGGAGCTTTACCCCCATGCGTACCCACTTCTGCGGCCTGGTCGATGAGACCTTGATTGGCCAAACCGTTACCCTCGCCGGCTGGACCGACGTTGCCCGCAACCAGGGCGGCGTGTGCTTCATCGATCTGCGCGATCATGAAGGCATCGTGCAGGTGACGGTGGAAGTCGACAACGCGGCCGTGTTCGCCGTGGCCGCCAGCCTGGGCTACGAAGACGTGCTGCAGGTGGAAGGCGTGGTGCGCGCGCGCCATGCGGTCAACGACAAGCTCCGCACCGGCAAGGTGGAAGTGATCGCCACGGCCATCAGCATTCTCAACAAGGCCGAGCCGCTGCCGTTCCACGCCCACGAGAACCCGGGCGAGGAAACCCGCCTGAAGTACCGCTACCTGGACCTGCGCCGCCCGGAAATGCAGCGCATGCAGCGCACCCGCATCAAGCTGGTGCAGGCGCTGCGCCGCCACCTGGACGCCACCGGCTTCCAGGACATCGAAACCCCCATCCTGACCAAGGCCACCCCGGAAGGCGCCCGCGACTTCCTGGTGCCGGCGCGCATGCACCCGGGCGAGTTCTATGCCCTGCCGCAGAGCCCGCAGCTGTTCAAGCAGATCCTGATGGTGGCCGGCTTTGACCGTTACTACCAGATCGCGCGCTGCTTCCGCGATGAGGCCCTGCGTGCCGACCGCCAGCTGGAATTCACCCAGCTGGACATGGAGTTCGCCTTCGTCGCCGAGGCCGACGTGCAGAACTTCGTGGAAGACATGATCCGCGCCATCTTCAAGGAAGTGGTCGCGGTGGACCTGGTGGCCAGCTTCCCGCGCATGACCTGGGCCGAGGCGATGCGTCGCTACGGGTCGGACAAGCCGGACCTGCGCATCGCGCTGGAACTGGTGGACGTGGCCGAGCTGGTCAAGACCAGTGAATTCCCGGTGTTCACCGCCGCCGCCCACGATGCCGACGGCCGTGTGGCCGCGCTGCGCATTCCCGGGGGTGCCACCCTCAGCCGCAAGCAGATCGACGAATATGCCGCGCATGCCGCCAAGTACGGCGCCAAGGGCCTGGCCTACATCAAGATCGCCGACAACGGTGAAGTCAGCTCGCCGATTGCCAAGTTCTTCAGCGAAGACGCCTTCGCCGCGCTGGTCGCCCACGTGGGTGCCGGCAACGGCGACATCGTGTTCTTCGGCGCGGGTGGCTACAACAAGGTGTCCGACTTCATGGGCGCGCTGCGCCTGAAGGCCGGCAAGGACTTTGGCCTGGTGTCCGCCGGCTGGGCACCGCTGTGGGTCACCGACTTCCCGATGTTCGAATACGACGACGAAGCCCAGCGCTACGTCGCCCTGCATCACCCCTTCACCGCCCCGGCCGTGGACGACATCGCCGACCTGCGCGCCAATGCCAAGACCGCCGTGTCGCGCGGCTATGACATGGTGCTCAACGGCAACGAGATCGGTGGCGGTTCGATCCGTATCCACCGCTCGGACATGCAGAGTGCGGTGTTTGAACTGCTCGGCATCGGCGCCGAAGAGGCCGAGGGCAAGTTCGGCTTCCTGCTGGACGCGCTGCGTTTCGGTGCGCCGCCGCACGGTGGTATCGCTTTCGGCATCGACCGTATCGCCGCGCTGATGGCCGGCACCGAATCGATCCGCGACGTCATCCCGTTCCCCAAGACCACCGGTGCGCAGTGCCTGATGACCGGCGCCCCGTCGCCGATTCCGGATGAGCAGCTGGCCGAAGTGCACGTCCAGGTCCGTCCACGCAAAAACTGATCCACACCTACCGATCCGGAGAGCCAGGCAATGAGCGAGTTCGCGTTTTCGCTGGAGTGGGAAAAGCTGGGCAATGAAGGTGCCGACGCCAACCTGGTGACCGAACGCGCCCGCGTGTTCGGTGGCTGGCTGGTGCGCGTGGGGACCAGCCCTGCGGCGATGGCACTGACCTTCGTCACCGACGGTGAAGGCCGTTGGGACGGCGAGGACTTCGGCGTGGAAGATTACGAAGACGACGAAGAAGAACTCGACGAGGACGAGGAAGAAGAGGAAGAGGGCGAAGAGGGCGACGAGGGCGACGAGGAAGAGTACGAGGACGAGGAAGAAGAAGAGGGCGAGGAAGAAGACGCCCCGCACGGAGCGCAGGCCTGAGGCCTGCCCCGATCCCGCCATGTACGCCATTCGCCGCGCCACCGTTGAAGATGCACCGACCCTGTCGGTGCTGGCCACGCGTACCTTCGTTGAAACCTTCGGCCCGCTCTATCCGGCGCAGGACCTGCAGGATTTCCTGGATGAGGCCTATGCGGTCGACCGCCAGCGCATCATCCTGGCCCACCCGGACTATGCGGTGTGGTTGCTGGAGCTGGACGGGGTGGCTGTCGGTCATGCCGCTGCCGGTCCCTGCGGCCTGCCGCACCCGGACGTGCAGCCGGGCGACGGCGAGCTCAAGCGCCTGTACCTGATCAAGGACCAGCAGAGCTGTGGCTGGGGCAGCCGCCTGCTGGAAACCGCGCTGGAATGGCTTGAGCGTGAGGGGCCGCGCACGCTGTGGCTGGGCGTGTGGTCGGAGAACTTCGGCGCGCAGCGGTTCTACGCGCGCTATGGGTTCAGCAAGGTCGGCACCTATGAATTCCCGGTCGGCAACGTGCGCGACCTGGAGTTCATCCTGCACCGTCCGGCCGGGCCGGCGCGCTGAGCGCCAGGCATTCACCTTCGCCATCGGCAGGGACCGCAACGGCTTCACCCGCCGTTGTTGGGTCTATTCGTCTAATGAGCGCGTTTCCTCCCGCAGGTTCCAAGCCAACCGGCTAGGCTGAGTGCATGAATCCCCCTGTTTTACTGCTACATGGCATCTGGAATGCACGTGCGTGGGTTGGCCCGCTGGCCTGGCGGCTGCGCGCGCGAGGCTTCAACGTGGATACGTTCGGCTATTCCAGCGTGTTCGGCGGCCCCGACGTGGCCGTGCCGCAACTGTTGGAACGGCTCAGGGACAGCGGCCCGGTGTCGCTGGTCGGGCACAGCCTGGGCGGCCTGGTGGCGCTGGAGGCGCTGCGCCAGCAGCCGGACCTGCCGGTGTCGCGGGTGGTCTGCCTGGGCTCGCCGCTGCGCGGCAGTGGCACCGCGCGTTCGCTGGCCGAACATGGCTGGTCGCTGGCCCTGGGCCGCAGCAGCGACCTGCTGCTGGATGGCCTGCCGGCCTGGGAAGGCAGCGCCCGGGTGGGGTTGATCGCCGGTTCGGTCCCGCACGGGCTGGGCAGCCTGCTGGGCGCGATCGGCACGGCGTCCGATGGCACCGTGGCCCTGGATGAGACCCAGTTGCCGGGCCTGGCCGACCATTGCGTGGTGGCCGCCAGCCACAGCGGGCTGGTGTTTTCGCCCGATGCGGCGCGCCAGACCGCCGCCTTCCTGCGCGATGGCCAGTTCCGCCACGACCGCGCCGCCCACGCCGCCTGAGCCGGGGCGGCCGCCGCGGCCACGACTAACACGGTCGCGGCGGGCGATCAGGTAGAATCCGCGCCCTGTTCCTCATGCAAGCACGGTAATACCCATGGGTAGAGGTCCCTCGATCGAGAACCGCAAAAACGCGTCCGACGCGAAACGCGGCAAGATTTTCACCAAGATCATCCGCGAGATCGGCGTTGCCGCGCGCGGCGGTGGAGGCGACCCCAACAACAACCCGCGGCTGCGCGTGGCCATGGACAAGGGCCTGGCCTCGAACATGTCCAAGGACGTGATCGAACGGGCCATCAAGAAGGCCACCGGTGAACTGGAAGGCGTGGAATACGAGGAGATCCGCTACGAGGGCTATGCCCCCGGTGGCGTGGCCGTGATCGTGGACTGCCTGACCGACAACCGCGTCCGTACCGTGGCCGATGTCCGGCACGCCTTCAGCAAGTGCGGCGGCAACATGGGCACCGAAGGCTCGGTATCGTTCATGTTCAAGCGCGTGGGGGTGCTGCACTTCGCCCCGGGCGCCAATGAAGAGGCGGTCACCGAGGCGGCCATCGAGGCCGGCGCCGACGATATCGTGGTCTACCCCGAAGATGGTGCGATCGACGTGCTCACCGCCGCCGACAGCTACCACGCGGTCAAGGAGGGCATGGAAGCGGCCGGGCTGAAGGCCGACCACGCCGAACTCACCTTCCGCGCCGACAACGACATCAAGGTCGAGGGCGACACCGCCCTGCAGGTCAAGAAGATGCTGGACATGCTGGAAGACCTGGACGATGTGCAGGACGTGTTCTCCAACGCCGACCTGGGCGCGGACGCCTACGCCTGACCGTGCGCCTGGCCGGTCGCTTTGCGCGACCGGTGAGCGGACAATGCGGACCATGATGACTCCAGCCGTTCCCTGCCATCCCTTCCGCCTGCGTGCCGCATGACCCGCATCCTTGGCATCGACCCCGGCTCGCAACGGACCGGGGTTGGCATCATTGATGTGGACGTCACCGGCAAGGTCGTGCACGTGCACCACCTGCCGCTGGTGCTGCTGGGGGCCGACGACTTCCCACAGCGGATGAAGCTGCTGGTGCTGGGCCTGAACGCCCTGGTCGAAGAATACCGACCCGACGAAGTGGCCATCGAAAAGGTGTTCATGGCGCGCAACCCGGACTCGGCACTCAAGCTGGGCCAGGCCCGCGGCGCGGCGATTTCGGCGGTGGTGATGCGCGACCTGCCGGTCAGCGAGTACGCGGCCACCGAAATCAAGCTGGCCGTGGTGGGCCGCGGGGGCGCGGAGAAGCAACAGGTCCAACACATGGTCGGGCTTATGCTCAACCTGAAAACCAAGCTGCAGGCCGACGCCGCCGATGCGTTGGCCGTGGCCATCACCCACGCCCATGTACGGGCCACGGCGCAGCGCCTGGGCGTCAATGCCCGCATGGCCTGGAGCCGGAAATGAGGAAAACTGCATGATTGGTCGTCTGCGCGGGATCGTGGCCTACAAGGCGCCGCCGTGGCTGCTCATCGACGTCAATGGCGTCGGATACGAGCTGGAGGCGCCGATGAGCACCTTCTACGACCTGCCCGAGCTGGGCCGTGAGGTCACCTTGTTCACCCACTACGCGCAGAAGGAAGACAGCGTGTCGCTGTACGGCTTCCTGCGCGAGGGCGAGCGCCGGCTGTTCCGCGACGTACAGAAGGTCAGCGGCATTGGCGCCAAGATCGCGCTGGCGGTGTTGTCGGGGGTGAGCGTGGACGAGTTCGCGCGGATGCTGCAGGCCGGTGACATCACCGCGCTGACCCGCATCCCGGGCATTGGCAAGAAGACCGCCGAGCGCATGGTGCTGGAGCTGCGTGACCGCGCGGCCAACTTCGGCGGCGGTGGCGCACCGCTGGCCGGGGCCGCACCGGCCACCGACCCGGTGTCCGAGGCCACCGTGGCGCTGCAGCAGCTGGGCTACAAGCCCACCGAAGCGGCGCGCATGGCGCGCGATGCCAACGTCGAAGGCGACGATGTCGCCACCGTCATCCGCAAGGCCCTGCAGGCCGCGCTGCGCTGACCCGCGCGCTGCCTTCTTCCTGATACCGACCGCGTCCGCCCGGAGCCTCATGTCCACCTCTCCCACCCAGCACGACAACGGCCACGCCGCGCACGGCCACGCGCCGGCGGCCGGCGGCATGGCCCTGATGATCGGCGCCATCGGCGTGGTGTTCGGCGACATCGGCACCAGCCCGCTGTACACGCTGAAGGAAGCGTTTTCGCCGCATTACGGCCTCAACAGCGACCACGACACCGTGCTGGGCGTGCTGTCGCTGGCGTTCTGGGCGCTGAACATCGTGGTGACGCTCAAGTACGTCACCATCATCATGCGCGCCGACAACGAAGGTGAGGGCGGCATCATGGCGTTGATGGCGCTGACCCAGCGCACCCTGCGCAACGGGTCGCGCTCGGCCTACGTGGTGGGCATCCTGGGCATCTTCGGCGCCTCGTTGTTCTTCGGCGACGGGGTGATCACCCCGGCGATCTCGGTACTGGGCGCGGTCGAAGGCCTGGAAGTGGCTGCGCCGGGCCTGCATGCCTTCATCGTACCGATCACCGTGGTGGTGCTGCTGGCGGTATTTGCGGTGCAGCGCTTTGGTACCGAGAAGATCGGCAAGCTGTTCGGGCCCATCACCTCGATCTGGTTCATTTCGCTGGCCGCCATCGGCATCTGGAACATCATCGATGCCCCCGAAGTGCTCAAGGCGTTCAACCCGATGTGGGCGCTGCGGTTCTTCATGGAGCACGGCTGGCACGGCGTCTTCATTCTCGGCGCGGTGGTGCTGGCGGTCACCGGTGGCGAGGCGCTGTATGCCGACATGGGCCACTTCGGGGCCAAGCCGATCCGCCATGCCTGGTATTTCTTCGTGCTGCCGTGCCTGGTGCTGAACTACCTGGGGCAGGGCGCACTGGTGCTCAACAATCCCGAGGCGGTCAAGAACCCGTTCTTCGAGGCGGTGCCGGACTGGGCGCTGTACCCGATGATCATCCTGGCCACGATGGCCGCGGTGATTGCCTCGCAGTCGGTGATCACCGGGGCGTTCTCGGTGTCGCGCCAGGCCATGCAGCTGGGCTACATCCCGCGCATGCGCATCACCCATACCTCGCACGACACCATCGGCCAGATCTACATCCCCGGCATCAACTGGGGCATTGCGGTGATGGTGATCGGGCTGGTGCTGGCCTTCCGCAGCTCGTCCAACCTGGCGGTGGCCTACGGCATTTCGGTATCGGCGACCATGCTCATCGATACCCTGCTGCTGGCCCTGGTGGCGCGCGCGCTGTGGCCGACCTCGCGCTACTGGATCATCCCGCTGTGCGTGATTTTCTTCGTCATCGACCTGGGCTTTGTGATCGCCAACGGCGCCAAGCTGCTGCAGGGGGCCTGGTTCCCGGTGGTGCTGGGAATCGTGCTGTTCACCATGATGCGTACCTGGCGGCGGGGCCGCGAGCTGCTGCGTGACGAGATCCGCAAGGACGGCATCCGCATCGATACCTTCCTGCCGGGCCTGATGCTGGCCCCGCCGGTACGGGTGCCGGGCACGGCGGTGTTCCTGACCGCCGACCCGACCGTGGCCCCGCATGCGCTGATGCACAACCTCAAGCACAACAAGGTGCTGCACGAGCGCAACGTGTTCCTGCACGTGGTGACCCTGCCGGTGCCGTATGCGCCGGAGGGCCAGCGGTTGAAGATCGAGTCGGTGGGGGACGAGTTCTACCGCATCTACGTGCGCTTCGGCTTCATGGAAACCCCGGACGTGCCGCTGGCGCTGATGCGTTCGTGCGACCACGGCGGGATCTACTTCGATCCGATGGACACCACCTTCTTCGCCAGCCGCGAGACCATCGTGGCCACCGCCAACCGCGGCATGCCCATCTGGCGCGACAAGCTGTTCGCGCTGATGCACCGGAACGCAGCCCCGGCGACCGGGTTCTTCCGCATTCCGGGCAACCGGCTGGTAGAGCTGGGTGCGCAGGTGGAGATTTAATCTCCACCTGCGCTACGCCCCACGCTTTGCTACGCAAAGCGCGGGCCCCGGGGCATTCCACCTAATCCCCCCACCTTCGGTGCGCCCCCTTCAACAACAAGGGGGCTCTCCTCCAGACGGTCGGCGCGAGCTGTGGATAAAGAGCGTCTGGGGTTGCTTGCCTGGCGGCGTACGGAGTGTTGGCGGAGGCGGGGTGGGTCCGGTTGCGGGGGCGTGAGCCGCATGGATGCGGCGACCGAGCTTACAGGGACGTACTTGCAGCGTCCCCTGCAACCGGACCCACCCCGCCGTCTCGCAGTACACCAGCTGTTGCTCCGGCTCCGGCTCCGGCTTCGGCTCTGGGTTTTGGGCTTCGGCTTTAGCGGGCGCCGGGCGCAGCCCGGCCGAACCTCCTGCTTTTGCCGCATAATTGCCGCATGACAGACGACCGCATCATTGCTGCCGGTGCCACCCGCGAAGACGAGGGCACCGACGCCAGCATCCGTCCCAAGCGCATGGCCGATTACCTGGGCCAGGCGCCGGTGCGTGAGCAGCTGTCGATCTACATCGAGGCCACCAAGGCCCGTGGCGACGCGCTCGACCACGTACTGATCTTCGGCCCGCCGGGGCTGGGCAAGACCACCCTGAGCCATGTGATCGCCAACGAGCTGGGCGTGGCCCTGCGGGTCACCTCCGGCCCGGTGATCGAAAAGGCCGGTGACCTGGCCGCGCTGCTGACCAACCTGCAGCCGCACGATGTGCTGTTCATCGACGAAATCCACCGCCTGTCGCCCGTGGTCGAGGAAGTGCTGTACCCGGCGATGGAGGATTTCCAGATCGACATCATGATCGGCGAGGGCCCGGCCGCCCGCTCGATCAAGATCGACCTGCCGCCGTTCACCCTGATCGGGGCGACCACCCGGGCCGGCCTGCTGACCGCGCCGCTGCGCGACCGCTTCGGCATCGTGCACCGGCTGGAGTTCTACACCCCCGAAGAGCTGACCAAAATCGTGCGTCGCTCGGCGGCCATCCTCAACATCGACTGCACCGCCGAAGGCGCGGCCGAAATCGCGCGGCGCTCGCGCGGCACCCCGCGCATCGCCAACCGGCTGTTGCGGCGGGTGCGCGACTTCGCCCAGGTCAAAGCGGCCGGCCATATCGACCAGGACGTGGCGCAGGCGGCCATGCAGATGCTCAAGGTCGACCCGGAAGGCTTCGATGAGCTGGACCGGCGCATGTTGCGGACCATGGTGGACTACTTCGACGGCGGCCCGGTGGGCATCGAATCGCTGGCCGCGGCGCTGTCCGAAGAGCGCGGCACGCTGGAAGACGTAGTCGAACCCTACCTGATCCAGCAGGGCTTCCTGATCCGCACCGCGCGCGGCCGCATGTGCACGCACAAGGCCTACCGGCACATGGGCCTGAAGCCCAAGAACCCGCCGGCGGACCTGTTCGCGGAGGCCATTGATGGCAGTTGATCCCCGGTTCAGTTGGCCGACACGCATCTATTGGGAAGATACCGACGCGGGCGGGGTGGTCTACCACGCGCGCTACGTGGCCTTCATGGAGCGGGCACGGACCGAATGGATGCGGGCATTGGGCTTTGGCCAGGAGCGTACGCGCACCGAACACGGCCTGGTCTTTGCGGTCCGCGCGATGACCCTGGATTTCCTCAAGCCGGCGCGGCTGGATGATGCGCTGGACGTGACCGCCACTCTGGTGCAGTGCAAGCGTGCCAGCATGGTGTTCGACCAGAGCGTGTGTCGCGGCGATCAAACGCTGCTGACCGCCCAGGTCAGGATTGCGGCATTGGATGCCTCCACCTTCAAACCGCGCGGCATGGACGATGTCCTCCTTGCCGCGTTGAAACCCTACGAACTTCAAGTATCCGCACAGTGAGGAACACCGGATGATCGCAATGCTCCTGGCCCTGCAGGCCACGGTGACCGAGGCGCTGCCGCAGGAAGTGACCAGCGCCGCAGCGCAGACGGTCGCGCAGGCCGCGCATGGCGGCGGCATCAATTACCTGGACCTGATGATCAAGGCCAGCCTGCCGGTGAAGATCATCGTGCTGCTGCTGCTGGCCGGTTCGTTCATCAGCTGGGTGATCATCTTCCGCAAGGCGCGCGTGTTCAACGTGGCCAACCGCGAAGCCGATGAATTTGAAAGCCGCTTCTGGTCCGGTGCCGACCTGGGCAAGCTGTACAGCTCGGCCACCGACCGCAACCGCAAGGTGGGCGGCCTGGAAGCCATCTTCGAAGCCGGCTTCCGCGAGTTCACCCGCCTGCGCGACAAGCGCCGGCTGGACGGTCGCGCGCAGTTGGAAGGCGCCCAGCGTGCCATGCGCACCACCTACACCCGCGAAGTGGACCAGATGGAGCGCAGCCTGGAGCTGTTGGCCAACATCGGCTCCACCGCGCCTTACGTGGGCCTGGTTGGCACCGTGTTCGGCATCATGGTGACCATGCACGACATGATCAACAGCGGCGAACAGGCCGGCATCGCCTCGGTCGCCCCGGGTATTTCCGAAGCACTGTTTGCCACCGCCATCGGCCTGTTCGTGGCCATCCCGGCGGTGTGGGCCTACAACCGCTTCACCACCCGCGTGGAGCGCATGTCGGTCCGCTTTGAAACCTTCGCAGAAGAGTTCAGCTCGATCCTGCAGCGCCAGAGCGCCGGCGACGAGTAAGCGCCCCGCACCAAGGACCCTGCCATGACTGCTGCCATCGGCCGCCGCAAGCGCCGCAAGCTCAAATCCGAAATCAACGTGGTGCCGTACATCGACGTCATGCTGGTGCTGTTGATCATCTTCATGGTCACCGCACCGCTGCTGACGCTCAGTTTCGATGTCGACCTGCCCAATTCCCAGGCCAAGGCGCTGGAAAGCAAGCAGGACCCGGTGATCGTCTCGGTCCGCCTGGACGGCCAGCTCAGCCTGAAGCTGCCCGATGCCAAGGAACCGGCGCTGATGGATGCCGGCCAGTTGCAGACGCAGCTGGGTGCCCTGATCGCCCAGGACCGCAACCTGCGGGTGATCGTGGCCGCCGACAAGGCCGTGGCCTATGAAAAAGTGATCGCGGCGATGGACGTGATCAAGCGTGCCAACGTCGAAAAGGTGGGTCTGGCGACCGATGCACGCTGAAGCCCTGCCACCGCAGCGCCAGCCGGAAGAAAAGTGGGGTCTGCCGATCGCGCTGGCCCTTGGCGTGCACCTGCTTTTGGCGCTGGTGTTCATCGGCGCCTGGCTGTGGTCGCCGCAGCGCACCACCGAGGCTGCCGCCGGCGACCCGGCCATCGAGGCCAGCATGCAGCTGTCGGCCGCCGAAGCGGCCGCGGCGCGGCAGGCCCTGCGCGCCTCGGAAAAACTGCCCGACCTGCCTGAACCGGTTGTTCAGCCTGCGCCGATCCCCGAAGACACCGTGCCGCCGCCGCAGCCCATCGAGGAGCCGCGCCCGCAGGATGCGCCCACGCCCCAGCAGCAACAGGCGCAGGAGCGCGTGGCCCAGCCTGACAAGGTGGACCAGGAGGCGGTCAGCGCCCTGTCGATTGCCGCTGAAAAGGCCAAGCAGGAGCAGGAAGCCAAGCGCCGCGAGGAACAGATCGACCTGACCGAGCGCAAGCGCCAGGAGCAGGCCGAGCAGAAGCTGCGCCTGGCCAAGCAGCAGGAAGAGGCCGAGCAGAAGAAGAAGCTGGCCGAGCAGGAACAGAAGGCCAACGACAGCAAGGCCGAAGCCGAACGCCAGCAGAAGATCGCCGAGATCCGCCGCAAGCGCGAACAGGCCGAGAAGGAAGCCAAGTTGGCCGAACAGAAGCTGCGCCAGGTGGCCAATGCGCAGGCGCGCGCGGCGCAGTCGGCCAGCGCTGGCAGCACGGGGGCCGCGCAGCCGGCCGCCGGTGGCGGTGGGACCAGTGATGACCTCAGTGCCAAGTACGCCGCGGCGATCCAGCAGAAGGTGCTCTCGCAGTGGGTGCGTCCGGACAGCGTGCCGCTGGGCCAACGCTGCCAGATCGTGATTACCCAGATCCCCGGTGGCCAGGTGCTGCAGGCCAAGGTCAGCCCCAGCTGCCCCTTCGACGAGGCCGGCAAGCGCTCCATCGAGGCGGCCGTGCTCAATGCACAGCCGTTGCCCTATCGGGGTTTCGAGACGGTCTTCGCACGCACGATCAACTTCAACTTTACCGCCCAGGATCGCTGAGGCAGTGCGCGACAGGCCGCAGGGACGCCCGCCAGTCGTTAACGCAATGTGAGTTCCAGGTGCATGGTGACTCGGATTTCACACCCCCTTGGTTCATGATTGCGAAACTATTCACCGCCGTCCTGTTATCCCTCGTTCCGGTTTCCCCCTATTGAGCGCTCCATGAAGAAGATGCCTCGCTGGCTAGCCGTTGTTGCGGCCCTGTTGTTGCCTTTCGCTGCCGTTGCGCAGCAGAGGGGTCTGGATATCGACATCATCGGTGGCAACGCATCCGCGCTGCCGATCACCGTGGTGCCGATGCCGTACCAAGGTTCTGCCGGTGCGCCGCAGACCGATGTTGCCGGCGTGGTGCGCGCCGACCTGGAGCGTTCGGGCCAGTTCCGCACGCTGCCCGAAGCACAGATCGTCGAAAAGCCCACCCGTGGCAGCGAGATCCAGTTCGCCACCTGGCGGGCGCTGAAGCAGAATTACATCGTGGTCGGCCGGGTCATGGATGCCGGCGCCGGGGCCTACCGGGTCGAGTACGAGCTGTATGACGTGCCCAAGGGCGAGCGCCTGCTGGGCCTGGCGATGACCGCCCGTGGCAATGCCATGCGCGACGTCGCCCACCAGATGGCCGACGCCATCTACGAGAAGATCACCGGCGTACGCGGTGCCTTCTGGACCCGCATTGCCTATGTCACCGCCAGCGGCAAGGGCGATGCCATGCGTTATGCGCTCATGGTGGCCGATTCGGACGGCTTCAACCCGCAGACCATCGTGCGTTCGGCCGAACCGCTGCTGTCGCCGTCGTGGAGCCCGGATGGCAACCGCCTGGCCTACGTCAGCTTCGAGCGTGGCAATTCGGCCATCTACATCCAGAACATCTCCACCGGCGCGCGTGAACTGGTCACCAGCTTCCGCGGCATCAACAGTGCCCCGTCGTTCTCCCCGGATGGCCGGCGCCTGGCGCTGTCGCTGTCGCGCAGTGGCAACCCGGAAATCTACGTCATGGACCTGGGCAGCAAGCAGCTGACCCAGCTCACCAACCACTTCGCCATCGACACCGAGCCGACCTGGAGTGCCGACGGTTCCAACATCTACTTCACCTCCGACCGCGGCGGCCGCCCGCAGATCTATCAGGTGCCCTCCAGTGGCGGCAGCGCCTCGCGCGTGACCTTCCAGGGCAACTACAACGCCACGCCCAGCCTGTCCTTCGACGGCAAGAAGCTGGTGGTGGCCCAGGGCAGCGGCAATACCTACAAGATCGCGATGATGGACAGCAGCCTGGGTTCGGCCCGCTGGAGCACGCTGTCGCCGGGTTCGCTGGATGAATCGCCGAGCTTTGCACCCAACGCAAGCATGGTGTTGTACGCCGCCCGAGAGGGGGGTCGTGGAGTGTTGTATGCCGTCTCGGCCGATGCGCGCGTGCGCCAGCGGCTGGTCTTGGCAGACGGTGACGTTCGCGAGCCATCTTGGTCGCCTTACCGTACAAAGCGCTAACAGAGTGTTAAGATTTCCACCGTATTCATCCCACATCCGGCTTTAGGAGCCTCAAAGGTATCGCCATGAACAAGACCACCCGCGTTCTGCTTGTCTCCCTGTTGTCCGTGGCCGCCCTGGCCGGTTGCTCCAAGAAGGTGAAGGAAACGCCGGTCGCCCCGGTGGATTCCGGCTCCTCGACCACCACCCCGACCGGCCCGTCGACCTCCGGCCTGTACGGCCCGGGCGACCTGGATACCGATTCCTGCCTGCGCCAGCGCGTTGTTTACTTCGACCTGGACAAGGAAGAAGTGAAGCCGGAATTCCAGGCCATCATGGCGTGCCACGCCAAGTACCTGCGTGACCGTCCGTCCTCGCGCATCACCCTGCAGGGCCACACCGACGAGCGCGGTTCGCGCGCGTACAACCAGGCTCTGGGCGAGCGTCGCGGCAATGGCGTCAACTCCGCCCTGCAGGCCAACGGTGGCTCGGCTTCGCAGCTGACCGTCGTGTCCTACGGCGAAGAGCGTCCGGTCTGCACCGAATCGAACGAGTCCTGCTGGTCGCAGAACCGTCGCGTCGAGATCGTGTACACGGCTCAGTAATAGATGCGCTTTCGATTTCTATCGATGATCGTTGCGGCAGCCCTGGTGGCTGCCGCACCGGCCAATGCGCAGCGCCAAAGCCTGGCTGACCGGGTCGGTTCGCTTGAGCAGCAGGTGCAGAACAACCAGTCCAACATGGACATGCTCAACCAGCTCAACCAGCTCCGCACCCAGATGCAGGCGCTGCAGTCGCAGGTGGAGCAGTTGCAGCATGACAACGAGCAGCTCAAGCAATCGGCCAAGGACCAGTATCTGGACCTGGACGGGCGCCTGAACCGCTTGGAAGGTGGGGCCCCCGTGCTTCCCGCCGCACCCGCCGCGAGCGCGCCCAAGCCGGCCGCCGCAGCACCCAAACCGGCAACGGCCGCTTCCGAGCGGCCGCCCTCGGTGCATGGCGATGCTGGCAGCCTGGCAGCATCGGGCGACGAGCGCGCCACCTACAACGTGGCCTTCGACTCGCTCAAGGCCGGCAAGTACGACGACTCCGCGCAGCTGTTCCTGGCCTTCCTGTCGTTGTATCCCAACGGCGTGTATACCCCCAATGCGCTGTACTGGCTGGGCGAAAGCTACTACGCCACCCGCAATTTCCCGCTGGCTGAGGCGCAGTTCCGCGACCTCATCTCGCGCTACCCGACCCACGACAAGGCGTCTGGTGGCCTGCTCAAGATCGGCCTGTCGCAGTATGGCGAAGGCAAGGTCGACCAGGCCCAGGCAACCCTGGAACAGGTGGTGTCCACCTATCCGGGCACCGATGCGGCACGTACCGCCCAGGACCGCCTGCAGTCGATCCGGCTGGGCCAGCAGATCCGCTGAACCGCCGCCCGGGCACCGCTCAGGCAGCCCCGGTATAATCACCGCCTCGTAGAGCCGGGCTCTGCCCCGCGGGTCAACCCGCCGGGCACCTCCCGGCTGTTGTCGTTTCCGATGCCGCACTCCCAAGAATCACCGCCATGACCATCCCCCTGTCCGCCGCTGCCGCGCTCCCCAGCGAGATCGTGCAGTCGCCGCTGCCGCGCCTGAAGATCACCGAGATCTTCACCTCGTTGCAGGGCGAAGCCGATACCGCCGGCTGGCCGACCGTGTTCGTGCGCCTGACCGGCTGCCCGCTGCGCTGCACCTACTGCGACACCGCCTACGCCTTCCACGGCGGCACCTGGTGGGACATCGACGCGATCGTGGCCGAAGTGCTGGCCCAGGGCGTCCACCACGTCTGCGTCACCGGCGGCGAGCCACTGGCCCAGAAGCGCTGCCTGGTGCTGCTGGAAAAGCTCTGCGATGCCGGTCTGGATGTATCGCTGGAAACCTCCGGTGCACTGGATGTCAGTGGCGTGGATGCGCGCGTTTCGCGCGTGGTCGACCTGAAGACGCCGGCCTCCGGCGAGATGGCCCGCAACCGGCTGGAGAATCTGCCGCTGCTCACCCGACGCGACCAGATCAAGTTCGTGCTGTGCAGCCGCGAGGACTACGACTGGGCGTGCGCGATGCTGCGCGAACACCGTCTCAACGAGCGCAGCATGGTGCTGTTCTCGCCCAGCAAGGGGCAGGTGAGCCCGCGCCAGCTGGCCGACTGGATCGTCGAAGACCGGCTGCCCGTGCGCTTCCAGATGCAGCTGCACAAGATCCTCTGGGATGACGAACCGGGCCGGTAGGCCCGCGCGTCGCTCCTGATGTACCCGGCGCGGGACAGCGTGCCGACCCCTGCAACCCACCGGAAACACCCCTCATGAAAAAAGCAGTCGTGCTCCTGTCCGGCGGCATGGATTCCGCCGCCGTCATCGCCATCGCCCAGGAACAAGGCTTTGCCGTGCATGCCCTGAGCGTGCGCTACGGCCAGCGCCACACCTCCGAGCTGGACGCCGCCGCGGCGGTATCCCAGGCATTGGGCGTGGTGGCGCACAAGACCGTCAGCGTCGACCTCCGCAGCATCGGCGGCTCGGCGCTGACCGATGACATCGACGTGCCCGAAGCGGGCGGCGAGGGCATCCCGGTCACCTACGTGCCCGCCCGCAATACCATCATGCTGTCGCTCGCCCTGGGCTGGGCCGAAGTGCTGGGGGCCAACGATATCTTCTGCGGCGTCAACGCCGTGGACTATTCGGGCTACCCCGATTGCCGCCCGGAGTTCATCGCCGCTTTCCAGACCCTGGCCAACCTGGCCACCAAGGCCGGCGTCGAAGGGGCGGGCATCCAGGTGCACGCGCCGCTGCAGTTCCTGAGCAAGGCCGACATCGTGCGTGAAGGCGTGCGCCTGGGCGTGGATTTCGGCTTGACCGTGTCCTGCTACAACGCCGACGACCGCGGCGCGGCCTGCGGCCATTGCGACGCCTGCCGCCTGCGCGCCCAGGGCTTCACCGACGCCGGCGTGACCGACCCGACCCGTTACGCCTGAGCGATAGATGGTTTCGCCTGAGCGCCTTGTGGGTTAGAATGCGCACCCCCGGCAGCGATGTCGGGGCATGCAATGGGCCGTTAGCTCAGTTGGTAGAGCAGAAGACTTTTAATCTTTTGGTCGATGGTTCGAATCCATCACGGCCCACCATTGCAGACACAGATCAGGCGCCTACAGGGCGCCTTTTTTGTGTCCGCAGCGATCGGTGTCGCGTGCCTTGGCTGCCGCTGCCGGCTCAGTGTGGAACGGCACATCTGCGAACGCCCGAAACATGAAACAGACAGCCCTCCAATCGGAGGGCTGTCTGCTACGCCGCTACACCGTGATGATCACCAGGCGTAACGCATCCCCAACTGCGCGCTGGTCTGGTGGTAGCCACTGGCCTGCTGCCGGGCCAGCCCGGCCCATGCGCCGAAACCATTGGCAAACTTCAACGACGCACCGGCACTGACTTCCGCACGACTGCGCGGAATGCGCGCGTCAACCCGCTCATCGTCCATCCATACCTGCGACGCGGCACGGGTGTGCAGCCAGTTGGCCGCGATGTAGGGCTGCACATCGGCGGCGCCATCACCCCAGCGGGTCACCCCGGACAAGCGCAGGCCCACGCGGCCATACAGCCCATCGGCCTCCTGCGTGGTCACCACCGTGCCGTTGGCCTCGGTATGGCGCAGGTCGTCCCAGCGGTTGTAGCCCACCTGCAGCTGCGGCTCCAGGAAAAGGCCGCCGTTCTGCGCGCCGCCCACCCGGAACGCGTAGCCGGTTTCGATCGCGCCCTGCCAGCCCCGGCTGTCGTAGCGCTCCGCGTCCAGGCCCACACCTTCCACCCGGTTGCGGAACTGGGTGCGCTGCACCGAGCCGTCCAGATAGAAGCCCGCATAGGGATCGACGGCATTGCCAGCGCGCCAGGTGCCATACACACCCAGCGCCTCGCCCTTGACCTTGCCACGTGCGTAGTAGCCGGTAAGCGCGTTGGTGGAGGTGCTGGTGGCATTGCCGCTGGACAGCATCACGCCTGCGCCGCTGCCGGCGTCGTTGCGCCAGACATCGGCGCCCACACTCAGTGACTGGCTGTTGCCCTGCACATCCAGCTGGCGGCTGATCGCATCAAAGCGGGTGCGTGAACCGTCCACGCGCGCCCAGGCGCGTCCACTGTTCTGGCCGGCATGACGGTCGTGGTAACCCAGCCGGAACAGGGTCTGGGTGGCCTGAAGGTTGGCCAGATAGGCCCCACCTTCCGGACGCAGTACCGGAATCGGCGGATCTACGGGCGGATCTACGGGCGGACCGACCGGCGGATCCACCGGCGGGTCAACCTGGCCGCCACAGCCGGGCAGGGTGGGGTCGGCATCGCAGGGGTCGGGCGCGGTCGGCAGCTGCGAGCGCAGGTACCAGTTACCCGCATTCTTGAACAGGAAATACTCGTACTGCCCGCCCACGGCACGGCCAGCCAGGTCGAACTGGCCGTTGGACGCACCGGCCACGGTGATCAGCTCGATGCCGTTGACCGTCTGCGCCCCAGCGCCGCCCACGTTGTTGACGCGCACATGGGTCTGGCCGCTGGTGTCGCCGCCGATGACCAGTGTGTCCGAGGCGGCATCGTCGCCGGCCAGCACGCTGTTGAACAGCAGTGTCCCGCCGCTGCCGGTGTAGTTGCCGGCGACGTTCAAGGTGTGGAAAGCGCTGCCGTCGCCAAGTGCGACTTCGCCACCAGCGCCCAGCGCCAATGTGCCCACGGAGCTGTTGTCACTGAGCTGCCAACGTCCGTTGTCCACGCGCATCGAGGTGATGTCGCGGGTGGCACCGGTCAAGCCCGCCCCATTGCTGAGCGCCACATCCAGGGTGCTGCCGACGGTGTTGAGAATATTGCCGGTGAGGCGCGAGTCGTCGATGTTGAAACGGATGGTGGCATCAGGGGCTTCGACGAACAGCAGGTTGCCGTCACCGCCAACGAGTTCGCCGTTGTTCTGCACGGTGAAGACCGCCTTGGTCACGGGTGTCGTCGGGGTGCGCGATGGGGCAACGTGAATGGCCGACCCGCTGCGTCCTTCCACGCGCGATGCATCAATCACAATATTCGAAGCACCGTTCTCGTCGGTGTCCGATGCGTAGATTCCATCGCGGTCACCGACGATGGAGCTGCCGTTTGTCGCCACGACATCTGCTGTGCCGATAAGGAGCAGGCCGTTACCGCCCAATACACCTGGCGCGCCGTCAGCAAGCCCTTCGATGCTTGTAGCGTCCACCGTAAGGTTGGCTCTTTGGCCAGGACCTCTAGTGGAAATGCTGGCACCTGCGCCGAGGCCGACAAGCGTACTACTGCGAACCGCCGCTTCAGAAGCCGGCAGCGACGTGCCGATTCCAACCGCCAGCGACAAGGCCTGGCCAGTCGCATTGGTGATGACCGAGTTCAGAACATCGGCTCGGCTGTTGGCAAGACGGATGGCACCTTGGGTGGTATTCCCGGTGACCTGCGCACCCGACAGCGTCACGGTTGAGGATCTTGTGGCATCGATGCCAAGGGTCTGGCCGTCTAGCACTCTCAAACGGGCGCCGGTAAGCGTCCACGCTTCAGGCGTCTGGCCAGCGACTACGGTGCGGGATTGACCTGGTAGTAGAGAAGCACCGCTCGCAGTGGAGGCTAACGCAACCGTCAACGCAGCAGCGAGCAGGCTGGTCTTTGCGCAATGACCTGGGGTGGCTTTCATAAGGGGAATCTCACAGCGGGTGGGGGACACAGCCGCTCACATAGTCTCCGTGGTGGCTTTACCCGTTCTGCCCCAGAGCATTGCTCTCGGCGATCTGGAAACAGAGCGGTCGGTCTAAATGGCGGCAAATGTTAATCACGGCGCGGGCGACCGCCTATGCAACAACGTGCAAAAGCAGCGTCCGTGAGAATCCGTGAAGTCGCTGTTCATGTCCCGACGATCGTCGCGGTAGTCCAGCTGGGGTGAATGATTCTCACAGTACGCTTTCGCCGTGAAACGTACCTTCGGGTCTCTCCCCGGCTCGCGGTGCGCACCCGTCTCCCCGCCACGCCTGCGCTCTTCGTAACCTCCTTTTTCCGCCCCCCGCAACCGCCGGCCAGGCCCCGCCGTAGTTGGCGCATACAGGGATCAAAAAAGGTGCCCGATCCCTGCGGAATCCTGCGCACCGGGGGCGGGGGGCGGGCCGGTTTCCAACAGGCGACGTGGACTGTCCGCACGGTTGATGGCGACCCCGTCACCGGGTGCCGGCCGGGGCGGCCCTGGAAGGGAAACGTCAGATTGCATGGCAATCGACCCCGAACCCGCGCATCATTCCCGCCTTCGGGCCCAGCCACCCACCGCCCGGCATGCCAAGGGTACGTCGCGTGTCGCGCCGTGCAGGTTCCATCCGACAGGAGTCACACCCGTATGAGTCCCATCCTCCTGCTGTCCGTGGTATTGCAGGTGTGCTGTTGTGTGCACGTGGTGCGCAGTGGCCGGCCGCTGTACTGGGTGTTGTTGCTGTTGATGTTCTCCTACCTGGCGGTGCTGGTGTATGTGATCGTAGCCGTGGTGCCCGACCTGCGTGCGCGCCGGTCCGGCGATCGCGTCCTGCGCAAGGTCCGCGCCCATCTGGATCCGGGCCGTGACGCGCGCGCGGCCAGCGAGCAGTTGGAGGTTGTGGACACCCCCGAGAACCGTCGCCGCCTGGCCACGGAATGCTTGCGCATTGGCGATTTCGCCGGCGCAGAGCAGGCCTGCCGACGTGCCCTGAAGGGAATTTACGCCGATGACCCGGACATGCTGCTGGGGCTGGCGCAGGCCCAGCACGGCCTCGGCCAGCCCGCCGAGGCGCTGGAGACCTTGAGCCGGCTGGCGCTTGCCAATCCGGGCTATCGCTCCTATGACGCCGACCTGCTGCACGCCGGCCTGCTGGCCGCGACCGGGCGCCTGGAGGAGGCGCTGCGACGGTTCGAGACCGTGGCCCCCACCTATCCCGGGGAAGAGGCGCGCGTTCGCTTCGGCCTGCTGTTGCTCCAGGCTGGCCACATGGGACGGGCGGCAGAGCAGTTCCGGGACAGTATTCGCCGTACGCAGGCAGCGCCAACGTATTACCAGCGTGGACAGAAGCCGTGGCTGGAGATTGCCCGACGCGAGCTCGCCGCGCTCAACGAGTGACACGGCGACGGGGAGGCTACATCCGGCAAAGTGTCCCGCAGCGGCCACCGTTGAATGCGTCCGCAGCGCTCTCAAGCGCGGTCACGTAGCGCCCATCCACCTGCGCCGCCGCCTCACCGAGCGCCTGCTTCACCTGCAGTCGTTGTGCCGGTTGCAGCATCCGTGCATACGCAGACGCCGCCTCGGCCAGCGCCGTTACCAGCGTCTGTTTGAGGGCACTGGGTCCGGGCTGCGCCGTTACGACGGCGAGTATCTCCAGGTATTGGCGTTGCGCATTCTGGCGCAGGGTATCTGCACCGCCCGGTCCCAGCCCGGCCAACTCCGCCGGCGAGGCCGTGCCCAGCCACTGGTCCAGCAATGGCTGCATCCGCGCACCGCATTGAAGCAGGTAGGGCAGCAGCCGTTGCAGGTGTGCGTTGAAGCGTTCGGCGTTATGCGCGCCTAGTTGCTGCAGCCGGTCCAGCTGGCCGGTCTGCATCAGCACGGCGACCGGGTCGGTCGGTGCACCGAACAGCATCAGGCGCGTTTTCAGCGTCTTGCCGTACTCGCAGGCCCCTGCCAGGAGGCCCAGGTCCTGTGGTGTGTACGCCTGCTCCAATATGCCCCGGCGGTCGGTCACCGCCGCCAGCAGCGCCAGCGTATGCGGGCTGTCCAACTGCTCCGGCGAATTGGCGGCGTCGGCATCCTGCAGCAGCTGCAGGTAGGCTTGCGCCGCGTCGTACTGCGCCATGAACTGTGGCGGGAGGGTGTCGGCGCGGGCGGCGGGCGCCAGCTGCAGCAGAACGAGCATGCCCACGACGGCCAGTGCGCAGGGGCGCATGCGCATCGCAGTGATTGGCATGGGGCGGCGTGGGGCGGAGAAGACGAAGCGGCCCTGCATAAGCGCTGATGTTCCCGAAACCGTGTGATGGCTACAAGGGTAGGGGAATCTTCGGCCCGGCAACACGCCGATGTGTGTAGCGCGCCCTGTTGATTGCGCCGGTGAAATGTACGGCCCGGAGGGCATCTACAAGCAAGACCATTCCGCAGACAGCATCGGCTTACAGCAGTTCTTCATCCCTGAAAGGGCGCACATCTGGCAGTATCCGCTGGGCCACAACGTCAGGCTGGTTCGCCCAGCTCGAACGCACGCTCCCTCCCTTCCTTGCCGCTCGCAGTGACAAGAGCAACCTGCCCAGGACGACGCAATGAGCCGTTTGCCTGTTTCCCTGCTGTTGATCGGTGTGCTGGTGCCGGGCCTGGCACGCTGCGCCTCGCCCGCCGGTCGGTATCAGCAGGCGCTGGTCCAGGAACAGCAGGGCGTACCCTGTTTTGGCGTGCCCGCAATCCGCACGGGCGACGCGCCTGCGAAGATTGCCGGGGTGTCGGTGATGGAGGTCGGTACGGGCGGTGCGGCGATCTGGGAGCGTGATTTCCTGCGCGATGGCCAGGCAGAACCCACGCTCGCGCCGGATCACTGCCTGCGATACGGTGACGGGGGTACGTCGCCAGCGCCGCGCCTGCAGCCTGGCAAGCGTTACCAGGTGGAGATGTGGGGCGGTGCACCGGCCCAGCGCGGGGCACCGCAATCGCGCTCGTTCAACGGCTACTTCTGCGTGGTCGATGCAGGTGGTTCGCCAACGGTCAACGCTGTCCTGCAGGGAAAGGACGGCACGCTGCGCTGGGACGCCTGCGGGGCCCTCCCTGCACAGCCGATGGGCCAGGGCGGGCGCTGAGGTCGCCACGATTGCGATTCCCGGCGGGCTGTGGCGCTGGACGCCCAGCCCCCGACTCTGGCTACAATCGAAGCATCCCGGTAGCTCCCGGGCGCTGACCAAGTGCCACACAGTGAAGATTCTCCTGACAGGAAGTTCAGGCCGGGTGGGGCGTGCGATCTTCGGCGCGCTGTCCGCACGGCACGAGGTGGTGGGCATCGACCGCAACCCGTTCAACACCACCCGGCACGTGGCCGACATCGGCGACACCCGCGCGCTGCGCAACGCGTTGTCCGGTGTGGATGCGGTGATCCATGCCGCCGCCCTGCATGCACCGCACGTGGGCCTGGTGCCGGATGCGGAGTTCCAGCGGGTCAACGTGGAGGGCACCCGCACGCTGGCGATGCTGGCGCGCGAGGCTGGGGTGTCGCGCTTGGTGTTCACCAGTACCACCGCGTTGTATGGCCATGCCATCGTCCCGGGCCAATGTACGTGGATCAATGAACGCACCCCGCCGCAGCCGCGCACGGTGTACCACCGCTCCAAGCTGGCCGCCGAGCAGTGGCTGGAGGAGGCGGCCAGCCCCGGCTTCCAGGTGCGGGTGATCCGCATGTCGCGCTGTTTCCCCGAGGTGCCCGAGCGCATGCTGTTGTACCGCCTGCACCGCGGCATCGACGTGCGTGACGTGGCCGATGCGCATGCCGCAGCGCTGCGCAACACCGGACCGATGTTCCAGCGCTACATTGCCAGTGGTGCGACCCCGTTCGGGCCGGAGGATTGCGAGCGGCTGGTCAGCGACCCACGCGCCGTGCTGGCCCGACGCTGCCCGCAATGGCTGGCCGAGTACGATCGGCGCGGCTGGACGCTGCCGGCGATTGATCGCATCCACGATGCCAGCGCTGCGAGCGAGGGGCTCGGATGGCGCAGCCAGTACGGCCCGGAAGCGGTGCTGGCGCAGTTGGGCGAACGCTCGATCGAAGTGCTGCCGCAGGTGATCCGGCAGACGGACTGCGTGCTGGAATGAGCCGGTTCAGTGCCGGGCGAGATCCTCGCTGACGGTGTCCAGAAGCCGTTGTGCGCGGGCGCGTGCAGACTCGCCCGCGCGCGCCGCGATGGGCAGGTCCGGCTGGATGCCGGCTACCTCGTCACTGCCATCGGCGCGCAGGCGTACGCAGTTGGGCACGCGCACACGGAGCTGTGAATGGGGCAGCACGCGAGGCCCCGGTGCGGTCATGAAGCCGCAGCCGTAGCCGCCGCTGCGGCCGCCCACGACACGTGCAATGCGGTTGTCCTGCAGACGCGCGGCAAACATCTCCGCCGAGGACGCCGTCCGGGCATCGGTGAGCACATAGACCGGCCCGTGCCAGGCGCCCCAATGCCGACGCAGGTCCTGGGCCCAGTCCAGTCGGTGTGCAACCAGGAAGTCATCGAGGGTGTCCACTACCGGGCTGGTCAGCGGCCCGCCCGAGCTGCCGGCGGGCACCAGGTTGCGGCAGGCTTGGGCCGGGTAGGCGCGCTGGGATTGCCAGGCCCAGGCGAGATCGCAGTCTGGACGCGCGGCGGCACGCAGGGATGCGGCGAAGCGGTTGCGCTGATCTTCCAGAAGCGGTCGTGCGTGGGCGTCGGGATGGTGGTGGCGCAGCGCATTGTCCAGTCGATCCCATTGCTCCTGCAGGTAGCCCGCGCCGGCTGGCGACTGGCTCACCCACAGGGTTGCCGACGCCACCGGGCGGTCGCTGAACAGCCGGGTGAGCGTGTCGCCGCTGTCGTCGCCGCCGGGGTTGCTGCCCACGTCGACCAACACCGCATCCACTGCCTGCTGCTGGAACCGCCGCAGTGCCGCGGCAATCTCGGCCACCCACGCTTCGCCCAAGGTTGAACGCATCTCGTGCACTGACGCGGCGTGGCGCAGTTGCGGCCACAACCGATGACACAGACCGGGGTAGCGCAGCGCGTCGAATTCATGCAGGCGCAGCAGGCCGATGCGGTGACCATTGGCCAGTGTGGCCACGCCATTGCGCAACGGGGGATCGGCGCCACCGGCCACGGCGTGATAGCCGGGCAGGGTATGCAGCGGCAGGCTGAAGTCGTGTTGTCCTTCGTCGGCAATGCCCAGCGCAGCACATCCGTTGGCCGCGTCCAGCGTGCGCGGGTCCACGGGCGGCGGCGGGGACGCCGATGCCGCGGGCAGGGTCTGTCGTTCCAGCAGTTTCAGATGGCCGTCGCCAATGCCGGCGACAAACGTGCGCAGCACCTGCTCTGCTTCGGCATCGGTGGTGGCTTCATCCAGCGCACGCGCGGCGTTGCGCTGCAGGACGGGTAGATTTACGCCGCTCTGCGCGGAGGCCATCCAGGCAAGGTGCGCGTAATCGTCCACAAGGATCTGCTTCAACGCAGAAAAATCCGCCCGCCAAGCGTCCCGATCGACGCCTGCAGCAGCTGAAGTGTTTGTCGTAGCCAGCAGCGCCGAGAGGGCAGCGGCCATCAATGTGGGGCGTCGTCCTGCAGCCATGTGACAGAGCCTAGCCAAACCCTGACGGTAGCGAAAGGCCCAAAGCGGCATCACTGGCGTACGTGCTTATCGCAGCCGATCCTGGATCCCCACTATCGCAACCAACCCAGCAACACCTGTGAGGCTGCGCAGCAAGCGCAGCCCCATCGTGCACACCGCGATTACTTCTGCTGCGGGTTCTTGCTGGTGTCCTTGCTGCCCTGTTCCTGCTTCTGCTGCTTGGCCAACGCGTCCTTGCGGTCCTGCTCCTTCTGCTGATCGGTCTGGGCAGCGGCATTCTTCTGGACGTTGTTTTCGTTGTTCTGCATGTCGGACATTGCATACTCCACTACGACGTTATGTCGTGGCATTGAGACTGCGCGTACCGCCGTTACGCAGCGGTCGCCTGCACATGAGGGTGGGGTCAGGGCGCGGCTGGCAGCGGCGTGCCGTTCATGTTCAAGATCCATCGCAGCAAGGTGCACGGCGTGCTCAATACTGCACCACCGGCCGATGGGGTCATTCAATCAGGGAAGATGGCGCGTGGCGAAGGTTCAGATCAGGTATGTGGCGCAGAGGGCAGCGCGTAGGGGATGGCAGGCGGGGGCGCTGTGCATCGCGTTGACGCTTTGCGCGCAGGTGCAGGCGCGCGCGCCGACTGCCGCCGACCCTGGCGCGGCAGCCGCACCGTTGGTAATCGGTGACACCTTCACCATCACCTCGGCCGTATTGGGTGAAACGCGCCGCATCAACGTGTATCGGCCCAGCGCCTGGAACGTGTCGGCCACGCAGCCGCTGCCTGTGCTGTACATGCCCGATGGCGGCATCGGCGAAGATTTCCTGCACGTGGCCGGGCTGATCCAGGTGCTGGTGGGCAATGGCAGCATGCGCCCATTCCTGCTGGTGGGCATCGAAAACACCGAGCGCCGGCGCGACATGACGGGACCCACGACCGACCCGGAAGACCGCATGATCGCGCCCCGGGTAGGCGGTTCGGCGGCGTTTCGTGGCTTCCTGCGCGAGGAGTTGATGCCGCAGGTGCGCCAGCGCTACGCGACCACGGGCGAAACGGCGATCATCGGCGAATCGCTGGCCGGGCTGTTCGTACTGGAAACCCTGGTGCGCGAGCCGGATCTGTTCGACACCTACATCGCCTTGGATCCCAGCCTGTGGTGGAACCACGGGCAGCTGATCGACACCGGCGTGCGCCTGCTCAAGGCCCATCCGGTCAGCGGCAGGCAGGTGTTCATCGGCAGCAGTAGTGAACCGGGGTTGTCCGCCGATGCACGGCGCTTCAGCCAGCAGGTCAGCGCCGAGGTCCCTGCGTTGGGCCTGATCCATCAGTCCCTGCCGGAGGAAACGCACCAGACGGTCTATCACCCGGCAGCGCTGCGGGCGTTCGGCATGCTGTTCAAGCCGGTCGCCGCGCCGTAGCCGGTGTGGCATGCACACCGCTACGGCACGGATGGGCGCACACTACGGTGTCTTTTGCTGATTGCTGTTGGAGGTGCCATGAATCGTTTCGTCCTGCTGGGTGCGGGGGCGCTTGCGCTCGCGGCCTGTTCCAAGCCGGCCCCGTCCGATACCGTCGCGCCTGCGCCGGCCACCTCGGCCCCCGCTCCGACGGCGGGCACGCCACCTGCGCCGAACGAAGCCAGCCTGCAGGCACCCTCGTTCGACTGTGCCAAGGCGCAGTCCGAGTCGGAAAAACTGGTCTGCGGCGACGCGCGCCTGGCCGCCCTCGACCGCCAGTTGGCCGCGCTGTACAAGCGCGTGCAGACCAGCCCGGATGAACTGGACATCGCCGCCGAGCAACGTGGCTGGATCAAGGGCCGCGACGCCTGCTGGCAGGCGGTGGACCGGCACCGGTGCCTGCTGGAGTCCTACCAGACCCGCATCGTCGAACTGAACATCGGCAGTGGCGGCGTGCCGGCACCCAGGCCGGTGCAGTACCAGTGCGACGACGCGGCCAAGCCGGTCAGCGTGGTGTTCTACAACGAGCTGGACCCGCAGGCGGCCGTGGTCAGCCTGGGCAAGGACCAGGCCATCGTGTTCCCGGCGCAGGCCGCCAGCGGCAGCCGCTACACCCGCGAAGGCGTGGAGTTCTGGGAGCACCAAGGCGAGGCAACGCTGGACTTCTACGGCACCACGATGCGCTGCAAGGCCGCCGGATGATGCCGTTGCGCTACCGCACCCGGCGGTAGCGCACTTCGTTCTGGCGGTCGCCCACCTCGGTGGTGACAAAGCCATCGCGGCTCTGGTCGATGTCGAACACGTTGCCGCCCACGTTGAGCTGGCCGCCATTGACCCAGCCGCTCAGGGCCTGGCCGCGTGCCTGGGCTGACATGCGCCCGTCACTGTCGATGCGCATGCGGATGTCCGCGCCGTAGATGGGGTTGTAGCCTTCGAACTCGCCCACCATCCAGCCCGGCACGTAGGAGCTGTGCCGCGGTCCCTGGTAGTTGTCGTCGTCGTAGCGGTCGTCGGGTTTGTTGGCGTTGTGTACCAGCGCGCCGAGAATGGCCGCACCGATCAGCACGCCGGCGGCGACCTTGGCATCGTGATTGCCGTCATGGTCATCGTCGTCGCGCGAGCTCCCATCGTGCACGCGAAACGTGGCGCGGCAGCCATCGTCCACCCACACCTGGCGGCGGTCGTAATCCCAGCTTCGGCCTTGCCGGCACTCGGCACCGGACAGCGTGCGCTCCAGGCTGACATAGCCGGCGCGCGGCAGTGCGCAGGACTGGTAGCGGTTGTTGCGGCTTTCGCAGGTGACCTGGTCATCGGCGCGTGCCTCGCCCAGCGACGCGGCAAACAGCAGGGGAGCGGTCAGCAACAGGCGGATCTGCATGGCGGCGGTTCCGGTGGCAGGGAGGCGTTGCACCGCTGGCCCGGGCGGGCGCTGCAGCGGGCCGTTCGAGCCGGACGATGACAGTTGCCGATGAAAACCGGATGAAGGGCGCCGTTCAGGCGGCCTGGCCGACGTCCTGCTGCTGGAGGCACGCACGCACCGCATCGAGCAGTTCGCTCATCGAATACGGCTTGGGCAGGAAGTGGATGCCGTGGCCCAGCTGGGCGGTTACTGCGGCCGGGTCCAGCCCGGAGGTCACCAGTACCGGCAGGCTGGGCTGGTACTGCTTGATCCGATGCGCCGCTTCAATGCCACTGACCCCACCCAGGCATACATCGGTGAACACCAGGTCGAAGCGCTCACCGGCCTGCAACAGGCCCATCGCGGCCTCTGCCGAGCTGACGGCGGCGACGTCGCAGGCCTGGCTTTCCAGCACCATGCGGCTGAGTTCGCGGGTTTCTTCGGTGTCTTCGATCAACAGCACGCGAGGTGTGACGTGGCGCTTGGACAGCAGCATGACGCAAGGTTCCCTTGGCTGGCGGAATGGCGCGCAAGTATGGACGGCCCGGGAGTGAGGAGGTCGTGCACGCCGTCACGGTTGCCGTGAGGCAGCGCGCAGGCTGGCATTACGGCGGCGTTGCAGCCACAACAGGCCCAGCACCGCCAGCAGCGCGGCTGACAGGCGCAGCGTGTTGCCCTGCCAGCCGATGGCCGTACGCTCGCTCACCTGCATGACGTTCCAGGCCATGTTCAGTGATACGTGCAGCACCACCGCGCTCCACACGGTGTTTCGATCCAGACTGCACAACGCGGCGAACACCACGCCGCCCACGCTGGTCATCGCCAGCACCTGCAGGGCCACCCCGCCACCGCCGCCAAACGACCACCAGTGGATGGCGCCGAACACCAGCGCCTGCAACAGGGCGGCCGGCCACCAGCGCCAGCGCAGCTGGCGGCGCACGAAGATGAAGCCCAACCCGCGGAAGATGACCTCTTCGGCAAGCGGAAACAGTACCGCCAGCATCAGCAGCGAGCGCACGCTCCACTCGGGACTCACTCCGCCCAGCCACCACAGCCCGGCCCAGCAGGGCAGGGTGGCCAGCAGCACGATGGCCGGACCTTGCCAGCCGTTGCCGGCCAGCCCCAGTTCGCGCACCAGCGATTGCCCGGGGCGCAGCAGCCAGGCTGCCACGCACAGGACGAGCAGGACACCCAGCCCGTTATCGAGGATCGCCCCGCCGAACGGCATCGGCAGCCCCGGCACCGTCCATCCGGCCAACGCGGCGATATCGCGCAGATTGATCGAGACCAGCAGGGTGAGAACGATCAGGCCGGCGGTTGGCCAGGGCGAGCAGCGTGGGGCGATGGGCATGGCCGGGATCCTTGGCGTGCGATGCCGGCATTGTGGGCGGCCGGGGCGGGTGCCGGCATGGGGCATTGGTCAGGGTGACCGGCGCCACGCCTACGTTGCGCGGCGCTCAGGCGCGGCAGGGTAGAGTCGGGGTTTGACCCGTGGAGCTGCGACATGCAATGCCCCGTATGCAAGACCCAGGCGCTGGTGATGTCCGAGCGCCAGGGCATCGAGATCGACTACTGCCCGCAGTGCCGCGGGGTGTGGCTGGACCGCGGCGAACTGGACAAGATCATCGAGCGCTCCACCGATGCGGCCGCGCCGGTGCGCGCGGCCACGCCGCCGCCGCCGCCCCAGGCGGTGCAGCACCGCGACACCCGTCACCTGGGCCAGCAGCCGTACGGCGACCAGCACGGCTACCGCAAGAAGAAGAAAGAAGGCTTCCTGTCGGACCTGTTCGACTTCTGAGCGTCGTGCCGGCCCTGGTGGATCAGGGCCGGCGCAGGATGAACTCCAGGTCGCGGCTGTCACCCACCACGAAGTCGTAGGTGCCAACCTGCACGCAACCGTAGCGCGCGTAGAAGCGCTGCGCGCCGAGGTTCTCCGACCACACGCCTACCCACAGGGTGCGGCGTGCCGGTTGATCCAGCCATGCCATGAACGTATCCATCAGTCGAGCGCCGTGGCCACCGCCCTGGTGGCTGGCCAGTACATACAGGCGCTTGAGTTCGACATCGCCGCTGGCGGCTTCGGCGTGCGGCAGGGTGTTCGCGCCGGCGGCCAGGTAGCCGACTGCGCGCCCGTCATCCTCCAGCAGCCATACCGCGCTGCGGGGGTCCTGCAGTTCGCGCAGCTGCGGTGCCTGGCTGTAATGGTCCTGAAGGAAGGCGTGCAGATCCTGCGGCGGATACGAATCGCCGAAGGTCTCGGTGTAGGTGGCGATGGCGATGTTCGACAGGGCCGGGGCATCGGCCGGGCGGGCGCGACGGATCTGCAGGGACATGGTCAGGCGGGTGCAATGGCGGGGCCGGCAGCGTACGCCATCCTGGCCGAACGCACCGAAACCGCCGGGCCAATGGCGGAACCTGCGTCCCCATGCATCACATCACTATCCGGGAGCGCCGCTGAGCACGGCACCCGGGTGTTGGACAGGCCGGGCCGCGCCACGCGCGGCCCCCTGGGACGCCCCGTTCGGGCCCGTCGGATCCAGCTTGTATCACCCCTGTTGTCCCGGGCGCACATCGCGCCCGGGACTTTTTTTAGGCGCTTCTCACCTCCGCGTGTCCAGACTACCGGTGCCTGCAAAAAAGGCCGGTCTTCCGCCCGCATGCCGCACGCCTCACGCCTCACGCCGAGTGCCGAGCGCCGTGGCGACCGGCAGGCCCCTGGGCAAATGTCCCCCGGCCGCCGCCTGCGGCGACAGCCTCCTCCTTTACTTTGCCCTGGGGCCTGCCG
>JAHREJ010000019.1 GCA_021733645.1 Bacillus subtilis subsp. subtilis | reverse complement strand
AACCACTCTGCCACCAGGCCGGTGACCCTACAGTTTACCGGGCAATTCTGCCCCAATAAAACAAGACCCCGAGAACGGGGCCTGGTCAGGATGCTGGAGCGGGAAACGAGACGCGAACTCGCGACCTCAACCTTGGCAAGGTTGCGCTCTACCAACTGAGCTATTCCCGCAGACTTTCACTTGCCCCGGCTGCACCGAACCGTGAGGTCCTGGAGGCTGCCGGCCCATCGACCTGCGTCGAAGGAGCGCTATTGTGTCGATATTCCTTCACGCCGTCAACCTGCTTGTTCAGCCGATGGCGTGGCCGTTACACGCGCATTCCGCGCTGATGGAAATACACCTGCTCGGCCACCCGTCGCAGTGCGCCGGACTGCAGCAGCAGATCCAGCGGCCAGTCTGCCTGCAGGTGATCCATCGCCCAGCGCAGCAGCCGTTTGCGGCGGAACGTGGGCGCCGCCTTGCGCGCCATCGCTTCGGCAGGCGGCCCCTTGCCACGCAGGTGCAGCCCCGCCGCATCCCCAATCGCCCAGCCGTGCCGCCAGGACGAATGGATGCCGCCGGCCGACAACGGCGACACGATGCCGGCCGCATCGCCGGTGAGGATCACACCGGGCGCGGTGATCGGGCCATCGGGCAGCCCACAGGGCACCAGCCCGGCGCGGATAGCGGTGGGTTGCGCCGATGCGGGCAGCCCCACGACGTCGCGGACGTGCTGCAGGAAGCCCGCCAGATCAGGTTGCCGTGGCTTGGCCGGATCGTGGCGCAGGGCAAGCCCTACCTGCACACCGGTAGGGTTCTGTGCAGCCCAGCCGATGTAGCCAGGCGCAAAACGCTTGCTGGCAAAGCAATGCAGCGCGCCGGCGTCGGCCAGTTGCACGCCGGCAAATTCCTGCTCCACGCCGTACAGGTTGTCCTGCACGCGGCCCAGCCCGGTGCGCTGGGCCACGCGCGAGGTCGCGCCATCGGCGCCGATCAGATAGCGGGTGCGCCCTGCCCCGTCCACCTGCCAGCCGTCGCCGTCGCGCCGGGCGTGGGTGAACGACTGCTGCAGGCGCAGCTCCACGCCGCTGGCACGCAGCTCGGTGGCCAACCAACGAAGCAGGTTGGGGGTATCGGTGGTCATGAAGTAGTAGCCCGGCGCGGCCAGCAGCACGCTGCGCAGGTTGGGCGCGTACAACCGCACGCGCTCCACGCGCTGCAGCAGTTCGGCCGGCGCGCGACCCAGCCAGGTCTGCTCGATCGCCTCTTTGACGATGATGCCGGTGGTATGCAGCCGTGCGCCGGGGTCGGCCTTGCGCTCCAGCACGCACACGCGCAGGCCGTACTGGGCTGCGGCCAGCGCGCAGGCGGCGCCGGCGAAGCTGGCCCCCACCACCACCAGGTCCCAGTCGTAGGCCGAAGAAGAAGCGTCCATCGGTAGCGGCATCCTGCGCAATCAAGGCGCACAGGATCCAGGCAGCCGGCGGGCAGGCCATGAAGTGCCGGTGAAGTGGGGATGAAGCGCGAAGCCGATCACGCTCGACGCAGCACGCATGGGACAATCCAGCGCATGACATCCAGCCCCCTACGCATCCTGGGCATTGGCCTGGCCACCCTGCTGGCCGCGGTGATCGTCTGCTGCCTGGCCACGCAGGTCGGCTCGAACGCGATGATGCTGTTGCTGGACAGGGGCAACGTCATTCCCGAGGAGTCGTCAATCTTCTGGTTCGACCCCTATGTGGTCAACAGCGGCTCGTCGAACTACTGGCTGTATGCCCGCGACAGAACCTACTACTACCACTTCACCTATCTGGCCGATGCGCCGTATGTGTATCTGCCCGTGGACAACACCTGCCCGGGATTCGAGCGCGGCAACGTGCGCACCTGGTGCAACGTCCGCGTTGGGGGGCGTCACTGAGATGCCGTGGCAGGCAGCGCCAGGTACGCAAAAAAAAACGACCCGAAGGTCGCTTTTTTCGTTGCTCCGCATCGTGGTGAACCTGCGATGGGCGCTGCATCTGGAGCGGGAAACGAGACTCGAACTCGCGACCTCAACCTTGGCAAGGTTGCGCTCTACCAACTGAGCTATTCCCGCTTGGGAGGCGAAATTCTACAACCAAATGCACCGGTGTCAACAGCCCTCAGCCATTCTTTTTCGCGCGCGCGGTTTCGCGGGCAAGGCGCTCGTCTTCACGCAGGCTCGGCCACGCCGCATGCAGGTACTGCAGGCCGGAGAACAAGGTCAGGATCGAGGCGATCGCCAAGGTCCAGTCGCCGATGTGGAACACCGGAATACCCATCCAGATCTCGTTCATCGGGGTGTGCGGTGCCACCGAATACAGCAGGCACAGCAGCGCCACCATCTGCGCGGTGGTCTTGACCTTGCCGATCAGCGCCACGCGCACCTTGGCACGCTGGCCGATTTCAGCCATCCATTCGCGCAGTGCCGACACCGCGATCTCGCGGCCGACGATCACCGCCGCCCACACTGCCATCCACGCGGTGGGATGGCCCTGCACGATCAGGAACAGCGCCACGGCCACCATCAGTTTGTCGGCGACCGGGTCCAGGAATGCACCGAATGCCGATTGCAGGTCGTAGCGGCGCGCGATCCAGCCGTCCAGCCAGTCGGTGAGCGCGGCCAGGCCGAAGATCGCCGCCGAAGCGAAATTGGTCCACTTGTAGGGGAGGTAGAACACCAGTACCAGCACCGGGATCATCACGATCCGCAGCAGGGTGAGCCAGGTGGGGAGGGTCAACTTCATCGCATCTCTCTACTCGCCCGCCGCGTCGGGCGTGGGCAGTCCATGAAGGTTAGCGTAGATGCGCGCAGCGAGGGCGTCATTGATGCCTTCGACCTTGGCGATTTCCGCTTCGCCGGCCGCCTTGAGCCCCGCCAGCCCGCCAAAATGCTTGAGCAGGCTGGCGCGCCTGCGCGGTCCGATACCGGCGATGTCTTCCAGCTTGCTGGTCATGCGCGCCTTCTGGCGGCGTCCACGATGGCCGGTGATGGCGAAGCGGTGGGCCTCGTCACGCACCTGCTGGATGAACTGCAGGGCCGGTGAGGCCGCGCCCGGGCGCAGTTCGCGGCCGTCGGGCAACACCAGCGCCTCGTGCCCTGCCCTGCGCTCCACGCCTTTGGCCACGCCCACCAGCATCACCCCCTCCACGCCCAGGTCGGCCAGCGCTGCCTGGGCCTGGCCAAGCTGGCCGGCGCCGCCGTCGATCAGCAGCAGGTCCGGCACCACGCCGTCTTCTTCCACCGCGCGCCGGAAGCGCCGGTCGATCGCCTGGCGCATGGCCGCGTAGTCATCGCCCGGCTCGATGCCGCTGATGTTGTAGCGCCGGTACTGGCTGCGCACCGGGCCGCTGGCGTCGAACACCACGCACGAAGCCACGGTGGCTTCGCCCATGGTGTGGCTGATGTCGAAACATTCCACGCGCTTGACCGGTTCGGCCAGGCCCAGCATCTGTCGCAGGTCTTCGCTGCGGGCGTGCTGGGCGCTGCGGCTGGTGAGTTCGCTGACCAGGGTGATCTGCGCGTTGCGGCTGGCCAGTTCGACATAGCCGGCACGCTCGCCGCGCACGTTCCACTTCAACTGCACCTTGTAGTCGGCCGACGCCGACAGGGCCGATTCGATCAGGCCGGCATCGGGGATTTCGCGGTCGAGCAGGATCTCGCGCGGCGGCGAATGCTCGACGTAGTACTGCGACACGAACGCGCCCAGCACTTCCTCGGCGCTTTCCTCGCCGTTGGTGCGTGGGTAGAACGGCCGCGTGCCCAGGTTGCGGCCGTCACGGAAGGCCAGCAGCATCACGCAGGCGTTGGCGCCCCGGGTGGCGCAGGCCAGCACGTCCAGGTCGGCGGCGCGGCCGTCCACGTACTGGCGGGTCTGCATGCTGCGCAACGCGGTGATCAGGTCACGCAGGCGCGCGGCCTGCTCGAACGCCAACGCTTCACTGGCAGCCTGCATCTGGGTGCCCAGCTCACGCGCCAGCTGGTCGCTTTTACCTTCCAGGAACATCGACGCCCGGCGCACCGATTCGGCGTAGTCCTCGGCGCTCACCAACGCCACGCAGGGCGCGCTGCAGCGACCGATCTGGTACTGCAGGCAGGGCCGCGAACGGTTGCGGAACACGCTGTCTTCGCAGCTGCGCAGCTTGAACAGCTTGTGCATCAGGTTGAGCGTGTCGCGCACTGCGGTCACGCCCGGATACGGGCCGTAATAGCGCCCCGGCACCGCGCGCGGGCCCCGGTGCAGCGCGATGCGCGGCCAGTCCTCGCGGGTGAGCAGCACCTGCGGGTAGGTCTTGTCGTCGCGCAGGGACACGTTGTAGCGCGGCGACAACGACTTGATCAGCTGGTTTTCCAGCAGCAGCGCCTCGGCCTCCGAGCGGGTCACGGTCACGTCCATGCGCGCGACCTGCGACAGCATCGACATGATCCGCGTGCTCTTGGGCGTGCCGTTGAAGTAACTGCCCACCCGATTGCGCAACGCACGCGCCTTGCCGACGTACAGCAGGCTGTCGTCGGCGGCGTACATGCGGTAGACGCCGGGCGCGGTACTCAGGTGGGCCGCGAATGCCTTGCCATCGAAGGCCGGAGCGGTGGAAACGGTCATTCGCTGATCGGGACTTCGCTCAATACGCCGCTGACCGGGTCGAACCGCAGCACGGCATGCGCGTCGGTCTCGGCGATCCACACCGCGCCACCGCCCAATGCCAGCCCGGCCGGGCCGTGCAGGCGGCGGGGCAGTTCCAGCGTACTCAGTTCCCCCCCCCCCAGGCGCAGCGTGCGCAGGCGCCCGTTGCCGGCGTCGGCGATCCACAGCAGCGGGGCATCCGGACTGAGCGCGATGGCCTGCGGATACTGAAGCTGTGCCAGCGTACGCGGGCCGTCCTGGTCGCCGAAGGACCACACGCCCTGCCCGACCAGGGTCTGCACCAGGTCGCCGCGCAGCTGCATGGCGCGGATCGAGGAACCCAGCGCGTCGCACACGTACAGCACCTGCTGCACGGCGGCCAGCGAGGCCGGCTGCGCGAACGCGGCCAGGTGGCCGCTGCCGTCACGTTCTTCGATCGCCCCGGAACCGGCACGCCACTGCAGGCTGCGCTGGCCCAGGTGGTAGCTCCAGATGCGGTTGTCACCGGCCATCGCCATGTGGATCTGGTTGTCGGCCACCGCCAGCCCCTGCGGGTGGTTCAGGGCGGTATCACGCGGCTGTGCCACCGGGCCTTCAATGGGCTCGCCGGGGCGACCGGTGCCGCACAGGGTGTCGACCTGGCCGGTCAGCAGATGGATACGGCGCAGCGCATGGTTGCCGGTGTCGGCCACGTACAGCGACTCCCGCTCCAGCGCCAGGCCCTGGGGGCGGTTGAACGCGGCTTCGCCGGGGCCACCGTCCATGAAATCGGCCGTACCCATGCCGAACTGGCGCAGTACGCGCCCGCCGTGGCTGCATTCGAGCACGCGGTGGTGGCCGCTGTCGGCGATGTACAGCCGTTCGGTCGTGGCGACCAGCCCCATCGGGAAGCGCAGCGGCAGGCGCGGCTCGGGATGCAGCTCGCGGGCCAGGGCCATGTCGCCGTCGACCGGGCGGGCGCCACCTTCGCACAGCGCGTTGAGCGCGCGCTCCAGTTCGCCGCTGAAGCCCACCAGGCGATCGCATTCGCGGCCCTGCGCGTCCAGCAACACCAGCGTCGGCCAGGCGCTCACGCCGAAGCGGCGCCAGCCATCCCAGTCCGCATCCAGCAGCGCCGGCCCGCTCAACCCTTGCCGGCGCAACAGCTTGAGTGCCTGCGCCGGTTCGCGTTCGAAGTCGAAGCGCGGCACCTGCAGGATCAGCAGCTGCAGCTTTCCGGGGTTGCGCGACTGCCATTGCGCCAGCTCGGCCAGGCGCTGTGCGCACCATACCGAGGCGGCGTTGACGAAGGCCAGCACCACCGGCCGCCCACGCAGCTCGGTCAGGGTGGTGGGCGTGGCATTGAGCCACGTGGCGAATTCGGGCAGGTCCTGGACAGGCTGTACGTTCATGCCCCGATTATGCCGGACTCGGCGTCATGCAATCGTCGTGCCGGTGTCAATCCGATGGCGGCCGGCGCGCGCACGCCGGTCAGGCCTGCGCGGCCAGCCAGGCTTCGGCACGGGCCAGGTCCTCGGGGGTATCGATGCCGGGCGGAAACGCGGCCGGGGTCAGCGCCACGCTGATCCGATGCCCGGCCTCCAGCGCGCGCAGCTGCTCCAGCGACTCCAGCTGTTCCAGCGCCCCTGGCGGCAGCGCGGCGAACTGGCGCAGGAAGCCGGCACGATAGCCATAGATGCCAATGTGGCGCAGCCAATGGGGACCCGACAAGGTGTCGCGCGACCGCGCGAAGGCGTCGCGGTGCCACGGGATCGGTGCGCGGCTGAAGTACAGCGCGTCCAGGTTCGCCTTGCGCACCACCTTGACCGCATTGGGATCGAACAGGGTGTGGGCATCCTCCACCGGCGTGGCCAGGGTGGACATCTCCGCCCCGCTGCAGACCAGCGCCTCAGCCACCGCACGGATGCCTTCGGCCGGAGCGAACGGTTCGTCGCCCTGCAGGTTCACCACCACGGTGTCCTCGCTCCAGCCGGCCTGCACAGCGCACTCGGCCAGGCGATCGGTACCGGAGGCGTGGTCGGCCGAGGTCATCGCCACGCGCACGCTGGACAGCCCCTTCAGTGCGTCGGCGATGCGCGCGTCATCGGTGGCCACCCACACCTCGCGCGCGCCGGCCAGCAACGCACGCTCGGCCACGCGCAGCACCAGTGGCTGGCCGCCGAGCAGGCGCAGCGGCTTGCCGGGCAGCCGCGAGGCCGCATAACGGGCCGGAATGGCAACGACGAAATCGATGGACTGGCGCATGGACGGACTCGCAGGAATGGCACGGAATTCAAACGGCGGACCAAACGCTCAGCGCTTGCCCAGCTTGTCGATGCGGTCGAGCAGGTTCACCCAGAAGGCAGCCGGCAGGTCGGCCGCCAGCGGCACGGCAAAATGCCATTCGTTGGCGAACACCTTGCACTTCACCGCATCCTTTTCGGTCATCAGCACCGGCAACTCGCTGCCAAAGCGCAGGTCGGCCGCCTGGTAGGCGTGATGATCGGGAAACGCGTGCGGCACCACGCCGATACCTTGTGCGCGCAGCATGTCGAAGAAGCGCTGCGGGTGGGCGATGCCCGCCACCGCATGCACGCGCTGGCCCCGGAAATGCGCCAGCGTGCGCGGGCGGCCGCCGGTGAGCGGCTGCGCGCTGTCGATGTGCAGCTGCATCGGCCATTCGCCGAAGCCGCACGCCGGCTGCGCGCCCACCCCATCGCTGGCCTGGCCCATGTTGACCACGCGGAAATCGCAGTCGTTGGCGCGGCTGGCCGGCTCGCGCAGGGGGCCGGCCGGCATCATCCGGCCGTTGCCGTAGCGGCGCTGGGCGTCGACCACTTCGATTTCGATATCGCGCGCCAGCCGGTAATGCTGCAGGCCGTCGTCGCAGACGATGATGTCGCAGCCGGCCTCGACCAGCGCCTTGCCGGCCGCCACGCGATCGGCATCCACGCGGACCGGCACGCCGGTCTTCCAGGCAATCAGCACCGGTTCGTCGCCGCCGAGGGCGGTGGAGGTGGTGGCTTCCACCCAGCGGGCCACCTGCGCATCGTCGCGGCCATAGCCTCGGCTGGCCACGCCGGGCTTCCAGCCGGCGTCACGCAGGCGCATGACCAGCGCGATGGTCAGCGGGGTCTTGCCGGTGCCACCGGCGGTGACATTGCCCACCACCACCACCGGCACCGGCAGCGCGTGCTGTTTCCGCCAGCCGCGCCGGTACAGCATCCGGCGCAGCGCGATCGCGCCGGCATACAGCGGCGCCAGCAGCCGCGCCGGCAACGGAATCGCGCTGCCGTCATACCAGTACGGCGGCGTCCGGGTACCCTTGGCCGCCATCAGGCCTGCCTTTCGCGGAACTGCATCTTGTGCAGGTGCTCGTACAGCCCGCCCAGGGCCAGCAGTTCATGGTGGGTGCCGCGTTCAACGATGCGGCCGTGGTCCATGACCAGCACCTGGTCGGCGTGCTCGATGGTGGACAGGCGATGCGCGATGACCAGCGTGGTGCGCTCGGGCATCAGGCGCTGCAGTGCATCCTGGACCAGGCGTTCGGATTCGTTGTCGAGCGCGGCGGTGGCTTCATCCAGGATCAGGATCGGCGCATCGCGCAGGATCGCGCGCGCGATCGCCAGGCGCTGGCGCTGGCCACCGGACAGCAACGCGCCGTTTTCACCCACCGGGGTCTGCAGCTGCTGCGGCATGCGCTCGATGAACTCCCAGGCATTGGCCGCTTCGGCCGCTGCACGGATCTGCGCTTCGCTGGCATCCATGCCGTAGGCAATGTTGGCGCCCACGCTGTCGTCGAACAGCATCACCTTCTGCCCCACCATCGCCACCTGGCGGCGCAGGTCGGCCAGCGGGTAGTCGTCCAGCGATATGCCGTCCAGGGTGATGCGACCGCCACTGGGCTCGTAGAACCGCGGCACCAGCCGGATCAGGCTGGTCTTGCCGCTGCCGGAACGCCCGACGATCGCAGTGACCGTGCCCGGTTTGGCGACGAAGCTGATGTCATCCAGCGCGATGCCGGTGTCTTCACGGTAACGCAGCATCACGTGCTCGAAGGCGAGCTCGCCGCGCGCGCGGCCGATCTTCTGGATGCCCTGGTCGCGCTCGACCGGCAGGTCGAGAATGCCGAACAGGCGTTCGGCGGCGGCCACACCCCGCGAGATCGAGGTCTGCACGCTGGTGAGCCGGCGCAGCGACGGGATGATCGCCATCATCGAGGTCATCAGGCCCATGAACTGCCCGGCATTGAGCTTGCCGGCCAGCGCCTCGCGGGTGGACACCCATACGATGACCGCCAGCGCCAACGCGGCCAGGAACTGCACCGTGCTGGAGGCCAGCGCCCGGGTGGTTTCCACCTTCATGTTGAGGCCGAGCATGCGGTTGGCCAGGCGGGCGTAGCGCGAAATTTCGTGCGCCTGGGTGCCGTGCACCTTCACTTCCTGCTGGGCGGCCAGCGACTGCTCGGCGGTCTGGGCCATGCTGCCCATGCCGTCCTGGATGCCGCGGCTGATGCGCCGGTAGCGTTTGCCCACGAACGACACGATCACACCAATCAGCGGCACCACCACCAGCATCGCCACGGTCACCTTGACGCTCATCTGCAGCATCACCACCAACATGGCGATGATGGTCAAGGTGTCGGCAACCAGGGTCTTGAGCGCGTCGGCGCTGGCCTGGGTGACCTGTTCGGTGTCGTAGTTGAGGCGGCTGACCATCACCGGCGTCGCCTCGCTGTCGAAGTGCGAGGACGGCAGGTGCAGGTATTTTTCCAGCACCTGCTCGCGCAGGTCGCGGACCACGCTGCGGCCGGTACGGGCCAGCGCGTAGTCGCTGACCAGCGTGGCCAGGCTGCGCATCATGAACAGCCCAAGGATGGTCAGCGGCAGGATCACCGCCATGCGCGGCTCGGGGTTGACGAAGCCACGGTTGACCAGCGGCTCCATCAGCTTGGTGAAGTTGTAGCCGGCCAGGGCCTCGATCACCATCGCCACCACCGCGGCCACCATGAACGTCCAATAGGCGCGGGTGTATCCCAGCAGGCGCTTGTAGATGGGCCAGATCGGGGCGTGTTGTTTACTCATGGATGCACCTCCGGCGCAGTAGCGATGGCGATGCGGCGGAAGCCGAGCTGGCCCAGGGCATCCTGGGCGGTGACAACGGCCTGGTACGGGGTGCGTGCATCGGCGCGCAGCAGCACGGTCTGTTCGCGGTCGGCGCCGGCAACGGCGGCGATGGTCTGCTTGACCGCCTCGACGTCGGTGCGCAGCACTTCCTGGTCGTTGACGAAGTAACGGCCCTCGGCATTGACCAGCACGCTCAGCGCGCGCGGAGGCTCGCTGTTGTCCTGCTGGCTGGCGGTCGGCAGCTGCACCTGCAGCGTGGAACGCGCATCGAAGGTGGTGGTGACCACGAAAAAGATGATCAGCACGAGGATCACGTCGATCAGGGGGACCAGATCGATGTGCGGCTCGTCCTGGACCCGGTCATTGCGGATGCGCATCCGTCAGCCCTTGGCCGTGACGGGTGCGGCGGCGGTCGGCGCTGCCGGGGCACGGGCGGGGCTGGTCATGACCCCGGGGCGACCATCCAGGGCGTCCAGCAGTGCGTCGGCTTCCTGTTCCATTTCGATCACGTAGCCGCCGATGCGGCCCTTGAAGTAACGATGGAACATCAGCGCGGGGATCGCCACGATCATGCCGGTGGCAGTACACACCAGTGCCTTGCCGATGCCGCCGGCCAACTGGTTCACATCGCCCACGCCGTGGTCGAGGATGCCCAGGAACATCTGGATCATGCCCACCACGGTGCCGAGCAGGCCCAGCAGCGGGCCGGCCGAGGCAATGGTGCCCAGCGCGTTCAAGAAGCGCTCCATACGGTGCACCAGGTGCCGGCCGGCATCCTCGATGCGCTCGCGGATCTGGTCGCGCGGTCGGTTGCGGGCTTCCAGCGCCACAGCCAGCAGCGCGCCCAGCGGCGAGTTGGCCCGCAGCGACTGGATGTGGCTCGGATCGAGCTTGCCGCGCGCGGCCCAGTTGCGCACTTCCTGGCCCAGCCCGGGGGGCAGGACCTCGTTACGCCGCAAGGTCCAGAAACGCTCCAGGACAATCGCCAAAGCCAGTACGCCCAACAGCAGCAGCGGCACCATCGGCCAGCCACCGGCCTTGACCAGTTCCCACACGTTTCAACCCTCCGGCCCATCAGCCGCTTGTTTGACCGCCGATAGAATAGCAGCCGACCGCGCCCGCTCCGCGGCATCCCACCAACGCGGGGCAAAAACCCGCTGTTCACGCACCTGCAACCCCCCGCGCCCCAGCCAGGCGCGCAGCGCGCCACTGTCGGCGGTGGTAAGCACTTCGGCACCGGCGGCCTGCCAGCGCGCCACGATCTCCCGGCGCGGGTGTCCAAAGCGATTGCCATGCCCGGCCGAGACGATCGCCAGCCGGGGCGACACCGCCGCGACCCAGGCCGCGCCGGACGACCCGGCACTGCCGTGGTGCGGCACTACCACCAGGTCGGCGCGCAACGCCGCCGGCGCACCGAGCAGCCTGGCTTCAGTGACCGCACCGATATCGCCAGCAAGCAGGATCGCGCCGTGGGCGCTGACGATGCGCAGTACGCAGCTGCTTTCGTTGCCCCGATAGGGGGCCCGTGGCGGCGGATGCAGGAATTGGAAGTCCACGCCATCCCAGCGCCAGGCTTGCCCGGCTGCACAGGCCTGCGCGGTTCCCACGCGCGCGCCGGCGGGCGCCAACAGTGGCGGGCGGGCGAACCCGCGCTGCACGGCGGGCGCGCCGCCGGCATGGTCCTGGTCGCCATGACTGAGCACCAGCCGATCCAGCCGGCCTTCGCCCAGTGCATGCAGGGCCGGCGCCACGATCCGCTCGCCCGCATCGAAACCCCCTTCGACGGCGGGTCCGGCGTCGTACAGCAGCCGGTGCGTGCGGGTGCGCACCCAGATCGCCAGGCCCTGGCCCACGTCGATCACCAGCAGTTCCACCTCGCCGTTGCCAGGGCGCTGCTGTGCCGGCCACAGCAGCGGCAGGCACAACAGCACCGCCGGCAGCCGCCCGCCGCTGCCGCGCGGCAGCAACAGCCACCCCACCCCGAGCAGGGCGGCCAGCAGCGCCCAGCGATCGGTCTGTGGCAACCACCACAGCGCTGCATCGCCGCGCGCGAGAGGACCGAACAGCCACCAACTGGCCTGGAAGCACCATCCCGCCAGTTGCCACGGCCAGCGCCCGGCCCCCTCGCACAGTGCCTCCAGCGCGGTACCGACCAGCGCCAGCGGCACCACCACCAGGCTCCACCACGGAATGGCCAGCAGATTGACCACTGGCCCGGCACGCGAGGCCTGACCGAACAGCGCCACGGTCAGCGGCAACAGCGCCAGCGTGGCCACGCCCTGCGCGCCGAGAAAGGTTCGCCACCACGCCCGGTCGCGCCCGGGCAGGCACCAGACCAGCCACAGCACCCCGGCGAAACTGAGCCAGAACCCCGGCGTCAGCACCGCCAGCGGATCCAGCAGCAACACCGCCAAGGCGGCCAACGCCAGGCTCTGGCCGACCGTCACACGCCGACGGGTGCCGCGTGCGGCGCCCAGCACGGCGATCATCAGCACGGTACGCACGGTGGGCAGCGCGAATCCGGCCACCGCCGCATACAGTGCGGCCCCCAGCACGGCGGCGACGGCCGCGGCCAATGGCCGCGGCAGGCCACGCCCCAGCGGCGGCCACAGACGCCAGCCCCAACCCGCCAGCCATGCCGCGAAGCCGGCCACCAGGCCAACGTGAAAGCCGGAAATCGCCACCAGATGGGTCAGGCCCAGCGCGCGCAGGTCGTCCCAGTCGGCCTGGGTCAGCCCGCGCGTATCGCCCAGTGCGAGCGCCTGCACGAAGCGCGCACCGTCACCGCGCACCTGCACGGCGATCGCCGCGGCCATGCGTTCTCGCCACGCCGGCATACCCCCAGGCGGGCCCAGCGCACGGGCCTGCGCTGGATCGCGGACCGATCCGCTGCCCGCCAGCCGCTGCGCCACGGCGTGGCGCTCCGCGTCGACGCCGCCAGGATTGCGCAGACTGCGCGGTGGCCGCAGCCGCGCCGTGAACGCCCAGTGGGCGCCGGCGTGCAGCTGCATGCGCGGATCTGCGCCAGTGCCGGGCCGGTGATGCCAGCGGAGTGCGAACAGCCGGCCGCGGACCTCGCCAGCCAGTGCCGGCGCATCGTCCACCCGGAACAGGAAGCGGGTGCTGCGTGGACCCTGCTGCGGCAGGCTGACCACCCTGCCCTGCAACGCGTAGTCCACCGCCACGGCGCCGGCCGGCAACTGCAGCGCCAGCGCGGCATGCGCCTGCAGCGCCGCCCATCCGAGCCCCACCAGCAACGCGCCGCCCCAGCGCCACCCACGACCTGCAGCCCAACCGCCCAGGCCAACCAGCGTCACCACCATTGCCGCCGCCCACGGCATCAGTGCCGGCGCGAACGCGGTGGCCGAGCAGCCGCCGAGCAGCGCGATCGCACAGGTCTTGCCGAACAACGGTGGCGGCCCGGATGGACCGCTGCGGAGCGTGGATGGGCGACCGGGCATGCGACGCTTCCTGATGGAAGGCCCATTGTTGGTCCGGCCGGCCAGCGCCGCCGTCGGCACAGGCACCCTCACACCGTCGGCAAATGCCGCGCGTCATCTGCACAGAAAAATCTGTGACCTGCATCATGTCCGCGCGTGTGAATACCGTGGATCACGGCACAGTCTGCAGCGGCATGAGCAAATACCTTCATTGCATCGAAACAGATTCGCCGATAGTGTCCAGTCAGCAACAACTTCGGACCCGACGGTCCTGGGCCGCGACACGACTAGGGAGGTGTCCGTGCAGCTGGGTTGGTTGAAAAAGGAGTTTCATCTCAATCTGCGCATCTCCCCCGCCGGCGTGCTGCTGGCGGTGGTCTACGCGTTGGCGTACGGCGTGGCCCGTTCCTCTTCGGTGGACCAGATGTACCTTCCGGCCGGGATCCGCGTAGCCGCGCTGCTGCTCTGCCCGCCCCGATGGTGGCCCTACCTGATCGTGGGCGAGTACGCCTACTTCGCCCAGGCGCGCTATCCGATGATCGGGCAGTACGGGTTGGCATGGGTCGTGATCGCTTCTGCGGTGCTCATGCCGACCGTGGCCCTGATCGTGCATTGGCACCGGCGCCGGCTGGCTTCACAGAACGAAGCCTGGCTGCTCTCGATTGCAGTGCTTTCCGCCGTCGCGGTGTCGAGCCTCAACCAGGGGCTGGCCTACCTGCTCATGCCCACCCTGCACGAGGCGGTGTCCTGGACCGGCATGCTGCGCTACATGGTGGGTGACTACCTGGGCATCCTGATGTTCGCGCCCATCGCGCTGCTGTGGCAACGCCGCCATGTGTCCTTTGCAGCGACATCGCGCTGGCGTACCGCAGCCATTGCCGCACTGTCGGTGATCGTCGCACTGGGCCTGTATGCCGCCCATCTGCCCGATACCGACGCCATGGTGCTCGCCAAGAACAGCCTGCGCATCGCCATGATGCTGCCGGCCATCGGCCTGACCTGCCTGTACGGTTGGCGTGGTGCTGCGGTGAGCTTTGCCGCGGTGAATCTGACCCTGGCCCTCACCATGGAAATCACCGGCCACCCTGGCTCGTTCGATGCCACCGCGTTCGTGGCGCAGCAGATCCTGGCGGTGACCGGGACGGCGCTGCTGCTGCTGGGCTCGACCATTTCCCACCACTACCACCGCTTCGCCTCCCGGGAAAAACTGCGCAGCCAGGCCGAATCCTTCGCCAGGACCGGACACCTGGCCAGCGAACAGGAGCGGCGCCAGCGCGCCCTTCAGATGCGGATGATCGGCGAAGACATCGACCAGTCCTTCCTCAAGGCGGTCGCCCTGCTCAAGCAGCGGGGCGAGCACACCTCGGCGCTGGACATGCTCAGTGCCAGCCAGGCGCAGTCACGCCTGTTCCGCGAGCAGATCAGCATGGTCTATCCCACTGAAATCGAGTACTCCGGGCTCTTCGTCGCGCTGCGTTCGGGCGGCCTTGCCGGGGTCTGGGAGCTGACCGACCGTATCGCCAGCCCCCGACTGGATGGGGATCCCTGCCGCCTCAGCCTGGGGCTGCAGCTGGCCGCTTACCGGAGCCTGGCCGATGCGGTCAGCCTGCTGCTGGACCACGAGAACGGCTACCTGCAGATCCGCGTGCGCTGTGGCCGCCGCGGCGGCGTATCGGGAATCATGATGACCGTGGCGCTGCTGGACCACAAACGCCGCCTGGGCACCACCACGGTACTGCGCGCGCAGCAGATCCTGGCCGGGCGCACATTGGCTTACGGCGGCAGCGCGGGCTGCCGCCGTAACCGTATCCGCCTGCTGCTGCTGGACCTGCCGCAGGCTTATCGCGAGCCGTCCGGACCTTCGATGGACCACGTCACGCCGCCTGCGGTGCTGTAGGCCACCAGCCACATCTGCGGTTTGCGATACACCACCTCGCGCGTGGCGCCGGCGGGGATTGCCAGGTTGTTGCCCGGCAGGGACACCCGATCAGCATCCACGCCACCGGGCAGGGTCCAGAAGGTGTCACCGATGTTGCCGATGATCGCCCGCACCCTGCCGGCCTGGTCGTTGACCTGCAGATACCACACGCCATCGCGCTTGAACTCGTACGCCCGCCAGGTCGAATCCTGGCTCAGGTTGAGCGCCAAGGGGGCCGTTTCTCCCAGGCCCTTCGCCGCGATCTGGCTGCCATGCGGATCCGTCGAACAGCACGGCGCCGCCTGTGCCACCTGGGCCAGACCCACCGGAGCGCCCACCACCCCTGCCACGACCATCATCCAAGTCAGACTCTTAAACGTTGCCATCTCGCCTCCTTCCTACGGGTCAGGTTTCCATCCATTTCCGACGGCAAAACGTTCGCTCCATCGGCGATCAGACGCTATCACACCGATTCGGGACGGTCCCGTGCCGGGCGGGTGCCGCGCCTCCCATCGTCATCGGCTTCGGATCTATCCGAAACGATTCATCTGCGAAAAGCGGCACCGTCCAGCCCCCCGCGCGCCAAGGCGGGGCAGAGGCAGGTCGGCGAATTCCAACGGGCATGCAATGCCGAAAAAACAAAAAGGCCAGCGCGATGGCTGGCCTTCTTCGTTTCCACCCGCACCTCATCGAGGTCGGAGTGGTGGGCGGTACAGGGTTCGAACCTGTGACCCCTACCATGTCAAGGTAGTGCTCTACCGCTGAGCTAACCGCCCGCTTTACTGCTGCTGCGCCGTTGCGATTGCGTCGGTGCAGGCCGCGTATATTACGGACGTCCCCGGGCAAGCGCAATACTTTTGTGAAGATATTTCAGCTTGCGCCGTTCAGCCCAGGCTGGCCTCCTTCAGCTGCCGGATCTGGTCGCGCACGTGGGCGGCATCCTCGAATTCCAGATCGCGGGCGTGCTGGTACATCTTCTGCTCCAGCGCCTGCAGCCGCTTGGCAATCTGGGCCGGGCCAAGCGTGCGGTAGTCCACCGCATCCTCGGCAACCCTGCCGCCCCGCCCCTTGCCCTTGCCACGCGATTCCTTCTCGGCGGCATCCGAGCGTGCGCCTTCCAGCACATCGGTGATCGGTCGCAACACCGACTTGGGTGTAATGCCATGCAGTTCGTTGTACTCCACCTGCTTGGCCCGGCGACGGTCGGTTTCATCGATGGCCGCCTGCATCGACCGGGTCATCCGATCGGCATACAGGATCGCCTTGCCACGCAGGTTGCGCGCGGCGCGGCCGATGGTCTGGATCAGCGAACCGGTGGAGCGCAGGAAGCCCTCCTTGTCCGCATCCAGGATTGCCACCAGCGACACTTCGGGCATGTCCAGACCTTCGCGCAGCAGGTTGATGCCAACCAGCACGTCGAACTTGCCCAGGCGCAGGTCGCGGATGATTTCCACGCGCTCGACGGTGTCGATGTCCGAATGCAGGTAGCGCACGCGGATATCGTGCTCGGTGAGGTAGTCGGTGAGGTTCTCGGCCATGCGCTTGGTGAGCGTGGTGACCAGCACGCGGTCGCCGAGCTTGATCCGCTCGTTGATTTCGCCCATCAGGTCGTCGACCTGCGTTCCAACCGGGCGGATCTCCACTACCGGATCGATCAGGCCGGTCGGGCGCACCACCAGTTCGGTGATCTCTTCGCCGGCCTCGCGCAGCTCGTAGGGACCCGGCGTGGCCGACACGTAGATGCTGCGCGGGCAGCGCGCCTCCCATTCCTCGAAGCGCAGCGGGCGGTTGTCCAGCGCCGATGGCAGGCGGAAGCCGAACTCCACCAATGTTTCCTTGCGCGAGCGGTCGCCCTTGAACATCGCGCCAATCTGCGGAATGGTCACGTGCGATTCGTCGATCACCAGCAGCGCATCGGCCGGCAGGTAGTCAAACAGGGTCGGCGGCGGCTCCCCCGGCGCCTTGCCGGTGAGATGCCGCGAGTAGTTCTCGATGCCGTTGCAGAAACCTACCTCGGCCATCATCTCCAGGTCGAACTGGGTGCGCTGCGCCAGGCGCTGCGCTTCCACCAGCTTGTTCTGTTCGTACAACTGCTCCAGGCGCGGCTTGAGCTCGGCCTTGATGGTTTCCACCGCCGCCAGCACACGCTCGCGGGTGGTGGCGTAGTGCGTCTTGGGATAAAGGGTGTAGCGCATGAGCTTGCGCAGGCTCTCGCCGGTCAGCGGGTCGAACATGCTGATCTGCTCGACTTCGCCCTCGAACAGTTCGATGCGTACCGCTTCGCTGTCCGACTCGGCCGGGAACACATCGATCACCTCGCCGCGCACGCGGAACGTACCGCGCTGCAGTTCGTACTCGTTGCGGGTGAACTGCAGCGAGGTCAGGTGATTGATCAGATCGCGCTGGTCGATGCGCTCACCGGTGGACAGGATCAGGCGCAGCGACAGGTAGTCTTCCGGCGCGCCCAGGCCGTAGATCGCCGACACCGTGGCCACCACGATCGCGTCCGGCCGCGACAACAGCGTCTTGGTGGCGGCCAGGCGCATCTGCTCGATGTGCTCGTTGATCGAACTGTCCTTCTCGATGAAGGTGTCCGAGGCGGCCACATAGGCTTCGGGCTGGTAGTAATCGTAGTAGCTGACGAAGTACTCGACCGCGTTGTTGGGAAAGAACGACTTGAACTCGCCGTACAACTGCGCGGCCAGGGTTTTGTTCGGCGCCATGATCAGCGTCGGCTTCTGGACGTTCTGGATGACGTTGGCGATGGTGTAGGTCTTGCCCGAACCGGTCACGCCGAGCAGGGTCTGCCTGGCGATGCCCGCTTCGAAATTGGCCGTGAGTTTCTCGATCGCCGCAGGCTGGTCGCCGGCCGGCGAATACGGAGATACGAGTTCGAAGCGATCGCTCATGGTGCCGCCATATCCGGGGCCTGCCAGTATACCGGGGGGGAAGGTGACGGCCGGCTGAGGGGAAGGCCGAGGTGCAGGCAAGGCATTGGCCGGTAGTTCCCCCGCCCCCGGGAGCGCATGGTCAGGCCATCGCCTTCAGCGGATGCCGGACGTGCATATTCCATTCCCTTCCCGGGCAACCGCCCTCGGGCTCGGACTGGTCCAGCTCCTGGTTGTCATGGGCATCGTGGCGATCCTCGCCGCACTTGCCCTGCCAAGCTTTCAGGAGGTCCTGGACCGGACCCGTGCCGACAGCGTGCGCATGCAGCTGATGTCAGCCTTCGCCTCTGCACGCAGCACCGCCATCAGCCGCCGCCATGCGGTAAGCGTATGCGCCAGCCACGACGGGCAGCATTGCACGGACGATTGGAGCGCAGGATGGCTGCTCTACCGGGATCGCCACCACCAGGCACAGCCGGCAGATCCCGCCGAGGTGCTGTACTACCAGGCCGGCAACAGCGCCGGCCCGGTTCGCGCACGCGCGACATCGGGACGGCCACACCTGCGTTATGGCGCCAGCGGACGCAGTTTCGGCCGCAACCTCACCATCACCCTGTGCGTGCGTGGGGAACGCCGCGGCGAGGTCGTGGTCAACAACCACGGCCGCGCAAGGTCTCAGTCATACCGCGATCATCAGCCTTGCCCGTGAAGGCACGGGCCGCCATGCCGCCCCCTGGAAACGACAAAAGCCGCGATTTCTCGCGGCTTTTGCAGAATCTGGCGCCCGAAGTTGGACTCGAACCAACGACCCCCTGATTAACAGTCAAGTGCTCTAACCGGCTGAGCTATTCGGGCGGGGAGCCGAATTCTAGAGGTTGCCGCGTAACGATGCAACACCCCACGCCGGGCCGCTTACCAGCAACCGGAGACCGTTGCCTCGGCCGGCGTTTTCACACTGGCCTGATTGACGCTCATCGTGCCGCACTTGTCCTTGGTTTGTGCGCCCTGCGGCGTGGCGGTGATGGTGAAGGTGCCCGCCGCCTGCTGGATGCCCAGGGTGTACCAGGCCGTCGCGCCTTCGCGCGGCGACCGGGTCGAAGCCAGGGCGAAGCCCTGGTAGGTGTTGTTGACGGTGTGGAAACGTTCGGCCATCTGGCTGTACTCCACCAGATCGGCCTTGGCCTGGGCACGCCGCGACTTGCGCACCTGGTCCTGGTAGCTGGGGACCGCAATGGCCGCAAGAATGGCAACCACGGCCACCGTGATCATCAGTTCGATCAGGGTGAAGCCGAGCGAGCCACGCCGGTTGCGGGATGCGCGGTAGAGCTGTATCGAACGCATGCGTGGACTCCGTTACTGAATCTGGCGCCAGGATTGGCGACCGCAGGGATAAGGCAGGTACATCGGCTGGGCACCGGCAACGTTGACCACCATCCAGCAGCCACTGCCGGGCACCGTCGGCGGCGCGGCACCGCCACCGGGGTTGGCAGGCGACTGCAGGCGCGGCACCACCGACACGGCGATGTCCTTGACCGGTGCGGTGCCGCCGGTATCCAGCGCGATCGCTGCCGTACCTGCCGCATAGCCCTTGCCACTTGGCGAGCCGCTGCGCACGGTCGACAAGGCGGCAGCACCGGACCGTGCATCCAGCCCGAACAACCAGTTGTTGCCAATCGTGCTGCACCCGGTGGAGTTCACCGAGGCGGCGTAGGTGGGCATGAACACCACGCCGGACACGATATCGGGGTAACCGACCGCGCGCTCGCCCTTGGGCAGATCGATATACCAACCCAGCGCGTTGGCCGGCGTCGTGCCAACCGTCATCGAGCGCGATGTACCGTCCTGGCCGGTGGTCACCGTGTACGGCTGCAGCGAGGCACGCGTGATCGTGGTGATGGTGTCACCGGAGCGATCGGTGAAGCCATACAGCGACTGGATGGTTTCATCGGCCACATCGTTGGCGAACGAGAAGCTGCCGGTGCCGAACATCAGCAGCACGCCGCCACCCTCGCCCGCCGCCGCCGTCAGGCCACCGGTGATGGGCTGGCGATAGACCATCCTGGACTCGGTGCGCGCCTGGGTGGTGAACACCGGCGTGCTCACCGTGTCGGCGGTCGCCAGCAGGTCGAAGCGCCACACCGCGCCATTCGCGTCGGCACCGTAGACGGTATCGGCGTAGCCGTCACGCACGCCATTGGCCGGCGTGGCGTTGTCCTTGCGGTCCAGCACCACGATGTTGCCCAGCCCGTTGACGCCGTTCGGCGTACCCGTACCGGATTCAGCCGCTTCGATCATGCGCACCTTCGGATCGCCGGTGCCGATGTCCACGATAAACAGCACGGCCTTGCCGTTCTTGCTGTTGTAGCCGTTGCCGAAGATCGCCTTCCAGGTCACGGTGTTGCCGGACTTGACCGGCACGATGACCGGCTTGCCCAGCACGTGGCCGATGTTGTCGCGGATTTCAGGCGTCGCCCCGGTGATGTCGTTGATCTCCCACAGCCGGCTGCTGGTGCCGAAACTGCCGGGAGTGGTGACGTCCAGTGCAAACACGCCACGCCCGCCGGCACCGGTGGTCCCCACCAGCGTGGTGTGCCAGGCGCGGCCGTAGTAGCTGTCGCCCACGGTCAACGGGCCATCGACGAAGTAACGGTGCGGCACCTGGTCCTTGGCATTGAGACGGTTATAGGGCTTGAGCAGATTGCCCATGTGCCCCACCGACGTGGCCGGGATGTAGGCGAACGCTTCGCGCCCGCCGCTGCCGGCGGTGGCCCCCTTCGCATCCAGGCCACCTTCGAAGGCGTGCAGCATGCCGTCATTGGCGCCCACGTAGACCATGTAGTTGTTGGTCAACTTGGCCTTCATGAAAGCGTCGTAGCTGGTGCCCAGATCATCGGGCAGTGCGCGGTAGCCGTAGTCATCGATCGGCGAGCTGATCTGCGGCGACGAGTTGATGATGTCGCCGAGGATGGCCGAACGGTCGCGCAGCTTCCCTCCATTGCGCACTTCACCGGAGGTGTCGCCGCGCAGGTAGGCCACGGCGGTGGCATTGGTCGCGCCGAGCCCGGCCAGGCCCGCCCCATCGCAGCGGCTCATGCCGGGATAGAGATCGGTAGGCGTGGCGCACAGTGCATCCAGGGTGACCGTGGACGAGGTGAACTCACTGACCGTCCTGCCGTTGGCGTAGTAGATCTTGCGCGCGGCGGCCGCCGGGAAGCGGCTGCTGGCCTCCCAGATCGGGGTGTACTTGGCCTCACGCGTGGCCGGATCCACGGTGACCTGGCTGGCCGAAAGACGGCTGAACCAATCGGTGCCTTCGTTGGCCACCTCGTATGCCGGACTGACAGTCAGCGAGCCGGCGCCGATGCGCGCACCGGTCAGCGCAATGGTGCCCGACGGCGAGGAACCTGCGGCCACGGCCGACAACACGCGGCGCATGGCGGCGGTTACTTCGGCAGGTGTCTTTGCATTGATGAACTCACCGCGCGAGTTGATCGCGGCATGCCACAGTTCGTCGATGACGCGGCCATCGTCGGAGTCCATCGGACTGCCGTTGGCATTCCAGTTGGGCGTGGTGGTATAGGGGTCCTTGGTGGCCGCCTGGTTCACTTCGTAGATCTTGCCCTGCGCGCCCAGCGTGACGCCGTAGAAGTTCATGTGCAGATCGGTCTGGCAATCCAGCCGCTTCCAGTCCGCCGAGGACTTGGGCAGGGTGTCGCACTGCTTGCTGACCGGCACCTGCCCCTTCGGGAAGCCGGCATCGGCCCGCAGCGGCACCAGCTTGCCGTCGTAGTAGGCGGCCGCGATGTCGGCGATGGTGTTGGAGTAGCTGTCGGCGAACGGCGCACCGGTGAAGTTCGTGGTGCCGGTGGAATCGGCATTGCCGTAGTCGGTACCCTTGGGCACTGCGCTGTCGGTATTGGTGTAGCCGTCAGTGAACAGCATGCCGCCATTGCGCTGGCAGGCCAGTGCCACCGGCGCGCCGGTACCGGTGCGGGTGAACTGCTTTCCAAGGAAGTCCACCGCCTGCCGGTTCGGCGTACCACCGTTGGGCTTCAGCGAATAGATCTGCTGGTACAGGGCGGTACGTTCCTTGACGACGTCGTACATCGTCACGTCGACGCGGTTGTTGATGGTGAAATAGCCCACGCGCATGTTCTCGATCTCGCCCATGGCGTGCGAGGACGAGCCGACCATCGACAGGATGCGGTTGCGGTGGTACTGGAACCAGTTGGCGAAGTTCTGGATCGCAGCGTCGTAGCCGCTTGAATAGTTGTCGGAAATGATCGTGTAGCGGCGCAGGTCGCAGCCTGGCCCACATGCATTCTTGATCACCGGCCGGTTGGCATCATTGGTCCTGTAACCTGCGGGCGCGGCATCGGCGGCCGGGAGGTAGAACGTGGCCGGGAAGTACTGCAACGCCACGACGCAGTCCATCGGTGCGACCCAGTCATTGTCCAGCTTTTCCCATTTGCCGTTGGTGTCCTTCAGGCCATCATTGTTCGAATAGGTAACGCCGCGGCGAGTGTAAGTGGTGTTGCAGTACTCGCCGTTGACGCCCTTGGCGTAATACACCGACCCGGCGGGAATGGTCATGCCGGTCATGAACTGGAATCCCTCGGTCGTCACCGCCCGCGAGTTCCGCAGATCGTAGGTGACGCTGTAGGGCGTGCTGAAATCCCTGCCCGAGCGCGGATCGGCCCGGGTGGCACGGATGTCTGCCGCCGGCTGCAGGAAGTTGCCTGAGCTGTCCTTGACGGCCATGCGCCACGGATCGTAAGTCACGGCCGGATTGAAGTAACCCGCGTTGTAGGTGGGCGAGCGCGCAAAGCCGAACACATCCACCGGCGGGATCGCCTTGCCAGGCGTGTAATTGACATTGAAGCCATTGTGCGGGAACAGGTACAGGTAACAGTCAATGGAGTTGTTGTTGCAAGCGGCACCGACGTTGTTGAACACGCCCGCGGACCTGAAGAAGCTGCTGCCAGTCCACTGCATGCGCCCGTCGCCGCCGACGAAGATCCGCTCGAACATCATCGAGTTGGAATCATCCACCGCCATGATGAAGGCCGGCGTCGCCGAGCTCACCGTGTTGAGGGGCGCCTGGGCCAGGTCGCCCTGGCCCTGCGCGGCGAACAGGCTGTACATGAAGTAGGCACCTGAACCGACCAGCAGCAAGCCTGCCGCCGCCGTGATACCGAATTTGCGCGTGATCATGACGGCGGCCTCAGAGCTTGAATACGGTGTCGATGACGGCCGATGAAGACGGCCCCGCCGGCACATCGGTCGAGAAGGAAGTGATCTGGTAGATCGGCGCGGTCGGGTCGAGCGGTTTGCCCATGCCCAGCGAGCCGCCGCCGATGATGCAGGAATCGATCCGGCGCACGTTGACCGCGTCGGCAGACGTGATGACCTTGTCCCGACCCCATTTCACCGGATCGTAGCCATCGTCGCAGTTGAGCTTGATGCTGCTGTCCTGGATCGGCGCATCGCTGGCCAGCCCGGTCCGGTTGGCGATCGCTTCGATCGCATGCTCGGTACGCCGGGTGAGGCTTTCGGTGCTCTGGAATGCCGTATTGGTGGCCCGGTAGTTGGCCGCCATCTTTTCCTGCATGCCCGCTACCTGCATGCCGGCGATACCGATCAGTGCCAGCAGGATCAGCATGATCAAGGCGACGTACAACACCGCGCCCCGCTGCCGGGAGGGGTGGGCGAATGCTCTGGATGAGCGGTTCATGGCATCAGTTCCCGAAGAGACGGTTGCGCAGCGCGATGGAAGATTCGTACGCGGCACGGTAGCGGGCATCGTTGGTGGCCGCCGGGGCGAAGCGCACGCCCAGCGAGCGCGGATCGTTCACAGCGGTAACCGAGGCGGTGGCCGTTGCCGGGCCCGGGCTGCGCGCCAGCACCCCGACCTGGACCATGCCCACGCGCCGCCACTGGCCTGCACCGGCAGCGTCGTTGCTTGTGGCCACGCCGGTGGCGGTATCCTGCACGGTCACGTTGCCCACCGGCAGCTGGGTCTGGCTGATGATCGGGGTTGCGTCCAGGCCGTACATCACCTGCAGGTTTTCGATGCCCTCAACCAGCTCTTCCGGGGTGTCGTAGGTGCCGCCCTGGTTGGCGCGCGCACGCATCAGCGCCGGCTCACCCGTGGCGGAGGTGCCGATGAAATAGACGATCGATTCGGCGCGGTACAGCATCGTCTCGCCGGTGGGCTGCACGTTGTAGCGTTCCAGCGATGGCCCCGCAGCAGTGACGATGCCGGCCGCATAGGTTCCGATGAACACGTCGGCATGGCTGCAGTCGGCGATCCCGAACAGGCGCGGGGTGGCCACGCCGTCTTCGGTGAGACGCGTGCCCAGCAGGGGGTCGAAGCCCACCTTGCTGTTGCCACCGCTGCTGATGCTGGTGACCGGTACGCCCAGCGGCGACAGGAAGCGCAACACCAGGATATCGCTGCCACCACGTGCCGACAGGCTCAGCAGCGCGCTCGGCAGCTCGGCGGGCGCCGACCAGGTGGCCCCCAGGGTCAGGCTGTTGGTTGGCCCTGTGTTGGGGGCCTCATAGCCCTGCACCGACACCGAGAAGTCCAGCGGATGGCCGCTGCCGGTCGTGGCCCCGGCGATGTTGACCCGCGGGTCGCCCTGGTTCTTGACGAAGTGGGCCTGGTCGTTGACGCAACCGAAATGCCCGGCCATGCGGATGTCCCGCTGCAGGAACTCCAGTGCAAAGCGCGCATTCTCCTGTGCGCGTGCTGCGCCGGCGGCAAGCTGGGAGGCTTCGCGCGACGCCGAAAACACCTGGATCACGCCCAGCATCAGCACCAGGCCGATCACCATCGCGATCATGACCTCGATCAACGAAATGCCCGCGACGCGGCGTGAATGGGCAATGACAGGATTCATAACTGAGTCACCGCAGTGAAGGTGGTGGTGCCATTGGGATTGGCCTTGTCCCAACGCTGGTCACCCCAGCTGATGCCAACAGTTACCCGGCCGTTGTTGTTGACCACCGTCACGCTGGAGCCGTCGCCAAGCGCCTGCACCACCTGGCACTGCCAACGGGTGATGTTCTGGGTGATGGTCACCGTGCCGGTGGGACGTGAGCAGGCCGCGCGCGTCACCGCACCCGGCGCGAACGTCGCATTGGTGTACCAGGCCGACTGGAAGCGGTTGGCCCGCATCTGGTCGAGCAGGTCGTAGGCAAGATTGGTGGCCTGGGTGCGATAGTTGGCACTCTGCACGAAGCGCACGTTCATGGTCTGCAGCAGCGCGAAGCCCAGCAGGCCAAAGGCCAGCACGATGATGGTGATCAGCACTTCGATCATGCTGAAACCACCGGCGGCACGGCGCCCGCCTGGCGAACGGAAGCGTTTCATGAGCATTTCTCTTTGAGGGTACTGACCTGGCCGGAGGCATTCACGGTCAGGCGCCGGCGCAACAGTTGGGTGCCGCAGTTGCTGGGCTGCAGGCTGATCTCCTGCGCATCGGCACCGCGCCGACGGCCGCGGGCATCGAAGGCGATCGCCGTCGCATCGGGGCCGGCGGTCTGCAGTGCGGGGTTGACCGCCACGTAGCGAAGCACGACCTCGCCGGTGGAATAGCTGCCATCACCATTCACATCGGCCCAGGCCAACATGCCCTTGTTCCAGCTGCCATCGCAACTGGTGCCGGTGGCGCTGCCACACACGCCGCCCCCGCGCTTGTTGCGGATCGCCTCGCTGCGCGCAAGCGCCACCAGGCCCGAGGCCTCATTGCTGCCCGACGCCACCCGATTGGAGCGCAGGGTGCTCTGGAAGCTCGGAAAGGCGATCGCAGCCAGGATGGCGACCACCGCGATGGTGACCATCAACTCGATCAGGGTGAAACCTTTGGATGGGCGCAAAGCCATGGAACGCTCCCCAGCGTGATGACACAGAAGATGGACGCCCCACCGCCCGACGGCAAGCGGCGGCAGGATGAACGGTCGCCCGGGGGCGATGGGCGTCAATGCGTTGACACCCCCGCGGGGCTGGCGGTGGCCCGGCCTGCCCGGCAGATGCCCCGCCCTGCCCTGTCGGGCCCGGGCCGGACATACCGGTCCGGGCCGCCCGGCTCACCTCAGGCCAGCACCTTGTAGCAGGGCTGGTACTCACCGGAAATCTTCATCCGGCGCTGCTCGACGAAGCCGCGCAGCAGCTCGTCCAGGGCCTGCATCATGTCGGCGTCGCCGTGGATCTGGAACGGGCCGAACGCCTCGATGCGGCGCATGCTGTCCTCCTTGACGTTGCCGGCGACGATGCCGGAGAACGCCCGACGCAGGTCGGCCGCCAGCGCATGCGGCGCCCGCCCGTGGTGCAGGTCGAGCGCGGCCATCGCCTCATGGGTAGGCACGAACGGCTGCTGGTACTCCCACGGAATCTCGATGGACCAGTTGAAGAAGAACGAATCCTTCTGCGCCAGGCGATGCTCGCGCACGCGCTTGATGCCGGCCGACATCCTGCGCGCCACCGCGACCGGGTCACCGATGATGATCTCGTAGCGGCTGGCGGCCTCTTCGCCCAGGGTCAGGCGGATGAAGCGGTCGATCTGCTCGAAGTACGGCGCCGCCACGGTCGGACCGGTCAGGATCAGCGGGAATGGCAGGTCCTTGTTCTCCTCGCGCAGCAGGATGCCGAGCAGGTACAGGATCTCTTCGGCGGTGCCGACGCCACCGGCGAACACGATGATGCCGTGGCCGATGCGCACGAAGGCTTCGAGACGCTTCTCGATGTCCGGCATGATCACCAGGTGGTTCACGATCGGGTTCGGCGACTCGGCGGCGATGATGCCCGGCTCGGTCAGGCCGATGTAGCGCGTGGTGGTCTTGCGCTGCTTGGCGTGCGCAATGGTCGCGCCCTTCATCGGGCCCTTCATCGCGCCCGGGCCGCAGCCGGTGCAGATGTCCAGCCCACGCAGGCCCAGCTCGTACCCGACCTGCTTGGTATACAGATACTCATCGCGACCGATCGAGTGGCCGCCCCAGCACACCACCAGGTTCGGGTCGCCCGGATTGAGGATGTGCGCGTTGCGCAGCAGCCCGAACACCGCATTGGTGATGCCTTCGGACGATTCCAGCTCGGCCGCGTAGGCCGGGCCCATCTCGATGGCCATGTAGGCCAGGTCGCGGACCACGGCGAACAACAGTTCGGCCACACCCCGGATGATCTCGCCGTCGACGAAGGCCATCGCCGGGGCGTTGGCCAGATCGATGCGCACGCCGCGATCCTGCTGCGCGACCTGGATGTCGAAATCCGGATACAGATCGCGCGCCGCGCGCGGATCGTCCGAGGCGCTGCCACTGGTCAGCACGGCCAGCGCGCAGCGGCGCAGCAGCTCGTGCATGCCGCCGCCGGAGGCATCGCGCAGGCGCGCCACTTCGGCCCGCGACAACACATCCAGCCCACCGCGCGGGTAGATCCGCGCGTCCTGCACCGGCAGCGTCCGCGCCGGGTTATCGGTGATCTTCATTTCCATTTTTTCTGCTTTCCTCAAGGTTTCCGACTGTACCGCTGCCCCCTTAAAAAGCAAAACGGCCAGGAAACCCGGCCGTTGGATATGTTTCAGCGGCAGCGGGCCGTTTGAGGGCGCTGCGGTGCGCGAACGTGCGCGCAACCGCTTGATAGTACAGGAAGGCGCGGTAGACGGCAAGTTCTCGACCGTCAGCCGCGCGCGCTCCGGGTTGCCCCCGGAAAACGGAAACGGCCGGGTTTCCCCGGCCGTTCCGTGTGCAGCGTTACACCCTCAGTTCATCAGAACTGGTAGCGGAAGCCCAGCTGCAGCGACCACTGCGACACACCCACGTCGAAGCCATCGGCGTCGGCGTTGGCGACGGTCGGCGCATCGGCGCTGCGGTAGTTGTACACGTACTTGCCCTGGTACATGCCCTGCAGGGTAGCCACACGCGCGTCGGCGAAGAAGCCGTAGTCGTAGATGTTGCCCCACTTCTTGTTCAGCAGGTTGCCGACGTTCTGCACGTCCAGCCAGATTTCCGACTTGTGCCCCTTCATGAAGCCCGGCAGCTGCTGGCTGATACGCAGGTCGAAGGTGTTGATCCAGCCAGTGCGGAACTCGTTGGCACCCGGCGTGCTGCCGGCGTACTTGGCCAGATCCGGGTTGGCGGCCAGCCAGGTGAAGAAGTCCTTTTCCATCTGCGCGTTGGCGGTGAACTGGCCATTGGCAGCCAGGGTGCCGAACAGCACATCGCCCGGGCCCTTCGGCACGTAGAACAGGTCGTTGGCGCTGCGGTTGTCGCCGTTGGCATCGTTGACGTACACGTAGCTGTACGGACGACCGCTGCGACCTTCATACACCAGGCCCAGCTTGGTTTCGTAATCGCCGAAGAACTTGTGCTTCCAGTTCAGGCTGCCCGAGAGGCGGTCGCGGATCTGGTAGCGCGAGGTGTTCTCGACCGGGGTGTTGGCGTCGAAGGCGTACTGGTAGTTCCAACCCGAGCTGGCGGTGGAGCTGGTCAGCGAGCCCACTTCGGTGGCATCGGTGTAGGTGTAGCCGATGTTCCAGGACCAGTCGCTGGCGTCGCTCCACGGCTTGGACAGCGACGCGGTGAACTGCGAGGTGCGGCCCTTGTCGGTGTTGTTGATCAGGTAGACGTTGGTGTAATCGCGGTTGCGCGCGACACGGCTGTCGTTGTCGGTCCAGGCGCCGACCTTCGAAGCGCTGTAGAAGATATCGCGACCATCCGGACCCTGGTACTGGACCGGACCCAGGTTCAGGTTCTGGTAGAACAGGCCATCCTTGACCTTGGTGACCAGCAGCTCGGCCGAGGCCACGATGCCGTACCACGGGGTTTCATGGTCCAGGGCCAGGTTGGCCTTGTAGATCGACGGCAGCTTGAAGTCGTTGCCGACGAAGTTGACGTTCTGCGTGGTCGCGCCCGGGCCGGTCGGGACCGGCTGGGTGTCCTTGTTCGGGTTGAACTTCAGCCCATCGTTGTAACCGAGGCTGTTCAGGCTGTAGACGCTGGTGTTGAAGCCGGTCGCCGAGTAGCTGTTGCTCAGCCACACCTGCGGCGAGTCACCCTGGAACAGGCCCACGCCACCACGCAGCTGGGTTGGGCGATCGGTGTCGAAGGTGTAGTTGAAGCCGAAGCGCGGCTGGATCAGGAACTTGCTCTCGAACACCTTGCTGTTGTTATAGCCGAAGAAGTTCGAGGCAGGCGCGTTGTAAGCCGGCGACGGGGTGGTGTCCGGACGGTCGGCGCGCAGGCCCAGCGTCAGGGTCAGGTTGCTGTTCACATACCAGGTGTCCTGCACGAACAGGGCCAGGTTGCTGTACTTGTAATCGGCGGGGATCGAGCCCGGCGTACGCTCCGGGGCGTAGTTGAAGCTGCTCCAGCGGCCGGCGGCGAAATTGTCCAGGCCGTAGAAGGTGTAGGTGCCATACGAGTTGGCGCCGAAGAAGTTGTAGATGTCGTTGGTATCGTACGACGCACCGAACTTGACGTCGTGGTCACCCAGGGTCCAGGTGCCCGCGGCGTAGTAGTTCCACGCCTTGGTCTGCAGGACGTTGTTCTGCGAGTTGGCTTCGGTACCCAGGTACAGCGAGTCGCCGGTCGGCGCGGCCACGTTGCCACCGAAGAAGATGCGCACGCTCGGGGCATTGGTGCTCACGTTACGGATGGCCGAGTACTCGCGGTACGAAGCCTTCAGTTCGGTGGAGAAGTTGTCCGACCAGTCGCTGAACAACTGGGCGACGTAGCTTTCGTTGGTCTTGTCGTGCTGGTACCAGTACGAGTTCAGCGAGGCAGCGCTGGTGGTCATGCCATTGATGCGCAGCTTGCTCTGGTCGATCTTGCTGTAGCGGATGCTGGCACGGTGGTTGTCGCTGATGTTCCAGTCCAGCTTCAGCGCGTACTCTTCCATCGTGGTGTCGCCATTGCTTTCCAGGCCACCGGCATTGATGCCGTAACCCTGGGCAATCTGCTGCGCACGGGCCACGTCGGCCAGGTTGAACTGGCCATTGGCCTTGCCCAGCGGGGTGGTGCTGAGGTCGGCACCCGGGGCGGCCTGCTCGAACTTCTCATAGTTGGCGAAGAAGAACAGCTTGTCCTTGATGATCGGACCACCAACGGTCATGCCGTAGGTCTTCTCTTCGGTGAAGCCGTTGAACTTCTGGCCTTCCGGGTTCTTGCCGAACCAGTCGCCGTCACGGTAGGTGCCGTAGACCGAACCGTGGAATTCATTGGTACCGGACTTGGTCACCGCATTGACGGTGGCACCGGCGGCGGCAGCGATGCTGACGTCGTAGTTGGACAGGTTGATGTCCAGCGCTTCGATGGCTTCCATCGCCACCGGCTGGCGGCGGGTCGGCATGTTGTTGCCTTCCAGGCCGAAGGTGTCGCTGGCCGAGACGCCGTCGATGCTGATCGAGTTGAAGCGCGGGTTCTGGCCACCGGCCGAGATCGAGCCGGAGGCGCGATCGATGAAGGTCACGCGCGGGTCCAGACGCATCAGGTCCTGGATGTTGCCGCCGATGGACGGCGCCATCTCGATCTGCTGCTGGCCGATGTTGGTGCCCGAGCCCATCTTGGTGGCGCTGAACACTTCCGAGCCGGCGGCAACGGCAACCACCTGCACGGCGTCCAGGTTGGTCGCGACCAGGTCGCCGGTCAGAGCCGCGTTGACGGTACCGGTCTGGTTGACGCCCAGGTACACGCCCTCTTCGGTCTTGGTGCCTTCACCGGACTTGGTGATGGTGATGGTGTACGGACCACCCACGCGCAGGCCGCGCGCGTTGTAACGACCCGCAGCATCGGTGGTCGCACGGCTGACCGTGCCCGAATCGGTGTGCGTGATGGTGACTTCGGCACCGACAACAGGCGAACCTGCAGCCGACGTGACCTGACCGCCGACACCGGCAGAGGTGCTCTGGGCGAAGGCGGGAGCGGCGGCAAGTGCGGCCACGAGACCAAGGGTGAGCTTGGACATCCGGAGACAGCGTGAGTGGGTCATTGGGGAGTAGCCTCGATGCGAGATTGGCGATGGCGGAGAAAAAAACGCGCCCAAGCAGCCTTGCTGGCGGCTGACTGGACTTTTATCTGGGTTCCCTAGCCGAGGGCTGGTTTCAGCCGCAACGGTTAACACTAGATTAACACGGTAGCGCCGCATTGTGACGGTTTGGCTACAGAACACACGCCATCACAACGCTATCGTGACGCCTTCTTCACATTCAGACCGGATTGACTGAATGGCGGGGATATCACCGTCCAGGCGCCGGTGGCGCCGGGCTCTGCCCGTCCGCGACAAAACCAGGGCCGCCAGGGTGGTCCTGGCTCTATCTGGCTGCGCGGGCCGGGACCGCAATGGCAGCCGGGTAGAGCCCGGCGCCACCTGGGAGGAGGTGCCCCTATGCGGCGGTGTGGATCTGGCCGCGGTGGGCGGCGCCCGCAGCGGACAGCAGCAGGACGGCGGCATGCGCGCACTCAACCGGGTCGCGGGCGCTGCGGTCTTCATCCAGCGAGAAAGCCCGCGCTCGCAGTGCGGTGCGCATGGGGCCCGGCTGCAGGCCACTGACCCGGACCGGGCTGCGCCCCAGTTCGTCGTGCAGGCTGGCGATCAGCCCACGCAACCCGTGCTGGGCAGCGCCATAGCCGCCCCAATATGCCTGCCCTACCCGCGCAGGATCGTCCACCGTAAACACCAGCGCAGCATCGTCGCGCTCGCGCAGCAGGGGCAGGCACGCCTGGGCCAGCCACGCCGGGGCGGTCAGATTGACGTGCACCGCGCGGGCGAACGCTGCCGGGTCGGCCAGTTCGAACGGGGTGAGCCCGGCAAAATCGGCCGCGCAATAAAGCAGGCCATCCAGCCGCCCCAGCTCGGACCGCAGGCGTTCGGCCAGCGCAGCGTAGTCATCGGGGGTGGCGCCTTCCAGGTCCAACGGGTACAGCAGCGGCTCGGGACCGGCCGCCTGCACGGCGGCGTAGACCCGGTCCAGCCGGCGCGGCTTGCGCCCCAGCAGGATCACGGTGGCCCCGGCCGCAGCGCAGGCCACGGCCGCGGCACTACCGAAGCCACCGCCGGCACCGGCGATGAGAATGACGCGATCGGCAAGCGATCCGGTCCCGACCACCACGGACGGGACTGCGCTCATGGCAGCGATGCTTCTTCGACGATGCGCTTGAGCTCGCCGGATTCAAACAGCTCCAGCACGATGTCGCAGCCGCCGATCAGCTCGCCATGAATGAACAGTTGCGGGAAGGTAGGCAGGTTGGAGAAGCGCGGCAGGTTGGCACGCACCTCCGGCTCTTCGAGCACGTTGACGGTGCGCAGCGCGACCGCGCCGGCGGCCATCAAGGCCTGGATCGCCCGACTGGAGAAACCGCACATGGGGTACTGCGGGGTGCCCTTCATGAACAACACAAGGGGGTAACGTTCCACTTCGGTCTGGATCTGCTGCATCACCGCCACAACGACTCTCCCTGCGGGTGGGACAACCCGGCCTGGCCGGTCGGATAGACTTCCCTCCGCGCTATTGTAAGCCTTCCGGCCCCGCCTCCGGCGCCCCCGCCCCCAATCATTGCCAGCCATGCCCCTCGACCTGCCTCGCCTGCCCTACGACCGCACCGCCCTGCAGCCCCACCTGTCGGCCGAGACACTGGATCTGCACCACGGCCGCCACCACCGTGCCTACATCGAGGCGGTCAACGCACGCATCGAAGGCACCGAGCTGGCGGAACTGCCGCTGGAGGAAATCGTGCGGCAAAGCCAGGGCAGCCTGTTCGATGCCGCCGCGCAGGCCTGGAACCACGCTTTCTACTTCCAGTGCCTGCACCCGCGCGGCGGTGGCGACCCCAAGGATCGGCTGGCCGAACTGGTGACCCGTCATTTTGGCGATGTGCGCCGCCTGCGCGAGGAGTTCGACCGTGCTGCGCTGGGGCTGTTCGGCTCGGGCTGGGTGTGGCTGGTGCAGCACCCGACCGGCGCACTGGCGATCCAGAGCATGCGCAACGCGGGCACGCCGCTGACCGGGCAGAGCACCCCGCTGCTGGCCTGCGATGTGTGGGAACACGCGTATTACACCGACTACCAGAATGAGCGGGCGCGCTATCTGGAGGGATTCTGGAAGCTGGTCAACTGGGATTTCGTGGCCGCGCAGTTGCGCGATTGAGGCCGCGCAACACGCTCACCGGCGACCGCCCAGGTCACGCTGCTCGCCGCTGGCCGGCTCGCACGCGACCAGGCGCTGAGGGAGCCGGCCAACGGCCGGTACCCCCGATGCCGGCGGCGCGCTGGCTTCAGCCGCGCAGCGCCGCGATGACCGGAGCCACCTGATCGGCGCGGTCCAGCTGCGCGCCCACCGCTTCCAACGCCGCGGCCAGCACGCCGGCGTGATCCTCGCGCAGGGTGGCATGCCCCACCTTGCGACCGTCGCGCGGCTGTTTGCCGTAATCGTGCCAATGCCCGCCGGGCTGGCCCAGCACCGCGCCGGCCTCGGGCATCGCGCCCAGCCAGTTCAGCATGCCGGCATGGCCAAGCATGCGCGTGTCGCCCAGCGGCAGGCCGAGCACGGCGCGCAGGTGGTTCTCGAACTGCGAGGTCTCGCTGCCTTCGATGGTCCAATGGCCGGAGTTGTGCACGCGCGGCGCCATCTCATTGACCAGCAGCTCCTCGCCCCGACAGAACAGCTCCAGCGCGAACACACCCACGTAGTCCAGCCGCTCGGCCAGCGCGCGGGCATGGCCGATGGCGGCCTCGTGCTGGGCCGGGTCCAATCGCGCCGGGGCCAGGCTGGCCGACAGCACGCCGTCCACATGCCAGTTGCCGGTCACCGGCCAGGCGCGGAATTCCCCGTCGCGGCCGCGGACGGCCACCACGCTGACTTCGCGGTCGAAAGCCACGAAGCCTTCCAGGATCAGCCCGGTCTTCTCGACGTAGTCACCCAGGGTGGCCCAGGCGGCGTCGATGTCGGCGGCGCTGCGGATGCGGAACTGCCCCTTGCCGTCGTAGCCCAGGCGGCGGGTCTTGACGATGCAGGGCATGCCGAACTCGGCCACCCGCGCGGCCAGTTCGTCGCGACTGCGGATATCGGCGAACGGTGGCAGCGGGATGCCCAGCTGCTGGAACAGGGTTTTTTCGCTCAGGCGATCCTGGGCCACGGCCAGCGCATCCGGGTTGGGATACACCGGGACGCGCTCGGCCAGGAACCGGGCGCTGTGCGCGGGCACGTTCTCGAAATCGAAGGTGACCACGTCCACCCGCGCGGCGAAGGCGGCCAGCGCGGCTTCATCCTCGAAGGCGGCCACCTGCAGCGGCGCCACCTGGGCACCGCAGGCGTCGGCGGCCGGGTCGAACAACTCAAAGCGCAGGCCCAGCGGTGCGCCGGCGAGCACCATCATGCGTGCCAACTGCCCACCGCCCAGGATGCCAACGGTCTTCATGCTCATTGACGCGGGTCGTCGTGGGCCATGACGTCTTCGGTCTGGCGCGCGCGGAAAGCCGCAAGCGCCTCGCCGATGGCCGGCTGTTCCGGGGCCAGCATGGCCGCGGCGAACAGCGCGGCGTTGGACGCGCCCGCGTTGCCGATGGCGAAGGTGGCCACCGGGATGCCGGCCGGCATCTGCACGATGGAGAGCAGCGAGTCCATGCCATTGAGGGCCTTGGACTGCACCGGCACGCCCAGCACCGGCACGGCGGTCTTGGCCGCGATCATGCCCGGCAGGTGGGCCGCGCCCCCAGCACCGGCGATGATCGCGCGCAGGCCGCGCTCACCGGCCTGTTCGGCATAGGTGAACAGCACGTCCGGCGTGCGATGCGCCGAAACCACTTTCACTTCGTAGGGAACACCGAGCGCATCCAGCTTCTGGGCGGCGTGCTGCATGGTTTCCCAGTCGGAGCGGGAACCCATGACGATGCCGACGAGCGGCGCGGATTGGTTGGGGGTCATTGGCCGTCACCTGCCTTAAAGACGTATTCTAGCCATCTTCCACGCAAGACGAAGAATCCATGGATCGCAAGCTGCTCGACCTGCTGTGTTCGCCCGACACCCGCCAACCCCTGTCCCTGTTGGATGCCAAGGGGCTTGAAGCACTCAACCGCGCGATCGGCGCCGGTGCCGTGGTGAAGGCCGACGGCAGCCCGCAGGCACTGGCGCTGCGCGAGGCGCTGCTGACCCGCGACCGCAAGCAGGTGTTCCGCGTCGACGACGGTATTCCGGTGCTGCTGGCCGAAGAGGCCATCGCCACCGCGCAGATCGCCGATTTCCCGGAAAAATGAGCCGGGCCGAGCTTGCCGCACCCGATGCGGCCGGGGTCGCGGCAGATGTGGCACGGGCGCTGGCCGAGGACATCGGCAGCGGTGATGTGACCGCCGCACTGCTGCCCGACCGTCCCGACAGCGCCTACCTGCTATGCAAGCAGGACGCGGTGATCGCCGGCCGGCCGTGGTTCGATGCCACCCATCGTGCGCTGGACCCGCAGGTGCGGATCGAGTGGCGGGTGGCCGAGGGCGACCACGTCAGCGCCGGCACCGTGCTGGCCATCCTGCAGGGGCGTAACCGCAGCCTGGTCAGCGCCGAGCGCACCTCGCTGAATTTCCTGCAGACCCTGTCCGGTACCGCCACCACGACCGCTCGCCATGTGGCCGCAGTGGCCGGCACCGGCACCCGCATCCTGGACACCCGCAAAACCCTGCCCGGGCTGCGCGTGGCCCAGAAGTATGCGGTGCGGTGCGGCGGTGGGGACAACCACCGGCTGGGCCTGTTCGACACGGTGATGCTGAAGGAAAACCACATCCGCGCGGCCGGCTCGCTGACCGCTGCGGTGCAGTCGGCGCGGGCGCAGTGGCCGCAACTGCCACTGGTGGTCGAGGTGGAAGACCTGGACCAGCTGCGCGAGGCGCTGGCGGTGGGCTGCGAGCGCATCCTGATCGATGATTTCGACGCGGGCATGCGCCGCGAGGCGGTGCGCATCGCCGCTGGGACGATTCCGCTGGAAGTCTCCGGCAGCGTGGGCCTGGACGGGCTGCGCGCGATCGCCGAGGACGGCGTGGACTGCATTTCCATTGGCGGGCTGACCAAGCATGTGCAGGCGATCGACCTGTCATTGAAGCTGGGGCCGCCGCCGGCTTGAGAGGTGTGTCGACCACGGTCGACACCTGCCGGGGAGGTCGTGCCGGCCGCTGGCCGGCTCTGGACCATCGCGGGGAGCCGGCCAACGGCCGTCACGACCGGAGCGCGGGGGCATGCCCGCCCCACGCGGGCATCTGCCTTCCTGCTTTCACGGCATCGGCAGTCCGGGTCTGCGAGGCTTGCCCTGCCCCCACCCGGAGAGCGCGCATGCGCCCCTTGCTCCTGCTTGCATGCCTGTCGCCGCTGGCGACGCTGCTGCCGGCCACCGCCTCCGCCGCCGAGGTCTGCGATATTCCGCCGCGCTTCGGGCTGAGCCCGCTGGCAGTGAGCATCGTGCAGACCGCCTGCAACGAAAACCGCCTGTGGTACCGCCCCTTCATTGATCGCGATGGACGCGCGGCCAGCCTGAGCGTGACCGAAGCGGAGGACGTACACCTGGCCGACAACGGCCTGGTTGCCTGGCAGCGCGTGGTGGGCTACTGGCGGCAGAGCGGCACGTTGTCGCCGATGGGTAGCCAACCCGGCGCATCCAGCTGCATGGCCCCGCCAGGCACGCGCTACACCGACAGCGATTGCCGCGCATTCCTGGTCGACAATCCGTGGTCGGCCGCCTTCATCTCCTGGGTGATGACCCGCGCCAGCGTGCCGGGCTTCACCCGCTCGCCGCGCCACATCGACTACATCCGCGCGGCCTTCCAGAACAGCGGGCCGTATCGGATGACCGACCCGGCGCAGGAAAAACCGGCACCCGGCGACCTGCTGTGCTACCTGCGCGACCGGCGCGAGACCCTGAGCTACAGCGGCCTGGTGCAGTCGCTGGGCAGCGGGGCGGTATCGCACTGGAAATCGCATTGCGAGGTGGTGATTGCCGCCAACATCGGCGGCGACCGCACCCTGTACCTGATTGGCGGCAACGTGATGAACACCGTGGCGATGCGCAAGTTGTCGCTGGACCGCAGCGGCCGCATCGAACTGCCGCCGGCCAAGGCCAACGCCAGCGATGGCATGGAACTGGGCTGCATGCCGGGAAGAGAGGAGGAGTGCAGCTTCAACCGCCAGGATTGGGCGGCCTTGCTGAAACTGGTGGCCACGGCCGCAACAGCCCTGCCAGCGCCGATGCCACCGGTGCCACCGGTGCCACCCAACCCTGACGGCACGCCCGGTCCTGGCCCGTCCACGCCGCCACAACCGTCGCCGCTGCCGGCACCGGGATCGGCACCGGTTGCGCCCCCGCATGCGCCAGCGCCGCGGCCGGGCGTTGCGCCGCGCAACGGCGGATGACGGGCGCTGCAAAGGCTTGATCCGCGCCCGGTTCGTCGCCATCTTGGAGGTTCCGACCGCCTTGATCGCACCGAGTCACCGATGCCCAGTTTGATCCTGTTGATGATTGCCGGTGCGTTCGCCTACGCGTTCTGGAACTCCGCACGCGCTGCCGCCGAGCGTGCTGGCGAATTGGGCCGCAACGCCTGCCGCGCTGCCGATGTGCAGTGGCTGGACCAGAGCGTGCATTCCACCGGGCTGCGCGTCTGCCGCAAGCCCAATGGCTGGCTCGGCTGGGAGCGCACCTTCAAGTTCGAGTACTCGCACGACGGCGTGGACCGCCACAGCGGCCGCATGGTGCTGCGTGGCGACGAGCTGGTGTCGTTCGTGGGGCCGTCGGCAGCGCGGATCAGCGAGATCCGGCGCAGCGTGGACACCAGCGGGGCCGAGGACGTTTAACCGGGCGCGCCCCCGGCCGGTGAACCGCTGGTAGAGCCGACCGTTGGTCGGCTGTCACGGCATTGGGCGAAGAGCAGCCGACCAACGGCCGGCTCTACTTGACCACACGCAGGTGCGGGCGGCCGCTGGGCTTGGGTGGCGCGTCATCGGGCGGGGTCGGGCTGTCGTCAGGCGGCAGCTCGTCTTCCGGACCCGGTTCGTGGCCGGGGATGTCATCGGGCAATGCCATGCCCTGCCCGGTTTCGCGGGCATAGACGGCCAGCACGGCCGAGATCGGCACCTGTACCGGGTAGCTGGTGCCCGAGAAGCGCGCCGAAAAACTCACGCTTTCATTGTCGATATGCAGCTGCACCACGGCGCGCTCGGCGATGTTCAACACCACCCGGCCGTCCTTCACCGCGCTCTGCGGCACCTGCACGCCCGGCATGCCGGCATCCACCAGGATGTGCGGCGTCAGGTCGTTGTCGTTGATCCATTCCACCAGGGCCCGCAACAGGTACGGGCGGTGGCTGGTCATGCGGAAAGTGTCTTCAGTCATGGGGGTAGAGCCGAGCCATGCTCGGCTGCAAGGATCCGATTGCGTAGTGACAAGTGTACGCGCCCGCCTACCCGCAGGTCAGCCTCCGCGCGCGCCAGCCCCGCGTTTTCATTCAGTACACCGGCGCCGGCGACGGCGCCGATGCGCCCGGTTCAACCCGGCAGATCGCGCAGTTTCTTTTCCTGGTCGGTCAGGCTGCGGATGAAGCCGGGGTGGCGGAAAATGCGGTTGCCGTAGTCTTCGATCGACTTGCCGTCCTTGGGCAGCGGCACATCCAGCGACTGCAGCCGCCAGATGATCGGCGCCATCGCGCAATCGGCCAGGCTCATTTCCGGATTGAGGAAGAACTTGCTGGCCTTGAACAATGGCACCGCGCTGGTCAGCAATTCCTTCAGGCGCTTGCGCCCGGCTTCGGCCTGGGTCTTGTTGCCCAACTGGATCGCCTGCACCTGCGGCACCCAGTCGTGCTCGATGCGCAGCATCGCCAAGCGGATGCGCGCGCGCGACAACGGGTCGACCGGCATCAACGGCGGATGCGGGTAGCGCTCATCCAGGTATTCGCTGACCACCGACGCGGCATACAGCACCAGCTCGCGCTCCACCAGGGTGGGCACGGAATGGTACGGATTGAGGTCGATCAGATCCTCGGGCGGGTTCTGCGGGTCAACGGCGACGAAGTCGTAGGTCACGCCCTTGGCGGCCAGTACCAGGCGCACGCGATGGCACAGGACATCGTCGTTCGAGGAAAACAGCGTCAGGGTGTTCCGCATGCGTACGCTCGCCGCCATCAAAGGCTCTCCAACGTCCGGTAACCGCCGGTCGTATCGGCGCCGCCAGCCCATTGCCAGCGGTCGTCACAGTACCCGAGTGTGCAACTGCCCATCACAAAAGCCAATAGGCCGATCGACCCGCCGTAGGGCCGACCTTCGCTCGGCGGCGCCAGGATGCTCAGTGCACGTCCTTCCAGTATTCCTTCTTCAGCAGGTATGCCAGGAAGGTAAGCAGGGCCAGGAACAGGATGACCCACACGCCCAGCTTCTGGCGCTTGAGGGCCGCCGGCTCGCCGGCGTACTCCAGGAAGTTGGTGATGTCGCGCACCGTCTGGTCGTACCGCTGCGCATCCATGTTGCCAGGTTGTTCGATCTTCAGGCCGATCACCGGCGGGTCGGCGCCGGGGCTGTCCGGCTTGCCGTGCACCGCATGCTGCAGGCCCTGCATTTCCCACAAGGGGTTGGGCATGGAGGCATTGGGGAACAGGCTGTTGTTCCAGCCCAAGGGCCGCGTGGTGTCCACGTAGAACGACTTGAGGTAGGTATAGACCCAGTCGCTGCCACGTACCCGCGAGATCAGGCTCAGGTCCGGCGGCATCTTGCCGAACCACTTCTCCGCCTGCGCCTTGGGCATGCTCACCGGAATCTGCTCGCCGATCGGGGTCCCGGTGAAGTTGAGGTTGTTCATGACCTCTTCTTCGCTCAGACCCAGGTCCTGCGCCATCCGCGAATACCGCAGGTATTTCAGCGCGTGGCAACCAGAACAGTAGTTCATGTAGAGCTGCGCGCCACGCTGCAGCGAGGCGCGGTCACTCAGGTCGTTGCCGGCCTGCAGGGTCTTGCCGCCTTCGGCGGCCCCTGCCAGCGCGCTGCTCAACATCAAGGCGGCCGCGCAGGCCAGCCGGACAATCCAGTGGTCAGTCATGCGTGGTCACCCGATCCGGTACCGGTTTGGTCCTGTCCAGCCTGGTCCATAGCGGCATGGTGATGAAGAAGGCGAAGTACAGGAAGGTCAGCACGCGGCCCACATAGGTTTCGTGCGCGTCGGTACCCGGGCCCGAGCCGATCACGCCCAGCCACACAAAGCACACCGCAAACACCCCCAGCAGCACCCGCGACAGCCAGCCGCGGTAGCGGTAGGACTTCACCCGCGCGCGGTCCAGCCACGGCACCAGGAACAGGATGGCAATGGCCGAGAACATCACCAGCACCCCGCCGAGCTTGTTGGGTACCACCCGCAACATCGCGTAGTACGGGGTGTAATACCAGACCGGCTTGATGTGCTCGGGGGTGACCAGGCGGTTGGCCTCGGTGAAGTTGTCATGTTCCAGGAACAGGCCACCAAAGGCCGGCGCGAAGAAGATGATGAAGGCCGCGATGATCAGCAGGAAGCCGGCGCCCACCCCATCCTTGAGCGTGTAATACGGATGGAAGGGGATGCCGTCGGTGGGCGCGGTGGCCGACCAGCGGTTGCCCTTGGGCCCCTTCTTGATCTCCACCCCGTCCGGGTTGTTGGATCCCACCTCGTGCAGCGCCCCCAGGTGCAGCACTACCAGCAGCAACAGCACCAGCGGCAGGGCGATCACGTGCAGGGCGAAGAAGCGGTTGAGGGTGGCGTCGCTGGGCAGGTAATCGCCCATGATCCATTCGGTCAGGCCGGTGCCGATCACCGGGATCGCGCCGAACAGCGAGATGATCACCTTGGCGCCCCAGAACGACATCTGGCCCCAGGGCAGCACGTAGCCCATGAAGGCTTCGGCCATCAGTACCAGGTAGATCAGCATGCCCAGGATCCACACCAGTTCGCGCGGCTTCTGGTAGCTGCCATACAGCAGCCCGCGGAACATGTGCAGGTACACCACGATGAAGAACAGCGAGGCCCCGGTGGAATGCATGTAGCGGATCAGCCAGCCCCATTCGACATCACGCATGATGTATTCGATGGAGGCGAACGCTTCGGCCGCGTTGGTCTTGTAGTGCATCGTGAGGAAGATGCCGGTCACGATCTGGTTGACCAGGATCAGCAGCGCCAACGAACCGAAGTAGTACCAGATATTGAAGTTCTTCGGCGCGTAGTACTCGCTCACATGCTTGCGGTACACCGGCATCAGGCCGGGGGCGCGCGCATTGACCCAGTCGGCGAGGCCGCTGGCGGTACGGGAAAGGATGTTGGCCATGCTCAAGCCGCCCCCTGCGGGTCAACGCCGATGATGATGGTGTTGTCGTCCTGGTAATGGTGCGGCGGCACCAGCAGGTTGATCGGCGCCGGAACATCCTTGAACACGCGACCGGACATATCGAAGCGCGACTTGTGGCAGGGGCAGAAGTAACCGCCCTTCCATTGCGGGTCGTAGGGCTCGGGCCGGATCTCGGCCACCATTTCCGGCGAGCAGCCCAGATGCGTGCACAGCCCGACCAGGACCGACACCTCGGATTTGATCGACCGGAACTCGGGGTTCTGCTTGAGCACGTAGGCCGGCTGCTGGTCCTTCTCGCCCGATTCGGGATCCTTCAGGCGACCGTCCAGGCCGTGCAGCGCTTCAAGGATGGCCTTGGAGCGTTTGACGATCCAGATCGGTTGCCCACGCCACTCCATGACCAGTCGCTGGCCTTCCTGCAGGGCGCTGATATCGGCAATCACAGGGGCACCGGCCAATTTGGCGCGGGCACTGGGATTCCAGGACTTGATGAACGGTACCGCTGCAAATCCGACGCCGACCGCTCCGACCACCGCAGTGGTTGCTGAAAGGAACCGTCGACGTCCAGTGTTGACTGGATCGTTTACCCCATCGTTGGCCATCCGGCACTCCGATATTGATTTAGGTAGCTTGAGGCTGCCAGTGGACCGGTGGGGGCCAGTCCACGTTGAATCTGCCGCGAGTGTAGCTGAACCGAAGTCAGCCACACAACGCGGTACTACGGAACGACATTACTGCAGGACATTACGCCATGAAGGCCCGCCAGCGCCACGGGCGCGAGGGATCATTGGGTGGTGGCCTGCGCACCACGATAGCGATCGGCCAGCTGCGCCACCCGCTTCACGTAGTACTGGGTTTCGCTGTAAGGCGGGACGCCACCGTGGCGATCCACCGCGCCCTCGCCTGCGTTGTAGCCCGCCGCCGCCAGGGTGAGGTTGCCATTGAAACGCTTGAGCAGCCATGACAGGTACTGCACGCCGCCGCGGATGTTCTGCGCTGCGTCATAGGAATCGGTGACGCCGAAGCGGCGCGCGGTGGGCGGCATCAGCTGCATCAGGCCCTGTGCACCAGCGCGGCTGAGTGCGGTCGGGTTGTACGCCGACTCGGCATGGATGATGGCGCGCACCACGGCTTCTTCAACCCCGAACTCGCGGGCCGCCGCGGCGATCTCGCTCTGGAAGGCCGTGGTGTTGAGCCGCACCGAGCCGAAGTTGACCCCCGGGTTGGCACCACAGGCGTAGCAACGCTCGATGAAGCTGTAGTGGATGGTGCGCACCTGGCCGAGGCTGGCCAACTGCGTCGGCCGCGCACTGGTGTAGTGGCGCACGCCGTCCTTCATGTAGGAATAGACCTGGCCGTTGACCAGGCGCCCGGCCTTGTTGACGCGAGGGGCGGCCGCCGGGGCCGATGGCGCGGCCAGTACCGTTGCCGGCTGGGCCGGGCCGGTGGCGGTCAGTGCGGTACCGGCGCTGGCGCGATCGGCCGCCACGGCGGGGGCGGCGGGTGCGGCGACCACGGCGGTGGGCGTGGCGGCCGCGAGCGGCGCCGGCGGGACATGCCGGCGCGGGGCGCTGCGGTCGGGGCGGTAACTGCTGACCACGCTGCAGCTGGCGCCGGACAGGCGCTTGCTGACATAGCTGGGAATGCCGTCGGCGCCAACACACTTGTACAGCGTGCCCGCACTGGCCGGCAGAGCGGTCAGCGCAGCCAAGGCCAACGCAAAGATCCCCAAGATCCCCTTCATGGCGGCGAGTGTCCCAACTTCGGGGGGGATTGCCAAGGGGGACGGGGGTTCGGGGGTCGGGCAGAGGGCCTCCACGCACGGCGTGGATCTACGGGCCGACCCTTCCGGCATACAATGTGGGGCTCATCGCAGCCAACCGGCTGCCTGCCCGCCCACCCGACTGGAATAAGCGCCATGACCGGGACGCCAGCTTCGACCGCGCCGACTTCGGCCGGCTCCGCCTTGCCTGCCTCCGCCTCACCCGATTCGCCCCGTCCCGACCTGATCCCCCTGCCCGGCACCCGCCCGAAGGTGGATGGCCCGGTGCGCGGCAAGCTGTACATCAAGACCCACGGTTGCCAGATGAACGAGTACGACTCGTCCAAGATGGCCGACGTGCTGGCCGCCGCCGAAGGCCTGGAGCTCACCGACGACCCGGCCGAGGCCGACGTGCTGTTGATGAACACCTGCTCGATCCGCGAGAAGGCCCAGGAAAAGGTGTTCAGCCAGCTGGGGTACTGGAAGGCACTGAAAAACAACGGCCGTGGTGTGATCATCGGCGTGGGCGGCTGCGTGGCATCCCAGGAAGGCGAGGCGATCATCAAGCGCGCCCCGCACGTGGACCTGGTGTTCGGCCCACAGACCCTGCACCGGCTGCCGGAGCTGATCCGCCAGCGGCGCGAGTCGGGCAAATCCCAGGTGGACATCAGCTTCCCGGAAATCGAGAAGTTCGACCGCCTGCCCGAGCCGCGCGCCGACGGCGGTTCTGCGTTCGTGTCGATCATGGAAGGCTGCTCCAAATACTGCTCGTTCTGCGTGGTGCCCTACACCCGCGGTACCGAAGTAAGCCGCCCGTTCGAGGACGTGGTGGTGGAAGTGGCGCAACTCGCCGCCCAGGGCGTGCGTGAGATCAACCTGCTGGGCCAGAACGTCAATGCCTACCGCGGGCCCTATGGGGACGGCGAATTCGCTGACCTGGGCCTGCTGATCCGCACCATCGCCGAGATCGACGGGGTGGGCCGGATCCGTTTCACCACCTCGCACCCGCTGGAGTTCAGCGACTCGCTGGTGGATGCCTACCGCGACGTGCCGCAGCTGGCCAACTTCCTGCACCTGCCGGTGCAGGCCGGCAGCGACCGGGTGCTGTCGGCGATGAAGCGCGGCTACACCGCGCTGGAGTTCAAGGCCAAGATCCGCAAGCTGCGCGCGGTGCGCCCGGACATCTCGATCAGCTCGGACTTCATCGTGGGCTTCCCCGGCGAAACCGAGGCGGACTTCGAGAAGACCATGAAGCTGATCGACGACATCGGTTTCGACCACAGCTTCTCTTTCATCTATTCGCGCCGCCCCGGCACCCCGGCCGCCGACCTGGAAGACACGATCAGCGATGCCGAGAAGCATGCGCGGCTGTCGCGCCTGCAGGCGCGCATCAACGAATACGCTGCCGGCATCTCGGCAAAGATGGTCGGCACCGTGCAGACCGTGCTGGTGGAAGGCCCATCCAAGCGCGACCCCAACGAGCTGACCGGCAAGACCGAGAACATGCGCTCGGTGAACTTCCCGGGCCACGCGCGCCTGGTGGGTACGTTCGTGGACGTGGTGATCACCGAGGCCTACAGCAATTCGCTGCGCGCCCGGATGGTGACGGCCTGAAGGCGTACCGGCCCTTGGCCGGCGCCACGCAGATGCCGGGCGCGGGACGGCAGATTGAGCCGCCCGTCAGCGGCCGGCACTAGCGGGTCTCAATCCAGCCGCTTGCGGAACCGCAGGATTGCCAGGGTCATCATCACCACGATGAAGGCCAGCAGCGCCAGCACTTCCGGCCATAGCTCCCACCAGCGCGCGCCGCGCAGCATGATGCCGCGTACCAGGCGCAGGAAATGGGTAAGCGGCAGGATTTCGGCCAGCCACTGCACCGGCCGGGGCATGCCGGCGAACGGGAACATGAATCCCGACAGCAGGATCGATGGCAGGAACACGAACATGGTCATCTGCATGGCCTGGAACTGCGATTGCGCCTTGGTGGAAATCAACAGGCCCAGCGAGAGATTGGCGGTGATCAGCAGCATCGCCACCAGGTACACATCCACTACGCTGCCGCGCACCGGCACATCGAACAGCCACATCCCCAGCAGCAACACCAGCGTGGTCTGGATCAGGCCGATGACCGCGTAGGGCAGTACCTTGCCGATCATCAACTCGCTGCGGGTCAGCGGGGTGGCGATCAGCAGTTCCATGTTGCCGCGCTCACGCTCGCGTACGATCGCCACGGCGGTGAACATCACCATGGTCATGGTCAGGATGATGCCGATCAGCCCCGGTACGATGTTGATCGCCGACCGCCGCTGCGGGTTGTAGAACGCCACCACGCTGATCTGCCCGGAGACCGCCACCGCACCGGTGCGCAGCGGTCGGTCGTTGCGCACCGGCTGGGAATCCAGCGGCACCTGCGCCAACTGCACCGCCGCGCTCTGCACCACGGTGTCGCTGCCATCGACCATCACCTGCACCGCCTCGCGCCCCTCGAAGCGACGCCGTTCGAAATCCGGCGGGATCACCACGCCGATGCTGATGCGCCCTTCGCGCAGCGCCTGGGTGAGCTGGTCCGGCGTGTCCACGCGCAGGCTGGGCGTGATCACCCCGGTGGCCACCATGTCCATCAACAGCGCGCGTGAGGCCGATGTGTTGGCCTGGTCGGCGATGCCGGTATCGAGGTGGCGCAGGTTGAGGTTGATGGCATAGCCGAACAGCACCAGCTGCATCACCGGGATGCCCACGATCATGGCCAGGGTGATGCGGTCGCGGCGCATCTGGCGCAGTTCCTTGAGCACGATCGCCCACAGCCGACGCAGGCTCATGGCGGCGACGCCGGTATGGTGTTGGTGTCGGTGTCGGTGTCACGGCCACGGGTGGCCGACACGAACACGTCCTCCAGGTTGGCCGCAGCCTGCACTACCTCCGCGTCCTGCCCGCCGGTGCGCAACGCCTGGCGGATGCGATCCTCGCCCTGCCCTTCCTGCGCCAGCAGCACGCGCAGGGTGTTGCCGATCTGGGCCACGCTGAGCACGCCCGGCAGGCCGGACAGCAGCCGCTGGGCCTGGCGGGGCTGCTGCGCGATCACCTCCAGCGTGCGCCCGTGCAGCGCCGCAGTGAGCTCTGCCGGGCTGCCGTCGGCCACCAGTACGCCCTGGTCGAGGATGGCCAGCCGATGGCAGCGCTCGGCCTCGTCCATGTAGTGGGTGGACACCAGCAACGTGGTGCCGGCATCGGCAAGGTCGAAGAGCTTTTCCCAGAAATCGCGGCGGGATTCGGGATCGACCGCGCTGGTCGGCTCGTCCAGGAACAGCAACTCGGGCTGCTGGATCACCGCGCCGGCCAGCGCCAGGCGCTGCTTCTGGCCGCCGCTCATGGTGCCGGCCAACTGCTTCTGGCGGTCCTGGAAGTGGTACTGCTCCACCAGCTGGTCGATGCGTTGTCGTGCCGCCGCGCGCGGAATGTCCTGCACCGCCGCAAGAAATTCCAGGTTCTCGCGGACGCTGAGGTCGTCAAACAAGGAGAAGCGCTGGGTCATGTAGCCAATGCGTTTGCGCAGCGCTTCGGCCTGTTCGGGAATACGCAGGCCAAGCACCTCGATATCGCCCTCGCTGGGGGTGAGCAGGCCACACAGCATGCGAATGGTGGTGGACTTGCCCGATCCGTTCGGGCCCAGGAAGCCGTAGACGTTTGCGCGCGGCACGCTGAGATCCACATGGTCGACGGCCACCAGCCCCCCGAAGCGCTTGGTCAGGCCGCGTGCGCGGATGGCCAGCGGTTCGGTGCCCGCCGGGTTGACGCCGGCCACGACCTCGGGCGCGCCGGCCGCCGCCATCAGAACGACACCCGCACCGGTACGCCAGCGGGCAACCGCGCCAGCGCGGCAGTGTCCTTGTCCACCAGTTCGATCTCGGCCAGGTAGCTCAACCGGGTGGCGTCCTCGCCGGACAGCGCGTAGTACGGGGTGAACACCGGATCACTGCGCACCGCGCGCACCCGCCCGGCCAAGGCGCCATCGCGGCCCTGCAGATGGATCTGCGCGGCCTGCCCTACCGCAACCGACGTGCGCAGCGGCGCCGGCAGGTACACCCGCGCATACGGATGCTCCCCCACCAGCAGCACCGCCAGCGGTGCGCCCACCGGGGGCTGGTCGCCCAACCGGTACGGCAGCGCATCGACCACGCCCGCGCGCGGTGCCACCAGCGCCAGCTTGGTCAGGGTGACCGCCTGTTCGGCCTGCTGGGCCTGCGCGGCCTGCAGCGAAGCCGCCCCCTGCGCCACTTGCTCCACCCGCGTGCCGTGTTCCAGCGCGAGCAGCGCTTGCTCGGCGGCGCGCACCACGCCCTGCGCATTGCCGGCCGCCGCGCGGGCGCGGTCCACGTCGGCCGCCGCCACCAGCCGCTGGCGGCCCAGCGGCTGCAACCGCGCGTAGTAGGCAGAGGCCTCCACGGCCTGCGCACGCGCGGCAGCCACGTTGGCCCGGGCCTGGGCGATATCTTCGGCACGTGGCCCGTGTTCAAGCTCTTCCAGCGCCTGCCCGGCACGTTCGGATTGCGCCTGCAATGCCGCCAACTGCGCGGCGCTGCGGGTGGTTTCCAGCTGCAGCAGGGGCGCACCAGCCGGCACGCGCTGCCCCTCCACCACCGAGACCGCCACGATGGTTTCCGCGGCAGGTGCCGGTACGGTAATGCGGTCCCATTCAAGCGTGCCCAGGGCTTCAGGGGGTGCCGGGTGGCAGGCAGCCAGCAGCACGGCGGCCGCGCAGGCGGGGAAGAGGCGAACGACGGGCGGGAGCGGCGGCATCGCAGGGTTCCAGGCGGGACCGGACACCGTCATGCTGCCTTCCCCCTCAGTGACTGCCCGTGAAGGGATGACCGCCCCCTTGCAGCCGCCGGGCAGCGATCACTGGATCGCGGAGGAAGCTACCCACACCACGCGCGCGGTGTGCCACATCTCGATGTGCGCATGGCGGCGCCGGGACGGGCCGTAGGTAGCACGCAGCAGCGCCTCGATCTGCCGCGCGCCCGTTGCCGGCACCTTGCCATCCGGACCAACGCATTGCGTGTGCGGGCCGCCGCGAGCGGTGCGGCCGGCACGCTGGCGATGACGATCGCGCTGATGCGCGCGGGTAGAACCCTCCCCGGACCACCACTACCCCGGGCGTATCCCCGATGTTGTGCAGCGCTCTTTTCTGCAGCCCTCCCGGTGACTGCATGCCTGCACCGGCACCAGCCTACTTGGCGAATATCATCAGCAGCAGCACCATCAGTCCACCCAGGGCAGCCTGCGCCGCACCAACGGCAAGCGCAGCCATCGCCGCCACGATCGCGTAGCCGACGAAGAACATGGCAGCCAGCCCCAGTATGTTCAACGCCAACGCCAACGTTGCAGAACGCCAGGACCGCCGACGGCGGAAGAGGCTGATAGTGGCCAGCAGCATGCCCGTGAAAAACACGACCAGCTGTGAAACCAGTATCACCAGTACCGTGACGATCAGCTGCTCGGTAAGGGATTCCCACTCAACCGCAAATGCCGCAGCCGCCAGGCCGACCAAGGTCAACAGGCCAAGGATGGACAGCCCCAGCGACCAGATGGTCAGGCGTGACAGGGGCGGATGGGAAGCGGCTTCATGCCCCTCGCCAGCCATGCCACCCGCCACCTCCGCGATGGATCTCTCCTCGGGGGGCGTACTCATCGCGCTGCGTCGTAGCTCAACTTCTCTACGCCATAGTCGTAGTGCTTGGCCATGTAGCTATCGATCGCGGACAGTCCTTGAACCACCACCTTTCCGTCCGGGGTGCCACAGTAATTGGCGACGTTCTTCATGCCGTAGATCAGCGCCTCTTCCTTGCTGCGCTTCGGCGCGGGGTCCGGTGTCCACCACGGGAAGTGGCGGTAAGGCTTGTTGCCAGGCACATCGTGCTGCCAACAGACGAAGACCAGGCTTTCCTCGCCTGCGGCGTCATAATCGTAGACGCGGTAGCTGGCATAGCCATTGGTGGTGGGTGTGAGCTTCAGCACGCCGCTTTGGGCATAGCGTTTCAGGTCTTCCGGGTAGGCGTCGCGCGGGGCCGCGCCGTAGTGCACCACCTGCACCAGCGCACCCTTGGCGTTGTAGGTCTCCTGGCGGCTCAGATCCAGCGTGCGCCACTGCCGCTGGCGGGGTGCGCGGCGGTTGGCATCGAAGATCTCCAAGACCTGCAGCCCACTGCGGTGCGGGTAGGTGCGTACACGCGGGTAGCGTTCCAAGGTAGCGAATCCGTCGTCGATGACCGTCAACGGCACCGGTCGGAGCGGAAAGTCGTACTGCAGCTTTGCGTGGCCGCCCTGAGTCCGCTCCTTGTACAACGGTTGGGCATCGAAGGACGCGAACGTCATGTTGCCGGTGGCGAGCGTGTAGAGGCCCTGGTCGGGAATGAAATTGAACAGCGCCTCTTGGCGGCGGGCAGCAGCCCCCGTGCCATTGAACCAGACGTTGCCCTGGCCGCGGGGCTGCGCCTGGCGCGGGGCAGCATCGTCGTCGGGCTGCACGGGGCCTGGCGTACGCAAGTTGGCCAACAACGTGCCATCAGGGTAGTAGCGGTAGCTCGACATCTCCGCCATGCCCGGCGCCACCTGACCACATTGGAACCCGGGCGACAGGCTCACCGGTGCATTCCTGCCGCTGGTCATCGTGAGCCGGCCCTGCGCGTCGTAGCGGGCGCAGAAGGTCAGCCTGTCAGCCACAACGGTTCGCGCGGCATGGTTGGCTGCTGCGATGATCTCCGGGGTTTCGTGCATACGCGCCTCGACCAGTCGGCCATCGGCCGAATGGTAAAAGGCATCGACCCGGGTCATGAAGTAGTGCGGGGCCAATTTGGCAAGAATCGGGTTGCGCTCCTGCGCCGGCTGGACCCGGTACGCCAACGCGCGCACCTTGCCGGCAGCGTCGCGACGCAGGCCGGGCGCGCCACCCGCCTGCGGGAGCTCCAGCGGGCTGTAGGTCCGGCTTTCCCACTGTTCAACGCGGCAGACGCGCTGCCCGCCCTTGCCGTCGGACTCCAGGTAGACCACCTGGCCCTGGGTGGGGCCGAACGTGCCGGCCGGCCGTGTGGCCGCCGGCGGGGTTACCCCCGGCAGGCGAAGGCGGCCGTCCTCCTGGATCTGTTCGCGCTGCAGCACTGCGCGGGCACTCTCCCCGTCATTGAACATCAGGGTCACCCCAGCCACGGGCGAGGACAACGGCTCAGAGCGATCCGTACAAGCCGCCCCCACGGGAAGCGAGATGGCCCCCGCCATGATCGATATCACCCCCACCATGCCGCGCCTGAATCTCATGCCTGCTCCGTGCCTGTCTTTATCGGGGATGTCGATGCAATGCTTGTTTCTTTGTTGCCGGTGCCGCGAGGCGCCGGCACGGCAGCAATGATCTCGTTGGGAACCGCAGCTGCGGGGTCGTCCATGTTGTGTCCCCACTCCAGCGGCATCGTGACCCAGAATCCCTTTACCGCTGTTGCACCATCGCGCAGACGGGTAAGCGCCTTGCTGATATTGTGGCGTCCGACCGTCCGGGTTACCTCGCCTTCCATCACACTTGCAACGGCCATGTAGTCGGCTTGGAGGTCGGAGGGCTGGGCGTACACGTAGCGCCTGACCTTCTCCCGCTTCTCGTCCATCCCTGCGGTGGCGAATCCCTGAAACACCGCATCGTAGGAGCCCATGCTGTTGCGCGGCACGTTCTGGAACACCTCTTCGAAAGCAGCCGCGTTGGCATCAGCCAGCTTCTGGATGGCCTGCCAGCAGGCTCGACCGGCCGGCTGTTCGATAAAAGAGACGTCGTCCTGGTTCGGGCGGATCGGCGGGTGGCAGGCACTGCCGGCTGCGTTGGTGTAACCCTGATCCTTGTCCACCCGGCCCGGCACCGGCCCCACTTCGATCGACTTTCCCAGGAACTTCTTCCACAAGCGCAGGCGCAGGTCTCGGGCAAATCTGCGGGTCCCCACCATCACGCCGTTGCCCAGGTTGCGTACCGTGCTGTCGGTGTCCACGATGATCGCCGCGATCTCCGTGTCGCCGGTACCTTCCAAGCTACGGTCATTGCAGTTGGCGCTGCCGATAATCGCCACGGCATCATCGACGATCAGCAGTTTGGAATGCACATAGCATTGTTCAGTGACCAGGTAGATCGGTGGAGCGGAGGCGCTCCCACCGACAGTCGGGGGCGCACTTTGATAGTTATCGTGATTCAGATCCTTGAGGATGCCATAGCTGCGCAGATTCAGGATTGTGATGTAGCGCTTCCATTCGCCGGCCGCTACCTCCTTGCGCAGATCTTCCTCATAAACGCTGGCTTCGCGTATTTCAAGCCGTTTGGCCACCAGCGCGCGGCAGACGCGCCGGATGAGACTGTCACGTCCACGAAGCACGGTCTGCTGGGCCCAGTAGTGCTGCTTGAGAACGGCGCCATCGAACAGACTGCCTTCCGGGTGCACAGGCAGCGTGATGTACACATGGAAGTCCTGTCCACTACGGATGGCTTTGATGATGCGGGTTGCGATGGTCTGGACGAGTTTGTTGTGCGCCGCTGAACGCTCCCCCTGCTGAAACGTCAACGCATCCGCCACAGGCGTTCCCGGCAGTACTTTGTCGGATGCTTTTTGAGTTGCGCCAAGAACTCGACCAACGTTCTTGGCCTTCTTCTGTTCCGCCGCGGTGGATGGCCCGCGCCTACCTCCGCGGATGATCGTATCCAGGCGTTTGCCCGGCTGGGCATCCGAATAGCCGCAATCAGAGATCAGGAACTGGGTTTCGATATACACGTAGGCCCTGGCAGATTCGATGCAGTTGAGCATCGCATCCTGGATGGAATGCATGGGCTGGTTCCGCTCCCAGTAGGGCGCGGTGCAACTGCCATCATCCAGGGCCAGGCCGACCTTTCCGCACGCCTTCTTTTCCATGGCATGCAAGGCCGTCCCGGATGAGCGCACGATCTGCACACTGATTCCGCCGGCCGATCCTGGAAGCGTCAGGTCTCCGAACAGCTCTCTGCTTCCCCCCATCGCGCTCAACCAAGCATCGTTGAGCGCGGTGAGCTCCTGGCCCCGGGCAAGCGTCTGCTGCGTTGGCAGCGAGATTCCAGGCAGTCGATTGACCTGCCCAATGCCCTTGTTGACCTTGTCCCTGACCTCGCTCCCGATTGCCCGGTCGCCGCCCTGGTTCTGCCACATCATGGCGTTCCAGCGGTGCATGAAGTTGCGACAGATGTCGAAGACCGCAGGCCCCTCCAGACGGGCATGCACATCCTGCCAGGGCATGCGCGCGTGGCGACCTCTATCGAGCAGCATCTGGTCCCGGCCCACCGGCGTATTCAGCCAAGTCTCGAAGGACTTCCATGCCTTCAGCGCGCTGTCGAGGGCGTCCATTACGGCCTTCCGCGCGGTCTCGACATCCCGGTTGATCGCAGATGGATCTTCGACATAGTCAATGACTCGGCTCGCAACTTTCCCGGCAGTGCCGACCGCTGACTGCACTGCGGCGCGCTTTTCTGCGATCCATGCGTCAAATTCCTTGGCTTTGATGCTCGCGTAGCCTTCCGCCGCGCGCAACGCCGCATCCCCGGAAGCGCCACCGTTGCCTTTGAGAGCCTCGTCCACCGAACGATTGACCGAAGCAATGACGTCTGCGTACTTCAGTTCGGCTTCCTGGAGATCCACTTGGATGGACTCGAGAACGGCTGCTACGGTCCGAACGATACGCAAGGTGGCATCGAAGCCAGGCACGAAGAACTGCGCCAGCTTGCGCAGCCCGTTCTTTTCCAGCCAGTCCGGAACCGCAAGCTTGTCGGCATAGTCGAGCAGTTCAGCGAGCGCGGCACCCTTGTCCCATTGCTCACGCATGCGATCCATGGCTATCGCCATGCCAGGCAGGTACGCAGGTGCGAACCCAGGCCGCACTCGCCCCGCTGCATCGGGGCTCTCGTCTGCCAAGTCGTAAGTGAGCTTCAGCTCATCGGAGGTCATGCCGCGCGCCTTGGTGACGCTGTTGTTGTAGTGATCATTGATCACATGCAACGCCGGATCGCAGACCACGTCGAAGTTGCCGTCGTCCCAACGACCATGCGCAACGTCCAGGCCACCGACGAAGCCGATCTTTCCGTCGATGACCAGTATTTTCTGGTGATGGGAGAAGCCTATGTTGAACGCATCGGTACGACCTGTAGCTGGATTGTGCAGCCCCACCTGGACGTTTCCCGGCGATCTCTCGTCAACCATCTTGTAAAGCGCGGTACGCGCTTCATTTTCATGCGTGTACGCCGCCGCCTCGACGCTGTCATACAACAGCACCCGCACATCCACGCCGCGCACGTTGATCGCCTCGTACAGCAGCTCGCTCAGACGCCCGCGATGCGTTCCATCGCCCCGGCCGGTCAGCTCCGTGTCGAAGTTCATCTGCCAATCGGCAATGAAGATGAACTTCCTTGCGCCACGGATCGCTTCGGCCATCGCGTGCATCGCCGAGCGTCCGTCGGTGTAGGACTGCACGACGTTGCCATGCCGCACCGGCGCAAACTGCCGGTCCGGTGGCGCGTAGTAGTCTCCGCTGGAGGTGCCTACCTGGCCGGTCTGGCAGGTCAGCGCGTTGCGCGCGACCGTACTGGTACTGGTGCCGTCGGCCATGACTCAGATCTCCTTGCGCTGCTTGGGCGTGGTGGTCAGCAGGGACTGGAACTCGTACTCCACCCGGTGGCGGATGGCGCGCAGCGCGTCCGCATCGGGCAGGTGCTGCAGGTCCTTGCTGTAGTTGTTGGCATCGAGCGTTTCGACCATCTCGCGCACGCCCGGGCCGGTGCTGAACTGGCGCATCTGCAGCGGGATGGCGTCGATGCCGTGCACCAGGTACAGGCGACCGGGGAAACGCGCCACCGCGTCCCATACCGTCTTGCAGTCGGCATTGCTCAGTTCGACCTTGCCGTCATCGTCGGCGCTGCCTTCCTTGAGTATCTCCGCCCATTGCCCGGCGTCCACCGCATGCAGGTTGTCGGGCGTGTCACTGCCAGCCTGGCGGGTGCGCACGATCTTCCAGGGCTGGCCGGCCAGCGCGATGCCCTGCGGACCCGGAATATCCTGCAGTCGGAAGGCGAAGCTGGGCAGCACGTCGGGCGATTCGCTGCGTGGCATGGTCGGCAACGGGTATGTGAGGTTGGCTGGGCCAACGAAGGACTTGCGCCCCGCGTGCACGGTGATGTTGCCTGGGCAGGTCACCGTGAGATTGCCTCCGGCCAGGGTGATGCTGGCCCCGCCGGCGGTGGCGATGTGTACGGTTTTCGGGGCGGCCATTTCGATGGCGGCACCGGCGCTGGCCGCGCGCAGGCTCTCGCGCGCCTGCACCAGGATCTGGTTGTCCTGGGCCTGCACGATCAGCTCGCCCTGCCCACTGACCACGCTCAAGGTGGTGCCGGACACGGTGCCGATGGTGGCGGCGAGCACACCGATGGCCTGGCCGCCGTGGACACGCGCCTGGCCCTGCACCACGCATTCGGACGCCTGGCCGCTGGCCAGGCCGAGTACCTCGCCAACCGCCCATTGCAGGCTCTGCCCGGCCACCTGCACCAGCCCGTCGCTGGCCGACAGGCCCAGCGTGGCGTCGCCGGTATGCGGCAGGCGCCCCTGCCCGGCGCTGCTGGCATAGTCGGGCGCCTCGGCGCGGCCGCTGTCGAAGGTGTCGCCGCTCACCGTGGTGCGGGTACTGCGCAGCAGGCCGGCCAGCGGGGCAGGTTCGCCCTGCTGCCCGGCCACGCCGATGTGGCTGGCCACCGCCACGCTGCGGTGCACGCGGGCCGCCTGGTGTTGGATACGGCCAAGTTCATTGAGCTGGGTCAGCAACGCGCCAGGGGCGACGGCCTCGCCGGCGGGCGCGCGCGCCGCATGCGGCTGCGCACTGAGCCACAGGCCGGCGCGGGCGCGCACGGCGCCCCAGGCATCGGTGCGCAGTTCGTTGCCTTCGCCGCGCAGGCTGCCGCGGAAGTTGTCGGCCTGGTGGATCAGGTGCCCCAGGTTGAGCTGGGTGCTGGCATGGGTGGTGGCCAACTGCAGGCGCAACTGCCCGTCGCTGTCATCAAACAGCAGCCGCGAGTGCCCCTTTCCCTGCCATTCACGCGACTGGATGCCCCACAGCGCGGCAGGGTTGCGGTGGGCATCATCACCGGCGCCCATTGCGTGCCAGGCCGGCGCGTGGCCGCCGGCCAGGTTGCCCTGCGCACTGCTGCGGCCGTCACCGGCCTGCGCATAGGCACCCAGCGCATTGGATGCGGCTGTGCCGGCCGGAGTGGCCGCGACGCCGGCTTCGCCGCGCCCGTTGTAAAGGGTGCCGACGATCAGCGGACGGTCGATGTCGCCATCCAGGAACGCCACCAGCACCTCCTGCCCCACCCGCGGCAGGAACTGTGCGCCCACGCCGGGGCCGGCGTAGCGTTGCGCGACGCGCAGCCAGCTGCTGCCATCGTCGCCGCTGCCGACGGCCTGGAAATGGAAGCGCACCTTGATTCGTCCCAGCGCGTCGCAGGAGACCTCGCCCGTGTCGTTGCCGTCGGCGGCGATCACCCGCGCAGTCTGGTAGCCCGGTGCCAGCGGCCGGGGATTGAGGCGCAGGCCGGTGCCGTCGACCCGCACCGGTCGCCATGCAACGGCGCGATCCACACCCTCGAACGCGTTGGCGTAGCCCAGCGCGTCGGCCCGGATGCGCAGCTGGCGTTGACGCGCAGCATCGTCACGCCCGGCCATTGGCCATGCAGGTGCTTCTCCGAGGCGCTGCTGGAGCGCCAGGCGGGCGGCGGTGGGCAGGTTGTTGGTGGCCTGGTGCCATACCTGCGTGACCAACACCACCGGTGCACCGCCCCGGTCGGACAGCGGCCATTGGCGCACGCTGGTCCAGGTGCCTGCACGCAGGCTGGGCGCAGTGCTGCTGCCCAGCCAGCCGCCGCTGCGCGACTCATGCGCCTGGGCGGCCAGGCGGCTGTAGTGGTCGGCCACGGTGCGGTTGGCGAACGCGTAGGCGCCCACCGGGGTATACGCCTCCAGCGCGGTGTTGCCGCGTTGCGCGGACAGCACCGGAGTCTGCGCCTGGCGGCCCTGCGGCCCGACGTAGTCGTCGCTGGCCAGCACCAGCGCGCTCACGCCGATTCGCCGCGAGCGGCCCAGTGCGAGCACGCTGTCGGTGGCCTCGGTGGCATCGGCACGATGGAAACGCAGCCCGCCGTCGCGCGCGGAGGTGGCGTCCTGCGGCTGCGCGCTGCTGTCGGCGAAGATCACCAGGGCGTGCGAGGCCGGGGCATCAGGGTCTTCCTCGATGCGCCAGCCCAGCCCTTCTTCAGCCAGCAGCCGCTGCAGGAAGTCCAGATCCGATTCCCGGTACTGCACGCAGTAGCTGCGGCGTGGCACCGCGGCCAGCAGGTCGGCCACCTCGTCGCTGACCCGCCAGGTGCCGTGGGCCGCGTAGGGGTCCAGCACGGCCTGCAGGATGTCCAGCAGCATGCGCTCCTGGAAGACGCGGCTTTGCCGCCCCTGCCCCATCAGCCAGGTCCACGGCACCAGGCACAGCCGGTAACGTGCCAGCCCGCCGTCGGCAGCGACACAGGCCGCTTCGCATACCACCCCGCTGCGCAGCGCGTCGTGCCCGCCCGCCTGGCGGGAGGACAGCGTGGCCGGCAAGCCCAGCCAGGTAGCCACGTCCAGCGTGGCGTCATTGGCCAGCACATCGACCCACCATTGGAATCCGTCGGAGAGCTGTTCGTGCCCACTCCAGCGTTCCACCAGCAGCGCCTCGCCAGTGGCCAGTGCCAGCCGATGCGGACGGCTGGCACCGTCCAGCCCCGCCAGCCCGGAGAACAGCGTGATTGCATCCTGCATCGTGCCCGTCCCTGTGCGGCCATCCGGCCGCCTGACCTGCCCAACATTCCGTGGTGCGGCCGGTCCGCCGGGGTTTCCGGCAGCGGTGCGCGCACCCCATTTCAGCCCATTTCAGCCCATTCCGGCACGCATGCGGTGGCGCATTATCTGCCGCCCCTCCCCGCCAGACAGACGCGTTGCCCCGGCTGTAGTGGCGCAGAATATCGTGAAACACGCGGCGTCGATATCCGGTGCAAGTCTGACGATAAAGTAGGAAAAGCCCTACTCACAGCGCGTTGTTTCACACGAAACCGACCGTATGGGACGTAATCGGCACGCCGAGCAGACGTTCCACATAACGTCCGCCGATTATCCAACGATATTTTCAGCAGATTCCCAAGTGGCCGGACCCAGCCCGGCCCCGCGACATGGCATCCGCCCGCCAGCCGGACGCCGCGGCGGTCACCCCCCGGATCGGGCCGCTGCCACGCCCTGCCGTCGCCACCGGTCACTGGCCATTTCTTCACCACCCCTCGTTCAGCCTTTCTGGACAAGGGCCCGCGCAGGATATCCACAGCTTTGCCAACGAGTCCCCCACACCCGGTGTGGACAACCCGGCCGGTGTGGTCACTGCCAAGGCTGCGCGTTACCCTGTATGCCCTTTCCTGCTTGCGGCTCCGGTTCCTGGATCGAGGGCTGCCAGATGCAATGACCGCACTCTCGCAACGCGATTTCACCCTGGCCCCGGAAGACAACGAACGCCTGGCCAACCTGGCCGGCCCGTTCGACGAGCATCTGCGTCAGATCGAACTCAAGCTTGGCGTGGAAATCGCCAACCGTGGCCATGTATTCCGCGTGACCGGACCCAAACGGGTAGCCGAAGAAGCACAGGCGCTGGTGGAAGCGCTGTATGAGGAAGCGGCCGACACCACGTTCGACAGCCACGCCATCCACCTGCGCCTGAACCGGGCCAACGTCGACCACGTGGTTGAAGGTGCCTACGAAGCGCAGGAAGTCACGATCAAGGTCAAGCGCGGCACCGTGCGCGGGCGCGGCGCCAACCAGGCCCGCTACCTGCACCAGATCACCACCCACGACATCAACTTTGGCATCGGTCCGGCCGGTACCGGCAAAACGTTCCTGGCCGTGGCCAGCGCGGTGGACGCATTGAACGAATCGCGCGTGCAGCGATTGATCCTGGTGCGGCCGGCCGTGGAGGCCGGCGAGAAACTGGGCTTCCTGCCCGGCGACCTCAGCCAGAAAGTCGATCCGTACCTGCGCCCGCTGTATGACGCGCTGTACGAAATGCTGGGCGTGGAGAAAGTGCTCAAACTGCTGGAAAAGAACGTCATCGAGATCGCGCCGCTGGCCTATATGCGTGGCCGCACGCTCAACGATGCCTACGTGATCCTGGACGAAGCACAGAACACCACCGTGGAGCAGATGAAGATGTTCCTGACCCGGCTGGGCTTCGGCTCCACCGCGGTGGTGACCGGCGACCTCACCCAGACCGACCTGCCCAAGCATGTGAAGTCCGGGCTGCGCGATGCGATCGACGTGCTGCGCGACATCGATGGCGTCAGCTTCACTTTCTTCGAGGCCCGCGACGTGGTCCGCCACCCGTTGGTGGCGCGCATTGTCAGCGCCTACGACCGCCGCGACCTGCAGCAGGTGAAACCCGGCGCGGAGTAGCCGTACACTGCCGGCACTCCCGCTGCACAGGAAGTGCCATGCGCCGTATCTGCCTGTTGTTGTCCCTTTGCCTGCTGGCCGCCGCGCCGGCGGAGGCATCTGCCAGACAGAAGGACGCGGCCCCCACCCGCGCCTACGTGGAAACCAGCTACGTGATCGCCCCCAGGCGCGTGGGCGACTTCACCCTGGTGAGCAGCAGTTTCGACCCCGGTAACCACCTGGCCGGGGCAAGCCTGCTTTACCAGGTGAAGGACCATCCCGAAGTGACGATCAACCTGTACGTCTACGCGGCGGGCCGCCTTGATCCGGATACCGCGGTGACCGAGGGCATGCAGGCCTTCGACGAAGGGATGAAGCAGGCGGTCAGCAGCGGCACCTATTCGAGCCAGCGCGCATTGGGGCCGGCCAGCGCGTTCCTGCTGACCGGCGCCGACGCCCCGCGACCGGCCTCTGCCAGCGACCTCGATGCTGCCGTGCTCGGTGCGGTCACCAGGACCAACCAGATACCCGGGCAGAAAGTGCGCCTGCAACTGCACCGCGCCACCAGGGATGCGCCCCTGCGTTCCAATGCCTACCTGTTCTACAAGCAGCTGCACTACGTCAAGGTGCGCATCTCGGCCTGGGAACCGGACATTGCCGCGGGCGTATTCGACGCGCTGGCCGACCAGGCCGCACGCGCCCTGGTTCCCGCGGTGCGGGTGGCCAACGTCGGCGGCTGCGCCAGCGCCACCCTCTACGTCGATCCGCATGCACCGCAGGACCAGATGGCGGCGATGCTGACCGGCCAGCTCTCCCGTCAGCAGGGTTATAACTGCCATGCCTCGGCCGATGCCGCCGGGATCGACGAGCGCCGTACCACCGCCGACGTCATTGAGATCGCCTACGCCCCTGACGACTGGACGTCGCAGTGAAAGGCAACACGCGCGATACTGTCGGTTCCTGATTGTTCTGAATTGCCGGTATCGCCATGACCAAGGGCCCCGTCCGCCTCGATGTAGCCGTGAGCTACGCCCTGCCCCGCGCCGGGCTGCCCTCGGCGGTGAGCTTCCGCAAGTGGGTGGCCGCTGCGCTGAAGGGCCGCATCCGTGAAGCCGACCTGGCCATCCGCCTGGTTGATGCCAAGGAAGGCCAGTCGCTGAACCGGCATTACCGTGGCAAGGATTACGCCACCAATGTGCTGAGTTTTCCGGCCGAAGTGCCGGAGGGGCTGCCCAAAGGGGTGAAGTTTCCGCTGCTGGGCGACCTGGTGATCTGTGCGCCGGTGGTGGCCAGCGAAGCGGCCGAACAGGACAAGGCGCTCAACGCCCACTACGCGCACCTGACCGTGCACGGCGTGCTGCACCTGCTGGGCTGGGACCACGAGGACGACAAGGAAGCCGAGGCCATGGAGCAGCTGGAACGCGACATCCTGGCCGAGTTGGGCATCGACGATCCCTACGCCAACGAGCAGTGAGCCGCCCCGCACGGTGACCCACGGAGTCCAGATGACCGCTCTCAAGACCCTCTGCCTGGGCCTGCTGGCCCTGTTGCCGGCCACCGCGTCGGCCGCCCCGCTGGACCTGGCCGCGCTGATTGAATGCCGCCAGGGCCTGGCCGACTTCAACGCCGTGGCCCCCGTGGTGGCCGACCCGCTCAAGGCGGTGGCCAACGGCCTGCAGCCGTTGCCGCCGGGCAACCCGTTCATGACCGAGTTCCGCCTGGCCACACCGTTGACGGTGTTCGGCCAGCGTACCGAGTCCGTGGCGGTTGCCGGGGCCAGCATCATGGCCATCCTGGACCTGGCCGACCCGCGCCCGCTGGCCAAAACGCTGGCACTGGAGGACGGGGTCGATAATCCGGGTAAATTCATGGCCGGGCGCGAGCTGGTCAGCCGCGATGTCACCGACCCGACGACCGGCGAGCCGATGATCGAATCGGTGATCCTGAGCCTGTCCACGGTCAAGAGTCATCCTGGCAAGACCCTGGCCGGGTGCACCTACAGCCTGGACCTGCCACCGGAGGAGGAACCAGCGCCGGCCCCGGAGGCGCCAGTGGCCCCGCCGGCGACCTCTGTGAATGCGGCCCCGGCGAGCGGGCGCTGACAGCGGCCCGCATCCTGCTAGACTGAATCCAACGCCCGGCTCGCCGGGTGCCCTTTTTTCCAGAGATGTCTGAAGACGACAGTAGTAGCTCCACCCTGGAGCAGAATGAAAAGAAGCGCAGCTGGCTCGAACGCCTGACCTCTGCCTTCTCCGGCGAACCCCACACCCGCGACGAGCTGGTGGCGGTGCTGCACACCGCGCACGACGATGGGCTGATCGCCGCCGATACCCTACGCATGATGGAAGGGGCGATCTCGGTTGCCGAGCTGACCGTGGGCGACGTGATGATTTCACGTTCGCAGATGGTTTCGCTGCCGGTCGAAGCGCCCTTCCTTGAACTGATGAAGCAGGTGGTCGAATCGGGCCATTCGCGCTTCCCGGTGCACGGGGACAACAAGGACGACATCCTGGGCGTGCTGCTGGCCAAGGACCTGTTGCGCGGCGTGGTGGCCGACAACGGCCCGGCCAACGTGCGCGAGCTGTTGCGCCCGGCGGTGCTGATCCCCGAGGCCAAGAAGCTCAACGTGCTGCTCAAGGAGTTCCGGCTCTCGCGCAACCACATGGCCATCGTGGTGGACGAGTACGGCGGTGTCGCCGGGCTGGTCACCATCGAGGACGTGCTGGAACAGATCGTCGGCGAGATCGACGACGAGCACGACGAGGCCGAAGACCATACCGCGCAGATCGCCATCCAGGCCGATGGCCAGTACGTGGTGGATGCACTGACCGCGATCGAGGATTTCAACGAGCGTTTCGGCGCCACCTTCCCCGACGACGACTACGACACCATTGGTGGCCTGGTCACCGAGGCGATCGGCCACCTGCCTGAAACCGGCGACGAGCTCAGCCTGGACCGCTTCGTGTTCCGGGTGGCACGTGCCGACGCGCGCCGCGTGCAGGCGTTCCATGTGACCGTGCTGCCCGCCGACACCGACAACGAGGATTGATCCACGCCATGCGACCCCTGCTGAAGCGGTGGCCGTCGTGCCGCCTGTTGTTCCTGTCGTGGATGCTCTGCCTGGCCAGCCTGCCGCTCGCGGCGCTGGCCCAGGACAGTCCTGCCCCGGTTGCTGATCCGGTGGCCGGTGCTGTTGAGACGGCCCCCCGTATTGGCGTGGTGACCATGCAGCCGGGCGAGATCTTCTTCGAGCGCTTCGGCCATGACGCGCTGGTGGTGCTGGACCCGGTTACCGGCCAGGCGATGTCCTACAACTTCGGGTATTTCGACCCGGGCGAAGCCGATTTCATCGGGCGCTTCGTGCGCGGCGACATGATGTACTACCTGGTGGCGCTGCCGCTGGAGCAGGACATGGCGTACTACCGCGAAAGTGGCCGTGGCGCGAGCATCCAGTGGCTCGATCTGGCGCCGCAACAGGCGCGCGATCTGGCCGCGGCACTGGCCGAGCGTGCCAAGCCGGAAAACGCGCGCTACCACTACGATTACTACACCGCCAACTGCGCCACGATGGTGCGCGACACGATCGACCAGGCACTCGGTGGCGGCCTGCATTCGCAGCTGTCCGGGCGCTCGCGCGGCAATACCTACCGCAGCGAATCGGTGCGGCTGGCCTCGCCGTCGCCGTGGATGTGGCTGGGCTTTGACATCGGCCTGGGTCCATTCGCCGACCAGCCGCTGTCGCGCTGGCAGGAGGCCTTCGTGCCGATGCGCCTGGCCGACGCCCTGCGCCAGGCACGCAACACCGAAGGCCGTCCACTGGTGCAGGCCGAGCAGGAACTGCTGCCGCACCGCATCGCCGCCGAACCCAAGGAGTCTGCGCGACGCTGGTGGCCGTGGCTGCTGTGCGGGCTGCTGGCCGCCGCCGGGGTACTGGCGCTGCGCAGCCGCCGACGCCTGCTGGGCGGCATCGCGTTGCCGTTGTGGCTGTTCTGCGGCATCGCCGGCGCGCTGCTGACCTACCTGTGGGGGTTCAGCGCGCACCAGGCCGCGTGGGCCAACCGCAACCTGCTGGTGCTCTCGCCGCTGTGCCTGCTGTTGTTGCCCGGCGCCATCACCCTGCTGCGCGGGCGCACCCCACGTGCGTGGTTCGGCGTGCTGGTGTGGACGGTGGCGCTGCTGGCCGCGCTGGGTCTGGTGCTGCACTGGTTGAGCCTGCAGGCGCAGGTCAACCTGCAGTGGATCGTGCTGCTGCTGCCGGTGCACCTGGCGCTGGCGTGGGTGCTGGGGCGTCGTGACTTGCCTGTCACGGGCCGCTGACGCACGATGCCGCCCATGGAAAACACCGCCCCCGTGAACCCGCCCTGCGTCATCAACTGCGTGCACTACGATGACCAGGGCAAGCGCCATGACATCAGCCTGGATGCGATCAGCGATGTGATCGAGAGCGGCAACGGCTTCGTCTGGGTAGGCCTGTACGAGCCGGCCGACAGCGTGCTGCTGAAGCTGCAGGAGGAGTTCTGCCTGCACTCGCTGGCCATCGAAGATGCGCGCAATGCGCACCAGCGCCCGAAAGTAGAGTCCTACGGCAACTCGTTGTTCGTGGTGGTCACCACCGCGCAGATGGTGGACGAACGCATTGCCTACGGCGAAACCCACGCTTTCCTCGGCCCGCGTTTCCTGGTGACGGTGCGCCACGGCGCGTCGCTGTCCTATGCCGCGCCGCGCGCACGGGTGGAGCGCGAGCCGGAGCTGCTGCGCACGATGGGGCCCTCGTACTGCCTGTATGCGGTATTGGATTTCGTGGTGGACAACTACCTGCCCATCACCCGCCGCTACCGCGACACGCTGGAGCTGCTGGAGAAGGATATTTTTTCGGACAGCTACAAGCGCCAGACCGTGGTGCGGCTGTACGAATTGAAGCGCGAGCTCAACAAGATGCGCATGGCGGTGGCTCCGCTGCAGGACATGCTGGCGCAGATCAAGCGCTACCAGGGCGAGCTGGTGCCCGACGAGGTGAAGCTGTACCTGCGCGACGTACATGACCATGCGGTGCGGATCAGCGATGTCATCGACACCCTGCGCGAGATGCTGGGCACTGCGTTGAGCGTGAATCTGTCGCTGGTGACGCTGGCCCAGGGCGAGACAGTGAAACGATTGGGCGCGTGGGCCGCATTGTTGGCCGCACCGACCTTGATCACCAGCTGGTACGGGATGAACTTCAGCCACATGCCGGAATTGAACCAGCCCTGGGCCTACCCGGCGATGATCATCGGCGTGGGCGCGATCTGCGTGGGGCTGTACCGGTTGTTCAAGCGGGTGCGTTGGCTGTAGCGCCGGCTCACATCCCCCACATCCCACGCCTGTCGGCGCGCCCCCTTGGACTCCAAGGGGGCTGCCTCACCGGAAGGTATTACGCGACGTAGACGGTCTTGATGTTCATGAACTCATGGATGCCATGATCGGCCAGTTCGCGGCCGAAGCCGGAGCGCTTGGTACCGCCGAACGGCAGGCGCGGGTCGCTTTTGACGATGGCATTGACGAAGGCCGCGCCGCATTCCAGGCGCTTGGCGATCGCTTCGCCGCGCTGCGCGTCGCCGCTCCAGACGCTGCCGCCCAGGCCGAAAGTAGTGTCGTTGGCCACGCGCAGCGCGTCGGCGTCATCACGCACCCGCACGATGGCCGCGGCCGGGCCGAACAGTTCTTCGTCGTAGGCGGGCATGCCGGGGCCGACGTTGTCCAGGATGGTGGCCGGGTAACCGGCATGGCTTCCGGCCACCGGCTCACCGCCCAGCAGCACCTTGGCGCCCTTGGCGACGCTGGCCTGCACCTGCTTGTGCAGCTCATCGCGCAGGTCCGCACGGGCCATCGGCGCCAGCGTGGTCTTTTCATCCTGCGGATCTCCGTACACGCGCGCGGCAGCGGCGGCGACGAACTTCTCCACGAACGCATCGGCGATCGCCTCGACCACGATGAACCGCTTGGCGGCAATGCAGGTCTGGCCGCTGTTGTCGAAACGGGATTTCACCGCTGCAGCCACGGTCTTGTCCAGGTCGGCGTCATCGAGGACCACGAAGGCATCGCTGCCACCCAGTTCCATCACGCATTTTTTGAGCTGGTCGCCGGCATTGGCGGCAATTGAGCGACCGGCGCGTTCGCTGCCCGTCAGCGTGACCGCCTTGACGCGCCTGTCGCGCAGCACGTCGGCGGCCTGGTCGTTGTCGATGTGCAGGACGTCGAACACGCCCGCAGGCAGGCCGCCATCACGGCACACCGCCAGGATCAGGTCGGCGCACTGGGGGACATTGCTGGCGTGCTTGAGCAGGGCGACGTTGCCGGCCATGAAGGCCGGCGCCAGGAAGCGGAACACCTGCCAGATCGGGAAATTCCAGGGCATCACCGCGAACACGCAGCCGATCGGCTCGTAGCGCACGTAACTGCGCTGGGCTTCGGTGTCGATCAACTGTGGCTTGAGATAGTCGGCGGCGTGGTCGGCGTAGAACTCGCAGGCCTGGGCGCACTTTTCCACCTCGGCCAGGGCTTCGGCCTTGAGCTTGCCCATTTCGCTGGTCATGGCCCGCTGGAGGTCATCCTTGCGGGTGCGCAGCTGCGCAGCGATGCCGCGCAGCACGCCGCCACGCGCCTGCAGGGATTGCGCAGACCATTTCGGGAAGGCCTCCGCGGCGGCGGCCAGGCGCAGTTCGATCTGCCCGGCATCGAGCAGTTCGTGATGGTAGGTGACCTGGCCGGTGGCAGGGTTGATGATTTCAACGGTCATCGTGTTACTCCGGAAGACAGGCCGCCATTCTGCGCCCGGGGGTGTGAGTCGGGGGTGTTGGGGCCGTGCTTTTTCAAGCTCTAGAGCTAGAGCTAAAGCCGAGGCGAATGCCGCCTTTACTGTGGACTGGCAGGACGAGGATGGGGTGTCGGGGCACGCTGCAAGTCCCGCTCCGCGGCCCGGCCCAGCCGCTGGCGGCTGTGCGTTCAGTCGCATGCGAGGCAGTGCCTCGCAAACAATGCGCCTTCACCCATGTAAGCTCCGTCGCCGCATCCATGCGGCTCAGGGCCCCGCCACCCCACCCTCGCCCTGCCCAGACAGTTGGCTGGTTGGCATGGTTCAGATCAAACGCGCGCATGGCCGTTTGGAGGGGGAGAAGAGCAGCCGGGCGGAGCCCGGCTCTACGCGGCGCGGCGCGGCGCGGATCGGATCGGGAAAGGTAGAACCGGGCTCCGCCCGGCTGGGACGGTGGAACACCGTCCTGCTTCACCCCTACCCCCCAACGCGGAACTGCCGTGCGCCGTTGCCTGTGGCTCTCAACAAAAGGGCACGCATTCTGTCGGGCGTCGGCGTGGATGGGTTGGCGGGACCGTAGAGCGCCACGGATGGTGCGAACGAGTCGCCAGGGGTGAAGGCACATTGCTTGCGAGGCATTGCCTCGCATGTGACTGAACGCACAGCCGCCTGCGGCTGGGCCGGGCCGCGGAGCGGGACTTGCGGCGTGTCGCGCCAACCCACCCACGCCGACGCCACTCAGAACATGCAGCCCCGCTGTTGGTGCTGCTGTTGCTGTTGCCTCAGCCCTTATCCTGCAACGCCATCTGCATATCCCGCTGACGCCGCTTCTCGCCGCGGGCGGTGATGAACCAGGCCAACACCGCCGCGATTGCCACCGCCAGCACCATCAGCGTGGCCAGCGCATTGATCTCCGGCTTGATCCCCATCCGCACCGAGGCGAACACCTTCATCGGCAACGTCGTCGAATTCGGGCCCGCCACGAAACTGGCGATCACCACATCGTCCAGCGACAGCGTGAATGCCAGCAGCCAGCCGGCCACCAGCGCCGGCGCGATGATCGGCAGCGTGATCTGGAAGAACACCTTCAGCCGGCTTGCCCCCAGGTCCATCGCCGCCTCTTCCAGCGATCGGTCCAGCTCCTGCAATCGCGAAGACACCACCACCGTCACGAACGACAGCGTAAAGGTCACATGCGCGATCCAGATGCTGGTCACCCCGCGTGCCGGAAAGCCCGGAATGCCGCCCATCGCCACCAGCAGCGTCATCAGCGAAAAGCCCAGGATCACCTCAGGCATCACCAGCGGCGCGGTGATCAGCGCCCCGAACATCGTCTTGCCCGGGAAGCGCTTGAACCGCGTCATCACCATCGCGGCCATCGTGCCCAGCACCGTGGAGGCGCACGCCGTCCAGAACGCCACCTTCAGGCTGATCCACAGTGCGTCCAGGATCTGCCGGTTGTTGAACAGCTCCCCGTACCAGCGCGTCGAAAACCCCGACCACACCGTGGCCAGTTTGGATTCGTTGAACGAGTAGACCATCAACAACAGGATTGGCAGGTACAGGAAAGCGAACCCCAGCCCAAGCACCGACCACCCCAGCCAGCGGCTGCCGCGCACCATGCTCATGCCAGCTTCCCTTCCAGCTCACGCTGCTGGACCCGGTTGAACAGCAGGATGGGCACCAGCAACAGCAGCAGCATCACGATGGCCACCGCCGACGCGGTCGGCCAGTCGCGGTTGTTGAAGAACTCGCCCCACAGCACCCGTCCGATCATCAGGGTGTCCGGGCCGCCCAGCATTTCCGGGATCACAAATTCGCCCACCGCCGGGATCATCACCAGCATGCAGCCGGCGATGATCCCGGTGCGCGACAACGGCAGGGTGATCCGCAGGAAGGCTTGCCACGGCCGTGCGCCCAGGTCGTAGGCCGCTTCCAGCAGGCGGTTGTCCAGCTTGACCAGGTTGGCGTACAGCGGCAGCACCATGAACGGCAGGTAGCAGTACACGATGCCGATGTAGGCGGCCGTCGGGGTGTACAGGATCTGCAGCGGTGCATCGATCAGGCCCACCTTGAGCAACAGCTGGTTGAGCAGCCCGTTGCGGTCCAGGATGCCGATCCACGCATACACCCGGATCAGGAACGAGGTCCACGACGGCAGCACCACCAGCATCATCGCCACGTTGCGCGCCGCCGGCGACATCCGCGAGATCACATACGCCATCGGATAGCCGATCAGCAGCGTGAGCAGCGTGGCGATGACGGCGATCTTGATCGAACTCAGGTAGGCCAGCACGTACTGGCTGTCCTTGATCAGCGCCGCGTAGTTGCCCAGGTTGAGCTTCAGCGAAAACGCCCCGTCCACGTATTCCAGCAGCCAGGTGTACGGCGGCGAGCCCACCTGCGTGCGCGCGAAGGAGATCATCAGGATGATCACGAACGGCACCGCGAAGAACAGCAGCAGCCACAGGTACGGCGCGGCGATCACGCTGCCGCGGGTACCGGGGAGCCAACGTTTGAGGCCGGTCGCGTTCATGCGGTGAGCACCACGCCGTCGTTGTCGCGCCAGTGCACCCACACGCTGTCGCCCCAGGTCAGCCCGTCGCTGGCCCAGCGCTGGGAGTTGGCGAAGTTGGACAGCACCTTGGCCCCGCTGGGCAGGCGCACGTGGTAGACCGAATGGCTGCCGAAGTAGGCGATCTCCTCGATCACGCCCTGGGCCTTGTTGGTGTCCCCGGCCGGCTCGTCCTTGCCGATCATCACCTTCTCCGGGCGCAGCGCGAACGCCACCGGCTGGCCCTCGTAGCCGGTGATGCCGTGGGCCACGTAGATCGGCGCCGGGAACAGCGGCGTACGCACGGTGACGTACTCCGGCAGGTCCTCGTCGATGACCCCGTCAAACAGGTTCACCGAGCCGATGAACTCGGCCACGAAGCGGTTGGCCGGCTGCTCGTAGATCTCATCGGGCTTGCCCACCTGCTGGATCCAGCCGGCGTCCATCACCGCGATGCGGGTGGCCATGGTCATGGCCTCTTCCTGGTCGTGGGTGACCATCACGCAGGTCACCCCCGAGGTTTCGATGATGTTGACCAGCTCCAGCTGCATCTGCGAGCGCAGCTTCTTGTCCAGCGCGCCCATCGGCTCATCCAGCAGCAGCAGCTTGGGCCCCTTGGCCAGCGACCGCGCCAGCGCCACGCGCTGCTGCTGGCCACCGGACAACTGGTGCGGCTTGCGCTTGGCCAGCTTGCCCAGCTGCACCAGCTCCAGCATCTCGCCCACGCGCGTGCGGATCGCGTCGCGGGCCAGGCCGTCCTGCTTCAGGCCGAAGGCGATGTTCTGCTCCACCGTCATGTGCGGGAACAGCGCATAGGACTGGAACATCATGTTGATCGGCCGCTGGTAGGGCGGCAGGTCGTTGATGCGTTGGCCGTCCAGCTCGATGCTGCCCTTGGTGGGGGTCTCGAAACCGCCCAGGCAACGCAGCAGCGTCGACTTGCCGCTGCCCGAACCACCCAGCAGGGCGAAGATTTCACCTTTGCGCACGTCCAGGCTGACATCGTCGAGGGCGACGAAGCCGTCAAATTCCTTGCGCAGCGCGCGGATGGACAGATAGCCCGGTTCCAGGACCGGCACGACCTCGCCTTCCGGCTTGGCATCAAATGGCATGGGGGCGGCTCCAGGCGCGGCAGTGGGACGGGGGGAGGATCCCATTTTAGCGGTGCCAGCGGCGTCATGGTGTGCCCGGACCGGTGGCCGGCCCCTGCCCGGCCTGGCCTGGCACCCCTGAAACGACAACGCCGGCCCTGCGGCCGGCGTCGTGGAAGCGGTCAGCGACCGGTCTTCACCTCGGTCCACAACCGGGTGTAGAGCTTGTCCACCTCCGGCGGGTTGATCGAGTAGGTGAACATCTTGGCGGCCACGTCGGCCGGCGGGTAGATGGTCGGATCGGTGCGGATCGCCTCGTCCACCAGCGGCGTGGCTGCGGTCACGGGGTTGGCGTAATGGATGAAGTTGGTGTTGGCCGCGGCCACCTTGGGTTCCAGCAGGTGGTTGATGAAGGCATACGCGGCCTGCGGGTGCTTGGCATCCTTGGGGATGGCCAGCATGTCAAACCACTGCGGGGCGCCTTCGCGGGGGATCGAGTAGGCCACGGTCACGCCATTGTTGGCTTCGGCGGCACGATCACGGGCCTGGATGATGTCGCCCGACCAGCCCACCACCAGGCAGGTGCCGCCGTTGGCCAGCGAGCCCACGTACTGCGAGGAGTGGAAGTTCTGCACATACGGACGGATGCTCTTGAGCAGCGCGGCGGCCTTCTGCAGCGTGGCCGGGTCCTTGCTGTGCGGATCTTCGCCCAGGTAGTGCAGCGCGATCGGGATCATGTCCGAGGGCGTGTCCAGGATGGTGATCCCGCAGTCCTTCATCTTGGCGATGTTTTCGGGCTTGAAGATCAGGTCCCAGCTGTTGGCGATGTCGGTGCTGCCGCCGAAGCGCTGCTTGAGCAGCTCCACGTTGTAGCCGATGCCGGTGGTGCCGATCATGTACGGCACGCCGTACTGGTTGCCCGGGTCCTGCTGGGCGATGCGCTTCATCACCTCCGGGTCCAGGTTGGCCAGGTTGGGGATCTTGCTCTTGTCCAGCGGCAGGAACACGCCGGCCTGGATCTGGCGGCCGAAGAAGTTCAGCGTGGGCACCACCACGTCGTAGCCGCTGTTGCCGGCCAGCAGCTTGGTTTCCACCATCTCGTCGCTGTCGAACACGTCGTAGGTCACCTTGATGCCGGTGGCCTTCTCGAAATCGGGGATGGTGTCTTCGGCGATGTAATCGCTGTAGTTGTAGACGTTCAGCACCTTGCTGTCGTCGTCGGACTTGCCGCCGCCACAGGCGCTGAGCACGGATACGGCAATGCCGAGGGTGAGGATTCGCAACTTCATCGGACTCTCCACAGGTCAGGTGCGAGATGGGGGAACCGGCCAGACCGGCATCACGGGTGCCAGCCTAACGGGCATCCCCGCATTTTCCCAGCACATGGCCCTCACGGCCATGCCGGATCTGGCGGCGCGGCGGCACTCAGACGTTGAGCAGCAGGAACTCGCGCTCCCACGAACTGATCACGCGGAAGAAGGTTTCATACTCCTTGCGCTTGACCGATACATAGGCCCGGCAGAAGCGCTCGCCGAGCATTTCGCGCAGTTCCGGGCAGCCTTCCAGCCCGTCCAGCGCCTCGCCCAGCGAGCGCGGCAGGTCATAGCCCAGTTCCTTGGCGCTACCGCTGATCGGCGCGGTCGGCGAACCCTGCTCGCGGATGCCGAGGAGCCCGGCGGCCAGGGTCGCGGCGATGGCCAGGTAGGGGTTGGCGTCCGAGCCGGCGAACCGGCTTTCCACGCGCATGTTCTCCGGGGTATCCAGCGGCACGCGCAGCCCGCAGGTGCGGTTGTCGAAGCCCCAGTGCACGTTGCTGGGCGACACTTCGCCAAACATCAGACGGCGGTAGGAATTCACGTTCGGGGCAAAGAACGCCATCGCCGCCGGCACGTACTTCTGCAGGCCCGCCAGGTAGTGACCGAACAGCGGGCTGAAGTCCTCACCGCCGTGCTCGCCGGTGAACACGTTGCTGCCATCGCTGATCCGCAGCAGGCTCTGATGGATATGCATGGCACTGCCCGGCTCGTTCTCCATCGGCTTGGCCAGGAAGGTGGCATAGATTCCGTGCCGCATCGCCGATTCGCGCATGGTGCGCTTGAACAGAAACACCTGGTCGGCCAGGTCCATCGCGTTGGCATGGGTGAAATTCACCTCCAGCTGCGCGGCGCCGGATTCGTGGATCAGCGTGTCCACGTCCAGCTTCATCGCGTCGCAGTAGTCGTACATCAAGTCGAGGATCGGATCGAACTCGTTGACCGCATCGATGGAGTAGGACTGGCGCGCGGTTTCCGGGCGCCCGGAGCGACCGGCCGGCGGCAGCAGCGGGAAATCGGGGTCGGTGTTCTTCTGCACCAGGAAGAATTCCAGCTCCGGGGCGACCACCGGCCGCAGGCCGATCTCGGCATAGGCATTGAGGACGCGACGCAGCACGTTGCGCGGGGCCAGCTCATGCGGCTCACCGGTTTTGGTGAAACAGTCGTGGATGACCTGCGCGGTGGGGTCGGTGGCCCACGGCACCATGCGCACGGTATCCGGGTCCGGGCGCAGGATCATGTCCGAGTCTGACGGCGAGGTCAGCTCGTAGTAGTCGTCGGGGAATTCACCGGTCACGGTGGTGGCGAAGATGCCTTCGGGCAGGCGCGTGCCATAGTCGTGCGAGAACTTGTCGGCCGGGATGATCTTGCCGCGTGCATTGCCGGTGATGTCCGGCACCAGGCATTCCACCTCGGTGATGCGCCGCTCCTTGAGCCAGCGCAGCAGCGCGCTTTCTTCGGGCACGGGCGGCGCGGCGGCCTTGCGCGAAGAAGAGGCCGCTTTGCGCGGGGCAGTGGCTTTACGCGAACGCGTTCGGGTGGTCATGACCGGTCTGCTTTGCAGGAGTAGCGGCGACAAGCATCGCCGAAGGCTTGGAAAATGCGGTGATGGAACGGGTGTTCGGTCACGCGCCATTCCGGGTGCCACTGTACCCCGAGCACGAACCGATGGGCGTCACTGCGCGCGGCCTCGACCAGGCCATCGTCGGCGCGGGCCTCCACCACCAGCCCCGCGGCCAACCGATCAATGCCCTGCCCGTGCACCGAATTGACCCGCACCCGGCCCGTGCCGGCCCAGCTGGCCAACCAGCCGCCATCCACCAGTTGCAGCGCATGTGCCGGTGCGTACTGCTGCTCCACCGGGGCGGCGGGGTCTTCGCGGTGATCGGCCAGCCCCGGTACGTCGTGCACCCTGGCGTGCAGGGTTCCCCCCAGGGCCACGTTCAACTCCTGGAAACCCCGGCAGATCGCCAGCACCGGCAGGTCGCGTTCAAGCGCGGCCTGCAGCAGCGACAACGCGTTGGCATCGCGCGCGGGGTCGTGCGGGTCGCCCGCCACGCGGGGGGCGCCCCCATAGTGATGCGGGTCGATGTTGCTGACGGCCCCGGTCAACAGCAGCCCATCGAGGCGGTCCAGCCAGGCAGCCGCGGGAAGCGGCGGGTGCAGGCTGGGCAGCACTACGGGCGTGACGCCGGCGGCATCGGCCAGCGCGCGGATGTACTTTTCGCCCGCAACGGCAAAACGGTGGTGGCCAAGCTGCTTGCTGTCGGTGGGCAGGCCAACCCAGGGCGGCGCGACCATGCGTCTTGCTCCGATGACCTGCCACCACGGTAGCGCCGCCGCCGTGCGCGGCGCAACACGGCCTGCCCGCCGCAGGCGCCGTCACAGGCCGGCTGCGTGGGCTGGGACAGACTGCGCGCTGTCACCGCCCACCGTTGCTGGCATGCTGTCGCCATGATTGCCGTTCTTCCTGCCCCCCGCCGGTGCACCCCATGAGCCGTGCCGGCCAGGACCATGTGTCCAGCTGGTACGCCGACCGCCTGCCGGCGCAACCGCTGCGCCCGGCGCTGGGCGGCGACCACACCACCGATGTGTGCGTGCTGGGCGCCGGCTACACCGGGTTGTCGGCGGCGTTGTCGCTGGCCGAGCGTGGCTATCGGGTGACCGTGCTGGAAGCGCACCGGGTGGGCTGGGGCGCGTCCGGCCGCAATGGCGGCCAGGCCATCGTGGGCTACGGCTGCGAAGTGGACACATTGGAACGGCTGGTAGGCGCGGCCGATGCGCGGCAGCTGTTCGATTTCTCGCGGGACGGCATGGCGCTGCTGCGCCAGCGCCTGCAGCGGTACCAGATCGACTGCGAGTGGCAGGACGGCCACGCCAGCGTGCCGATCTCGGCCCGCCAGGAACGTGCGTTGCGCGCCGGGCTGGTCGAATTGGCCGAGCGCTACGATTACCCCTTGCAGTGGTGGGACCGCGCGCAGCTGCGCACCCAGCTGGACAGCCCCCGGTACACCGGGGCGATGTTCGATGCGGCCAGCGGCCACCTGCAGCCGCTGGCCTACGCACAGGGGCTGGCGCGCGCGGCTGAGAGCCTGGGCGTGGTCATCCACGAGCAATCGCCGGTGCAGCAGGTGCTGCGTGGCCCGCGCCCGCAGCTGCGCACCGCGCACGGCACGGTCAGTGCCGGCCACGTGGTGATTGCCGGCAACGCATGGTTGCGAGGCATCGCGCCGGAACTGGAACGCCGCATCATGCCCGTGGGCACCTACATCGGCGCCTCGCAGGTGCTGGGCGCCGAGCGCGCCCGGTCGTTGATCGGCAACAACATGGCGGTGGCCGATGTGAGCTGGGCGCTGGACTACTTCCGGCTCAGTGCCGACCACCGGCTGCTGTTCGGCGGGCGCGCCAGTTACTCGGCGCTGCCGCCGCCCGGGCTGCACGGCGTGATGACCCGACGCATGCGCCAGGTATTTCCGCAACTGGCCGATGTGGGCATGGAACAGGTGTGGGGCGGCTATGTGGACATCACCCGCAACCGCGCGCCGCACTGGGGCCGACTGACCCCCACCATTTACTTCGCCCAGGGCTTCTCCGGCCACGGCGTGGCGGCAACCGGGTTGGCCGGCGCGGTGCTGGCCGAGTCCATTGCCGGGCAGAACGAGCGGCTGGATGTGTTCGAGCGCATTCCACACACGCCTTTTCCCGGTGGCCGGTTGTTGCGCATGCCGCTGCTGGTGGCGGCGATGTCGTGGTATCGGTTGCGGGATGCGTTGGGGTGAGGTGAGGCGAGGCATACGGGTTACAGAAGCAAGTGCACCTCGAAACGCTACGGCCCCGTGATCTGGTGAGTCGGCGATCTGGTGACGCGTAACTTTTCGCTCTATTCCTATAAACCTTCTGCGCAATTGCATAATCCGGCGCGTGCCGATACCGTCCAGTTCGAACGACATACTGTTTCGCATGGACGTTGATCTGGCACGGGCAGGAGGAAATGCGTGCAACGAGATTGGTGGCAAGATAGGCTTCAGTTAAGTCTCCGCATTCGTCCGGTCGGACTTGCCCTAGCAGCCGTGTATGCGTTTGCGTGTTGGGGCGCACGTCAACTGTCTCTCGACCAGTTCTACCTTCCCGCCGGTGTACGTGTAGCTGCGTTGCTGCTCTGCCCGCCCCGGCTGTGGCCCTACCTGTTCCTTGGCGAATACACCTACTTCGCGCAGATGCGCTATCCGATGGTGGAAAAGTACGGATTGACGTGGGTCATCCTCGCTTCCGGCCTACTGCTGCCTACCGTGGCAATAATCGTCCGGCTGCACCGCAGGGTGATGAGCACTACCTCCCAGGCCTGGCTGCTCTCGGTTGGAGCGGCCTCTGCCATCGCCGTCACCTCGTTGAACCTCGTCCTGATGCATTCGCTTTGGACAACCCCGGATATACCTCTGCTTACCGGCGCGGCCCGCTACATCG
>JAHREJ010000018.1 GCA_021733645.1 Bacillus subtilis subsp. subtilis | reverse complement strand
CCTCGTTGGGTTTTGCCGTTACAGGTGGCGGGAAGGGGGGTCTACGGAGTGAATTCTGTGACCAGCAACTTCAAATAGCCTTGATTCAGATCAATGTACAAACGGTCCTGCACGGGAATCGTATGCAATTCGGGCAGGCTGCGACCGCTTGCCGCACGGGGGCCATGCCGGCACCCATTACAATCGACGGGAACCTCCCTGTGTCCGCCAGTGATCTGTCTTGAGCATACCCCCCGACGCCGCCATTGTTGAGACCACCGCCCTGCGCCGCCGTCGCCTGCAGTGGCTGGGCGGGCTGGGGGCGGCCGCCCGCGGGCGCCAACGTTGGGCTGCGCTGTGCATCTGCACGTCCGGGGCGCTGTTGATCGGCCAGGCCGCCGCCATTGCCTGGCTGATCCAGACCGTGTTGGTTGAACACCGGCCGTTGGCCAGCGCCCTCCCGGTGCTGCTGGCCCTGCTGGCGGTGCTGGTGGCGCGCACCTTGCTGGGCAGTGCCACCCAGGCCGCCGCCGGCGATGTGGCCGACGCGGCGCGGCTGGCGCTGCGCGAGCGTGTGTACACGCGCCTGCTGGCACGCGGGCCGCTGTGGCTGCGCCAGCAGCGCACCGGCGAGCTGGGCGAGCTGATGCTGACCCATGCCGACGCGATTGAGAACTATTACGCCGGTTACCAGCCGGTGCGGATCGAAGTGGTGGTGGTGCCCCTGCTGATCGCACTGGCGGTGGCCTGGACCGACTGGGTAGTGGCGCTGATCCTGTTGTTCACCGCGCCGCTGGTACCGTTCTTCATGATGCTGGTGGGCTGGGGTGCCGAAGCAGCCGGCCGAGCGCAGTTGGGCGAGCTGGCGCGCATGAGCGGGCATTTCGCCGATCGCATCAAGGGGCTGGGCCTGCTGCGCCTGTACGGGCGGGGTGAGGCCGAGCTGGCCGGTGTGGCCGCCGCCGCCGAAGGCGTGCGCGAGCGCACCATGAAAGTGCTGCGGATCGCCTTCCTGTCCTCCACCGTGCTGGAGTTCTTCGCCTCGGTCAGCGTGGCGATGGTGGCTTTGTATTTCGGTCTGAGCTACCTGGGGCTGATGGCCCTGCATGCGCAGGTGCCAACGCTGGGCGTGGGCATGTTCTGTCTGCTGCTGGCGCCGGAGTTCTACGCCCCGCTGCGGCGGTTGGCCGCCCATTACCACGACCGCGCCAACGCGCTGGCGGCGGCGGCCGAAGTGGAGCGCCTGCTGGGCAAGCTGCCTGAGGCCGCCGGGGGCGAAGATGCCTACGCGGCCGTCCCGCGTGCGCCCGAACTGCTGGAACAGCACGCACCGCCGGTGCAGGTGCGCGAGCTGGTGCTGCGCCCGTTGGGAGCACCGCACGATGTGATCCAGCGGCTGTCGTTCCAGATCGACGCCGGCCAGCGGTTGGCGCTGGTGGGCCCCAGTGGCAGCGGCAAGAGCACGTTGCTGGAAGCCTTGGCCGGCTGGTTGCCGCCACGGTCGGGCAGCATCGTGCTGCGCCCGGGCCTGGAGGTTGGTTATGCCGGACAACGCCCGTACCTGTTCCACGGCAGCATCGCCGACAACCTGCGCCTGGCCGATCCCGGTGCAAGCGACGCCCGCCTGCGCGCGGTGGCCGAAGCGGCGCAGGTGATGCGCTTCGCGTCCGGTTTGCCCGATGGCCTGGACACGGTAATCGGCGAGCGCGGCTTTGGCTTGTCCGGCGGCGAAGCCCGCCGCATCGGCCTGGCGCGCCTGCTGCTGCGCGACCCGCAGTTGTTGCTGCTGGACGAGCCCACCGCCTTCCTCGACCCGGACACCGAAGCCGACCTGCTGCGCACCCTGGCCGCGTTCGCACGCGGGCGCAGCGTGGTCATCGCCACCCATAGCGAGGCCGCCACGGCCTGGGCCGACACGCGCCTGACCCTCACCGCCGGCGGCACCCGGCAGGCCACGGAGGTGTCGGCATGAACGCGCCTTCGTCTGATTCGCTCACCCGCGTGTTCGCGCGTCACCGCGGCCGCCTGCTGCTGACCGTGCTGCTGCTGTGGACCACCATGCTGGCTGGCAGCGCCTTGCTGGGCCTGTCGGGCGGTTTCCTCACGGCCGCCGCGTTGGCCGGTGCCGCCGGATTGGGCAGTGGGTTCAATTTCTTTTCGCCCTCGGCCGGCATCCGCGGGCTCACGATGGCGCGCATCGCCTCGCGCTATTTCGAAAAACTGGTGGGCCACGACGTCACCCTGCGCATCGCGCGCGACCTGCGCGTGTGGTTCTTCCGTCGCGCGCTGCCGCTGGCCCCGGCGCGCCTGGCCGGGGTGCGTACCGGTGAGTTGCTGGCACGCCTGATGTCCGATATCGGCGAAGTGGATGGCCTGCTGGTGCGGGCCATCGGGCCGTTGCTGGCACTGGGCGGCATTTCGCTGGTGGCGGTGGTCTCGGCGGCGGTGATCTACCCGCCGGCCGCCGTGTTGCTGGCGGTGCTGGCGCTGCTGATCGGGGTAGGCGTGCCGTGGCTGACCGTGCGCGGTGCGGCAGGGCAGGAGCGCGACCGCGCGCTGCACCGCGCACAGCTGCGTGCGCAATCCTTCGAAGGCCTGGAAGGGGCCGCCGACCTGACCGCCTTGCAGGCACGCGAGCACTGGAACCAGCGCGTGCTGGTGGCGGCCAAACAGCTGAAATCGCGCGATCGCCGCCGCCGCTGGCGCCTGATCGGCGGCAACACGCTGCATGGCCTGTGCGCGGCCGGCGGGCTGGTGGCGATGCTGTGGGTGGTGCTGCATGGGTTTGAAACCGGCGTGATCGATGCCGCGCTTGCTGCCGCGCTGGTGTTCCTGACCGTGGCGCTGCTGGAGCTGTGGGCGGGCATCGGGCTGGCCTGGCAGTCGTGGTTGTCCGGGCGGGTCGCCGCGATGCGGCTGGAGCAGATTGTCGACCAGCCGGCCGGCGTGGCCGAGCCGGCCGACCCGGTGCCGGTGCCGGCAGAAGCGGCCACCCTCAGCTTCGAGCACGTGGCGTTCCGCTGGCCGGGGCAGGCCAGGGCCTTGCTGGATGGCGTGCAGTTGCAGCTGCGGCCAGGCGAGCGCATCGCCATCCACGGCGACAGCGGGTGCGGCAAGACCACTCTGTCCTCGTTGCTGCTGCGGCTGTGGGATCCGGAAGCGGGGTATGTGCGCTACGGCGGCATCGACCTGCGTCACTTCGCACAGGCCGACTGGCATCGGCAGGTAGCGTGGCTGCCGCAGAACGCACCGGTGTTTGCGGGCAGCATCGCCGACAACCTGCGCCTGGGCGACCCGCAGGCCGGCGACGCGCGGTTGTGGCAGGTACTGGCCGACGTGCGGCTGCAGGGCTGGGCCGAGCAGCTGGGCGGTCTGGACGCGTGGGTGGGCGAGAACGGCGCGACCATGTCGGCCGGTCAGGCGCGGCGATTGGCGCTCGCCCGCGCGCTGCTGCGCGACGCACCGATTCTGCTGCTGGACGAGCCGACCGAGGGGCTGGACGTGGATACCGCGCATGCGTTGCTGCATGACATGGTGGCGGCGCTGGGCGACCGCAGCCTGGTGATGATCACCCATGACGTGTTGCCCGACGGCATCGTGCATCGGCGTTATCGGTTGCGTGAGGGGCGGTTGGGAGCGGCCGACTGACCGGGACGTGTCGCTGCATCCTGTGACTGTTGCAGCGAGGCAGGTTGAGGTCTGCTTCTGGCCAACCGCGCACAGGGCAGCCAAACAAGGCGGTTCCCGCGCGTCCCTGCACCAAAGGTGCAGGGACGGGCCAAGACCGAGCACCTGTTCGGGACAGGCCGGTCGGCCCGCATGATCACGGTAGAGAACCTGCTCCCCTGTTGCAGGTCTGTCCTGCGCGTCGGCCGCGGCCCTGCAAACGCCGCGTTGCGCGATTCATATCCTGTGTGCATGAGTGATATCCAGTTGGCGCCCTTTTTCTATCAGTTCGGGGCGGGTAGCGTTGGTCCGGACCCCCATCGCCCATGCGCGCAACGCCAGCGAGAAGGGGAAAATCTTGACTGGGATAGATCCGAATGAAGCTCGCCCTATGCACCACCGTGTTGGCAATGATGCTCGGCTTGGCCGCCGGCAATGCATCCGCCGCTGATTACAGACTCAACCCCTACACGCTGGCCTACGAAGGTGCGCTGACCGGCAATGCGCCGGGCGAGGTCAACATCCACCCGGTGTCCTACCCATTGGATGGCATCACGATCGCCGCCAATGTGTACACGCCGGCCAACTATGATCCGGCCAGGAAGTACCCGACCGTGGTGGTAGCCCACCCCAATGGCGGGGTGAAGGAGCAAGTCGCCGGGCTGTACGCACAACGCCTGGCCGAGCAGGGCTACATCACCATTGCCGCCGATGCGGCCTACCAGGGCGCAAGCGGCGGTGAGCCACGCAACGTGGACCGGCCGGCCCTGCGTATCGAAGACATCCACGGCATGGCCGATTACATCACCCGCTTCCCCGGTGTGGACAGCACGCGCCTGGGCCTGCTGGGCATCTGCGGCGGTGGCGGCTATGCGTTGGCGGCGGCGCAAACGGACAAGCGCTTCAAGGCCGTAGCGACCCTCAGCATGTTCAATTCCGGCCGCGTGCGCCGCAATGGCTACGAGGATTCACAGCGGCAGACGATCCAGCAGCGGCTGCGGCAGGCGTCGGACGCGCGTGCGCAGGAGGCGGCCGGCGGGCAAGTGCAGTACTTCGGCGATGCGAACCTGACCGATGAGCAGATCGCCAAGCTGCCGTATGACCTTTACCGGCAGGGGTATGCGTATTACGGGAAGACCCATGCCCACCCCGGTTCCACCTTCCGCTACACCACCAGCAGCCTCTTGGACCTGATGCGGTTCGATGCCACCAACCAGATCGAATTGATCAACCAGCCGCTACTGATGATCGCCGGCAGCAAGGCCGACAGCCTGTACATGACCGACGATGCATTTGCCAAGGCGACCGGCACCACCGACAAGGAGCGGGTGCTGCTGGAGGGCGCCACCCATATCGAAACCTACTGGGTGCCGCGGTACGTGGACGCCGCGGTGCGCAAGCTGATCACGTTCTACACCCGGACGCTGACGACATGACCCGCGCACGCACCTCCTCCGGGTGCAATGCGCTGCTCGGTCTTGCGCTCAGCGTTGCGGCGCCTTTCGCCGGCGCAGCGGAAACGCCGATGCAGCAGATCACGCGCGCCGGCACGCAGTCTTCGTTCGTCGGCCCGCCTGACAACTTCGTCGGCCCCGTCCGCGTGGACCCGTTGTTCGCGGCCGACGCAGACATGCAGGCATCCGCCGCGTACGTCAGCTTCGAGGCCGGTGCGCATTCGGCATGGCATACCCACCCCGCAGGCCAGCGCCTGGTGGTGACCTCCGGTGTCGGGCTCACCCAGGAATGGGGCAAGCCGGTGCAGCAGATCCACCCGGGCGATGTGGTGGTGTGCCCGCCCGGCGTGAAGCACTGGCACGGTGCAGCGCTGCACAGCGCCATGACCCATCTTGCGGTGACGGGCGTGGCAGAGGGCAGGACGGTGACATGGCTGGAGCCGGTCAGCGATGCGCAGTACAGCGAAGCCACCGCGAGTATCAACGCGCCGGCCGCCGGGCCGCTGTCGGCCCGGCAGCAGGCGATACCGCTGATGGCCGCTGCCGCGGCCAGCAGCAACATGGCGCAGCTCAACGCCGCCCTGAACCGGGGGCTGGACGCCGGGCTGACCATCAGTGAAGCGAAGGAAGTGCTGGTGCAGCTTTACGCCTATGCCGGTTTTCCGAAAAGCCTCAATGCCCTGGGCGAGTTGATGGCAGTAGTGGAGGCACGCCGGGCGCGCGGTATCACCGATGCGGCCGGGCAAGCGCCACGCGCTGGCATTCCGGTGGGCGATGCCTTGCGCGCCGTAGGCACGGCCAACCAGACCCGCATTTCCGGAGCACCGGTGAAAGGGCCGGTGATGGACTTCGCCCCGGTCATCAACCAGTACCTGCAAACGCACCTGTTCGGGGATATCTTCGAGCGCGACAACCTGGACTGGCAGAGCCGCGAACTGGCCACGGTGGGTGCTCTGGCGGCCATGCCCGGGGTGGAGGCCCAGCTGCGCGCGCATATGGCGGCCAGCCAGCGTGTGGGCTTGACCCGCGCGCAGTTGCAACACCTCGCCCAGCTACTGGCCTACAACGGCGACATCACCGCATCCGCCCGCGCTGTGCAGGCACTGGAACAGACCCCGGCATCGTCGCCCTGACGCGGCACCGCAACGTCCCCGCTGCGGCAACACCCACCCTCCCGGAGATGCCCATGAGCAAACTGGCCGTCAAGATTCCACGTCGCTCCCTGTTGATGGGCGCGGCCACGCTGGCGGCCCTGCCGCTGGCGGGTGCACTGGCCGCACCTGCCGCAGCGGCCACCACTGGCCGCAGGCCGGGCGGTGCAGCCGCCACTGATGGATCGGCCACGTGGGCCGGCCGCCGCATGCTGGGGACGCTGGACGTATCCAGTGTCGGCCTGGGCGTGCAGAACATGAGCCGTACCTACCAGACCACCATTCCCTCGCGCAGCGAAATGCACCGCATCATCCGCAGCGCCTTCGACCACGGCCTGACCTTGTACGACGCGGCCGAAGCCTACGGCCCGCACGAGGTGGAGCGGATCCTGGGTGAAGGCGTGGCGTCGTTCCGCAACGAGGTGGTGATTGCCACCAAGTTCGGTTGGAACATCGACCTTGAAACAGGTAGGCGTGGGCCGGGTCTGGTCAGCCGGCCGGCGCACATCAAGCTGGCGGTGGAGGGCATGCTCAAACGCCTGCGCACCGACCGCATCGACCTGCTGTACCAGCACCGCGTGGACCCGCAGGTGCCGATCGAAGATGTGGCCGGTGCGATCCAGGACCTGATGGCCGAAGGCAAGGTGCTGCACTGGGGCCTGTGCGAGATGGGCCTGCAGACCCTGCGCCGTGCCCATGCCGCGCTGCCGCTGACGGCGGTGCAGAGTGAATACTCGATGCTGTGGCGTGGGCCGGAGCAGGAGGTACTTTCTGTCTGTGGTGAGCTGGGCATCGGCTTTGTGCCCTGGAGCCCGCTGGGTGTTGGCTTCCTGACTGGCGCAATCGACGGCAGAACGCGTTTTGCCGAGGGCGACATCCGTGCGATTGAAACGCGTTTCACCCCTGACAGCATCGAACACAACCGGGCGCTGGTGACGCTGCTTACGACCTGGGCCGAGCGCAAGCAAGCCACCCCTGCGCGGATTGCGTTGGCGTGGTTGATGGCGCAGCGGCCTTGGATCGTGCCGATTCCCGGCACCACGCAGATGACGCATCTGCTGGACAACATCGGGGCAGCCAGGGTGAGCTTCAGCGAAAGCGAGGTACAGGAACTCAACGCGGCGGTCGCCGCGGTAGCCGTGCAGGGCGAGCGTTTGCCGCCGGCCGTGCAGGCTTACAGCGGCGTGGAAGCGCCGTTGCGCTAGCCCTCAGCGTCGGTAGCGCAGCGCGTCACGCAGCAGGGTGAAGGCAGGCGAGGATTGCCTGCGGCTGGGGTAATACAGGTGGTAGCCGGGGAAGGAAGGGCACCAGTCCTGCAGCACGTGCACCAGCGTGCCGGCCTGCACGTGCGGGCGGACCAGGTCCTCGGGCATGTAGGCCAGGCCGAGTCCTTCAAGCGCCGCACCCAGGCGCAGGGCGATGTTGTTGAACACCAGTTGGCCCTCCACCCTTACCTTGAGCTCCTGGTCCTTCTTTTCGAATTCCCACGCGAAGATCCCGCCGTGGGTGGGCAGCCGGATGGTGATGCAATTGTGCTCGGTAAGAGCGTGTGGCGACGTCGGTTTCGGATGGCGCTGGAAGTAGGCCGGCGAGCCGACCACCGCCATGCGCAGGTCCGGCCCCACGCGCACGGCGATCATGTCCTTGGCCACCTGCTCGCCCATGCGGATACCGGCATCAAAGCCTTCGGCCACGATGTCGGTGAGGCCGTAGTCGACGATTACTTCGATGTTGAGGTCCGGGTGCCCGGGCAGCAATTTGCCCAGCACCGGCTGCATGACAGTGAGCGCGGCATGCTCGCCGGCGGTGATGCGCAGGCGACCGGCGGGTTTGTCTCGGAAGGCATTGAGCTGGGCCAGTTCGGTATCGATTTCCTCGAAGCGAGGCGCGATCACCCGCAGCAGCTGTTCACCCGCTTCGGTGGGCGAGACGCTGCGGGTGGTGCGGGCGAGCAGGCGCACCCCAAGGCGCTCTTCGAGCTGGCGCATGGACCGGCTCAGGGCAGGTTGGGACATGCCCAGCTGGGCGGCGGCGCGGGTAAAGCTGCGCTCGCGCGCCACCAGGGCGAACATGGCCAGCTGGTCGTAGTTCTCAACGCTCATTGATGCGTTCCGGGTATAAGCGGTATTCGATTATGCCCCTGCAAGTATGTGTGATGGGGGCGTAGATTGAATCTGTGACCACTCCATCCCCCACTTCTGGCCGCCGGACTGATCCATCGCAGATCGAAGCGTGCCGAGTGACCTGTTCCAGATCCAGCCTGCGCTGGACGACCCGGCCGGCTCCCTGCAAATGGTGGCAGGGCCGGCAGGAACGCGACACCGGCATTGAGCCTGCGTTTCAGAAGCGCAAGACCACGCAACGCGTCAACGCCTGGTGGGCAACTCCGCCCTCGTTTCGATAAGGAACCCGCAATGAAGACTCGTATTCTTGGACAAGGCCTGGAAGTGTCCGCTCTCGGCCTGGGCTGCATGGGCATGAGTTCGGCCTACGGCCCGGCAGCGGACAAGCGCGAGATGATCGCGCTGATCCGCGCGGCGGTGGAGCGGGGCATCACGCACTTCGATACCGCCGAGGCCTATGGGCCCTTCGCCAACGAGGAACTGGTCGGTGAGGCGTTGGCGCCGGTACGCGATCGGGTGGTGATCGCCACCAAGTTCGGTTTCGATATCGACCCGGTGACTGGCGCACGCGGCGCAGGCACCAACAGCCAGCCCGCGCACATCAAGACGGCGGTGGAGGCCAGCCTCAAGCGCCTGCGCACCGAGCGCATCGACCTGCTTTACCAGCACCGGGTGGACCCGGCAGTACCGATTGAAGCGGTGGCTGGCGCGGTGAAGGAACTCATTGCCGAAGGGAAGGTGGCGCACTTCGGCTTGTCCGAAGCCGGTGTGCAGACCATCCGCCGGGCACACGCGGTGCAGCCGCTGGCTGTCGTGCAGAGCGAGTACTCGCTGTTCTGGCGCGAGCCGGAGAACGAACTGCTGCCGCTGCTTGAGGCGCTTGGGATTGGCTTTGTCCCCTTCAGTCCACTGGGCGCCGGGTTCCTGGCCGGCAAGATCGATGAGCACACGCAGTTTGCTGCGAGCGACTTCCGCAATGTGGTGCCACGCTTCTCCGTTGAAGCGCGCCAGGCCAACATGGCGTTGGTGGATGTGATCAAGGCGATGGCGGCTGACAAAGGCGCTACGCCGGCACAGGTGGCCCTTGCCTGGCTTCTGGCGCAGAAGCCGTGGATCGCGCCGATCCCGGGCACGACCCAGCAGCTGCGGCTTGATGAGAATCTGGGTGCTGTGGATCTGGTGCTGGGCCCAACGGATCTGATCCGGATCGATGGCCAAATGGCGCAGATCCGCATCCGTGGCGCGCGCCTGCCGGAGGCAGCGTTGAAAATGACGGGGAAATAGAGGTCTAGTGGGCGGGTGCGGGAGTGCCTTGACGTTGCGCCTTGGCCAAAGCGGCCAGGGGTCCGTCAATGACCTCCGAATGAGGCTGCCATTCTTCACGCCCCCTGCACGTCTGCCAACTCCAGCTGAAAGCCTTGTCATGGCGACAACAAAAAGCCCGCTATATTCCGAAGACCCCCAGACGAAAGGAGCGAGTGCAATGTTACTGACCAAGCAGCATCTGACTATGGCTCGTACGCTCGGCGTGGCGATCGTCGCCACCGTAGGACTCAGTTCCTGCGCTACCTACAAAAACGAGTTCGCAACGATCAACTCACGTCTCGATCAACTCGATGTAAAGGTACAGGGCGCCGCCCAAAGCGCCGAATCGGCCAATCAGTCCGCACAGCAGGCCAACCAGCGTCTGGATCAGATCGAAGGTCGCGTTCAACAGCTCGAAAGAGTGCCCGGCCGCAAGCCGCGCGGTTGATCGCTGCTGCACCCTGTGTGAGAAACGCTTGAATCGGGGACCGGTGGCCGTTGCTGGCCACTGGTCCCCCTGAGCCACGCACGCTTTGTATCGAGGAACCCTCCCATCCGTACGCACTCAACCCTTGCACGCCGCGCCGTGGGTGGTGCGCTGGCAATGACGCTGGCGTTCTCGTGCGTCGGCGTGGCCAGCGCCCAGGATGCCGCCGCGCAACCGGTGGCCGCCGTCGATGAGCTTCCGCAGGGCCAGGAAGTGGCCGACACCGTGATTGAACTTGCCGGCTGGGTGGTCGCCGCCAAGGACAGCCAGGGTTATCCCTTCGCGATCATGGACAAGGCCGCGGCGCAGATCCTGGTCTTCGGCGGCGATGGCAAGCTGCGGGGTGCCGCACCGGCGCTGTTCGGCTCGGCGGTCGGCGACCATTCGGCCCCCGGCGTTGCCGGTCTGGCGCTTCGCGAGATTCCGGGCCGGGATCGCACCACGCCGGCCGGTCGCTTCATCGGCGGTTACGGCCCGTCCATCGACGCCGGGCGTGTGCTGTGGGTGGACTACGAGTCCGCGGTCTCCATCCACCCGACCCCGCCTGGCACGCCGGCCGAGAAGCGCGCCGAGCGCCTGGCGTCGCCTACGCCGGACGACAACCGCGTGACGCACGGTTGCATCAACGTGTCGTCGGAGTTCTACGAACGGGTCGTCCGTTCCACGTTCGAACGGGGCGGGGTGTTCTACATCCTGCCGGACAAGGCGTCACTGGCCGAGACGTTCCCGGCGTTCGCCAAGAGCCGCGCGACGGCCCAGCACGATGATGGAAAGCACGCCCGGTCCGCCGGCGAGTAAGGCGTGCGTGGCCGTATCGGCGTTGATCTGCGGGCGGTGCAACGGGTGGCGGCGCAATGCCGCGCCCGTCGGCAACGGCCGGGGCGCTGCCCGTCAGCCCGCTGCCGATCGCCGGGTGCTCCCGGTATCGGGTCAGTCGTGCGCGCCAAACCGTGCGATCCGAAGGTACTCCGCGCGGATTGCCGTGCCTTGTCTCCTGACCAGCCACCACGTTCCGATGGCCCAGGCGATGGCCCATGCCGCCAGCCGAAGGGCCGCATCCTGCCACGCTGCCGTGCCCACCAGCCAGCAGGCGATTACGCTGACCCATGCGTAGCCGATCAGCGCCGTTGCCGCCGCACGGGCCAGCGTCAGATGCCGCAGCCGGGTGCGCAGTTGCCGCTTCCGGATGCAGACGTACACCGACGCCGGCGCGTGGGCGGCGAGCCGCTGGTCGGCCTGCGGGCGCAGCAGAACGGTCCAACTGACGATGAGGAAGACCGAGAAGAACGGGATCAGCAGCCACTGGCCGGGTGACAGGCGTCCGTCGGCCGCCGGCCACATGAGCAACGCGATCCCGGCAACCGTCACGGCCATTTCGATGGCGCGGCGCAGTCTCTCTAGGCGACGGTGCCGCTGGACCTTTCGGACCATCGCAGCGGCATGGCCGGAAGGCGGCTGCTGGCGCTGCCAGAGCGCGCGGAGCGCGTCGTCATTGATGTCCATCGTGGATCTCCTGCAGTGCCTTGCGGGCCCGGTGCGCCCGCACGCCAACGTTTTCGGTGCTGATCCCGAGCATTTCGGCGATCTCCTTGTAATCGAAGCCCTCCAGCTGCAGCAGGAGCACCTGGCGCTGGGGTAACGGAATCAGCCGCAGGGCGTCAAGCAGCCATTGCGTGTCGGCATCGTTGGGGTCGGATGAGGCGTCGGCAATGGATTCCATTGCCTGTGGGTCCAGGAAGGAACGATCAGGGGTGCGCACGGCGTGCCGCACATGGCTGGCGCCGAGGTTGTGGGCGATGCGAAGCATGTACGCCGGGAGTCGGGCCGGATCACGCAGGCGGGGCAGACCCTGCCACACGGCCAGCAGCACTTCCTGGACGAGATCTTCCTGCGTGCCTGGATCGCGCTCATAGGCGCGAACCGCCCGCCACACGCGTGGCAGGTGGCGTTGGACGTCGGTCCACAAAGGGTGCATCCGGGCGAGATCTCCACTAGGTACATGCCCACAGTCGTAGAAGGACGGCGATTTCTTACACGACGTTCATTACTGCCTGAGCGGTAAGAAACCAGCGCCCGGAGGGTACTACCCAATGGTCTGGCGCGCTCCCCATTGAGGGCGCCGGCGAACACGACCAACAGGGAGACGAACATGAAAAAGCAACTTGGCCAACTGGCCGTGGCACTCGGCCGTTCCAAGGCAAAGAAGACAATACTTGCGGTGGGCGGTGCCGTCTGCGTGGCGGCGTGGGCAACCGTGGTGATCTCCGCGGCAATCGGCATCGGGACGACAACGCGCATCGTCCTGTTGAGTGTGGCCCTGTTGGTCACCGAAGCGGTGTTCTGGGGGGCGGCTGCACTGTTGGGTATGACGGTGATGCAGCTGCGCAGAAACCTGTTCGGCAAGCGCCTGCCAAAGGGGCGCGACGATGCCGCGTGACATCTGGCAGACATTGGTCGCACTCGTGGCCGGCGCGTTCCTGGCGGGCTGCAGTTCGGTCGCGACGACCAGCATGACACCAGCAGGGGTGCTCTATCACGGCTTCTCGCTGCTGGATCCCGATGCCGAGCGTGTGGTGGAGGATGCGTACGTTCTGGTTCACGACGGCAGGATTGCGGCGGTCGGTGCCGGTGAGTGGAAGGGTCGACCACCGGCGCGCTCGATTGGCATGGTCGGCCACTACGCGCTGCCGGGCTTCATCGATGGGCACGCCCACATCACGTCGGGCCCGCACAGCGTCGAGGTGGTCGATGGTGCAGCCCTGATCAGCATTCCCAGTGTCGATGCGATTACCCGGCACAACGCAGCCGTCGCACTGGCCTTCGGCATTACGACGGTTCGCAACCCCGGCGGCGACCCCGCGGCGAACGCGCGTTACGATTCGCAGATCCGGAGTGGCGCCTGGCTTGGCCCTGAAGCACTCCATGCGGGCGCTGTGATCCAGCCTCCGCCATTCGGGGGTGCCGCGTTCGCCTACCCGCGGTCGGAGAGGGAATGGAATACGGAAGCCCGACGGCAGGCTGACATGGGCATGCGCTATTTCAAACTCTACAGCGGATTGGATGCAGACGAACTCAGCCAGGGCATCCAGGCGGCGCACCGTCACGGTCTCAAGGCGATCGCACACCTGGATGCCGTCAGCTGGACACACGCGGCGCGGCTTGGCATCGATGGCCTGGAACACGCCCTGCCCACCAGCGCCGACCTGCTTGAACCCGAGCAGCGTGCAACCTACATCGCAGAGCGTGGCGGGGACGCGCGGTATCTGTTCCGTTGGTTTGAACTGGCCCGGTTCGACGGCCCGCTCATCCAGGAGATGCTCACCGAACTGGCCCAGCGACGTATCGTGGTGAGCACCACGCTCGGCGTCAATGCGTTGACCTACAACAGCGATCGCCTGGACAGCGTGCTTGGGCCGGAGGATCGACGCTACGTTCATCCAGCCAACCTCGAGGCGTTGTTGTCGTTGCTGCCCCGGATGAGCGAAGCAGACCATCGCCAAGCACGCGCAGTGATGCCAAAAGTGCTTGATTTCGTGCGCAGGCTGCATGTCGCAGGCGTGCCTGTTCTGATAGGAACCGATGGAAATGGCGGAGGCCCGGCATACAGCCGTGAGCTGGAACTGCATATGCGTGCCGGCATCAGTCGATGGAATGTGCTTCGGCTCGCGACATCCGATGCTGCCGCCGCGTTGGGTGTTGGCCATCGCACCGGCCGCATTGCCGAAGGCATGGACGCCGATATGGTTTTCCTTGCGAGCAATCCACTTGACGATACGGCAGGCCTGCGAGCAGTGACGCTGGTACTCCATGATGGGAAGGCGACAACGCCCGTGGAGATTCTTGCCGCCGTGGACGTGGCACCACCGTCACCCCGCCCTGTGCAGCACTAGCACCCCAGCCGGAGAGCCGTGGTGCGCCGCGGACACGCGGGGGATTCATCCCGTGCGCGGCGGCGTCGCATTCGTTCCTGCCGTGGCGTATTTTCCGGGAGACAGCACGACGTTCTGGGCGGTGAGTTCCTGCAACGGTCTGACGAACGGTATCGTTCATCTGGTTGACCTTCGGCAGTCCTGGAGTCGCCTTTCCGGCTACGCCGCCCCGTCGTGCAGGCAGGTTGCGGCGGCGTCGGGATTCAGGGGGGGGCGGCAAGCGGGGACACGATTGGAGGGCAGGGCCACGGGGGGGCTGTTGCGGCGCGCGGCACCGCGCTGCCTGGTGTCGGTGACGCCCGTCGGACGGGCTGCCGCGCCAGTGCCGGTTGCTGTCGGTGACATAGAAACCGGGACGCCTTGGTGCGGTACCTGCACCGATGGCGGCGTTGTCGTTTCGCACATGCCCGTCGGTAGATCCACGCCATGCGTGGATGCGTCACGCCCGCAGCAACACCACCAACGATGCGATGTTGGCCACCACGCACAGCACGAACACCCACTGGAACGCGGCCTTGCGATGCTTGTGGCGGAACACCGACTGCCCCAGCAATGCACCGGGCCAGCCGCCGGCGAAGGCCAACAGCTGCAAAGTGCGTTCGGGCGTGCGCCAGCGGCCCCGGCGGGCGGCGCGCTTGTCATGCCCATACAGGCCGAAGGCGACCGTGCTGGTCAACAGGTACCAGGCCCCCAGCCACGGCGGCAGGAGGCCGCCGGTGGTGGCGCCGATCACCGCCCCAACGGCGGCCAGCGCGATGTAGCGCCGCGCATGGATCACAGCGCGGCGAGGAAGTCGCGCACAGCCGGTCCGAAACGCGCGAAATCCACCAGGAAGGCATCATGCCCCTGTGGCGAATCCAACCCGATGAAGCGTGCATCGGCACCGCCGGCACGCAGGCCGTCGGCGATCTGTTGCTGCTGCTGCACCGGGAACAGGATGTCGGTGTTGGCACCGATGGCAAGCGCCTTGCCCACCTGGATCTTCGCCAGGCCGGCCAGCACGTCGCCGTCGGCATACTCGGCCAGGTCGAACCAGTCCATCGAGCGGCTCAGGTACAGATAGCAGTTGGGATCGAAGAAGCGCACGAAGCGTCGGGCGTGGCCTTCCAGGTAGCTTTCCACCTGGAATTCCAGCCCGAACGGGTCATCGTCGGCCTGGTCCGAATCCAGCCGCACGCGGCCGAAGCGGCCGTCCCATTCCAGCGCCGACCGGTAGGTGATCACGCCCAGTTTGCGCGCCATGCGCATGCCCGATTCGGGGTAGCTGGCGTCGCTGTAGCGGCCGGCGTCCCATTTGGGATCCAGGCGGATCGCTTCGCGCTGCAACGAGCGGATGGCGATGGAGAACGGCAGCGCCTGCGCGCTGCCGGAAATGTTGATGTGGCTGCGCGCGATGCCCGGGGCCAGCAGCAGTACCGCCAGTGCGGTCATGCCCCCCATCGAATTGCCGATCACGCAGGCCAACTCGGTGATGCCGAGTGCGCGCACCACCTCCACCGCGGCGCGCGCGCCGTCTTCGATCGACAGCTCCGGGAACTGCAGGCGATACAGTGCGCCGGTGGCCGGGTCGACGGTGGCCGGCCCAGTCGAGCCTTTGCAGCTGCCCAGCGAGTTCACGCAGATCACGAACCAGCGGTCGGTATCGATCGCCTTGCCCGGGCCCAGCATGCCCTCCCACCAGCCGGCGGCGGGGTTGTCGGCGTTGGCTGCGGCATGCGCATCGGGCGACAGCCCGGTGACGATCAGGATCGCGTTGCTGGCCTGGGCATCCAGCGTGCCCCAGGTTTCATAGGCCACGTGCGCGCCCAGCAGCTCGCCGCCGCGCTTGATGGCGAAGGGCGAGGGCAGGGCGTGGTAGCGCGTACCGGGCGGAATGAATTCAGTCATGCGCGCATTTTAGCCCGGCGGGGACCACGTGCCGTGCCAGCAGCGGCACGCTGCATCGCGGCCGCCACGGTCATGGGCCGCCGATCACCAGAGGCACCGGTTCGGCGTGCGGCAGGCGTATCCGTACCACCGGGGAATCGAGGTCGCCGTCCTGCCGGTTGGCCTGGCCAGACGCGGACAGGCGTGCGAACACCTCCACCTCCTGCAGCGAAGAAAGCGGCTGGGTGGGCATCGGGCTGTCGGCGTCGTCCAGGGTCACGCGCAACGGCAGGTTGGCCAGGGCATGTTTCTCCACGGCCACCGGCATCGGCGCGCCGCCGGGCGCGCGGGCAATCACGAAGACACTGGCGTCGCCGCGCAGGCGCACGCGCGCGGCGAACGCGGGGTCCAGCGCAACGGTGACGGTGAGCCCCGCGCTGCCTGCCGCTGCCGGCAGTACCGCGGCGGCAGGCAGGCCGGCCTTCTCACGGGCAATGGCAATCTGTTCGCGCAGCGCCTGTGCAGGGCCGGGCGCCAGCTTGGGCAGCAATGCCTCCCAGGTGGCGGCCGCGTCGGCGTCCTGCCCGCGCTGGCGCAGCGCGATGCCTATCAGCCAACCGGCGCGCTCGCTGCCCGGTGCCAGGCGCTGGGCGTGGCGCAGCCACTGCAGCGCGGTGTCATCGAACTGTTTGCCCGGGTCGGCCTGGGCGCGGGCCTGCGCGGCCTCCACCAGCACATCAGGCTCGTCGGGCGCCAACTGGACCGCACGCGCAAAGGCGGTGTTGGCCTCGGCCAGGTTACCCAGCGCCTGCTGTGAACGGCCCAGCAGCGCCCAGCCATCAGCCCGTTGCGGATCGCGCGCCAATGCCTGCTGCAGTTGCACCACGCCATCCTGCAGGGTGGCCGGTTCGGCCGCGCGCGCGACCGGCGCGGCTGCCTGCGGCGTGCCGACCAGCGCATACAGGGCATAGCCGGCCATGCCCAACGCCACCAGCAGCGCGATGAACGACGTACGCCGGCCGTTGCCGCGCAGCGGCCACAGCACCGCCAGCCCGACCGCACCTGCCGTCAGCGCCGCGGCCGTGGGCAGCCACCACCCGCTCACCAGCGCTCCTCGGTGCGGTCCATCGGTTGCAGCTGTCGGCTGCGGCGGCGAACCACCGCGACCAGCACGCCGGCGCCGCCCAGCAGCAGCACCGCCGGGCCGAACCACAGCAGGCTGTTGCGCGCGTCCACCGCCGGCCGGTACAGCACGAATTGTCCGTAGCGATCGACCAGGAACTGTTTGATCTGCGCGTCGTCGTGGCCCTGTTGCATCAGGGTAAGCACCTCACGGCGCAGGTCATGGGCAATCTGCGCGTTGGAATCGGCCAGCGACTGGTTCTGGCACTGCACGCAGCGCAGCTCGGCGGCCAATGCATGGAACCGCGCCTCTTCGGTGGCATCGCGGTACTGCAGCGGGGTAGGGTCGGACACGGCCTGGGCCAGCGCCGCCCACGGTGCCAGCAGCAGGGCAGCCAGCAGCAGCGCACGCAGCGCCGCCGGCAGGTTACGGGGCGGCGGGCAGATGGCTCTGGGCATTGGCATTGGCGCGCTCCACCTTTTCCAGTTCGGGAATCAGCTGGGTATCGATCACACGCTGGCTGAGGGCGCCGCTGTATTTCCAGCGCACCACGCCGCTGGCGTCCACCAGGAAAGTCTCCGGCGCGGCGGTCACGCCCCAGTCGATCGCGGTACGGCCTTCGATATCGCTCAGGACCAGCACGAACGGATTGCCCAGCTGTTCCAGCCAGCGCAGCGCGTCGGCCGGTTCGTCCTTCCAGTTGTAGCCGATCACGCGCACGCGCTTGGTCTCGGCGAAACGGGTGAGGATGGGGTGTTCTTCGCGGCAGGCCGCGCACCAGCTGCCCCACACGTTGAGCACGTAAGGCGCGCCGCGCAGTTCGGTGCTACTGACCTTGATGTCCATGTCATGCAGCACCGGCAGGGTAAACGCCGGGGCCGGCTTGCCGATCAGCGCCGAGGGCAGGCTGTCGCGGTCGGGCGCGCCGGATTTCATCACCCCGTACACCATCAGGCCGAGCAACCCGAAGAAGAACAGCACGCCGATGACGATGGCCACGGGCGGCAGGGGGCGGGAAGCGGGGCGCGGTTCGGACACGGGGAAACTCCAGGACTCAGGGACGGCGGAAACGGCGGTCGGCGGCGGTGACAAAGCCACCCAGGGCCATCAACAATGCGCCCAGCCAGATCCAGCGGACGAACGGCTTGATGTGCACCCGCACCGCCCACGCATTGTTGCCCAGCGGCTCGCCCAGCGCCACGTAGACATCCCCGCCGATGCGTGCATGGATGCCGGCTTCGGTCATCACCTGGCCGCCGCTGGCATAGGCGCGTTTTTCCGGGTGCAGCAGGGCCAGCTCGCGGTCACCGCGCAGGACGCGCACGTGGCCGCGGTCGGCGCTGTAGTTGGGGCCTTGCTGGTGGTCCACGCCTTCAAAGCGCAGTTCATAGCCGCTCACCTGCAGCGACTGCCCGGGCGACAGCGCCACCTCGCGCTGCACGTTCAGCGCTTCCACCAACAGCGCGCCGGCCAGGAACACCGCCACGCCGCCGTGGGCCAGCAGCATGCCCACCATTTCCGCGGTGAACCTGCCGTTGCCGCGCAACCGGGTCCAGACGAAACGTGCGGTACCCAAGGCCACCCACGCCGCCCCGCTGACCCCGGCGGCGGTCTTCAGCGCGCCCTGTGGTGCCATGAAATAGGCGATGGCGCCCAGCAGCAGTGCCAGGCCCGCCCACGGTGCCAGCATCGCCAGCGCGCGCGAGGCCTGGTCGCGCTGCCAGTTGACCAGCGGGCCAAACGGCAGCAGCGCCACCAGCGGCACCATCAGCAGCAGGAACAGCGTGCCGAAGTAGGGGGGGCCCACCGACACCTTGCCCAGCCCCAGCGCATCGGCCAGCAGCGGATACAACGTTCCCAGCAGCACCATCGCGCAGGCCGCGGCCAGCAGCAGGTTGTTGGCCAGCAGCAGGGTTTCGCGCGAGGTGGGCATGAAGCCGCGGCGCGGGTCGTCATTGCCCAGCGCGCCGGCGCGCAGCGCATACAGCAGCAGGGCGCCGCCGATCACCAGCGCCAGGAAAATCAGGATAAAGGTGCCGCGCGAGGGATCGGCGGCGAACGAATGCACGCTGGTCAGCACGCCCGAGCGCACCAGGAAGGTACCCAGCAACGACAGTGCGAACGCGGCGATGGCCAGCAGCAGCGTCCAACTGGCGAAGCTGCCCCGTTTCTCGGTGACGGCCTGCGAATGGATCAGCGCCGCCCCGGCCAGCCACGGCATGAAGCTGGCGTTCTCCACCGGGTCCCAGAACCACCAGCCGCCCCAGCCCAGCTCGTAATAGGCCCACCAGCTGCCCAGCGCGATGCCCAGGGTCAAAAAGCCCCAGGCCACGTTGGTCCACGGCCGGGTCCAGCGCAGCCAGCGCGCATCCACGCGGCCTTCCAGCAGCGCGGCGATGGCAAAGGCGAACGGCACGGCAAACCCGACGTAGCCCAGGTACAGCATCGGCGGGTGGATGATGAGCCCCGGGTCCTGCAGCAGCGGATTGAGGTCGTGGCCTTCCAGCGGCGCCGGCAGCAGCCGCGCGAACGGATTGGAGGTGAAGATCAGGAAGGCCAGGAAACCGATGCCGATGATGCCCAGCACGCCCAGCACCCGGGCCAGGACCTGCTGCGGCAGCTGCCGCGACCACAGCGCCACCGCGCCGTTCCACAGCGCCAGCACCAGTGCCCACAGCAGCAGCGAACCTTCATGCGCGCCCCATACCGCCGAGTAGCGGTAGGCCAGCGGCAACAGTGAATTGGAATTTTCGGCCACATAGCGCACCGAAAAATCCTGGGTGACAAAGGCCGCGGTCAGCACGCCGAAGGCCCCCAGCAGCAACGCCAGTTGCGCGAATGCGGCCGGGCGTGCCACCGCCATCCAGGCCGGGTAGCCACGCTGGGCGCCCCACAACGGCAGCACCGCCTGCAGCACTGCCATCAGCAAGGCCGTCACCAGCAGAATCTGCCCCAGTTCGGGCAGCACTCAGCGTGCCTCTGGTGCGGTCACCGGCACGTCGTGTTTGGTATGCGCCTGGCCCATCTTGTCGGCAACTTCCTTGGGGATGTAGTTCTCGTCGTGCTTGGCCAGCACTTCATCGGCGATGAAGCGCCCTTCCTGCATGCGCCCGCTGGCCACCACGGCGGTGCCTTCGCGGAACATGTCCGGCAGGATCCGCGAGGTGCTCACCGGCAGGGTGGCATCGCCGTCGGTCACCACGAAGTGCGCCTCCAGTGAACCGGGCGCGCGTTGGAAGGAGCCCTTCACCACCATTCCGCCAAGCCGGAAGCGCGACTGCGCATCAACGTCGCCGCGCAGCACTTCGGCCGGGGTATACAGATAGGCGATATTGCGTTGCAGGGCGAAGGCCACCAGCGTGGTAGCCAGGCCCGAGGCAAGCAGCAACAGCAGCACCCAGACCATGCGGCGGCGCTGCACGGGGGTCATCGGCTCAACTCCGTGTCCCGCGGTGCCGGCGCCTGCGGCCGGCCGCGTGCCTGCAACCGTTGCAGGCGGCGTGCGGCCTGGCGACGCGCCAGGCGCAGGCGCAGCCACGACCCGAGCGCATCGGCGCCCAGGACCAGGGCGAAGACCGCGTAGGCGGCAATGAGGTAGGGCAGGTGGGTCATCGCGGCAGCTCCTGACCGGCGGTGTCGGCGAAACGTTCGCCCACCCAGGCCTTGCCGGCTTCGCGCGACAGGTTGTCAGCGCGGGCCTTGCCCAGCAGCGAACCGACGAACCACAGCTTGGTCGCCACCACCATCCACCACAAGGGCGCGATCAGCTCCGGGCGCACGGCGCTGTCACCGAATACATTGACCGATTGGCGCTGGTGCAGGCCGCCCCACCAGTCCACCGAATAGCGGATCACCGGCAGCAGGGCTACGCCGACGATGGCCAGCAGCCCGGCCGCGCGCGCCGCGCTGCGGCGGTCGTCGATGGCGTGGTACAGGCCGATCACGCCCAGGTACAGGAACAGCAGGATCAGTTCGCTGGTCATGCGCGGGTCCCAGTCCCACCAGGTACCCCAGGTGGCCTTGCCCCAGATGCTGCCGGTGAGCAGGGTGATCAGGGTGAAGCCGGCGCCCATCGGTGCGCAGGCCATCGCCAGGATCTCGCAGATCTTGATCCGCCAGACCAGCGCGATGGCCGAGTACAACGCCATCAGCGCGAACACGAACAGGCTCATCCACGCGCTGGGCACGTGGATGTAGATGATGCGGAAGGCATCGTGCTGGCTCTGCTCGGCCGGCACCACGAACAGCGCCTGCCAGATGCCGATCAACAGCACCGGCAGCGCAGCGACGTAGAACACGCGCGACCAGCGCGCGGCGAAGCGGTCGAAGGTGGGCGGCGATGCAACTTGATGGAACCAGCGGACGATCGGGTGCATGCGGCAGTGGCTATCCAACGAAGGGCGACGATTCAACGGACATGGAGCGGCTTGTTGAACGATGACGCTGGAAACGGTGGTGCGGTGAACGACGGCTCAACTCAACGAAATCCGGATGGCAGCGGCGGTGGCCAGCGGCGCCAATACCAGCGCCACCACCAGCCCGGCGCCCAGCAGCAGCAGCGCCCCCACCGGGTCCTGCCCGCGTGCGGCGGCACCCACGCTGCCCGCACCGAACACCAGCACCGGTACATACAGCGGCAATGCCAGCAACGCCACGAGAATACCAGAGCGCCGGATGCCCACCGTCAGGGCGGCCACCACGCCACCGATGAGACTCAGCAGCGGCGTTCCCAGCAGCAACGATGCCAGCAGGATCGGTAGTTGGTCATGTGGCACGTGCAGCATTTCGGCCAGCAGGGGGGCCATTACGATCAACGGCAACGCGGTGGTGGCCCAGTGCAGCAGCACGCGCACCAGCACCAGCCAGGCCAGCGGTACCGGCGCCAACAGCCATTGTTCCAGCGAACCGTCTTCGGCGTCGCTGCGGAACAGCGAATCCAGCGCCAACTGCCCGGCCAGCAGCACCGCCAGCCACAGCACCGCCGCGCCCACCTGGGCCATCAACGCCGGTTCGCGGCCCAGCGCCAGTGCGAACAGCACCACCACCAGTACCGCGAACATCAGCGGCTGCAGTGCATCGCCTCGCCGCCGCCACACCAGGCGCAGGTCGCGCGCGGCCAGGGCGCGGGCGGTCTGCCACAGGCCCGGTTCGGTGCCCGGCGCGATCATGCCTGCGCTCCCAGGCTGAGCAGGCGGGTCTGCACCGGCGGGGCGGCATAGGCGCCGTGGGTGGTGACCAGGGCGGCACCGCCGCTGCGCAGGTGCGCTGAAATCATCCGGTTCACCAGGTTGATGCCGTCCAGGTCCAGGTTGGCGTAGGGTTCGTCGAGCAGCCACAGCGGGGCAGGCGACAGCCAGACGCGCGCCAGTGCCAGGCGGCGTTTCTGCCCGGCCGAGAGCTGCCGCACCAGGGTGTCCTCAAAGCCCGCCAGGCCAACGATGGCCAATGCGTTGCCCGGCATCTGGCGCGCGCGCCGGCCATGCAGGCCGCACAGGAAATGCAGGTTTTCCAAGGTGTCCAGGTCGGCCTTCAGTGCCGGCAGGTGGCTCAGGTAGGCCACAAACTGCGAACGCTCCTTGTGCCCGGCCGGGCGGCCGTCGATCTGCACCTGTCCGGCGTCGGCGCGCAGCAGGCCGGCCAGCACCCGCAGCAGGGTGGTCTTGCCCGCGCCGTTGTCGCCTTGTACCAGCAGGGCTTCGCCGGCATTGATGTGGAAATCGAGCGGGCCGAATACGGGTTCGTCGTTGCGACTGAAGCCAAGGCCTTGCGCGGCCAGCAACGGAGGAGCGTTCAAGGGGCTCAGGCTTCACACCAGGAAAGGGCGGTCATTGTAGCGGGGACGGGGGTACACCATCCCGTCATGGCGCGGGGGGTTTTGCGTACACTGGGGTTTCCCCACTTCTTGTTCCCTGCCGATGCAACCGCAAACCAAGCTGCCCAAGGTGGGCACCACCATCTTCACCGTGATGTCCCAGCTGGCTGCCGAGCATGGCGCCGTGAACCTGGGGCAGGGGTTTCCGGATTTTTCCGCGCCGCAGCGCCTGCTGGATGAAACCATCCAGGCCATGCAGGGCGGGTTGAACCAGTACCCGCCGATGACCGGAGTGGCGCCGCTGCGCCAGGCCATCGCGCAGAAGTCGCTGGACCTGTACGGCGCGCAGGTGGACCCGGACACCGAAATCACGGTGACCAGCGGCGCCACCGAGGCGATCTTCAACGCGATCCACGCGGTGGTGCGCCCGGGCGAGGAAGTGATCGTGCTCGACCCGGCCTACGACTGCTACGAGCCGGCCATCGACCTGGCCGGCGCGCGTGCGGTGCACGTGCCGCTGGACCCGCAGACCTTCGCGGTGGATTGGGACCGCGTGCGCGCGGCGATCACCCCGCGCACGCGCCTGCTGATGGTCAATACGCCCCACAACCCGTCCGGCGCGATGCTGACCGCCGAGGACATGCAGGCCCTGGCCGACGTGCTGCGCGGCACCGACATCTATCTGATCTCCGATGAGGTGTACGAGCACATCATCTATGACGGCCGTCGCCACGAATCGTCGCTGCGCTATCCGGAACTGCGCGAGCGCGCCTTCGTGATCTCCAGCTTCGGCAAGACCTATCACTGCACCGGCTGGAAGATCGGCTATGCGATCGCCCCGCCGGCGATGACGGCCGAGTTCCGCAAGGTGCACCAGTACAACACCTTCACCAGTTTCGGCCCGGCCCAGTACGGGTTTGCCGCCATGATCCGTGACGAGCCGGCCCACCACCTGGAACTGGGCGCGTTCTACCAGGCCAAGCGCGACCGCTTCCGCGAGCAGCTGCTGGGCACGCGCCTGACCCCGCTGCCGGTGCCGGGCGGTTACTTCCAGCTGGTGGACTATTCGGCCATCAGCGATCTGCCCGACCACGAATTCGTGAAGTGGCTGACCATTGAAAAGGGCGTGGCGGCCATTCCGTTGTCGCCGTTCTACGAAACCGCGCCGGCCGGCCAGCGCCTGGTGCGGCTGTGCTTTGCCAAGAACGAAGCCACCCTGGACGCGGCGATCGAACGCCTGCAGGTGCTGTGATGGGCGCGGCCACCGAACGCGGCGACCTGCGTGTTTCCCTGGTGCAGGGCAACACCCGCTGGCACGATCCGGCCGGCAACCGCGATCACTACGGCGCGCTGCTGGCGCCGCTGGCCGGGCAGACCGATCTGGTGATCCTGCCGGAGACCTTCACCAGTGGCTTCTCCAACGAGGCCATCGACAAGGCCGAGGGCATGGACGGCCCGACCGTGGCCTGGATCCGTGAGCAGGCCGTGCGCCTGGGCGCGGCGGTCACCGGCAGCGTGCAGCTGCGGGTGGGGCAGGGCGTGTACAACCGGTTGCTGTGGGCCACGCCGGACGGCGAGCTGCAGCATTACGACAAGCGCCATCTGTTCCGCTACGGCAACGAGCACCTGCGCTATGCGGCCGGCAACGAGCGCCTGAGCGTGGAGTGGAAGGGCTGGCGGATCAATCCGCAGGTCTGCTACGACCTGCGTTTCCCGGTGTTCTGCCGCAACCGTTTTGATGTCGAGCGCCCGGGCGAACTGGACTTCGACCTGCAGATCTTCGTCGCCAACTGGCCCTCGGCACGCGCGTATCCGTGGCGCACGCTGTTGCGCGCGCGGGCGATCGAGAACCTGTGCTACGTGGCCGCAGTCAACCGGGTGGGCGTGGATGGCAACGACCTGCACTACGCCGGCGACAGCGCGGTGATCGATTTCCTGGGCCAGCCGCAGGTGGAAGTGCGCGAGGTGGAGCAGGTGGTCACCACCACCATTTCGGCGGCGGCACTGGCTGCGCACCGTGCGCGTTTCCCGGCCATGCTCGATGCCGATGCGTTCACCCTGGACGGCCCGGTCGACGCTGGCTGAACGATGGCCTGACGTGCGCGTGCCGGCTCATCCGGACCACACGCGCACGCTGCTAGATTCGCCTCGTTCCCCACTGAGTACGAGCGGACCCATGAAGAAGCTTTCCCTGGCATTGATCGCACTGGCGGGCATCAGCACCGTGCCGGCCGCGCAGGCCGCCGGCAACATCGACTGCGAGCTGCACTACAACCTGGCCGGCTGGTCGGTGTTGTACAAGACCGCCTCCGGCACCGGCACCATCAGCTGTGACAACGGCGCGCGCATCCCGGTCAAGATCTCCGTCAAGGGCGGCGGGCTGACCGTGGGCAAGTCCAAGATTGTCGACGGCAAGGGCCGCTTCTCCGGTGCGTACTCGGTGAACGACCTGATCGGCTCGTACGCCTCGGTGGAAGCACATGCCGGCGCGGATAAATCCAGCAACGCGCAGGTGATGACCAAGGGCGATGTGTCGCTGGCCCTTGCCGGTACCGGCAAGGGCTGGGATCTGGGCGTGGGGTTGGGCAAGTTCACGATTGAGCGGCGTTGAAGGTAGAGCCACCCAATGGGTGGCTGTAGCACCGGCCGGCATTACGCGCAGCCAGACCCAATGAAAAAAGGTTGTTCTCCGAGCTGAGGGGAGCGTCCTCTTGCAAGGGCGGTCGCAGCGTGAGCACGACGCTATCCGGATGGCCGGGTGTGCAGGCGCCGTTTGGATCGGCTGGCGTCTTCGATCGGGCCAGTCGCGAGCGTGAGGGCCCCGTAGCAGCCGGTAGGCCCCTGGCGCAAATGTCCCCCGGCCGCGGGCGGCCTCCTCCTTTACTTTGCCCAGGAGCCTACCGGCCGCTACGGGGCTCGGCTTGCGGTACGGGCGGGAAGCCGGACTTCTTTGCAGGCTGTCGGTGGGTCGGGCGCTGGGCCCCATGCCCTTGGAGGCGAAGTAAAGGGGGAGGGGGCGGCCGCAGGCCGACGCCGGAGGACATTCGCCGGAAAGGGCATGGGGCCCAGCGCCCGACCCGCCGACAGCCGCGCCTGGAAAGGGTCAACGCACACTTCCGCTTGCCCCGCATCTGGGCGAAGAACCATAAAAAAACCCCCGGCCGAAACCGGGGGTTTTTGATCTCAGGGTATCAGTGATCAGCCGCCGCGCGGGCCGCCACCACGGTGACCGCCGCCGCCCGGACCGCGGCTGCCGCCGGGCCGACCGCCCGGGCCGCCGGGACCACGACCGCCGGGACCACCCGGACCGCGGTTGCCGCCCGGACCACCGGGACCGCGATTACCACCGGGGCCGCCGGGGCCGCGCGCACTGGCGCCAGGACCACGCGCACCGGGACCACCCGGACCCCGATTGCCACCCGGACCACCCGGACCGCGGTTGCCCGCCGGACGCGCGCTGCCGTACGGGCTGCTGCCCGGATTGGCGTGGTCGGACGGGAAGCTCGGGGCATTGCCCGGGTGACCGTAGGGGTGGCGCGATGCGCCCTGACCGCCCTGGCCACCACGGTTGCCACCGGCACCGGCGCCGGCCGGACGGCCCTGGCCGCCGTAGCCGCCACGGCTTTCGCCACCGCGGTTCTCGCCGCCGTAACCGCCACCACCACCCGCGCCGTAACCGCCACGGCTTTCACCGCCGTAACCGCCGCGACCCTGACCCGGGCCGCCTGCGCCGCCCGGACCCTTCGGCTTGCCGTACGGACGGCCCTGGCCACCGGCGCCTGCGCCGGCACCCGGACCACGCGCGCCCGGGCCACGGGCTGCGCCCGGGCCGGCATTGCGGTGGTTGCTCGGGCCGGTGCTGACACCGTCCGGCACGTACCAGCTGCGGAACGCGGCCGGATTGCCTTCTGGAAGCGCCCGGTTGCCCTTGTCCGGGCGTGCCTTGAACGGGCGCTGCGACTGCTTGGCCGCTGCTTCGCCGCTGACCGTCAGGCCACCCTTGAAGCCGCCGCCCTTGCCGCCGCGACCGCGGCCGCGCTCTTCGCGCACGTTGTCGAAACGACGCAGCTCGCGGCCTTCATCGGCCGAGTTGTGGCCGTTGACATAGGCATTGCTGCGCGCGCCATCGCGCGATACGCGCACGGTGGTCTTGGCGGCACGACGCTGGCCGATCACCGGCTGCAGGGTCAGTGCCGACGGTGCGCCTTCTTCCAGCTTCAATTCGGCGCGCAGGGCTTCAACCTGCTTGGCCGGCAGTTCCACCGACTGGCCGCGCAGCAGTTCGCGCGGCAGGCTGACCTTGCCGTAGCGCGTACGCTTCAGGCGGCTGACCTGGCAGCCCTGCGATTCCCACAGGCGGCGCACTTCGCGGTTGCGGCCTTCCTTGACGACCACGCGGAACCAGTCGTGCGAATCGGTGCCGCCGATGCGTTCGATCTCGTCGAACTTGGCCGGGCCGTCTTCCAGTGCCACGCCACGGGCGAGGCGGTCGACGATGTTGTCGGGCACCTTTTCTTCGCCTTCCGGGGCGCGCACGCGCACCACGTACTCGCGTTCCACCTCGTAGGAGGGGTGCATCATCGCGTTGGCCAGCTCACCGTCGGTGGTGGCCAGCAGCAGCCCGGTGGTGTTGATGTCCAGGCGGCCGATCGCGATCCAGCGCGCGCCCTTGAGGGCAGGCAGCGCTTCGAACACGGTCGGGCGACCTTCGGGGTCTTCGCGCGTGGTCACTTCGCCTTCGGGCTTGTTGTAGGCCAGCACGCGCGAGGTTTCGGTCAGCGCGGTGGCCACAAAGCCACGGCCGTCCAGCTCGACCTTGTCGCCGCTCTTGATCGACTGGCCGGTCTGCGCGACTTCACCGTTGACCTTGACCAGGCCATCGGCAATGCGCTGTTCCAGCGCGCGGCGCGAACCGAGGCCGGCCTGGGCCAGCACCTTGTGCAGGCGTTCTTCCAGCTTGGGCTGGTCGGTGGCGGTTTCGCGCTTGAGCGAAAGCTTGTTCAAAGACGGCTTGCGGGGGGTGTCACTCATTTACTTGGCTCCGGCCGGCGACGGGTGCGTCGGCCTCTGGTTCGGGATCGGCTTCGTCAACAGCCACGGTCGTCGTCGCGACGGCGTTGTCTTCGGTTTCGTTCTGGGGCGCCGCGCGCTCGCCCGGCGCGGTATCGGGTTCGCCATCAGGGGCGGTCATTCCAGCGTCGTCGTCGCGGGGCGGCAACGGCGCTTTGGATTCGGTGGTGCTGTCGGCATCGCCGCGGGGCGGGTGCTCGACGTCGGGTGAATTGTCCTGCGATTGGTCTTCACCTGCCAGTGGCAGGCCGGTGTCGTCGTTGGCCGCGTTGTCGGCATCCAACGCGGCATCGGGGGTGGCAGCCCCGGCGGCCAGGCGGCCAGCCGGTTGGCCGTCGCTGTCCAGCGGCAGCTGCGGATCCAGTTCCCCCAGGTCGCGCAGCTCGGACAACGGCGGCAGCTCGTCCAGGCGCTTGAGCCCGAAATAATCCAGGAAGCCCTTGGTGGTGCCAAACAGCGCCGGCTTGCCGGGCACGTCGCGGTGGCCGATCACCCGGATCCATTCGCGTTCTTCCAGTGCCTGGATGATGTTGCTGCTCACCGCCACGCCGCGCACCTGTTCAATCTCGCCGCGGGTGATCGGCTGCCGGTAGGCGATCAGTGCCAGGGTTTCCAGGGTGGCGCGGGTGTAGCGGGTCTTGCGCTCGGTCCACAGCCGGGTGATGTAGCCGTGGACTTCGTTGGTGACCTGGAAGCGGAAGCCGGAGGCCACCTCGACCAGTTCCACCCCGCGCTGGGCACAGCCGTCGCGCAGCAGTTCCAGCGCGCGCTCGATGCTGCCCGGCGGGGCCGGCTCCTCTTCCGGGAACAGGCCCTGCAGCTGCGCCAGGGTCAGCGGCTGGCTGGAGGCCAGCAGCGCGCCTTCGACAATGCGGGTGATCAGGGGTTGATCCATGCGTAGGCGGTGCTCAGTCGGATTCGTTGGCCGCATCGGCGTCGTCGAACTCGCTGTTGAACTGCAGCGGTTCATTGGTGTTGCCGGCGGCCAGGGATTTCACGTAGATCGGCGCCAGCGGTGCTTCCTGGACGATGTCCAGCAGCTGTTCCTTGGCCAGTTCCAGCAGGGCCAGGAACGTCACCAGTACGCCCAGCTTGCCTTCTTCGGCGGTGAACAGCGATTCAAACCGGTAGAACCGGCCGTCTTCCAGGCGGCCCAGCACATCGCCCATGCGCTGGCGCACACTCAGCGCCTCACGCTTGATGGCGTGGCCGGTGAACAGCTCGGCGCGCTTGAGCACGTCGTGCAGGGCCATCAGCATTTCCTTCAGGTCCACCGGCGGCGGCAGTTTCACTGCGGCGCGGTCGGGCACGAAGGCATGTACCGGGGTGGTGTCGCGGTCCTGCCGGGGCAGGGCGTCGATGTCTTCGGCGGCCTGCTTGAAACGTTCGTACTCCTGCAGCCGGCGCACCAGCTCGGCGCGCGGATCGGCTTCCTCGCCCTCGATGCTGGGCGGCCGCGGCAGCAGCATCCGCGACTTCACTTCCGCCAGGATCGCGGCCATCACCAGGTACTCGGCCGCCAGTTCGAAGCGCAGCTCCTGCATGACGTTGATGTACTCCACGTACTGCCGGGTGATCTCGGCTACCGGGATGTCCAGAATGTCCAGGTTCTGCCGGCGGATCAGGTACAGCAGCAGGTCCAGCGGGCCTTCGAAGGCATCCAGGATGACTTCCAGCGCGTCCGGCGGGATGTACAGGTCCTGCGGAATCTGCAGGACCGGTTGACCATGCACCACGGCCAGCGGCATTTCCTGCTGCTGTGGGGCGGTCGGCCGGGTTTGCGGGTTCGCGTCGAGCGCGAGTTCGGAGGTCATCAAGAGTGATGTCAGTATTGCAACGGACCGGTCGCCGCACCCTGAGCCGTTCCGGAACGCCCGGTGGCAGGATGGCAAGCCATGACACGCCTGGGTCGGCGCGGTTCCACACTTCAAACAGCAAGGCGCGCCGCAATGGGCAGCGACAGAACTACGGGGAGGTCGTCTACGTGTGCTGGTGTGGGGCAGCGGGTCGGTCGTCGGCTGGCGGTGAAGCCATTTGCCGGCGGGGCTGCTGCGTCCAGCCACGTGCAATGGAGCCAAGAGTACGGGTTCAGGCCGGCAGTGTCCAGCGAGCCGGGCTAGAATCGCCCGGTTCGTTTAGCTGAACCTTGGGAGTTGCCTGTGTGGTATGTGATTGAAGGCTATGACGGTGCCGACGTACTGGCGGCCCGCATGGCGGTGCGCGGCGCGCACCTGGCCCGTTTGACCGAGCTGCGCGATGCCGGCCGGCTGCTGCTGGCCGGGCCGTGCCCGGCGATCGACAGCGAAGACCCGGGCCCGGCCGGATTCAGCGGCAGCGTGGTGATTGCCGCGTTCGCCTCGCTGGAACAGGCCCAGGCCTGGGCCGATGCCGATCCCTACGTGGAAGCGGGCGTATACACCCGGGTGCAGGTGCGCCCGTTCCGCAAGGTACTGCCGTGACCCGGGTCGAGCAGATCCGCGCCGCGCTGCAGCAGGCGCTGGACCCGCTGCTGCTGGAGGTGGAGGACGACAGCCACCGCCATGCCGGGCATGAGGGCGCGCGCGACGGGCGCGGCCATTTCAATGTGCATATCGTCAGCGCGGCCTTCGAAGGCAAGCTGCCGATTGCGCGCCATCGGGCGGTTTATGCCGCCCTGGGCACCCTGATGGACACCGATATCCACGCGTTGTCCATTCGCGCCGAAGCGCCCGTCAAAAACCGCTGAAACCCTTGTCCTGCCTTGTCCTGGCGAGTCCCTGGCGGGCTTGTCATGGACAGGTTTGCGTTACCGGCGTGCGACATAGGCCTAACGTAGTGTTTACATTCAGGATTGAAAACGCTTACATTCCGCGCCAAGCCCCAGATCTCTAAGCCGTGGAGGGCGGCGAAGTGAACAAGGCAGCCATCACAATCAAAGATGTAGCCCGCGAAGCCCGGGTCTCCGTGGCCACGGTGTCGCGTGCGCTCAATGGGCATGAAAATGTCGCCGAACCGGTCCGCAAGCTGGTGCTGGAGGTCGCTGCGCGCCTGCGCTACACCCCGCATGCGGCGGCGCGCAGCCTGAGCAGCCGGCGCACCAACACCATTGGTGTGGTGCTGCCGGACCTGTACGGCGAATTCTTCTCCGAACTGATGCGCGGCATCGACGGGGTCGCCCGCGAGCGCCGCCAGCACCTGTTGGTGTCCAGTTACCACGGCGACCAGGAGCAGCAGGGGGCCGCCCTGCGCGCCATGCGCGGCCGCGTGGACGGCCTGCTGGTGTTGTCGCCCTATGCCGAAAGCCCCGGCTTCCTGACCGACAACCTGCCGCAGGCGCTGCCCACGGTCCTGATCAACACCTACCTGCCCGAGCAGGATCATCCGGTGTTGAGCATCGATGACCATGCCGGGGCGATGGCGATGACCCGCCACCTGCTCGAGGTGGGCCACCGCCGCATTGCCTTCATTTCTGGTCCGGATCTCAACTTCGATGCGCGCGAACGACGGCGCGGCTTCCGGGACGCGCTGGCCGCGTTCGGTGCCGATGCGGCGGGGATCGAGTTGCCCGGTGATTTTGACGAAGCCTCCGGCCATCGCGCCGGACAGGAGTTGCTGGCAGCCGGTGCGCTGCCCGATGCGGTGTTCGCCGCCAACGACATGATGGCGCTGGGGTGCCTGTATGCGTTCGCGCAGGCAGGTGTGCGGGTTCCGGCCGATGTCGCCCTGGCGGGCTTTGACGACATTCCGCTGGCGCGTTTCGTTCACCCATCGTTGACGACGATGCAGGTGAGTATCGCCGACCTTGGCGATAAGGCGATGACGCGTCTGTTGCAGTTGATGGACGGCAACAACACGGAAGTGGCCGGTGACAAGCAGACGCTTGTGCCGCGCCTGATCGTGCGTGATTCAAGCAAGCCCAGAAACGAGCAGTAACCCGGCCCGCAAGGCCGGGAGCAACTCCATTCGATCAAAAAAAACGACAGGGGCCGCAAAGACGGCCACCACCACCCGGAGATTTACATGACGTATTCCAATCACCGCAACCGTGCACCGGCGCGCAGCCTGCTGACCAGTGCACTGGTTACCTGCCTGATGCTCGGCGCCGCGCCGTCCCTGATGGCGCAGTCGGCCACCTCCTCCCTGCGTGGCCAGGTTGCCCAGGCCGATGCCGGCACTGAAGTGACCGCCACCAATCTGGCCAGCGGCACCGTGCGCCGTGCCACCACCCGCGCCGATGGCAGCTACTCGCTGATGGGCCTGGACCCGGGCACCTATGACGTGGTGGCCAATGGCCAGACGCAGAAGGTGACGGTGACGGTGGCTTCGACCGCGACCCTGAACTTCAGCGGCGCGCCGGCCAACGGCGGCACTGCCAACGCCACCAACCTGGACACGGTCAACGTCATTGCACCGACCCTGCTGCAGGAAGTGCGTACGTCCGAAGTGGGCAAGACGGTGAGCCTGCAGCAGATCCAGACCACCCCGCAGGTGTCGCGCAACTTCCTGGAGTTCGCCGACGCGGTGCCGGGCATGATCTTCACCCGCGATGCCAAGGGCAACACCTCGCTGCGCGGCGGTGCCACCAATGCCGACGGCACCAACGTCTATATCGACGGCGTGGGCCAGAAGAGCTACGTCAAGGGCGGCGGCGTGGCCGGCCAGTCCGGCAGCGCCGGCAACCCGTTCCCGCAGCTGGCCATCGGCGAATACAAGGTCATCAGCGGCAACTACAAGGCCGAGTACGGCCAGGTGTCGAGCGCGGCCGTGACCGCGGCGACCAAGTCCGGTACCAACGAGTTCAAGGGTGAAACCTTCTACCGTTACACCAACGAAGACATGCGCGCCAAGACCCCGGCGGAGCGTCAGTACGGCCAGACCAAAGAAGCATCGGCCGAGAAGGAATATGGGTTTGCATTGGGTGGCCCGATCATCCAGGACAAGGCCCACTTCTTCGTGACCTACGAAGCCAAGCGCTTCAACCTGCCGGTCACCATCGCGCCGGAAGGCTCGGTCACCAACCGCGTCGGCCTGCTGCCGGCAGACGCCGCCGCCGGCCTCGGCCCGGCCAGCCAGCCGTTCGAGCAGGACCTGATCTTCGCCAAGATCGACTTCGAGCCGACCGACAACGATCGCATCGAACTGAGCTTCCAGGACCGCGACGAGACCCAGCAGCAGTTCAGTGGCCAGACCGCGCCGGAAGCCGGCCGTGAAGTGGTCAACACCGACCGCCGTTACGCGCTGCGCTGGAACCACAGCGGTGAGCGTTACTACAACGAGCTGATGCTCACCCACGAAGATTCGTTCAACAACCCGACCCCGCTGACCCTGGGCAACGGCTTCACCTACACCGCGCCGGACGGCACCGACGACCGCACCCTGGTGAAGATCGGTGGCGCCTCTGCGCTGGATTCGCAGGTGAAGGGCCAGAAGGGCTGGGCGATTGAAGACAACCTGACCCTGGATGGCATTCAGTGGATGGGCGACCACACCATCAAGATGGGCGCCAAGTACAAGCAGATCGACCTGTACGCCTCCGATGCGGCGCAGATCAATCCGCAGTTCACCTACTCGCTGGGCGATGCGGACTTCCCGTCCGACATCCCGTACAAGGCGCAGTTCGTCAAGCCGGTGACCGGCGTGTCGGGCGTGTCCGGCGAAGTGCGTTCGAAGTCCAAGCAGATCGGCCTGTTCATCCAGGACGACTGGCAGGTCAACGACCACCTGCAGCTGAACATCGGCCTGCGCTGGGACTACGAAAAGACCCCGGCCTACCTGGACTTCGTGACCCCGCAGGCGGTGGTCGATGCGATCTACTCGCAGGACCCGCGCGCTGCCGCTGGCCAGACCTTCGCCGATACGCTGGCGCTGGGCGGGCTGGACATCAGCAACTACATCAGCAACGGCCACAACCGCAAGGCGTTCAAGGATGCCTGGCAGCCGCGCCTGGGCTTCTCGTATGACATCAACGCCGACGAGCAGCACGTGATCCACGGTGGTGCCGGTCGTTCGTATGACCGCGACCTGTTCGACAACCTGCAGCTGGAAACCACCAAGCTGGCCCTGCCGCAGCCGACCATCTACTTCCGCAACCCGGCCACCGGCAGCTGCCTCAACGGCCAGGCTGCCTGCTATGACTGGAACCCGAACCTGCTCAACGGTATCGGCAACCTGCAGTCCCTGGTCGGTTCGACCAGCAATGCCGGCCTGGAAGTGGATCTGCTCAACAACAACCTGAAGGTGCCGTACTCCGACCAGTTCAGCCTGGGCATGAGCAACCAGGTCGGTGACTGGCTGACCGACGCCACCATCGCCCGCACGCTGAGCTACGACGGCTTTGCCTTCACCCTGGGCAACCGTTACCCGACCGGCCAGTTCTTCGATGACCCGCGCCTGTGCGGTGGCACCGACCCGGGCCTGAGCCAGGCCTGGAGCTGCAACGTGCCGGGCTTCGGCAGCCTGATCATCGGTCAGCAGGGCATCAAGACCCGCGCTACCCAGGTCCTGCTGTCGGCGCAGAAGCCGTTCACCCAGGAAAGCGGCTGGGGTTCCTCGATCGCCTACACCTGGACTACCGCGCGCCACAACCGCGACATCAATGAGAAGTACGCGTTCGACCGCGGCCTGATCGGCGACTACCCGACCATCCGTTCCAACGGCGCGCCGCGCCACCGCCTGGTGGTCACCGGTTCGTACGCGGGCTTCTGGGGCATCACCTTCGGCGGCAAGGTCACCCTGGCCACCCCGACTGCCGTCAATGACTGGTACGGCGTGCCGCAGGCCAGTGGCTACGACCTGCCGACCCCGCAGGCCGCGGTGCCCAACGCCAATGGCAAGTTCCTGCTGGGTGGCAAGATCTTCGGCTACCGTTCGGTCGATCTGCAGGCGACGAAGACGTTCAAGATGCCGGGCGAGACCGAGCTGTACGCGCGCATCGACATCATCAACGTGTTCAACTTCGACAACTTCTCCAACTACAACTACGTCAAGACCAACGGCAAGCTGCAGGCCAGCTACAACGAGACCGGTGACATCATCGGTACGCCGCGCCAGGTCAAGGCGGAAGTCGGCTTCCGCTTCTGATGCCAGCTCTACCCGGTACCGCCCTCTGGGCGGTACCGGGGCAGCACCGCCGGTTGGCTTGGGTCCGCCGGCGGGACTGCACAGGCGCTTGCCGTCCCAGGATGGGCAAGCGCGTGTGCGGTAGGTGCCGGCCTTGGGTCGGTGCGCCGATACCGGGTCGGTACCCCCTGTCCGCCAAGGCGGATTTTTTTGGACCGGGATCTGTAAACGATTTCAGCTTGGTTGAGGCTATGCTCTCCAGCACGAACATGCGCAAAAGGTGGTGGTCGATGAATGCATCTCGGAAGGTGTCGCTGGCGTTGCTGTCGGTGGCCATCGCTGGCTGCCAGCAGCAGGCGCCGGACAAGCCGGCCAAGCCCAGGCCGCCGGTGATCCTGGTGGAGGCCGATGTGCCGCCGCGCCCGATGAAGCCCGAACTGCCGCCGCTGTTTGACGACATCGAGCGCCGCACCTTCCAGTTCTTCTGGGACACCACCAACGAAGTCAACGGACTCAGCCCGGACCGCTATCCGTCGCGCCCGTTCGCCAGCATCGCCGCGGTCGGCTACGCGCTGACCGCCTATCCGATCGGGGTGGAAAACGGCTGGGTCAGCCGCACCCAGGCAGTGGACCGGACCCTGCTGACCCTGAAATTCTTCCGCGACCTGCCGATGGGCCCGCAGCGCACCGGCAAGGGCGGTTACAAGGGCTTCTACTACCATTTCCTGGACATGCAGCAGGGCCGTCGTTACGACAGCTGGGTGGAGCTGTCCAGCGTGGATACCGCGCTGCTGATGATGGGCGTGCTGTTCGCACAGTCGTACTACAGCGGCGACGATGCGCGCGAAAAAGAGATCCGCGAGATCGCCGACACGCTCTACAAGCGCGTGGACTGGCCGTGGCTGCAGCAGCGTGCACCGCTGATCTCGATGGGCTGGTTCCCCGAAAGCGGCTTCATCGACCACGACTGGATGGGCTACAACGAGGCGATGATGGTCTACATCCTCGCGCTCGGCTCGCCCACCCACCCGGTCAGCCCGGATGCGTGGACGGTGTGGACGCGCACCTATGACAACGACTGGGGCGTGTACCAGGGCCAGGAATACCTGTCCTTCGGCCCGCTGTTCGGCCACCAGTACACCCATGTGTGGGTGGACTTCCGCGACATCCAGGATGCCTACATGCGCGAGCGTGGCAGCACCTACTTCCTCAACAGCCGCTCGGCCGCGCTGGCCCAGCGTGATTACGCCATCGCCAACCCGATGAACTGGAAGGACTACGGCGAGAACGTGTGGGGTCTGACCGCCAGCGACGGCCCGCAGAACACCACCCAGGAGTATCGCGGCGAGCAGCGCCAGTTCCGCCATTACTCCTCGCGCGGGGCCGGCCTGCGCGAGAACTTCGACGACGGCACCATCGCCCCGACCGCCGCGATCGCCTCGGTGGTGTTCGCCCCCGAAGAAGTGATTCCGGCCACCGAAGAGATGCACAAGCGCTACGGCGACTACATCTATTCCAGCTACGGCTTCCTGGATTCGTTCAATCCCAGCTTCAACTACGACATTCCGATCAAGACCGGCCGGCTGGTGCCTGACCGCGGCTGGGTGGCCAGTGACTACATCGGCATCGACCAGGGCCCGATCCTGACCATGATCGCCAACTACCGGAACGATTTCGTCTGGGATGTGATGAAGAAGAACGTGCACATCCGCAAGGGCCTGGAGCGCGCCGGTTTCAGTGGCGGCTGGCTCACCCCGGAAGGCGAGCAGCAGCCGATGGAACTGCAGAAGGATGAAAAGGCGGCCTCGGCCCGCTCGGTCGGCATTGCCGAATCGCGCGCGGCGGCCGCCCAGGAACAGAAGAACAATTCCAACACCAACCGCAACCAGCAGCAGGGGAAGTAAGCAGTGCCATCGATGTCGCGCCCGAAGCTGGGGTTGAGCCTGTTGCTGCTGCTGGTTGGCAGTGTGTTGTTGAGTGCCTGCCGGAAAGAGCCCGAAGGGGTCACCGTGCGCTTCTGGGCGATGGGCCGCGAAGCCGAAGTGGTCAGCGGCCTGATCGAGGAGTTCGAGGCGGAAAACCCCGGCATCCATGTCGATGTGCAGAACATTCCGTGGACCGCCGCGCACGAGAAGCTGCTGACCGCCTTTGCCGCCGATGGGCTGCCGGATGTGTGCCAGCTTGGCAACACCTGGATCCCCGAATTTGCCGAACTCAATACGCTGGTGCCGCTGCAGCCTTACGTGGCCAAGTCCAGGGTGGTGGACCCGGCCGATTATTTCCAGGGCATCTGGGACACCAACGTGGTCCACGATGAACTGGTCGGGGTGCCGTGGTATGTGGACACGCGCCTGCTTTACTACCGCAAGGACCTGTTGGCCAAAGCCGGTTTCGACCACCCGCCGCGCACCTGGGACGAGTGGAACACCATGATGGCCGCGATCAAGAAGATGCAGGGTCCCAAGCGCTACGCGGTGCTGATGCCGATCAACGAGTTCGAGCAGCAGTTGTCCTTTGCCCTGCAACAACCCGATCCGCTGCTGCGCGATGACGATACCCGCGGCAATTTCAGCAGCCCCGGGTTCCGCCGCACGCTGGGCTTCTACGAAAACATGTTCGCCCAGGGCTGGGCGCCGCGCATGTCCGAAACCCAGATCTCCAATGTGTGGGATGAGTTCTTCCGCGGTTTCAACGTGTTCTACCTGTCCGGCCCGTGGAATATCCGCGAGTTCAAGAAGCTGCAGCCCAAGGAACTGGAAGGCCAGTGGGGCACCGCCGCGCTGCCCGGCCCGGATGGCCCCGGCGCCGGCATCGCCGGTGGCACCAGCCTGGTGATCTTCCGGTCCTCGCAGCAGAAGGAAGCGTCGTGGAAGCTGATCGAGTTCCTGTCGCGCCCGGCGATCCAGGAGCGCTTCCACTCCATCATCGGCGACCTGCCGCCGCGGCGCAGCACCTGGGAATATCCCTCGCTGGCCAACGACCCGCTGGCGCAGCCGTTCCGCGACCAGCTCGAGCGGGTCAAACCGACCCCCAAGGTGCTGGAGTGGGAGCGGATCGTGCAGGAAATGCGGATCATCACCGAACAGGTGGTGCGTGGTGGCCTTGATCAGGATGTGGCAGTGAAGGAACTGGACAAACGCGTGGACAAGGTCCTCGCCAAGCGCCGTTGGATGCATGAGCGCGATGCACAGGAGAAGGCCGCCGGTCCAGGCGTGCATTCCAGTGCGGTGGCCGACGGAGCAACCCCATGAAGCAGCGTTCGCTTGCCGGCTGGCTGTTCGCCGGCCCGGCCATCCTGGTCATCGGCGTGTTCTTCGGCCTGCCGGTGTTTTCGGCGTTGGCACTGAGCATCACCGACTTCGACCTGTACGCGCTGGCCGATGGCGGCAACCTGCGGTTTGTCGGGCTGGGCAACTACATCGACCTGCTGCAGACCCCGATGTTCTGGAAGTCACTGTGGAACACCACGTATTTCGTGATCGTGGGCGTGCCGATGTCCATCGGCGTTTCCCTGGGCGCGGCGATCCTGCTGAACGCGCCGGCCGCACGCTTCAAGGCACTGTTCCGCACCGCGCTGTTCGCCCCGGTGGTGACCACGCTGGTGGCGGTGGCGGTGATCTGGCGTTACCTGTTCCACACCAGCTACGGCCTGGTCAACTACGGGCTGGGCCACCTCGGGATCAATCCGATCGACTGGCTCGGCGATCCCAACTGGGCCATGCCGACCATCATGTTGTTCGCGGTGTGGAAGAACTTCGGCTACAACATGGTCATCTTCCTGGCCGGCCTGCAGGCCATTCCGCATGACCTGTACGAGGCCGCACGCATCGACGGCGCCTCGCGCTGGAAGCAGTTCCTGCACATCACCCTGCCGATGCTCGGCCCGGTGCTGCTGGTGGTGGGGGTGATTACCGTATCGGGCTACTTCCAGCTGTTCGCCGAACCCTACGTGATGACCCGCGGCGACCCCCTGCAGAGCACCGTCAGCGTGCTGTATTTCATGTTCGAGGAAGGCTTCAAGTGGTGGAACCTGGGCCGTGCGTCGGCGGTGGCGTTCCTGCTGTTCCTGATCATCCTGGCCGTCACCAGCGTCATGCTGCGTTTCGGCCGCAAGAGGCAGTTGGTATGAGTCGTGAAATCGGCCAGTCGCGCTGGCATGCGTGGTGGATCAATGGGGGCCTGACGGTACTGGCGCTGGTCAGCCTGGCGCCGCTGTTGTGGATGCTGTCGGTGTCGTTCATGCCCACCGGCGAAGCGGCGCATTTCCCGCCGCCGCTGCTGCCGTCCTCGGTGACCACCGCCAACTACCATGAGTTGTTCGCGCGCACCGGCATGGGCAACAACTTCGTCAACAGCCTGGGGGTGTCGCTGGCGATCACCCTGGGTTCGCTGCTGCTCAACACGATGGCCGGCTATGCGTTTGCCAAGCTGCGCTTCGCCGGTCGCGAGCGCATCTTCCAGGTGCTGCTGGCCGCGTTGGTGATCCCGGCGCAGGTGGCCATGCTGCCGCTGTTCCTGCTGATGAAGCAGCTGGGCCTGGTCAACAGCTTTGGCGGGGTGATCGTGCCGGCGCTGGCCAGCGTGTTCGGCATCTTCCTGGTGCGCCAGTACGCGCGGTCCATCCCCGATGAGCTGCTCGAAGCGGCGCGCATCGACGGGGCAGGGGAGATGCGCATCTTCTTCCAGATCGTGCTGCCGATGCTCAAGCCGGTGCTGGTCACCCTGTCGATCTTCACCTTCATGGGCGCCTGGAACGATTTCATGTGGCCGTTGATCGTGTTGACCGACCAGGAGCACTACACTTTGCCGGTCGCCCTGGCCACCTTGTCGCGCGAACACATCATGGACGTGGAAATGATGATGGCCGGCGCGGTGGTTACGGTGGTGCCGGTGCTGCTGCTGTTCCTGGCATTGCAGCGTTACTACATTCAAGGTCTGCTGCTGGGGAGTGTCAAAGGGTGAAACATGCCGTCGTCGCGGTGGGTCTGGGTCTTGGGCTGATATGGTCGATGGCGGCCCCGGCCGCCGCGCCGGCCCCGTTGCCGGCACCGAAGGTGCTGGACAACTTCGACGACATGGCCCCCTGGAAACTGGTGGTGTCCGACCAGGTCAGTGGTTCGCTGCGCAGCGTGGTGGGCAGCGGCGGCGGTCGCGCGCTGTGCGTGGACTACGACTTCCACGAGGTGTCCGGCTACGTCGGCATCCGCCGCGAGCTGGGCATCGAGTACCCGGCCAACTACCAGTTCGGGCTGCAGCTGCGCGGTGATTCGCCAGCCAACGACCTGCAGTTCAAGCTGATCGACGCCAGCGGCGACAATGTGTGGTGGGTCAATCGGCCCGGTTACACCTTCCCCAAGGCGTGGAGCACGGTGCAGTACCGCGCGCGCCAGATCGACAAGGCCTGGGGGCCGGGCAAGGAAACCACGCTTACCCGCAGCGCCGCGATTGAATTCACGATCTACAGCAAGGTCGGCGGCAAGGGCACGGTCTGCTTCGACCGCCTTACGCTGCAGGGCCTGCCGCCGATGGACACCTCGGCGCTGACCCCATCGGTGATTGCCGACACCGCCACCGCGCTGCAGAGCCGCATTGCCGATGGCAAACCGGACACGGTGTGGATCAGTGGCGGGGTGGCCGAGCAGACCATCAGCCTGGACCTGCACAAGGTGCGCGAGTTCGGCGGCGCGGTGATCCAGTGGCTGCCTGGCCTGGAAGCCACCCGCTACGTGGTGCGCACCTCGCAGGACGGACGCAGCTGGAAGGAAGTGCGCGAGGTGGTCGGCGGCGGTGGCGACCGCGACTGGCTGGCGTTGCCCGATACCGAGGCCCGCTACCTGCGTTTTGACCTGAAAGGCGGCCCGAGCTGGCGCTACGGCATCCGCGACATTTCGCTGAAGCCGCTCGACTTCGCCGCCACCCCGAATGATTTCATCCGCTCGGTCGGTGCCGACCTGCCACGTGGTTCGGTGCCGCGCGGGTTCAGTGGGCAACAGCCGTACTGGACCCTGCTGGGCCTGGATGGCGGTCGCGAACAGGCGCTGATCGGCGAAGACGGCGCGCTGGAAGTGGCCAAGGCCAGCTTCAGCGTCGAACCTTTCGTGGGGGTGGACGGCAAGACGCTGCTGAGTTGGGCCGATGTGACCAGCACCCAGTCGCTGCAGGATGATTACCTGCCCATCGCCAGCGTGGACTGGCAGCACGACAAGGCCGCATTGAAGGTGACCGGCTTCGTCCAGGGCACCCCGGACAAGGCGCAGCTGGTGGGTCGCTACACCCTGCGCAACCCGGACAAGGTCGCCCACGAGTACACCCTGGCGCTGGCCGTGCGCCCGTGGCAGGTCAACCCGCCCACCCAGTTCCTCAACACCGTAGGGGGCTTCAGCCGTATCGACAACCTGTCGGTGGATGCCACCGACGTGGAGGTCAACGGCACCCCGCGGTTGTACCCGGCGCAGGCCCCGGATGCCACCTTCGCCACCACCTTCGACGGCAAGCTGGACGTGCTGCACCTGGCCAGCGGCAAACTGCCGGCCACCACCGAGGTGCGCGATCCCACCGGGCTGGCGTCCGGTGCGCTGGTGTACCGCTGGACGCTGCAGCCGGGCCAGAGCCGCGAGGTGGCCATCGTGCTGCCGCAGACCGGTAGCTGGACCATGCCCAAGGACTTCGATGCGGCCAAGGCCCAGCAGGCGGTGGCATCGATGTGGCGGACCAAGCTGGACCAAGTCAGCCTGCAGGTGCCGGCGGCCGGCAAGCCGCTCGCCGATACCCTGCGCACGGCACTGGCGCACATGCTGATCTCGCGGATCGGGCCGAGCATCCAGCCCGGCACGCGCTCCTATTCGCGCAGCTGGATCCGCGATGGCGCGATGATCTCCGAAGGCCTGCTGCGCATGGGCCGCAGCGACGCGGTGCGTGACTACGTCACCTGGTATGCCCCGCACCAGTTCGAGACCGGCAAGGTGCCGTGCTGCGTCGATTCGCGCGGCAGCGACCCGGTGCCCGAAAACGACAGCCACGGCGAACTGATCTTCAACATCGCCGAGTACTGGCGCTACACCGGCGACAGCACTTTCCTGGAGCTGATGTGGCCGCACGTGCAGGGGGCCTACACCTACATGGAGCAGCTGCGCCTGAGCGAACGCACCGAGGACAACCGCGCGCGCAACCCGGCCTTCTACGGGATGATGCCGGTGTCGATCAGCCATGAAGGCTATTCGGCCAAGCCGATGCATTCGTACTGGGACAATTTCTGGGCGCTGCGCGGCTACAAGGACGCGGCCACCATCGCCACCACGCTGGGCAAGGTCGAGGCACTGCAGATCAGTGAATCGCGCGACCAGTTCCGCGATGACCTGCAGGCTTCGCTGCAGGCAGCCGTGAAGCTGCACAAGATCGACTACCTGCCCGGTGCTGCCGAACTGGGCGACTTCGACGCGACCTCCACCACCATCGCATTGGCCCCCGGTGGCGAGCAGGGCCGGCTGCCGCAGCCGTATCTGGACAACACCTTCGAGCGCTATTGGACGCAGTTCGTGGAGCGCCGCGACGGCAAGCGCGAGTGGAAGGATTACACCCCCTACGAGTGGCGCAACGTGGCCGCGTTCGTGCGCCTGGGTTGGCGTGACCGTGCCTGGCAGGCCACGGAGTTCTTCTTCAAGGACCGCACGCCGCAAGCCTGGAACCAGTGGGCCGAAGTGGTCTCGCACACGCCGCGCAAACCGTTCTTCGTCGGCGACCTGCCGCATGCCTGGGTGGCCTCGGACTTCGTGCGCTCGGCACTGGACATGTTCGCCTACAACCGCGACGTCGATGACAGCCTGGTACTGGCCGCCGGCGTGCCAACGCGCTGGCTGGAGGGCAAGGGCGTGGCCATCAAGGGCCTGCGCACGCCCAACGGCCAGCTCGGCTACGCACTCAGCCGCAGTGACAAACAGCTGGTGCTGGAGCTCTCGGCCGGACTGGTGGTGCCACACGGCGGGGTGATCCTGCCGTGGCCCTATACGGGTGAACCCGGCGACACCACCATCAATGGCGAACCGGCGCAGTGGTTGAACGGTGAGCTGCGCATCACCGAGGTCCCGGCCCGGGTTGAAATCGACGTGCCTTCGGCGGTGCGGCGCGCCGAACGCAAGGGACCGTGATGGTCCTGCCCGGCGCGTGCGCGCGGATGGCGTCGTGGCTGCTGGCCGCGGCGATGCTGCTGGCCGGTGCCGCGGTGGCGGCCACCCCTGGCCCCGTATCGGTGCCAGCGCCAGCGCCGGCGTCCAGCCCGGCTGCCGCGGGCATGAGCATGGTTACCTTCAACCTGCACCACGACCGCGAAGACTGGCCGGCGCGGCGCAAGGTGATCCTGCGCGAACTGCAGGCACTGCGCCCTGATGCCATCGCCCTGCAGGAAGTGATCCAAAAGCCGCACGTGCGCAACCAGGCCGCCTGGCTGGCGCGCAAGCTCGGCTACGACTACCAGTTCGTCTCCACCGACCCGCCGGGCCGCTTCAAGCGTTATGGCAACGCGCTGCTGACCCGGCGCCCGGTCCTGGCGCGCAACGACCACCTGCTGGCGCCGCTGGGCGACTACCGCACCGTGGCGCACCTGCGCATCGAGGTGGATGGCCAGCCCGTCAATGTATATGCCACCCACCTCAACGAACGCCCGGACGACACCGGCAGCCGCATCCGCGGCGAACAGGTTGCCGACCTGCTGGGGTTCATCGCGCAGACCGCCGGCGACGCACCGGTGGTGATTGCCGGTGACTTCAACGCGCTGGTCGATGCCGGCGACCTGAGCGCGCTGCGCAACCAGTACGGCGACAGTTTCGGCAGCGTGCACGTCAACAATGAACTGGCCCAGGCCAGCACGCTCAACCGGCACTACTTCGACGCGCCACTGCGCATCGATCACATCTTCTTCCAGCAGGACCGCCTGCTCGCGCGCGAAGCGCGGTTGCTGTTCGACCAGCCCTACGCCGAAGGGCGCTGGGCGTCGGACCATTACGGGGTGTGGACGCGGCTGCAGTTCGCCCCGTCCCCGGGCGCGCCGATGACCTCGCCCTAGCGGCGGCCCGCGGGCAGGCCGGGTTCGGTGGCATCATCGGCGGCGGACACCGTGCAGGGGACAGTGCATGCAGAACGAACGGACGGCCCGGGCGGCCGGCCAGCCGGTGGGTGCTTCGCTGCAGTCGGCACTGATCGACCTGCTGTACCGGCAGTCCTTTGCGGTGCTGCTGGCCAACCTGGCCATTCCGCTGCCGGTGGCGTCGGTGCTGTGGGGCACGGTGCCGGCCAGGCTGCTGGTGGGGTGGTGCGCGGCGATCGTGTTGTTGACCGCCGTCCGCCTGGTGCTCTGGCGGCGCTACTTCGCCCGCGCTGACCGCCACCGGGTGGAGCGTCGCTGGATCTGGGGCTTCTGCCTGCTGTCGTGGACCTCTGCGCTGCTCTGGGGGGCGCTGGGCGGTTTTGCGTTCCTGCCCGACCATCCGCACCTGCTGGCATTCACCTGCATCGTGCTGACCGGCATGTCGTGCGGGGCGGTGCCGTCGCTGTCGCCGTTTCCACCGGCCTACGCCGGCACGCTGGTGGCCCTGCTGGCCCCGTTCGCGGTGAGTGCGCTGCTGCAGGACGGGGCGATCTACCGCACCTACCTGGTGTTTGTGCTGTGTCTGTTTGCCGCCAACCTCTATTACAGCCGCATCACCTACCGCAGCATGCTGGAGACGGTGCGGCTGCGCTTTGAAAACCTGGCCCTGATCGAAGACCTGCAGGCGCAGCGCGACAAGGCGCAGGCGGCCGACCAGGCCAAATCGCGCTTCCTGGCGGCGGCCAGCCACGACCTGCGCCAGCCCATCCACGCCCTGAGCCTGTTCGTGGCGGCGCTGTCCACGCTGGCCCAGCGCGGCCAGCTCTCGGCAGTGGAGGCGTGCACATTGGCCGCGCGGCTGCGCGCGGTCATCGCCAATGTCAGCGGGCTGCTCAACGGCCTGCTGGACGTGTCGCGGCTGGAGGCCGGCGTCGTGGCGGTGGCGCGTGCACCGATGCCGCTGCAGCCGTTGCTGGACCAGTTGCAGCACCAGTACGCGCCGCAGGCGGTGCAGCGCGGCCTGCGCTGGCGGGTGGTGGGAACGCGCGCCTGGGTGGACACCGACCCGGTGCTGCTCACGCGCATGCTGGACAACCTGCTGGTCAACGCGCTGCGCTACACCCGCCACGGCGGCGTACTGCTGGGCGTGCGCCGCCAGGCCGGCCAGATCCGGATCCAGGTGCTCGACAGCGGCCCGGGGATCGCAGTGGACCAGCAATCGCGGGTGTTTGACGAGTTCGTACAGCTGCACAACCCGCAGCGCGACCGCGAGCAGGGCCTGGGGCTGGGCTTGGCGATCGTGCGGCGTACCGCCACGCTGCTCGGGCACGGGTTGCAGCTGCATTCCACGCCGGGGCGGGGCACCTGCGTCACGGTGAGCATGCCACGGGTCGCTCCGGTGCCGGTGGTGCCTGCCACCCGGGCGGCAGCGGATGCGCCGGTTGGGCTGGGCATCGTGGTGGTGGACGACGACGCGGTGGTGCTTGAAGCGGTGGCCGGCCTGCTGCGGCTGTGGGGCCATCGCGTGCATGCCGCCTGCAGCGTCAGCGCCGTGCTCGCCGTACACCTGCAGGCAGAGCGCCAAGCGCCAGCGCTGGTGGATGTGCTGCTGGTGGATCATCGCCTGGGCGACGGCATGGATGGACCGCGGGCGATCGCCCTGTTGCAGGACTACCTGGGCAGCGCGGTGCCGGCCATCATCCTCAGTGGCGACACCTCGGCGCAGGGCCTGCGCGAAGCCACGGCCAGCGGCCATCGCCTGCTGCACAAGCCCATCGACAGTGACCTGCTGGCCGATGCCCTGCAGGCCGCGGTACGCCGCGGTGGCTGGCAGCCCGATTGCTGATCCCCAAACGCAGACAGCGGCCCGAAGGCCGCTGTCTGTTTACTACTGTCCGCCGGGGCGGAATCAGGTCTTGTCGTGCTTTTCCGGATCCGGCTTGCCGGCCTCTTCCGCCGGGTCGACATCGGTGGGGATGTCTTCGCGGGCTTCGGCGTGCGCCGCCTGAGCAGCGGCGTCGGTGCTGGCAGCGGCATCGCTGGCGGCATTGCCGAACAGCTGGCCGTTATGCACCACCGGCGCGGCAGGCGCGGCATCGACACGGGCGACCGGTGCCGGCGTGACCTTTTCCGGCGCGGCCGGAACCGGATCCACCGCATCCAGCATGCTGGACTGCACCGGGTGACCGGCCGGGCCTGCATCGGCCACCACGGCAGCGGGCGCTGCCTCGACCACCGGGGCGGCGTCGACAGCCTTCGGCGCGGCGGCAACCGGCTTCGGTGCTTCAACCGGCCTGGGTGCTTCAGCCACCGGCGCAGCCTCAACCGCCTTCGGTGCTTCAGCCACCGGCGCAGCCTCAACCACCTTCGGTGCTTCAACCACCGGGGCCGCCTCAATCACCTTCGGTGCTTCAACCACCTTTGGCGCTTCAACCACCGGGGCGGCTTCAACGGCCTTCGGTGCTGCCGCCACTGGGGCCGCTACAACCACCGCGGGTGCGTCGACCGCCGGGGCAGCGTCAGCCACCTTCGGCGCTTCGACTGCCGGTGTGGCGTCAACGGTCTTCGGGGCTGCGGCTACAGGAGCGGCCTCAACCACTGTCGGCGCGTCGGCCACCGGGGCAGCGGTGACCGCCACCACTGGCGGTGCCGGCATCGGCGACTCCACGAACGGCACGCGGTCGGTGTAGGACGGCGCGGCCTTTTCAGCCGGTGCCTCCTGCAATACCGGGGCCGGGTGCGGCTCGGTGTGACCGGCGGTCACCACCGGGCTGCTGACCACCGCAACCGGGGCGGCAGCGGCGACAGCGGCCACCGGGGCAACAGCAGCCGGCGCCGGGCGCGGTGCCTGCACCGGCGCGGGGGCCGGGGCGGTGCCGGTTTCGTCATCGAACTCGAACTCCGGCTGCGGCTGGCCATTGCCGGCGACAGCGCGTTCGTTCGGCTGGGTATCGCCACCGTCCTGGTCGCCATCCTGGTCATCGCTGTCACCGTCATCGTCCAGACCGGTGTCATCGTTCAGGCCATCAGCACCCACGGCCTGCTCGCCATTGCCACGACGACGACGACGACCACCGCGACGGCCACGGCGACGGCGCGAACCGCCTTCACCATTGGCATCGTCGCCATTGCCCGGCGCATCGGTGAATTCACCGTTCTCGCCGACAGCGGCCTGTGCCTCGTCAACGGCCACCGGTGCGCCAAGCGACGCGCTGTCCGGGGCTGCGGCATAGGCTGCGGCAGCCTCGCCCACGCCCAGGGCTGCGGCGGCAACCACGGCGGTGTCGGCGACCGGTGCGGCGGTGTTGGCCGGCTTCGGTGCGTCGGCCTGCGGCTGGCGGGCGGGACGGTCGCCAGCGACGGCCTTGTCGGCATCGCCCTGCTGCGGCTTGGGCGGCTGCGGGTTCTGCTTCTGCTTCAGCTTGGGCTGCTGCGGCTCGTTGCGCGGCTGCTTGGGCGGCTGCTCGTTGCGCGGCTTGCCCTGGCCCGGTGCCTGCACCTGGGCGGCGTTGCCGGCCACCGGTGCGGCCACGTCCTGGCGGCGCTCGTCGCGGCGCTCGTTCTTGCCGCCGCGCTCGCCACGTTCACCGCGGTCCTTGCCACGGCCCTGGCCCTGGCCCTGCGCCTGTGCGCCGCCATTGCCATTGCCGTTGCGCTCGCCGCCACGCTCATCGCGGCGACCATTGCGGTCCTTGTTGCGGTCCTTGTTGCGGTTGTTGCGGTTGCCATCCTGGGCCGGACGCGCGTTCGCCGGCGGGGCAGCGGCCGGGGCCGGTTCGCCACCGAAGATGCGCTTGAGCCAGCCGACCACGCCAGTGGCAGCCGGGGCGGCCACCGGGGCCGGGGCGGCGACCGGGGCAGGCGCGGCTTCCGGTTCCGGGGCTTCGCGGATCGGGGCAGGCTGGCTGTGCTTGACCTGGGTCACCACCGGGGCCACCGGGATGTTCAGCTGGGCCTTGGTCAGCGCATGCACGGGCAGCTTGCGCGGGGTGCCGCGCTGGTAGCTCGGCTTGCCGCTTTCTTCGCCCAGCTCGTTGTCACGCAGGCGGGTCACTTCGTAATGCGGGGTGTGCAGCTGCTCGTCGGCCACGATCACGATCGGGGCGTCATGGCGCTGTTCGATCTCGCGCAGGGCGCTGCGCTTTTCATTGAGCAGGTAGTTGGCGATCTCGACCGGGGCCTGGACCAGCACCTGCCCGGTGTTTTCCTTCATCGCATGCTCTTCGGCCACGCGGATGATCGACAGCGACAGCGACTCCACGCTGCGCATGCGGCCGTGGCCGTCGCACCGCGGGCACACGATCTGGCTGGATTCACCCAGGCTCGGACGCAGGCGCTGGCGGCTCATTTCCATCAGGCCGAAACGCGAGATGCGGCCCAGCTGCACGCGCGCACGGTCGTACTTGAGCGCGTTCTGCAGGCGGTTCTCAACTTCGCGCTGGTGCTTGTTGGAGGCCATGTCGATGAAATCGATGACCACCAGGCCGCCCAGATCGCGCAGGCGCAGCTGGCGGGCCACTTCCTCGGCCGCTTCCAGGTTGGTCTGGAAGGCGGTGTCCTCGATATCGCTGCCCTTGGTGGCGCGCGAGGAGTTGACGTCGATGGCGGTCAGCGCTTCGGTCTGGTCGACCACGATCGAGCCGCCCGACGGCAGCCGCACGTTGCGTTCGTATGCGCCTTCGATCTGCGATTCGATCTGGAAGCGGTTGAACAGCGGGATGTCGTCGGTGTAGTGCTTGAGCTTGCGCAGGGTCTGCGGCATCACCTGCTGCATGAACTCGCGGGCGGTCTCGTACAGTTCCTGGGTGTCCACCAGGATCTCGCCGACGTCGGCGCGCAGGTAGTCACGCAGGGCGCGCACGATCAGGCGCGATTCCTGGTAGATGAGGAACGAGGCCGGCTTGGTCAGCGCCGCTTCGGCGATGGCCTTCCACACCTGCAGCAGGTAATCCAGATCCCACTGCAGCTCTTCGGCATCGCGGCCGACGCCGGCGGTGCGGATGATCACGCCCATGTCGTCGGGGATGTCCAGCTTGTCCAGCGCTTCCTTCAGCGCGGCGCGGTCTTCACCCTCGATGCGGCGCGACACGCCGCCGGCGGTGGGCGAGTTCGGCATCAGCACCATGTAGCGGCCGGCCAGGGAGATGAACGTGGTCAGGGCGGCGCCCTTGTTGCCACGCTCTTCCTTGTCGACCTGAACCACCACTTCCTGGCCTTCACGCAGCAGTTCGCGGATGCCGGCCTTGTTGTGGTCCACGCCCGCGGCGAAGTAATCGCGCGAGATTTCCTTCAGCGGCAGGAAGCCGTGGCGTTCGCCACCGTATTCGACGAACGCCGCTTCCAGCGACGGCTCAAGGCGCGTGATGCGACCCTTGTAGATGTTCGACTTCTTCTGTTCCTTGGACGGCTGTTCGATGTCGATGTCGTACAGCGTCTGGCCATCCACGATGGCTACCCGCAGCTCTTCGGCCTGCGTGGCATTGATCAGCATTCGCTTCATTGTTGGGTTCCTCGCGCGCTGCTACCGCGCGGAACACCATGGGGTTTCGCTTCTGGTCACGCTTCGACGCCCATCGCGCAGGCGCGGGGAGGGCGGCTTGGGTTTCCAGCGCTACAACACCACGGCAGCCCGCGGGAGCGCTTCTTTTGTTTTTTGGTTTGGGTGTTGCGGGCCGGAGGCAGCTTTCAGCCAGGCTGGAGCGCCACAGGGACATTTTTTCAGCACAGACGCTTGTCAGGCATCCGGCGATGGCCGGGACCGCCGGTGAGCCGCTAACATGGCCGCCCCGGGGGCGGTGGCTGCGCACTGTGCCGGAATCGCGGGAAGTCGGGCTTCTGGCCCAGAACAACTTCCAACGAAATCAATCCCTTATCTCGCACGCCGAGTGTAACAGAATAAAAGGCCAATGACCGTTACCGAGCCCACCCCCAAAGCCGCTGAAGCCATGACCAGCGTACGTATCATCACCGTCCCGGCCGACCGCGCCGGGCAGCGCCTGGACAACTTCCTGCTCGGCCAGCTCAAGGGTGCACCGCGCAGCCTGATCTACAAGCTGGTGCGCAGCGGCCAGGTGCGGGTCAACGGCGGCCGCGCCAAGGCCGAGCGCAAGCTGGCGCCGGGCGATGAAGTCCGGGTGCCGCCGGTCCGTCTCACCGAGGAAGGCGACAAGGCCGGCCCGCCCGCCGCGTTCATGAAGCGGCTGGAAGATGCCATCGTGTTCGAAGACGATCGGCTGCTGGCGCTGAACAAGCCGTCCGGCGTGGCCAGTCATGGCGGCAGCGGCATCAGCTTCGGTGCCATCGAAACGTTGCGCGCCCTCCGCCCGGGCAAGACGCTGGAGCTGGTGCACCGTCTGGACCGCGATACCTCCGGCCTGCTGATCGTGGCCAAAAAGCGCTCGGCCCTGAGCGAACTGCAGGCGCTGCTGCGGGAAGACCACGGGTCGGGCATCCGCAAGCACTACCTGACCCTGCTGGTCGGGCGGATGCCCGATGGCACGATGACAGTGGATGCGCCGCTGCATGTGGGCCTGCGCCAGGGCGGGGAGCGCCACGTTCAGGTCAATCCGATCGGCAAGGAGTCGATCAGTCACTTCAAGGTGCTGGAGCGCAAGGGCGGGCATTCGTACTGCGAGGTGCGCATCGAAACCGGGCGCACCCACCAGATCCGCGTGCATGCCCAGCACCTGGGCCACCCGGTGGCTGGTGACGACAAATACGGCGATCCTGACGTCAACAAGCGCCTTCGTGACCAGATCGGACTCAAGCGCCTGTTCCTGCACGCCGCCTCGCTGGAGTTTGCGCTGGACGCCGGCAAGACCCCGTACCTGCTCAACGCCCCGCTGGCCGACGAGCTGGCCGAGGTGCTCAACCGCCTGAAGTAGCGCCGTCCACTGCCGGGCAGTGGGGCCATCGTAGCGCCGGGCCCTGCCCGGCTGTTGGACCTTCCGCCCTCACCATTTGAACAGCACCAGGCTGATTGCCAGGCTGCCCATCCCGGCCACCAGGCCGTACACGGTTTCGTGACCCTTGGCGTAGCGCTTGGCCGCGGGCAGCAGTTCGTCCAGGGCCAGGAACACCATGACCCCGGAAATCAGCCCGAACACCCAGCCGAAGGTGGCGTGGTTGAGCATGCCCGACAGTGCGAAGTAGCCGATCGCCGCGCCCACCGGCTCGGCCAGGCCCGACAGCAGGCTGGCCCCGAAGGCATACCACTTGTTCTGCGTGGCGAAATACACCGGCACCGCGATGGCGATTCCCTCGGGGATGTTGTGGATGGCGATGGCGAATGCCAACGGCATGCCCACCGAGGGGCTTTCCAGCGTGGCAAAGAACGTGGCCAGGCCCTCGGGGAAGTTGTGCGCGGTGATCGCGATGGCGGTCAGCAGGCCCACCCGCTTGATGTAGGCCTTGTTGTTGTCGCGGAACAGCGGGTCCTGCTTGTCCAGGCTCTCGTGCGGATTCGGAATCAGGTGGTCGATCACCACGATCAGCAACACCCCGGCCAGGAACGCGGCCGTGCCATAGGCAAATCCCAGCCGTGCGTCGTAGGCCTGGGTGAAGGAATCGATCGCCTTGTTGAGGATTTCGGTCAGCGACACAAACACCATCGCACCGCCGGCGAAGGCCAGCCCGAAGGCCAGCAGGCGCGGGTTGGGGCGGCGCGAAAACAGCACCATCAGGCTGCCCAGGCCGGTGGCCAGGCCCGCGGCCAGGGTGACGCCCAGCGCGACCCAGACGTTTTCAGAGGAAATTTCAAGCATGCGCGACAGCGTCCTTGGAGAGGTGCAGCGCGCCGCGGGGGTGATGTCCGGGGCGCGCTGGGGGGAGGCTGGCGCTGGCTGACCTCAAAACCGGGGCGGGCTCAACCGCCGCGGCGAAGACGCTCTTCCACCGCGAAGCACTCATCGGGCTTGGGCTGGGGCGGGTTGAAGCTCACCGGTACCTGGATGGTGGTGGATACGGTCTGGCCGGCGCGGGTGGCGGCTTTGAATTCCCACCCGTCCACCGCCTTCTTGGCCAGTTCGTCGAGCTGGGTATTGCCGCTGCCGGTCACCAGGGCCACCTCGCCGGGCGTGCCGTTGGCGCTGATCACCACCTTGAAGGTGCTGGTGCCGCCGATGCCCTGGCAGGCCAGTTCGATCGGGTACTGCGGCGGTGGCGTCTTGACCGCCGCCACGTCGGTGGGGGCGGCGACGGGCGCGTCCGGGGTGGCCGGTTTGTTGCAGCCGGCCAGGGCGGTCAGGGCGATGCTGGACAACACAAGGGACTGCAGTTTCATGGGATCACTCCGTCAGGGCCGAGGCTTTCGCTGCGCAGATGAAGTCGTTTTCGCTCAGGCCACCCACATCGTGGGTGGAAAAACGCACCACCGCGCGGTCGTAATGCACGCCCAGGTCGGGGTGGTGGTCTTCGCGGTGAGCCACCCAGGCCAGGGCGTTCACGAACGCCATGGTGCCGTGGTAGTTGTCGAAGCGGAAGGTGCGGGTGAGCGCCTGGCCGTGCTCGGCCAGCTCCCAGCCGGGAACCTGGGCCAGCAGCTCGGCCACCCGGGCCTCGCCCAGCTTGTGGTCGCTGCCCTTGCGCGGCACGCAATGCGCCCGCGCCAGCGGAATCAGGTCGGCCATGAAATCCTCCACTCCCAGTGTTCTTGCAAGATGACTGAACGATGCGCCGGCCGGTGTATAAACCGAATGAGCGCATAACATGTAAGCCGCTAGAATAGCCCGATGATCCAGATATCCGACACTGCCCAGACCTATTTCCGCAAGCTGATCGAGCGTGAGGCCGTGCCCGGCATGGGCGTGCGCCTGAGCGCCGTCGACGCCGGCACCCCGCGCGCCGATGCCCGGCTTGAGTTCGCCGAACCCAGCCAACTGCTCGGCGACGAGTGGGCGGTGGACTGCGACGGTTTCACCCTGTTCGTGGACGCGCCCAGCGTGGGCTGGCTGGACGGGGCCGAGATCGACATCGTCAGCAACGCCACCGGCAGCCAGCAGCTGACCATCAAGGCACCCAAGATCAAGGGCGAAGCGCCGGGCGAGGCCAACTCGCTGGTCGAGCGGGTGCGCTGGGTCGTGGAAAACGAAGTGAACCCGCAGCTGGCCTCGCACGGCGGCAAGGTGGCCGTGCAGGAAGTGTCGGCCGATGGCGTGGTGCTGCTGCGCTTCGGTGGCGGCTGCCAGGGCTGCGGCATGGCCGATGTGACCCTCAAGCAGGGCATTGAAAAGACCCTGATGGGGCGGGTGCCGGGCATCACCGCGGTACGCGACGCGACCGACCACGACAGTGGCAACGCGCCGTACATCCCGCGCGGCACGGCCGCCTGATCGCGCTGCGTGCCACTGCGCCGGGCTGACGACATCCTCGATTGGCTGCTGGCACGCCAGCCGGACAACCGCATCCTTGAAAAAACCACGGGCCTTCCCTATGGGTGGGGCCTGTGGCTGCGCGCGCTGCGCCCGCTGCCGCGCCCGTTCCGTTCCAGCGAAGTCATCGCCGCCCTGATCCAGCGCCCGTTGCCGGTGTCGCCCGGGCGCTTGCCGGCGTTGGGCTTCGTGCAGGCGGTGCGGCGCCTGCTATGGCAGGGCTGGGACCCGGCCCCGCGCGATCAGCGCTGGATGCGCTGGAGCTCGGCCACCATCAGCCTGCTGCTGCACATGCTGTTTGCCGCACTGCTGTTGTGGGTGGCCCTGATCCGGCCGCCGAGCCAACCCGAGCAGGGCGGCGAAAGTGGCCGCGTGCAGGTGGCCCTGGTGGGGCGCGGCACTCCACAGCAGGACAATGCCGCGCAGCCCCCGGCGCCGGAGACCGCCGACGCCGCCTCGGCCAGCGCCCCCGCCGCGGCGCCGCCGGAGGCCGACACCACCGCCACGGCCCAGGCCAGCACCGCCGCGCCGTCGGCACCGCAGCCCAGCGCCGCACCCAGCCCGCCCAGCGAACCCCAACCGGCGCCGCCCACGCCGGCCACGCCGAGCGCCGAGCAGCCGGTGCAGGCGACCGAGGTGGCCCAGGCCACCACCGATTTCGTGGTGCCGCCGACCCACCTGCCACGCACGGAGGTGCGCGTGGTGCCGCGCGATCCGCAGGACATTGCGGTGCGCGAGCGCACCGTCACCACCGTGCAGGCGCCCACGCCGCGCCCCAGCGTGGCGATGCCGCGCCCGGCCGACCCGCAGTTGCGCACTCCCGAGGTGAGCGTGCGCGAACGCCAGGTCAGCGTGGTCGACGCGCCCACGCCGCGCGTGACGGTGCCGGGCCCGCGCGTGGACGCCGCGCTCCCGCAGCGCGAGGTCCAGGTGCGCGAACGCCAGGTGCAGCCGGTGCAGTCCGCCCCGGTGGCAGTGGCGCGCGTGCCGCAGCGTGAAGTGAGCCTGCCTGCACCGGCATCGGCCCCGGTGGCCGTGCGCGAACGCGCCGTGCCCAATGCCACGCCGCGTCCGGCGCCAACGGCGGTCAGTACGCCGGCTGCAGCGCCGGCCAGCACCACCGCCCGCGTGGCGCCTTCCACGCCCAGCCGCTCCACCGCTGCGCCTGCCGCCGACCCGGGCGACTGGGCCACGCCCCGGCGCGGCGACGATTGGGCCGCCGCCAACCACCCACAGGACGCCGATCTCAATGGCCGCGCCGTCAGTGCCACCGGCAAGACCGGGGGCAGCCTGTTCAATGCCGATGGCAGCGTCCGCGTGGCCGGCCAGGATGGCAAGGGCAACAGCGAGCGCGGCGCGCCCGGGGGCGACAAGGACGGCTGGACCAAGGAGCGCATCGCGCAGTCCGGTACGTGGCTCAAGCGGCCGCCGTACGACTACACGCCCACCTCGCTGGACAAGTACTGGGCGCCCAACGAATCGTTGCTGGCCGAATGGGTGCGCAAGGGCATCAAGTCGGTGGAGATTCCGATCCCGGGGACCAGCTCGTCGATCTCCTGCGTGGTGTCGCTGCTGCAGTTTGGCGGCGGCTGCGGCCTGAGCGACCCGAACATGCAGGATCAGCCGGCCGTGGCGCGCCCCCCGCCGGACATTCCGTTCAAGAAAGCGCTGCAGGACGATAACGGCAGCCGGTGAGGCAACGCCCCTGACCGGCAGCGCCACGCGATGCGTGGCGGTTCCTGCGGCCGGTCATTGCCTCGCAACCGCCCGCCGGGTGGCACTACGGATGGGCGGCTTCCACCGCCGCGTCCTGCAGGGCCACGAACGCCCAGAACGGTACGTTGTGTTCGCTCCAGCTGCGGCTGGCCTCGTCAAGCACATCCAGCAGGGTGTCGAAATCGGCGCTGGCGTGGGCGCGCAAGGCATCGGCATCGGTGAAGAACAGCGCATAGCCGTTGGCCGGCAACCAGGCCAGGTCGCGCAGGCTGTCGGTCAGCGCATCCCAGTTGCCGCCGAAGCCGGCGGGGAAATCCAACCGTGCGGCCAGCCGCATCAGCAGCATGCGCTTGTCCTGGCAGCCGTCCAGGTCGATCGACACCACGCGCAGCCCGGCATCGCGCATGGCCGCCGACAGCGGGCCAACGTCGCCATTGCCGATTGCATACACGCCGGCGTTGTTGATGTCGTGCAGGCCCAATTCGAATGCATCGTGGTTCATTGCCAGCTCCCGGCCGGTGGTACGTCAAAGCTGCGGAAAGTTTCGTAGTGGTCGTCTGTGTAGAACCAGCCCGTAGGCGGGTTGCCACCGGTGACGATGCGGCGTGCACCGCGGTTACCGGCACCGGGGGTATCCACGGTGTACTCGTGGTAATAACCGCGCGGGCGCGGTGGCAGGCGCTGCTCGCGATTGCCGAACACACTGCCGTCCTGACGGTGCGGGAACGGACCGCCCCGCTGGATGAGTGCGATGGTCCGGCGCGCCTCCGCCGGCAGGAACGGCGGCAGCGGATCCTGCGCCGTCCGGCGTGCCGTGGCACCGGCGGTGGCCGCGCCGGGCTCGGTCAGCGAAGGGGCGAACTGGGGGGCCGGCGGGCGTTGTGCCAGTTTGATCGCGGCCAGGCCGCCGATCAGCAGCACGATGGCGACCAGCAACAGCAAGGGCTTGCGCATGGGCGGGGAAGGGCAGTGACGATGGCGCCTACTGTACCGCCAAGCACGCGTGCGGCGATGAGGCGCAGCCGAACTTCTGCAACCCGTGCGGCGCGCCGTCACCAATGCATAACATCATGTGCGCGACGCGGTTTCCTTTACACAGGCCTTGGTAAGCTTGGCGGCCATCCCCATCATCGTCAGCGCAACGCCCGGTCTTTGCCGGGTGAGTGAGCTACCAGGAGAACCACATGGCCTACACCCTCCCCAAGCTGTCCTACGCCTACGACGCACTTGAGCCGCATATCGATGCGGCCACGATGGAAATCCATCACACCAAGCACCACCAGACCTACATCAACAACGTCAACGCCGCGCTGGAAGGCACCGAATACGCCGACCTGCCGATTGAAGAGCTGGTCAAGAAGACCAAGTCGCTGCCGGAAAACCTGCAGGGCCCGGTGCGCAACAACGGCGGAGGCCACGCCAACCACAGCCTGTTCTGGACCGTGATGTCGCCCAATGGCGGCGGTGCGCCGGTCGGTGATGTCGGCCAGGCGATCGAATCGCAGCTGGGCGGCCTGGAAAAGTTCAAGGAAGCCTTCACCAAGGCAGCGCTGACCCGCTTCGGCAGCGGCTGGGCGTGGCTGAGTGTCACCCCGGACAAGAAGATCGTGGTGGAAAGCAGTGCCAACCAAGACAGCCCGCTGATGGACGGCAACACCCCGATCCTGGCGCTGGACGTGTGGGAACACGCCTACTACCTGAAGTACCAGAACCGTCGCCCGGAATACATCGGCGCGTTCTTCAACGTGGTCGACTGGAACGAAGTCGAGCGTCGTTACCAGGCCGCGATCGCCTGAGCGATCCCGCCCGGGGCATGACAGAACGGCCAGGCAGCGATGCCTGGCCGTTTCCGTTCCAGGAAGTGCCAGGCCATGCCTGGCAGCCCTGCAGCCGCAGCCTTGCAGCCGAAGCATGCTCCACGGCGTTCAAGCCAAGCCATGCCCGGCGACATGCCCGCCCGCGCGCCTCAAGGTGCGCGGGCAGGTACCGGCGATTGCAGCCGCAACGTGGCCATGACGCCCAGCCGCAACGCGCCCTTGTCCGGTGCCGCTGCATCACCGGCCGGCAGCTTCAGCGCCTGCTGGCCGATGCCCTCGAAATGCTTGACCTGGAACAGCACGTCCAGCCCGTGGCCGCGCGTGCTGCCGGCTACCGACGGCGGATCGACCCGCTCGCCAGGATTGCGCCGCGCCGGCTGGAAGCCGGGTGAACTGCGCACCAGCTCGGCGGTGTCGGCCGAAAAGTCGCCGGCGATCAACGAGGGCAGCCCTTCGGCCGTGGCCCCGATCCAGGTCATCAGGTCGCTGGTCTGGTGGCGGCGCACGTCCGCTTCGTCCGGGTCCGGGCGCAACCGCGCCACATAGATGTTGACCAGCTCTTCCTGCAGCTTCACCCGGAGCATGCCGGCGGCACTGAACTGCCCGGGCGGATGCAGCAGGGTGACTCCGTCTTCGCTGATCGGCAGCCGCGTCAGCATCGCGCTGCCGTGGCGCAGGGCCTGGCTGGGCGGGTCGGCGGTGACGAAATCGCAGCTGTAACGCAGCCGGGTGGCCAGCCAGCAGGCCGGGTTGCGGCCTTGTGCCTGCAGCACCCGCTGCACGGCGATCACGTCCGGCTGCAATGCTTCGAGCATCTGCAGCACCTGGTCGCGGCGTTGCTCCCACTGCCCCTCGTCCAGCGTGGGCAGCTCCAGCGTGGCCACCTTGAGCAGGCGCGGGCTGTCCTCGACCTGGCGGGCATGCGCCTGGGCGGCCGGGGCGGCCAGCATCAGCACCAGCAGCCAACCTGGCCAGCGTCCCGTGACAGCAGTGGAGATCATGCGCATAACGATAAGTTTACGCTTTGTCCGTCGAGGCTTCGTGACTTCCGCTGCGATTTGTCGCCATCGCCTGCCATGTTCCCCACGCGCTGTCATGTAGGGGCGCAGCGTGCGCAGGGGTAGGGCTTCCGGTAAGCTCGCGCCCTTTCGTATTCGCAGGACAGCCCCATAGGATGAGCACGATCGCAGCCGCCAGCGCAGGCAAGGGAAAGATGCCGCGCCAGATTCCGTACATCATTGGCAACGAGGCCTGCGAACGGTTCAGTTTCTACGGGATGCGCAACATCCTGGTGCAGTTCCTGATCACCTCGCTGCTGCTGCAGGAGATCACCGCCGAAGGCCGTGCAGGTGAGGCCAAGGACATCATGCACAGCTTCATGATCGGCGTGTACTTCTTCCCGCTGCTCGGCGGCTGGTTGGCCGACAAATTCTTCGGCAAGTACCACACCATCCTGTGGTTCAGCCTGATCTACTGCGCCGGCCACGCCTGTCTGGCGGTGTTCGAGGACAGCCGCCAGGGCTTCTTCGTCGGCCTGGGCCTGATCGCGCTGGGCGCCGGTGGCATCAAGCCGCTGGTGGCCTCGTTCATGGGTGACCAGTTCGACCAGAGCAACAAGCATCTGGCCAAGGTGGTGTTCGACGCCTTCTACTGGATCATCAACTTCGGCTCGCTGTTCGCCTCGCTGCTGATCCCGCTGGCGCTCAAAAACCTGGGCCCGTCGTGGGCGTTCGGCATCCCCGGCATCCTGATGTTCGTGGCCACCTTCGTGTTCTGGCTGGGCCGCAAGCGCTACATGCTGGTGCCGCTGCCGCCCAAGGACCCGCATTCGTTCGGCAACGTGGTGCGTACCGCGCTGTCGGCACAGGTGCCGGGCAAGGGCCGTCCGGGCCGCACGCTGGCCATCCTGGGGGCGGTGCTGGCCGTGGCCTCGATGGGGTTGGTGGGCAGCCTGGGCATCGTGATCTGCCTGTGCATTGCCTTGGTCCTGCTGCTGGCCGGTATCGGCGGCGGCACCTGGATCCAACTGGACCGCGCCCGTGCAGTGCACCCGGCCGAGGCGGTCGAAGGCGTGCGTTCGGTGCTGCGCGTGCTGGTGATCTTCGCCCTGACCACGCCGTTCTTCTCGCTGTTCGACCAGAAGGCCTCCACCTGGGTGCTGCAGGGCCAGCAGATGGCCATGCCCTCGTGGTTCACCGCCTCGCAGATGCAGGCCCTGAACCCGTTGCTGGTGATGATCCTGATTCCGTTCAACAACCTGGTGCTGTACCCGGCGCTGCGCCGCTTCGGCTTCGAGCCCACCGCGCTGCGCCGCATGACCGCCGGTATCGCCTTCAGCGGCCTGGCCTGGATCGTGGTCGGTGGCATCCAGGTGATGATGGACGGCGGCAACGTCATGTCCATCTTCTGGCAGATGCTGCCGTATGCATTGCTGACCTTCGGCGAAGTGCTGGTCTCGGCCACCGGCCTGGAGTTTGCCTACAGCCAGGCGCCGCAGGCGATGAAGGGCGTGGTGATGAGCTTCTGGAACCTCACCACCACCATCGGCAACCTGTGGGTGCTGCTGTCCAATGCGGCCGTGCGCAATGACACGGTTACCCACCAGATCGCCAGTACCGGGTTGAGCGAGGCGGCGTTCCTGATGTTCTTCTTTGCCGGTTTCGCATTCGTGGCGGCGTTGGCCTTTGGTTGGTATGCCAAGCGCTATCGTATGGTCGACAACTACCGTACGGCCTGAGCCCTGACATGAGCCCCGTCAACCTGCTGCTGATCGCCATCACCGTCATCGTGTCGTGGATGGCGTTCAAGAACCGCAAACTCGGCGACCGCCTGATCCTGTGGCCGCCGGCGGTGGACCGCCATCGCCAGTACGACCGGCTGGTGACCTACGGGTTCATCCATGCCGACCTGGCGCACCTGGCGTTCAACATGATCACGCTGTTCTTCTTCGGCGGCCAGATCGAGCGGGTCATGCTGGAGCTGACCGGCAGCTACCTGACCTATCCTGCGTTCTATCTGGGCGCGCTGGTGGTGTCGATCCTGCCCAGCTACCTGAAGAACCAGAAGAACCCGAACTACCTCAGCCTCGGTGCGTCCGGGGCGGTGTCGGCGGTGCTGTTCGCCTTCATCCTGATCAGCCCGTGGAGCGTGATCTTCGTGTTCTTCATCCCGGCCCCGGCGATCATCTACGCGGTGTTCTACGTGGGCTACAGCATCTGGATGGACAGGCGCGGCGGGGATCGCATCAACCACAGCGCGCACCTGGCCGGTGCCGCGTTCGGGGTGATCTTCATGTTGGCGATGCGCCCGGCGATCTTCGAGCACTTCCTGCGCGAGTTGAGCAACCCCAGCTTCCGCCCGCTGGGGTAAGGCGGGACCGCGGTACGGAGCAGCGCTTGGTGCCTGCCGGGACCGGGATCACCGGCAGCCGACGGCAGGTCACCACCGCAGGTGGTAACGCGCCACCAGGGCACCCTGCGGCGCGCGGCAGGTCACGACCGTGGGTCGTGACCCTGTGCAACCGCTTACGCCGCCTTTTTCCCGTCCGCGCCGTAGGCGCTGAGCAGGCGGGCATAGACCTCATTGTCGATCTGGTCGAATTCCCAGCCTTGGGTCTGGCCGTTGACGGCCAGTTGGAACAGGCCTTCCAGCAGCGAGCTGTCGGCATCGGATGGGATCGGGGATGTGGGTGCGTTGTCCATCAGGACCTCCTTGCATGGCACGATCGGGCAGGCAGGTGTCGCAAAAACCGTGCCAGGTTTTGCGCCCTGTCCGTTACCGGTATCGGCTTGAAGGGGTGAGACTTTAGCGGCGTTGCCCATCCGCCGTTTCCGTGCCGATGCGGCGATGACCGGCGCGCGGCGTGGCGTTCGTGCCACCCGGCCCTCCCGGGGCAGGGCACGGCCGGATGTGACGCGCAGCGTCGCTGCTTGCCCCTGTTCAGACTTCACACGATCATGGCGCTACGCTGCGCACTATCGCGTCAGTCGCCGCAGGAGACACCGCTCATGGCTTCTGTCACCCCGCCCGGATTGGCGTACGAGGTGGAGCACGATCTGGCCAACCATCGGTTCCAGGCCCGGATCCAGGGGCACCTGGCCCTGCTGGACTACCAGATCAAGTCGCTGAAACGACAGAAGCGCATGGTCATCACCCACACCGAAGTCCCCGAACCCATCGAGGGCCGCGGCATCGCCGGTGAATTGACCAAGGTGGCGCTTCGCTACGCGCGCGAGCACAAGTACAAAGTGGTGCCGGCGTGCGCCTACGCCGAAGCCTTCATGCAACGACACGAGGAATACGATGACCTGCTGGCGGGCTGAATGCGGCAGGTTTCGCTTCAGGGACGAAAGATCATCATGCTGGGTTTCAACAAGGGGATTGCAATGAACATCGTAGTAAACCGTCGCGCGCTGCGCGCCAGCGCGTTGACCCTGGCCGTGGGCCTGGTGCTGCTGGCAGGGTGCAAGCGCGACGTCGCCGACACCGCTGCAGCACCGGCCGACGGCAGCACCGCTGCGCAGCCGGCCAACATCGAAACGCCCGCGACCGCGGCTGCGCCGGTGGAGCTGCGCGATGTGATCGAGAACACCCCACAGGCCGTGATCGGCATCAGTTACCCGACCGACATCGCGCGCTATCCGGGGCTGGCCAAGGCCCTGTCGGACTATGCCGCCGCCGCGCGCGGTGAGCTGCAGCAGGCCGTTGACGGGCTGGGCAACGACAAGCCGAGCATGCCGTACGAGTTGTCGCTGAGTTTCGAGAAAGTATTGGAAACCCCGCAGCTGGTGGTGGTCAGTGCCGATGGCAGCCGCTACACCGGCGGCGCGCACGGCGAGCCACTGGTGGCCCGGTTCGTGTGGCTCACCGAGCCCCAGCAACTGTTGACCGCCGACAAGCTGGTGGCCGACGCAAAGGGCTGGAAAGCCATCAGCGATTACATCGGCGACCAGCTGCGCGAGCGCGTGGCCACTCGTCTGAGCAGCGAGGACATGGACCCGGGCCAGCTGCAGGAGTCGCTGCGCAGCGCCAGCCGGATGATCGCCGATGGCACCGAGCCCAGCGCGGACAATTTCAGCCAGTTCCAGCCGCTGACCGGTACCGATGGCAAGATCAGCGCGGTACGCTTTGTCTTCCCGCCCTACCAGGTTGGGCCGTACTCGGATGGCACGCAGACCGTGGACGTCCCGGCCAGCGTGCTGGCACCGCATGTCGGCGCGGCCTACGCGGGACTGTTTGCCCGGAGCTGACCGACGGAGGCGATGTGGACGCGGGACTGCAACGACGCGTGACGGGGTTGCTGCACGAAGCGGGGGTCACCGTTGACGGTGGCCAGCCGCACGACATCCAGGTCCATGACCCGCACTTCTACACGCGGGTGATGGCCCAGGGCTCGCTCGGCCTGGGCGAAAGCTACATGGACGGGCAATGGGACGCCGCTTGCCTGGATGGGTTCCTGCACCACGTGATGCAGGCCCACCTGGACGAGCGCGTGCACGGCTGGCGCGAGGTGGCTGATGCGCTCAAGGCGCGTCTGTTCAATCTGCAGGCCGGCGCCGGCAGTTTCGAGGTGGGCAAGCGCCATTACGATCTTGGCAATGATCTGTACCAGGCCATGCTTGGCCAGCGCATGGTCTACAGCTGCGGTTACTGGCGGCATGCCACGGACCTGGACGCGGCGCAGGAAGCCAAGCTCGACCTGATCTGCCGCAAGCTCGGGTTGCGCCCGGGCCAGCAGGTGCTGGATATCGGCTGTGGCTGGGGTGAGGCGCTCAAGTTCGCCGCCGAGCGCTATGGCGTATCCGGCGTGGGCATCACCATCTCCCAGGAGCAGGCCGAGTACGCGCGGCGGTTGTGCGCTGGCCTGCCGATCGAGATCCGCCTGCAGGACTACCACGAGGTCGACGAGACCTTCGATGCGATCCTGTCGGTGGGCATGTTCGAGCATGTCGGCGACAAGAATTACCGCGGGTATTTCGAGATGGCGCGGCGCTGCCTGCATCCGCATGGCCTGTTCCTGCTGCACAGCATCGGCGGCAACCGGTCACGGCACCGCACCGATCCGTGGATTGCCCGTTACATCTTCCCCAATTCGATGCTGCCTTCGGCCGCGCAGATCACGGCCGCGTATGAAGGCTTGTTCGTGCTGGAAGACTGGCACAGCTTCGGGGCCGACTACGACCGCACGCTGCAGGCGTGGCGGTCCAACATCGAGCATGCCTGGCCGCAGCTCGATCCGCAGCGTTACCACGCGCGCTTCAAGCGCATGTGGCGCTTCTACCTGGCCGCTTCGATGGCCAGTTTCCGCTGCCGCAATGCGCAGTTGTGGCAGTTGGTGCTGTCGCCCAATGGCGTGCCGGGCGGGTACGTGGCGCCGCGCTGACGCGCCGCAATGCAGCCTGGCAACGGCGTGCCGGGCAATGCTCCCGCATGGACGTGCAACCCACTACGATGCTGCCATGCCTACCGAATCGGCCCTCCACGACGTCCTCCAAGCGGCCCGCCGGCAGGTGGATGCCGCGTTCGCAGGCCGCGCCGAAGTGGACGTGGCCCTGCATGCCGCGCGGGAGATGCTGGACGCCGCGCTGGCCGCCCATCCCGATGACGCACGGCTGCTGGTGGCACTGGGGGCGGTTGCCTGCGACCAGGGCCGCCATGACCAGGCGCGCACGCTGTTGCGCCACGCACTGGCGCTGGGCACGCAGGATCGCCATGCCGTGTTCAACCTGGGGGTGGCGCTGCTCAACCTGGGGCGGATCGCCCAGGCCCGGGCGGCGTTCGGGAAGGCCGCCACGATGACTGCCTCGCCGCATACCTGGGAAGCCTGGTTCGACCCACAGGCCCTGTAGTGCCGAGCCATGCTCGGCAAGAAGGCCCGAATACACCCCGCCATGCCCGGCAAGGACTCCAATGCAGAACGCCCGGCGGTGCCGGGCGTTCTGGTGGTACGCGTCGTTGAAGCCGACGTCTTACTTCTTGCCGTCACCGCCGGTCAGGCCACGCTTTTCAAGCAGCGGCTCGATCTGCGGGGCATGCCCGGCAAAGTCCTGGAACAGCTGCATCGCATCCACGCTGCCGCCCTTGGACAGCAGTGCATTGCGGAAGTGGTCGCCGTTCTTGCGGGTCAGGCCGCCGTTCTCGCGGAACCACTTCTGGGTGTTGGCGTCGAGCACTTCGGACCAGATGTAGGCGTAGTAGCCGGCCGAGTAGCCGCCCATGATGTGGCTGAAATACGGGGTCTTGTAGCGCGGCGGAACCGGCGCGTAATAGATGCCGTCCTTCTCCAGCGCAGCGCGCTCGAAGGCCATCACGTCCTTGGCGGCCGGCACCTGGTCCGGGCCGATCTGGTGCCAGCGCTGATCGAGCATGGCCGCGCCCAGGTATTCGGTGGTGGCAAAGCCCTGGTTGAACTTGGCCGCGGCGATCACCTTGTCCAGCAGCGCCTGCGGCATTGCCGTGCCGTTCTGGTAGTGCTTGGCGTAGTTCTTCAGGATGGCCGGGTTGTCCGACCACATCTCGTTGACCTGCGAGGGGAACTCGACGAAGTCGCGCGGCACGGCGGTACCGGAGAAGTAGGGGTACTTCACGTTGGAGAACATGCCGTGCAGGGCGTGGCCGAACTCATGGAAGGTGGTGGTCACTTCATCCCAGGTCAGCAGGGTCGGCTGGCCGGCCGGCGGCTTGGGGATGTTGAGGTGGTTGGCCACCACCGGCTTGAAGCCGGTCAGCGCGGACTGCGAGACATAGGAATTCATCCAGGCGCCACCGCGCTTGGAGGCGCGCGCGTAGGGATCGAAGATGAAGATCGCCAGCTGGCTGCCGTCGGCATCGAACACGTCATACACGGTGACATCGTCGTGGTAGACCGGCAGGTCGGTGCGCTGCTTGAAGCTCAGGCCGTATTCCTGGTTGGCGGCGAAGAACACGCCGTTTTCCAGTACGTTCTTCATCTCCAGGTACGGCTTGAGCTGGGATTCGTCGAAGTTGTACTTGGCCTGGCGGACCTTCTCGCTGTAGAACGCCCAATCCCAGGCTTCCAGCGCGAAGGTCGGCTTGCCGGCGGCCTTCTGTTCCTTGTCGATCATGGCCTGCAGGTCGGCCGCTTCGCGCTTGGCATTGGCCACGGCGGCCGGGGCCAGCTGGCCGAGCATCGCGTTGACCGCTTCGGGGGTCTTGGCGGTCTGGTTGGTCAGGTTGTAGGCGGCGAAGTTGGCAAAGCCCATCAGCTTGGCCTTGTCGGCGCGCAGCTGCATGATGCGCGAGACCAGCGCGGTGTTGTCGAACTGGCCGCCACGGCTGCCGCGGGTGACCGAGGCTTCGTAGATCTTCTGGCGCAGGTCGCGGTTGCGCAGGTTGGTCAGCGGCGGCTGGCCGGTGGTGTTGAGCAGGGCGATGACGTACTTGCCGTCCAGCTTGCGGGCCTTGGCCGCTTCGGCAGCGGCGGCGATCTGCTCGGCCGACAGGCCGTCGAGCTGCTTGACGTCGTCCACCACCACGGCCGAGGCGTTCACTTCGTTCTGCACGTTCTGGCTGAAGGTGGTGCCCAGGTTGGCCAGCTCGGCGTTCATCGCCTTGAGCTTGGTCTTGTCGGCTTCATTGAGCTTGGCACCGGCGCGGACGTAGCTGTCGTAGTACTTCTCGACCAGGCGCACGCCTTCGGCGTCCAGGCCCAGCTGGGCGCGGGTGTCGTACAGCGCCTGGATACGCGCGAACAGCTTGCCGTTGAGCGCGATGGCGTCGCCGTGGGCGGCGAACCTGGCCGAATAGTCGGCCTGCAGCTTCTTGCGGGTGTCGTTGGTGTCGGCGCCGACCAGGCTGAAGAACACGGTCGTGGCGCGGTCCAGCGTGTCACCGCTCTTTTCCAGCGCGATGAGGGTGTTGTCGAAGGTCGGCTTGGCCTTGTTGTTGGCGATTGCCTCCACTTCCTTCAGCTGCTGGGCCATGCCGGCATCGAAGGCGGGCGCGAAGTCGCTGTCCTTGATCTTGTCGAACTGCGGGTAGTGCAGCGGCAGGGGGCTGTCGGCGAAGAACGGATTGGCCTGCTGGGCATTGGCGGCGGCGGGGGCGGCGGCAACGGCGGAATAGGCGGGCAGGGCCAGACCAAGGGTCACGGCAACGGCAAGGGCAAGGCGGGTGGTCAAGGGGAATTCTCCGGTCAGACAAGTGCCCGAGAGTAACCCGGGGTGCGGGCGGTGGGCTTGTGTCGAAAGACATGTTGAAGGCTGGAGCGCACGGCGGCGGTGGGTGTGCCACCCGCCCCGCGCTTCACCAGACGCGCAAGCCGCTCGCCCGGCGAGGAGGGGAGGGGTGGGCGCCTCTGGCCCGCGCCTGTGGACCATCACCCTGGTAGAGCCACCCCATGCGTGGCTGCCCTTGCCCCGCGCACCCCCCCCTGCGGCGCTAAGATGCTTTTTTGCGCAGGAGCTCGGCCATGACCACCGCCTTCGATTTCTCCTTCGTGGACCTCAACGGCCAGCCGCAGGCGCTGGAGCAGTACCGGGGCAAGGTGCTGCTGGTGGTCAACGTGGCCAGCAAATGCGGCTTCACCCCGCAGTATGAAGGGCTGGAAGCATTGTGGCGGGACTACGCCGCGCAGGGGCTGGTGGTGATCGGCTTCCCATGCGACCAGTTCGGGCACCAGGAGCCGGGCAATGCCGCGGAGATCCAGAATTTCTGCGCGCTGACCTACGCGGTGGATTTCCCGCTGTCAGACAAGGTCGAGGTCAACGGCGATGGCGCCCATCCGCTGTGGCAGTGGCTGAAGGCGGAAAAATCCGGGGTGCTGGGTACGCGCGGGATCAAGTGGAATTTCAGCAAGTTCCTGGTTGGCCGCGATGGCCAGGTGCTGGAACGCTACGCGCCGACCGACAAGCCCGAATCGCTGCGCGGCGATATCGAAGCGGCGCTGGCGTAACACCGCGCGCCCGCGCTGCCCGTCAGCTGCCGCCCGGGCGGCTGCGTACCTCTTCGGGCAGCAGCGCCAGGATGTCATCGACGATCTTCGGCAGGCTTTGTTCGGAGTAGCCGCGATGCACGCGGGCCACGTGGCCGTCGTGGCCGATGATGAACATGTGCGGGATGGCCTGGATGCCGTACTGGTCGCTGACCACGCCCTTGGCATCGTGGATGTAGTCCAGCGGCGGGGCGTTGCGGCTGCGCGCGATGGCGGCGAAATCGGCGCGCGGCTCCTTCAGGTTCACCGCGTAGACCTGCAGGGCGTCGTGTCCGATCACCTTCTGCAACTGGCCCAGGATGGGCAATTCCTTGCGGCAGGGTCCGCACCAGGAGGCCCAGAAGGTCACGATGACCACCTTGCCGCGTTGGCTGGCCAGATCGACCACGTCGCCTTTGCGGTCCTTGCCCAGGATCTGCGGCGGCAGATCGCCCGCCTTCGGTGACGGGGTGACCGGCGCGGCGGCATTGGCTGTCACGGCCAAGGCCAGCAGCAGGCAGGACAGGGCAACGCGGATCTTCCTGATCATCGACGGCGGCTCCGTTGGGCACCGGCGAGTTGCCGGGCTGCAGCGGAATATAGCCGACTCGAAAGGTTGCAGGCGCGGCGGCTGGCTCCAGCCCCGCCCAGCATTCGACCCACCGACGTCCCGCAGAACCGTCCGGAGTAAGCCGCACACCGCAAGCCGAGCCCGTAGCGCCCGGCAGACCCCTGGCAAAGCAAAGGAGGAGGCCGTCGCCGCAGGCGTCGGCCGGGGGACATTCGCGCAGGGGCCTGCCGGGCGCTACATGGCTCTCACGATCGCGCGGTGCCCCAGCGAAGACGCCAACGCGATCACTCCAGACCGCAACCGGACTATCCCGTCACACGCTAACCGCCATGCGCGCTCTACCGCCCTCGCGACAAGACGTCCCCGACATCGGGGAACACCCTTACTTCTCGACGAAGGCGCGCTCGAACACGTAGTGGCCCGGCGTGCCGATGCGCGGCGAGGTCTGGAAGCCGCGGCTGTCCAGCACGCTGCGCAGGTCGGCCAGCATCTGCGGGCTGCCGCAGATCATGGCGCGGTCGTTCTCCGGGTCCAGCGGCGGCAGGCCGAGGGTCTTCTGCATCTCGCCGCTTTCCATCAACGAGGTCAGGCGGCCCTGGTTGGGGAACGCTTCGCGGGTGACGGCCGGGTAGTACAGCAGCTTGTCGCCGATCATCTCGCCAAGGAATTCATGCTCGCGCAGTTCCTTCTCGAAGAGGTCGCGGTAGGCCAGGTCCTTTTCGTAACGCACGCCGTGGGTGAGGATCACCTTGTCGAAGCGTTCGTAGGTTTCCGGGTCCTTGATCACCGACAGCCACGGCGCCAGGCCGGTGCCGGTGCCCAGCAGGTACAGGTGTTTGCCCGGGTGCAGGTCGCTGATCAGCAGGGTGCCGGTCGGCTTCTTGCCGACCAGCACCTTGTCGCCCGGCTGGATGTGCTGCAGGCGCGAGGTCAGCGGACCGTCCTGGACCTTGATGCTGAAGAACTCCAGGTTCTCTTCCCAGTTCGCGCTGGCGATCGAATAGGCGCGCAGCAACGGGCGCGTCTCGGTTTCCAGCCCGATCATCACGAACTGGCCGTTCTCGAAGCGGAAGCCGCTGTCGCGGGTCGTGGTGAAGCTGAAGTAGGCGTCGGTCCAGTGACGGACCTCAAGCACCGTTTCGGCGCCGAAAGCGGAAGACATGGGGGTGGGGTCTGATCTGTGTTGTCCCGGCCAGTTTATCTCAAATGAGATAAATTCTCATTGACTGGCCGGAAATGCCCGTGGAATGGGCCGTTTCAGCGGTAGCCGGCGGCTTGAAGCTCGAACAATTCGGCATAGCGGCCCCCTTGTACCATCAGTTCGGCATGGGTGCCGCTGGCCTCGATCCGGCCGCCGGCCAGCACCAGGATGCGGTCGGCCATGCGCACCGAGGAGAAGCGGTGCGAGATCAGCACCGCGGTGCGGTTGTCGGACAGTTCCTTGAAGCGCTGGAACACCTCGAATTCGCTGCGCGCATCCAGCGCGGCGGTGGGTTCATCGAGGATCATCACCTGGGCATCGCGCATGTAGGCGCGGGCGATGGCGATCTTCTGCCACTGCCCGCCGGACAGGTCCACGCCCTGCTTGAAGCGGCGCCCGATCAACTGGTCATAGCCATTGGGCAGGGCAGTGATGACCTCGTCGGCCATGCCGCGGCGCGCGGCATCGCGGATGCGTGCGTCATCGGTCATCGCCTCCACCAGGCCCACCCCGATGTTCTCGCCGGCGCTCAGGTTGTAGCGCACGAAGTCCTGGAAGATCACGCCCATGTTGGCGCGCAGGTCATCCAGGTCGTAATCGCGCAGGTCGCGGCCGTCGAGCAGGATGCGGCCCTCGTCGGGGTCGTACAGCCGCGCCAGCAGCTTCACCAGCGTGGTCTTGCCGGCCCCGTTTTCGCCCACCAGGGCCAGCACTTCCCCGGCGCGCAGCGCGAAGTCCAGGTGGCGCACGGCCCAGTTCTCCGCATCGGGATAGCGGAAGCCCACGTTCTCGAACACAAAGCCCTGGGTGATCGGCTGCGGGATGGCCACCGCGTCGGTGCGCGAGTGGATCTCCGGCTGGATCTGGAAGAACGAAAACAGATCGTCCAGATACAACGCTTGCCCGGCCACCTGCGAAAACCCGATCAGCAGCCCTTCCAGCAACTGGCGCAGGCGCAGGAAGCTGCCGGCCAGGAAAGTGAGGTCGCCGATGGAGAAATCACCGCGCACGGTGCGCCAGGCGATGTAGGCATAGGCGGTGTAGTACCCCAGCGTCCCCAGCGCGGCCAGCAGCGTGCCCCAGAACGCCCGCTTGCGCGCCAGGGCGCGGTTGGCGTGGAAGAACTTGTCGGCGAGGAACTTGTAGCGCTCGATCAGGAAGCGGTGAAGATTGAAGATCTTCACCTCCTTGGCGGTTTCCACGCTGGCCCCGATCTGGCGCAGGTAGTCGAGCTGGCGGCGTTCGGGCGTCCACTGGAAATTGAGCGAGTAGCCGGCGGCGTTGAAATGCGATTCGCCAATGAAGGCCGGCACCAGTGCCACCGCCAGCAGCAGGATCAGCCACGGCGCGTACACCAGCAGGCCCACGGCAAGGCTGGCCACGGTGATGCTGTCCTGCACCTGGCCGAACAGCTGGCTCATCAGGTTCATGCGGCCCATCGTCTGGCGCCGCGCGCGGTCCAGTTTGTCCTGCAGGTCGGGGTCTTCGAAATCCTCCAGGTCCAGTTCGGCGGCGTGTTCCATCAGCCGCACGCTGGTGACGTTGGTGAACAGTTCCGAGAGCAGGCTGTCGGCGTAGTTGACCGCGCGGCCGAGCAGATCGGACACGATCGCCAGGCCGAACTCCAGCGCCAGCAGGCCCAGCAGTGGGTTGAGCAGGCCGCTGGACAACGCGTCACCGAACGGGGGGAAGCCGGCCTCGTGCTGGCTCAGGTGCAGCGCCGCATCGATGATCAGCTTGCCCACGTACAGCATCGCCACCGGCAGCAACGCACGGATCAGGCGCAGGCCCAGGCTGGCACTGGCCAGGCCGGGACTGGTCTGCCACACCTGGCGCAGGAACGGGGGCAGGTTGCGCATGGCCTGGAAGCGTTCGCGCAGGCTCGGGTTCTTCTGGCCGGGCGCACCGGCAGCGGGGGAGGCAGGCATGGCCGCCATTGTGCCCCGAGGCATGTCAACGCATCGGAGAATCCTGAAGAAGAGCCCCCTGAGTCAGGGGGCGGCCGCGCGCATGCGATGGCGCGCACCCTTACGGCAGCGGCGGCAGCAACCCCGCGCCCAGGCGGTTCCAGGCGTTGATCACCGCCACGCCCACGCTCAGGTCGCTGATGCCCTTTTCATCGAAGTGCGGTGCCAGTGCAGCGAAGGCCGCGTCGGACGGCGCGCCGTCGGGCAGGCGCGTCAGGGCTTCGGCCCAGCCCAGTGCGGCGCGTTCGCGCGCGTCGAAGAAGCGGCTTTCGTGCCATGCCGGCAGCGTGTCCAGCTTGCGCGGCTCGATGCCGCCCTTGCGCAGGGCCGTGCCATGCATGTCCATGCAGTAGCCGCAGCCATTGATCTGCGACACGCGCAGGAAGACCAGCTCCATCAACGTGGGGTCGATCGAACTCTCATGCACCGCCTTGCTGGTGGCCAGCAGGGCCTTGATGGCCTCATGGGCGAGACGGAAATAGGGAACGCGGGGCGAAGCAGACATTGCAGACTCCATGACGGCCCCGTTTGGCCGTCTTCAACCCTAGGACGCGCCCGGGTCGCGCGCTGTGACAAGCGCGCCGAGTTTTTCCGGATTCAGCACGCTCAGCACCCGCGCGATGCGCTCGCCGTCCACGCTGACCAGGGTGATCGAGTGCAGCTGCCCGCCCTGGAAGCGCAGGATGGCCGGCTCGCCGTTGACGCTGCCGATCCGTGCCGGGTGCGCACCGTTGCGCCGCGCGATGGCCCAGTACAGTTGGGCGATGCGCTCGGCCCCGCGCAACGGGCGGATCGCCGCGGTGACCCGGCCACCACCGTCGGAAATCATCTCGGCATTGGCATGCAGCAGCGCCCGGATGGCGGCCTGGTCGCCGCGCTGGGAGGCGTGCATGAAGCGGGTCAGCAGGTCGCGGTGTTGCCCGGCGCTTACCTCGAAACGCGGCGTCCCCGCCTGCAGGCGCTGGCGGGCGCGGTGCACCAACTGGCGGCAGTTGGCCGGGGTGTGGTCGAGCAGCGGGGCGATGTCGGGGTAGTCGTAGTCAAAGACGTCCTTGAGCAGGAACGCGGCGCGCTCGTCGGGACCCAGCTGTTCAAGCAGGGCCAGGAAGGCCACCGAGACCTCGTCGGCCAGCGCATGGCGCTGGGCCGGGTCGTGCAGCGGGTCGGGGTCCAGCGTGATCTCCAGCGGCTCGGGCAGCCACGGCCCCACGTAGTCGATCCGGGCGTTGCGCGCGGCGCGCATGCGGTCCAGGCCGAGCCGGGTGGTGACGGTCACCAGCCAGCCTTCCGGGTCGCCGATGGTGGCGGTGTCAGCGCCCTGCCACCGCAGCCAGGCGTCCTGGACGATGTCTTCGGCATCGCTGCGGCTGCCCAGCAGGCGGTAGGCCAGGGCGAACAGGCGGGGACGGTGGGTCTGGAAGGTATCGGTCGGGGTCATGCCGGGAGGACGCCGCCAGGGGCGCGGTTGTGACAGGAGACAGGGCCACTGTGCCGCAGATACCGCACCGGGGCGATGCCGCGGGTTGTTTCGGGCATGGCGGCCCCCTTGGCGGCCCCAGGGGGTAAAATGATGGGCTGAACCCCCGCCAGCCTCCAGCAAGCGAGCAAGTCGTGACATCGATCAAGCAGGAAGACCTCATCCAGTCCATCGCCGACGCGCTGCAGTACATCTCGTACTACCACCCGGTCGATTACATCAAGAGCCTCAACGCGGCCTATGAGCGCGAAGAATCGCCGGCCGCCAAGGAAGCGATGGCCCAGATCCTGATCAATTCACGGATGTGCGCCGAAGGCCACCGCCCGATCTGCCAGGACACCGGCATCGTCACCGTGTTCCTGGAAATCGGCATGAACGTCCGCTGGGACGATGCCACCATGGGCGTGGAAGACATGGCCAACGAAGGCGTGCGGCGCGCCTACAATCACCCCGACAACAAGCTGCGCGCCTCGGTGCTGGCCGATCCGGCCGGCAAGCGTACCAACACCAGGGACAACACCCCCGGCGTGGTCAACGTCAAGGTGGTGCCAGGTGACCACGTCGAGGTGATCGTGGCGGCCAAGGGCGGTGGTTCGGAAGCCAAGAGCAAGTTCGCCATGCTCAATCCGTCCGACTCGATCGTGGACTGGGTGCTCAAGACCGTGCCGACCATGGGCGCTGGCTGGTGCCCGCCGGGCATGCTGGGCATCGGCATCGGCGGCACCGCCGAGAAGGCGATGCTGCTGGCCAAGGAATCGCTGATGGAGCCGATCGACATCAACGAGCTCAAGGCCCGTGGTGCGTCCAACCGCGCCGAGGAACTGCGCCTGGAGCTGTTCGACAAGGTCAACGCGCTGGGCATCGGCGCGCAGGGCCTGGGCGGCCTGACCACCGTGCTGGACATCAAGGTCAAGGACTTCCCCACCCACGCGGCCAACCTGCCGGTGGCGATGATCCCCAACTGCGCGGCGACCCGCCATGCGCACTTCACCCTGGACGGCAGCGGCCCGGTGATGCTGGACCCGCCGTCGCTGGCAGACTGGCCGCAGATCACCTATGACGCCTCCAAGGGCACCCGCGTCGACCTCGACACGATCACCCCCGAAGACGTGGCCAGCTGGACGCCTGGCCAGACCCTGCTGCTCAACGGCAAGCTGCTGACCGGCCGCGACGCCGCCCACAAGCGCATCGTGGAAATGCTGGACAAGGGCGAGCCGCTGCCGGTCGACCTGAAGGGCCGTTTCATCTACTACGTGGGCCCGGTCGATCCGGTGCGCGACGAAGTGGTGGGCCCGGCCGGCCCGACCACCGCCACCCGCATGGACAAGTTCACCCGCCAGGTGCTGGAACAGACCGGCCTGCTGGGCATGGTCGGCAAGGCCGAGCGCGGCCCGGCGGCGATCGAGGCGATCCGTGACAACAAGTCGGCCTACCTGATGGCCGTCGGCGGTTCGGCCTACCTGGTCTCCAAGGCGATCAAGGCGGCCAAGGTGGTCGGTTTCGCTGATCTGGGCATGGAAGCCATCTACGAGTTCACCGTGCAGGACATGCCGGTGACCGTGGCGGTGGATTCCACCGGCGAATCGGTGCACATCACCGGCCCGCGCGAATGGCAGGCCCGGATCGGCAAGATTCCGGTGGTGGTGGCCTGATAGGCCTGGGTGCTGGCCGTTGGCCGGCAGCCCACACTGAAAAACGGCGCCGCAGGGCGCCGTTTTTCATTCCCGATCCCGGTAGGCCCGCAGCGGGGCCCGGCGCGCGCTCAGCGCCGCCCGTCCACCAGCATGCGCAACGCCAATCCGCCCAACACGGTGCCCATCAGCACGCGTTGCACGGCCTGCCAGCGTGGCCGCCCCGCCAGGAAGGCGGCGATGCCGCCGGCGCCCAGCACGATCAGTGCATTGACGCCCAGGCTGGTGGCGATCTGCACCAGCCCCAGCAGTACCGATTGCGCCATCACGCTGCCGTGTCCGCTGGGCTGGATGAACTGCGGTAGCAGCGACAGGTACATCACCGCGATCTTCGGGTTGAGCAGCGCGGTGAACAGGCCCATCGCAAACAACCGGCGCGGGCTGTCGCGGTGCAGGTCGCGCAGCTGGAACGGCGAGCGCGCACCCGGACGCAGCGCCTGCCAGGCCAGGTACAGCAGGTACAACGCGCCGGCGATGCGCAGCACGTCGTAGGCGTGCGGCACGGCCATCAGCAATGCGGTGATGCCCAGCGCCGCGCACAGCAGATAAACCAGGAAGCCGAGCGCGATCCCGGCCAGCGACACCAGCCCGGCCGCGCGGCCCTGGCAGATCGAGCGCGACACCAGGTAGATCATGTTCGGCCCGGGGGTGAGCACCATGCCCAGTGAGATCAGTGCGAAGGCCAGCAGGTTGGACGGGTCCGGCATGGCCGCATTCCAAGGGGGAAGCTGCGCATGCTAGGCGGCCACGGCGGCGCGCGACAGCCACAGCCGCGGCGTGCAGCATCGTACATCTGTATCCATCGGCAACCGTCGCGGCGCGCATAATCGGACGCTTCCCCCTGACAGGCGCCACGCATGCCCACCACCTTGTATGGATCACCCAGCACCGCCTCCCTGGTGGTGCATTGGCTGTTGATCGAGCTGGGCATCGAACACCAGCTGGTGCTGCTCGACTTCGACACGCGCGAGCAGAAGTCGGCGGCCTACCTGGCGCTCAATCCGGCCGGCGTGGTGCCCACCCTGGTGCTCGACGGCCAGGTCATGACCGAAGCGGCGGCCATTGCGTTGCAGCTGGCCGACCTGCATCCGCAGGCGGGCCTGTTGCCGGCCGTCGGCAGCCCTGAACGGGGCGAGGCGTACCGCTGGATGTTCTGGTGCGCCAACACGGTGCAGCCGGCCTATCGCGCGTGGTTCTACCCGCAGGAAATGGCCGGGCCGGCGCACACCGAGGCTACCCGGCAGCACGCGCGCGTAAAACTGGAGGCGGCGTGGCAGCAGTTGGCCGATCACCTGCAGGCCGGCGGCCCCTACGTGCTGGGCGAGCAGCCGGGGGTGGTCGATTTCATGCTGGTGATGCTGCTGCGCTGGTCGCGCAACATGCCCACGCCAAGCGACAACTGGCCGGTGCTCAAGGCCTATGCCGACCGCCTCAAGGCGCGCCCGGCCTTTGTCGAGGTCTACCGGCGAGAAGGCATCACCGACTGGCGCTGATGCGGCCTTTCCTGGCGCGGCTCAGTCGACGAACTCGTCGAAGGTGCGGCGTGCGCGGAACGGCATCAGGTGCTGGCTGAGGATGCCTTTGGGCACCGTTTCCAGCTTCATCACCCCATATTCCTGCGGCCACTGCGCCGGGTCGCGGGGCAGCTTGAAGGTGCCCATGAGCATGTCCACCAGCGGCAGGTGGATGGCGTAGTTGACGTCGATATAGTCCTGCTGGCGTGCGTGGTGCCAATGGTGGTAACGCGGCAGGACCAGTACGTATTCCAGCCAGCCCAGGCGCATGCCCAGGTTGGCGTGCGCCAGCACCGCCTGCAGCCCCACCAGGATCACGTAGGCATTCACTGCGGCCGTGGAGAAGCCCAGCACCAGCAGCGGCAGCAGCACGCAGCTGCGGGTGAGCACGATTTCAACGAAGTGGATGCGCGACCCGGCCAGCCAGTCCATGTGGCGGCTGGAGTGGTGCACCGCGTGGAAGCGCCAGAGCCAGGGCACGTTGTGGTAAGCCCGATGCAGCAGCGCCTGGGCCATGTCGGCCACGAACACCGCGGCCAGGAACTGCAGCCACACCGGCAGCGACTGGATCAGGTGCTTCACGCTGGGGAAGGCGGCCAGCCCGGCCACGGTGGCGCTGGAGGCGGTGACCAGAATCAGGATGAACTGCACCAGCACGTGGCTCATGAAGAAGTAGGCCACGTCGGTACGCCAGCCCGGCCGCAGCGGGGACAGCGCCCGCCTGCCCAGGTAGCGTTCCAGGGGGACAAACACCAGTGCCGAGAAGAACAGCGACAGCACGAACCAGTCCAGCCCCAGCGAGTAGGGGGTCTGGCCGATCGCATCGAACTGCACGTTGGTTCCGCCCAGCAGCACGGCCAGCGTGGCGCTGCATACCCCGATCATGGCGATGCGCTTGTTGCGGTCGCGCACGATCGCCAACGTCCCCAGGATGAATGCCGCGGCCAGGCCGACCAGCAGCAGGTGGCGCGCGAACTGCTCGTTGTAGACCGCGCGGAACTCGCGGCTGGTCAACAGGTCTGGAAAGTGGAAGCAGGCCACGCCCATCAGACTGAGCAGGCCCAGCAGGGCCGAAGCGTAGGCGAAGAAGGAGCGTCGTGGTCGGGCCATCCGTTGGCATCCAGGGGCAAGGGCGCCGCCATTGTTACTCCGATCCGCGCCGGGCGGAAGCACCGCCTGCAACGGCAGCCGACGCTGCATTGGCCGCGGATGCGCGTGCCGCATGCGTACCCCTTCAACTCGGAGCACGACCATGCCAAGGATGCTGTCTGTGCTGCTGCTGACCCTGCTGCTTGCCGCGTGCAGCAGCGACGGGGATACCGATGCGGCCCCCCGCCTGCGCGAGGTCACCGCTGCCAACCCGTGCCGGTTTCTGCCGCGATCGTTCCCCGCCGTTGCGCTGCGGGGAAGACCGCGATCGTTGCCTGAGCCGCTGTGGACATTGAGCCGGAGTGGTGATGCAGCAGTGCAGCCGAGCATGGCTCGGCGCTACCTGGACAGGGGCGTTACCCCGGCAGGATTTCCAGCACCGTTTCCGGCGGCCGGCACAGGCGCACGCCGCGTGGCGTGCGTACGATCGGGCGATTGATCAGCGCCGGGTGCTGCAGCATCGCCTCGATCAGCGCCGCCTCCTCCAGCCCGGGGTCGCCCAGCCCGAGTTCGGCATAGGCGGCTTCCTTGTCGCGCAGCAGCGCACGCGCACCGCCGCCCACGGCCGCCACCAGCGCCTGCAGCGTGGCCCGGTCCGGCGGGTCTTTCAGGTAGTCGATCACGGTCGGTTCGATGCCGTGTTCCTGCAGGATCTGCAGCGCCCCGCGCGAGTTGCTGCAGCGCGGGTTGTGCCAGATCGTCACCGCCATCAGTACCACTCCAGCAACGACACGCCCAGGCCGATGTAGGTGGCCTTGTGGTTGTAGTCGATCATGCTCTCGCCATACCCGTCGAACACCTGCACGTGGCCGCGCAGCAGGTTGCTGATCGGGAAGCCGTAATCCAGCTGCAGCGCGCCGTGCGAGCGGTCGCCGCCGCGCAGCGAGTGCCGCGCCATCAGCGACACTTCGTGGCCGTTGCGGTTCCAGGTCAGGGTGGCATCGCCGCGGCCCATGTAATCTTCGATGTCCGGGTTGTTGTCGTCCTTGCGGTCTTCCGGCAGGCGGTACCACGGGCGCAGCACCAGTGCCCAGTTTTCGCGGTCCAGGCCGATGGTGGCGATCACCCGGTTCCAGCTGCGCGACAACGGGTCGGCGCGCCCGTTGGACATGTGGTTGACGCTGATCCCGCTCATGCGCCCGCGCCAGCCCCCGATCGAGTAGCCGTTGCGGAACATCATCATGATTTCCGGCTCGTAGTTGGTCTCGCGGAACGGCCGGGAGTTCTCGGCGTTGTAGGCCTGCCAGCGCGAGCTCTGGGTATAGCCGGCCCAGATGTCGCCGTTGTCGCCGAACAGGTTTTCCACCACCTTGGTCTTGAAGCTGAGCTGGAACTTCAGCTCGTTGCTGTCCAGCAGCTGCGGGGTGGTGACCGTGTTGGCCGGGTTGGGAGACTGCGGGGTCTGGTTCTTGTCACTGGTCCAGAAGGCCGGCAGCAGGTACACCGGCTTGTAGGCGCGCAGCTGGAACGCGCCCAGCTTGGAGTCCTGCGCCAGTTCCCAGCGGCTGTCCAGCAGCGAGCCCTTGCCGGCGTTGGCCAGCGCATCTTCATGCCCATCGCTCTTGAACAACTCGCCCAGGCGCTGCCGGGCGCGTTGCGTGGCCGGCGCGTCGGCCTCGGCGTTGCGTGCGGCCTGGCGTTCCTCCCGGCGGGCCTGCTGCGCGGCGCTGGCGGCGGCATCAGCGGCCACCGTGACACCGCGGGTATGCCCGAACAGCTTGTCGTAGCAGGCCAGCCGTGCGGCATCGGTATCCACCAGCGCGCAGGCTTCCGGCGAGGCCGGGGTCGGCGCGGCTTCCTGCGCTGCCAGCGGCAGGCAGGGACTGGCCAGGGCCAGGGCGGTGAACAAGGCGGTGCGGGTGCGCGGGTTGGTCATGAAAGCGGGCCAGGTGGCAAAAATGAATGGGGTTGCCGGGATAGTGTGGCCGCTGGCCGCCGTTCCTGCCAGCGCACGCCTGTGATCCCGCCTCGGCGTTTATGCCGGGCCAGGCCGTGCGCAGGGTGTGAAAGCGTCAGGCTCAGAAGAACCAGGCAAAGGCGAACAGGCCCAGCATCGCCACGACCAGTGCCAGCTTCAGCGCCACCCCCAGCAGGATGCCCAGCCAGGTGGCAAAGCCCACCTTGGTCGAACGGCCCAGCTCGCGGGTGTGCCAGTACTCCCCGGCCAGCGCGCCCAGCAGTGGCCCGGCCAGCAGCCCGATCGGCATGAAGAACAGCCCGGCGATGCTGCCCAGCACGGTGCCCCACAGCGCCTTGCGGCTGGCCCCCACCCGTTGCGCGCCCACCACGGTGGCCAGGATGTCCACGGCGAAGGAGAGCAGGGTCAGGATGCCGAGCAGGGTCAGTGGCACCCAACCCACATGCGCGAAGCCGTCGGTCCAGGCGGCCACCAGCAGGCCGGCGAACACCAGCGGTATGCCGGGCAGGGCCGGCAGCACGATACCGGCGATGCCCACCAGGACCAGCAGGGCCGCTAGCAGATAGAAGATGAATGAATAGTCCATGCTGTCCGGTATGGTTGTGAAAATAGGGTTGACATGTGAAGGCTTTTGCCAGTTGATTTTTCGTTTTGCCCGGGTTAAGTTGCACTCGCTGAGCTTGGCAAGGTCACCGTGGATC
>JAHREJ010000017.1 GCA_021733645.1 Bacillus subtilis subsp. subtilis | reverse complement strand
CAACGGCTATGGCCAGTTGACGCTTTCCAATTCAACGCTTCATGGTACAGCGGACCCTGGCTCCCCCAACATCCCATGGAATGGAGTGGGACTTGAGATTGTTGTAGGCAATGCGATCGTGCAGAGCGGTTCCGTGGTACGAGGAGATCAGCATGGCGCGTACATCGCATCAAGCCAGCTTGCAGGTTTCAGCCCGCGACGTTCGGAGCTGACCATCGATGCGTCGCGACTGGAAGGCGTTTCCGGCAGTGCCATCTATGTCGGCCCGAGCTTTCGCAGCGATACCGACGTCGGCATCACCCTGCGCAATGGAGCAGAGCTGATCGCCGGTAGCGGCGTGCTGATCGACATCCAGCCCAACACCACCGACCCTGCATTGAAGGTTCACGCTGACGTGGATGTCAGCAACAGTCACCTGCGCGGAGATATCCGAACCGGCGCCGGTGCAACCGGCTCGCTGGCCCTGACCGACAGCGCCACGCTGATCGGCGGCATTACCGGAGCCATGGACGTCACGCTCGCCCAAGGCGGCCAATGGCAGCTCAACAAGAACAGCAACGTTGCTACATTGAATTTGACTAGCGGCGGCATTCTCGCGCTCGGCGACGGCGCCACGTTCAACACCCTCAACGTAGCCGGCAACTTCACCGGCAACAACGGCACGATCCTGTTCAACACCGTGTTGGCCGGCGACGATGCCGCCTCGGACAAGCTGGTCATCGGCGGCGACACCAGCGGCCAGACCAACGTGCGGGTCAACAACGTGGGCGGTGCCGGTGCGCAGACTGTCAACGGGATCGAGCTGATCACCGTGGCCGGCGCCTCCAATGGCCAGTTCGACCTGGCTGGGCGCGCTGTGGGCGGACAGTACGAGTATTTCCTGTTCAAGAACGCAGGCAACTGGTACCTGCGCTCGCAGCTGCCGACCGCACCGGACCCCTGCGACACCGACCCCACCCTGCCCGAGTGCAATCCGGTGAATCCGGAGCCTGTGCTGTGCCCGGAAGGCGGCGCCTACCTGGCCAACCTGCAGGCCACCCAGTCCATGTTCCGCCTGGGCTACCACGACCGTCATGCCGGCCAGAACAGCGGCCGCGCCTGGGCGCGGGTGGATGGTTCGCGTACCGGCTTTGATGCGGTAAGCCAGCAGCTGGATGTGCAGGGCAACAGCCAGTCGCTAAGCGTCGGTGCCGACGTGTGGCGCAACGATGCAGGCAGCGGCGTGGGCGTGATGCTGTCCAGTGGCAATGCCACCAGCACGTCCACCAATGCACTTACTGGTTACTACGCGCGTGGCAAGGTCAAGGGCGAAGCACTGGGCGTGTATGGCACGTGGCGGGCGGGTAATGCCATTGATCCGTATGCCGGCTTCTACGTGGATGGTTCGGTGCAACGTGCCCAGTTCCGCAACCGCGTGGAAGGCGTAGGCCTGGACGCGGAGCGCTACGACAGCCGCGGCTGGCAGGGCGCGATTGAAACCGGCTACGCGTTCCGTGTGGGCGGTGCACAGGCCGGCGGGATCTTCCTGGAGCCGCAGCTGCAGGTGGGCTACAACCGCTGGGACGACCTGCGCCACACCGAGGCCAATGGCACGGTAGTGACCACGCAGGATGCCGATGGGCTGTATGGCCGCGTGGGCCTGCGCTTGTCCGGGGTAACGCGTTGGGGCGATGGCGCCGCCGATGTGCAGCCGTATATCGCTGCCAACTGGCTGCATACCCGCGCCGAATCCCAGGTGTGGATGGACGATGAGCGCGTGGATGCGCGCATTCCGCGCAGCCGTGCGGAGGTGAGCGCCGGTGCGTCGTTGAAGTTTGCCAACGGGTTCGGAGCGTGGGCCGGGTTGGCCCGGCAGCAGGCGAGTGGGTATCACCAGACCAGTGCCCAGCTGGGGATGAGTTACAGCTGGTGATGGAATGGAGCCACCCTTGGGCGGCTCCATTTTTTTGGGCGTCGCGGTGATCCTGATGTGCGGGGAGCCGGCCAGCGGCCGGCTTACCGGGGTCGCACGGGAGCGCCGGGTCAGGCGGGGCGTGCATCGTCTGGGATGGCCGTCTCGGGCAGCGTCGGCTGGGCGTTGTCGACGGTCATCAGGGCGTCGCTGCGCAGCAGGGCCCGGGCTTCGGCTTCGCTGGCCACCGCTGGCGGCGAGCCACGCAACGGCAGCCGGGCGGTTTCGTTGACGAACAGCATGGTGATGATGCCGATGACTGCCGCGCCCATCAGGTAGTACGCCGGCACCAGCGGGTCGCCGGTGCGCTCGACCAGCCAGGCGGTGACCAGCGGCGTGGTGCCACCAAACAGCGACACCGACACGTTGAAGGCGATCGACAGCGCGCTGTAACGCACCGGGGTGTAGAACAGCGCCGGCAGCGTGGACGGCATCGAACTGGTGAAACACACCAGGGCCAGACCGAGCAGCATCAAGCCCAGGAAGATCAGCCAGTCGTTGCCGGTACCGATCAGTTTCAGACACGGAATGGCCAGCGCGAACAGCGCGATGCAGGCACCGATGATCATCGGCCGGCGCCCGAGCTTGTCACTGAACAAGCCGCCGACCACGTTGAGCGGCATCATCACCAACATCACAATGATGATCAGCAGCAGGCCCTTGCTTTCGGCGTAGCCCAGGGTGACGCTGAGATAGCTGGGCATGTAGGTGAGCAGCATGTAGTCGGTGACGTTGAACACCAGCACCAGGCCCACGCACTTGAGCAGCTGCGGCCAATGCACACGGAACAACGCGCCCAGGCCGGGACGCTCGTTGTCGCGCTTGTCGGCTTCTTCGGCATAGGCACGGAACGCCGGGGTTTCTTCCAGCTTCATGCGCATGTACAGGCCCAGCAGGCCCAGCGGTCCGGCCACCAGGAACGGAATGCGCCAGCCCCAGTCGAGCATCTGCGCACTGCTCAAGGCCATGTGCAGCGCGGTCACGGTGCCGGCGCCAGCGATGTATCCGCCCAGCGTGCCAAATTCCAGCCAGCTGCCCATCAGGCCGCGGTTGCGGTCGGTGGCGTATTCGGCGATGAAGGTGGCCGCCCCGCCATACTCACCGCCGGTGGAAAATCCCTGCACCAGGCGGGCCAGCAACAACAACGCAGGCGCCCACAGACCGATGCGGTCGTAGGAAGGAATCAGCCCGATGCTGAACGTGCCCAGCGCCATCAGGATCATGGTGAACGCCAGCACTTTCTGCCGCCCGTACCTGTCGCCCAGCGGGCCGAATACCAGGCCGCCCAGCGGGCGCACCAGGAAGGCCACGGTGAAGGTGGCGAAGGTGGCGATCAGCTGCGCGGTGGGATTGCTGGCCGGGAAGAACACCTGCCCCAGGGTAACGGCGATGTAGCCATACACACCGAAATCAAACCATTCCATTGCATTGCCCAGCGCGGCCGCGCCGACCGCCTTCTTGAGCATCGGGCGGTCAACCACGGTGACTTCGTCCACCTGGACGTGGCGGCGGCGTTTGAACCAGCCGAAATGGGCGTGTGCGGCATGCAGGTCCTGCATTCTGCTTTCTCCTGGAAGCATGGCCATCACCACGCCCGCGCTCCCGCGCACGGCACAGGACAGAACCGCCTCCGGAAGAACGCGGCACGATGCGCGAAGAAGGGGTGACAACAGGCGATCCCGGACGGCCGCGTGGAATGCCACGGCGCTGCAGGAAGGATGACCGAGAGACGGGCAATGGCCCGAGGCAATGATCAAGCGCGCCATGATACTACAGATGGAAAATGCAGGCTTTTATCGCATCTTCACGCAATCGGCGTCGGTGCATTCACAGCCACGGCGGATTCATGCAGAATCCGTGCGCCGCCGCGACGTGCTCACACGGAACGTGCGCGCGGCATCCCACTACACGCACGAAGAGATGACAACGACATGTCCATCAAGACCACCACCCTGTGTGCCCTGCTCGGCCTGCTCGCGCCGACGGCTGCGCTGGCACAGGACAGCGCGGCCACGCTGTCGCGCCTGCTGGAATGCACGCTGACTGCCGCCGAGGTTGCCGCGTTCACCGACAGCATCAACGCCGAGGAAATCACCGACTTCGCCCATGCCGGTTCGGCGGCTTCCGGCGACGCTGCGTTGAGCCTGTGGAAGAGCGATGCGCCCATCACCGCCTGGGGCGAAACCTCCGACCTGGTGCATCTGTCCAGCACCACCGAAATGCTCCTCGCCTTCAAGGTGACGCCCGGCCAGGAGCTGGTCCGCGGCAAGGCCATCGTTGATCGCATCGGCGGGATGTCGCCGCGCCCGGACCAGGCGGCGATGGAAGCAACCTACGGCTGGAAAGGCATGGACTACCGCAAGGCGCTGGGCGACAACCGCAACGCGCGCGTGCTGGTGGACCTGAGCTACTCGCCGGGCTGGGTCACGGTGGGCTGTGCGTACGGCGACATTCTGTAAGCATCTGCTTACGGCCTTCTGAGCAGCAGGGCCAGTAAGGCCGGATGGATGCACTGCGGGCGGGTGTTGAACACGCGCCCGCAGCGCTTCCACTGCCCCCGGTGCTTCTCCGGGCAGGCAAGACGTCATTGGACCAGCCAGCGCTGGACGAAACCACTCGAACGGCTCGCAGCCAACCTCACCGGGGGTGGGTTGGCCTCACCCGCTAGGGGGCGTAATCCGATCCCAGCTTGGTGGACGGAGACAGTTCCGGCGCCACAATGGCGAGGTCGTAGCCGCGGATGAGATCGCGCCACTCCGGCGTCAGGGCTTCCATGTCCTTGCTGCGCAAACCGCGCAGATCCACCAGGTACCAGTCGCCCGGCGCCGTGTTCGAGGGGCGGGCCGACATCACATCCTTGCGCCAGTCGCTGTCCTCGCCGGTGGTCGCATCGAAGCTGTACACCTTCATCGGGCGACCGACCCCGTTGTATCCGGCCTCCATGCCCTTCGCGCCGACGACGATCAGGTTGAGGGCGTTCAGGCCCGCGCCGTCGGCATGCTCAGCAACGAAATTACCCACGTCGCGTTGGCCGAGGGGATTGTAGCCCTTGTAAAGATGGAAGGCGCCGAACTTCATCAGCACGCGCGCCTGCGGCACCTCGGCCAAATGGGCCGCCAGCGTGCGCTTCATCAGCCGCGCTCTGCGCCCGTTCGGATCGCCACGGCCAGACTGCGAGGCCTGATAGATGGCGCGTGTTTCGCGCAAGGCGGCGAACAGCGCCTTTGCCCGGTCGCCGCCGTCCTGGTCGATGGCAGCCCCCGCCGGATCCAGCGTCGCATCGGTGACCTTCAACAGGAACAGGTCCATCGGGGAACCGGAGGCGAGCGCGGCCCGCATCGCCACCGCCTCCTGTTTGGCCAGGGCCTGAATCTGGGCGCGGGCGCGCGGCCCTGGGCTGGATGCCAGCATCTGTTCGAACAGATAGCCGCTCACGCCCAGGAACTCCTGATCCAGCCCCCACAATTTGAAGTCCGGCCCGGCGACAGCGGCACAGTCGGCCGCCGTCTGGCCTTCGGCGCGGCTGTTGAGGAAAGCCATCGCGTCGGGATGGGCCGTCATGAAGTCGGCAATCTGCTTTTCCCGATCCGGCGCTCTCATCATGGCGTTGATGGCGACCGCGGCCTCCGGCCCGGTCTCGACGGCCATCGCGGTCAAGCCGCCGGGCGCCATCAATCGACAGACGTTCGTAGTGAACGCGGGAATCTCGCGCGAAAAATGGCTCTCGCCGATGAGGACGTACCGGCTGGCGTTTACAGCGTCGGACAAGATGGCAGCGCCCGGGCCCGAGAAGCCCTCCGGCCGGACGGTGAGCGGCGCCCCTGCCTGCGCCAGGCGATCGGCGAAGGTGAGAGGCACAACGGTCTCCGCATAAGCGGATGCCGCGCACAGGCTTGCGAGCGACAGTGCCGCCGCAATCGACTTCAGACGCATATCGTTTATCCCCGTTGGATGAATCGGCTTTGCGGACATCTCTGACAAACCGCGAGTCACATCGCAGTCACAGCGCCCTTCGCTGCCTGGCACCCGTTCGACATCTTCTGAACGGCAGGCCCAGGAAAGCCAGGGGGACGAACTGCGGGCTAGTGTAGAGCAGGCGCTCGCCGTTTTTCCACAGCCTTCGATGCGTGTCCTGGCAGGCAGAAGACGTTCGACGATCCAGCGCCCGGGCATGACGATGCGACGTTGATCAGCGCCCAACCTGCGCGGCCTGCGACCCGCGATGCGGCGCCGAACGCGCCTGCCGCGCCGCCCCCGTTTGCGTGCGACGCAATGTCGCAGCGGCCGCCGGGCGCGGCTTGATCTTTGTCATGGTGGCGCATGTGCACTGCGCCGATCCTGTGTTGGACACGACGACACCGCGATACCGGCCACGCCGGCAGCGCACCCACCTCACCGCTTCAAGGATCCCCGCCATGCCCTACGCCCCCGACAACGCCCAACTGCTGACGGCCCTGCAGAACGTCATGGTGATCTCCACCACCGACCTGCAGGGCAACATCACCTATGCCAACGACCTGTTCTGCACGCTCACCGGCTTCAAGCGCGAAGAACTGATCGGCCAGCCGCACAGCATCGTGCGCCACCCCGATGTGCCCAAGGCGGTCTACAAGGACATGTGGGACACCATCAAGGCCGGCCGGTGCTGGACCGGCATCGTGCCGAACCTGGGCAAGGGCGGCGCGCTCTACGTGGTGGACACCACCGTGCAGCCGCTGTTCGATGCCGACGGCAACATCAGCGCCTACATCAGCATCCGCCGCGTGGTGAACGACCTGATGAGCAACTTCGACGCGGTGGAGTTCAGCAAGGAAGCGTTCGACGACTTCTACGCGGCCGCCTGATGACAACCGCCGCGCCGATCCAACGCGTGCTGGTCGGGTACGGCTCCGAGTCCGGCAACGCACGCGCCCTGGCCCATCGCCTGGGCGCGTTCCCGGCCCTGCAGGCACACGCACCGCAGGTGCTGCCCTTCAACGATATCGATATCGCCTCGCTGGGCACCGGCGATGTGCTGCTGGCACTGTCCAGTTCGTTCGGTGATGGCGAGCCGCCGGCCAATGGCGAGCGCTTTGCCGAGGCCCTGCGCCAGGCCCCTGCCCTGCCCGGACTGCGCTACGCCGTGTTCGGGCTGGGCGATACCGGCTACCCACGCTTCTGCGGCTTCACCAAGGCCCTGGATGCCCTGCTCGGCGAACGCCAGGCACAGCCGATCATGCACCGGGTCGACGCCGACGGCGGCTACGAACACTTCTTCGAACAATGGGCACCGGTACTGGGCGATGTGCTGGCCGGCAACCACGCCGCTGGCCGCGACCTGCACCTGCAAGTCACCGCCTACGGCGAGGCCAACACCTTCTCCGCGCCGATCCTGCAACGTCGCCGCCTCAACAGCAGCACCCCGGCGGCCTGGCACCTGGAACTGGATCTACAGGGCAGCGGTATCGCCTACCGCGCGGGCGACACACTGCATGTGGTGGCCCCCAACGACCCGGACCTGCTGCAGGCGCTGGCGCACTGGTACGGCCAGCCCGACGCGGTTGAACAGCTGCGCCACAAGGAATTGCGCCTGCTGGGGAAGACCCTGCTGCGCGAACTGGCCCGGCTGGGCGGCAGCGAAGCACTCAAAGGCCTGCTCAAGGTCAGCCAGCGGCCGGCGCTGGAGGCTTACCTGCACGGCGCGGACCTGCTCGACGTACTGGGCGACCACGCCACCCCGGACAGCGTGCCGCTGGCGCACCTGGTCGAACGGCTCCCGCCCTGCCTGCCGCGCGCCTACTCAATGGCCTCGGCAGCCGGCGACGAACATGCGGTGCTGTGCGTGCGCGAAGTGCGCTACACCCGCACCGGCCGCCTGCGTCGCGGCACGGCCACCGGCTGGCTGCTCGATGGCGATGGCAGCGCCCGGGTGTACTGCCGCCCCAACCCGGGGTTCCACCTGCCGCAGGACCCGGCTGCGCCGCTGTTACTGGTCGGCACCGGCACCGGCATTGCCCCGTTGATGGGGTTGCTGCGCGAGCTGGCCGCCGCCGGGCAGCCACGCGAGGTGCACCTGGTGTTCGGCGAAAAGCAGCGCGAGCACGACTTCCTGTATCGCGGGCAGCTGGAGGCATGGCTGGCCGAAGGACGCCTGCGCGCACTGCACACCGCCTTCTCCCGCGATGGCCTGGCCAAGTACTACGTGCAGCATGCGCTGGCCACGCAATCGGACGCGGTGCGGGCGTTGATCCAACGCGGCGCGCATGTGTACCTGTGCGGCAACAAACAGCATCTGGGCAGTGCGGTGCAGACGGCCATCAACCAGGCCGTGCCGGCCGGCGACAGCGCAGGCAGCACTTGGGACATGTTGCAGGCGCAGGGTCGGCTGCACAGCGAGTTGTATTGAACCACCGGCCACGCAGGACGTGGCTCCACCGTGCCATCGCCCACCACGGTAGCGCCGAGCCGGGCTCGGCCGGGCCCGCTACCCCGCCGCACCCGCCGCATCGCGGGCGGCGGCCAGGGCTGCCAGGCGCTCGGGCTGCAGCACCAGCATCTCGCGTTGATTCACCGCAATCACGCCGTCGTCGCTGAGACGGCGCAGCACGCGACTGGCGGTTTCCGGCGCCATGCGCAGGTAATTGGCAATGTCCACCCGGGTCATGCTGAGGTTGAAACGCACGGGCGAAAAACCACGTCGCGCATAGCGCTCGGAGAGATCCAGCAGAAACGCGGCCATGCGCGCGTCGGTGCGATGGTTGGCGGCCATCAGCGCCACCTTGCCGATCTCGGCACTGAGCAGGCTGAACAGTTTTGCCTGCAGGCCGGGCATGCGCGTGGCCAGCAGGCTCATGCGCGGGAAGGAAAACCGGCACAGATACACCGTGTCCAGCGCGACGGCGTTGCAGGGGTAGCGTGCACCGTGGATCGCATTGAGGCCGATCACCTCGCCAGGCAGGCTGAAACCCAGCACCTGCTCATTGCCCTGGCTGTCTTCGATGAACGTCTTGACCATGCCACCGCGCACCGCGGCGATCGAATCGAACGCATCGCCTGCACGGAAGACGTGCTCGCCGGCGTGGAACGGGCCAACATGGTCGACCAGCACGTGCAGCTCGGCCAGCGCGGTCTTGTCGTAGCCCTGCGAGGTGCACGCATCGGAAAATGCACAGGTGCTGCAGAAATGCAGCGCATCGCCGTCATCGGCCGCGGCGGGGTTGGACATGGCCGGTCGAAAAGGACCACTTCGGGGCAAGGCTGGGGACATCGTGGCGAGGCTTGGCTGCAGCATGCGCGATGCGGCGCACGCTGCATTATACGCCACGCCAAAGGCCGGCCCGACCGCCCGGTCTCAACCAGCGGGCGTGGTCGCCGGCGTGCCTACCGCCAATTCACCGAGGTCGATGGTCACATGGTCGATGGTGCCGGTGAACGCGAAAGGAAGCGCGTAGGTGAAATCAATCGGCGAGCCAACGTCCCGGCCGATGTCCAGCCCTTCGCCCAGCGAGAACTGGATCGGGATGGTGCGCTCCACCCTGCCCTCGGCCACGATCGCCCCGTTCGCACTGAGCGTAAAGCGGCCCCCTTTGCCCATGCCGCCACCGTCGTAGGTGAAGTCCACCACCAGCGTGGTGGGGCCGGCAGGCAGCGGATCCTTCGCCGTGAAGGTGGGCCGGTCGATGCTGAGGTAGTTGTAGACGAAGCTGGGGCGACCCTCACGCAGATACAGTCCGTAGCCGCCCTCCAGGCCACCGTGGGTGATGATCATGCCGTTGGCGTTGTCGGCCGGAACGTCGATCTGCGCGGTGATGGTCCAGGACTTGTTGCACATTGGCGGCGAGGCCGCATCCGGCAGCGCCACCACCCCGGGGTAGTAGGTCATGCTGCGGCGGTGGCCGATCAGGCTTGGCCGCCCCATCAGTTCGGCATTCATGCGCACCGACCCGCGCCAGTCCATCGGCAGCACGCTGTACTTGGACGCCTCCACCCACCACAGATCCTGCAGCTCACGCAGCTTGTCCGGGTATTGCGCGGCCAGATCCCTCGCCTGCGAAAAATCCCGGGTGATGTCGTACAGCTCCCAGACGGCCTTGTCGGGATCCCACGCCTGGCGATTCGGATCCCAGGGAACGAATGAAGGCGCCGACGCCATCCAGCCGTCGTGGTAAAGCCCGCGGTTGCAGCCCAGTTCGAAGTACTGGATTCTGCGCGGCCCCGCCGCATGGGCATCATCGAACGCGTAGGCAAAGCTGGCGCCTTCGATCGGCTTCTGCTGGATGCCATTCAACACCGACGGGGCGTGGATGCCGCACACTTCGTAGAGCGTCGGCACGATATCGATCGTATGCAGGAACGCGTCGCGCAGTCCGCCCTTGTCCTTGATCCGCGCCGGCCAGGACATGATAAGTGGATTGCGGGTGCCGCCGAAGTGGCTGGCCACCTGCTTGGTCCACTGGAACGGGGTGTTCATGGCGTGCGCCCACGACGAGGGGAAGTGGTTGAAGTGTTTCGGGCCGCCCAGCTCATCGATCACCTTGATGTTGTCCTGCCATTTCTCCGAGAAGCCGTTGAAGTAGAGGTTCTCGCACAACGATCCCTCCAGGCCGCCTTCGGCACTGGAGCCGTTGTCGCCGGCAATGAACAGGATCAAGGTGTTGTCTGCGCCCGGCAGGCTGCGGCAGGCCTCCACCACGCGGCCCATCTCATGGTCGCAGTGCGCACCGTATGCGGCGAATACTTCCATCATGCGTGCATACAAACGCTGCTGGTCTGCATTGAGCGAATCCCACGCGGGCAGGCCCTTGGACCGCTCGGTCAACGCGGTGTCGGCCGGCACGACGCCCAGTTGCTTCTGCCTCGCCAGCGTCTTCTCACGGTAGACATCCCAGCCATCATCAAACTGGCCCTTGAACGTCTCGATCCACTCGGCAGGGGTATGGTGCGGGGCATGCGTGGCGCCGGTGGCCACATAGAGGAAATACGGGCGATCCGGGGCGATGGCCTGGGCCTGTCGCACCCAATCGATCGCCTTGTCGGCCAGGTCGGTGGTGAGGTGGTAGTCCGGATCGGTTGACGCCGGGACCAGGTCGCGGTTCTGGTAGAGAATCGGATTCCAGTGGTTCATGTCACCGCCCATGAACCCGTAGAAGTAATCAAAGCCCAAGCCGTTGGGCCAGCGGTCGAACGGTCCGGTCGGGCTTGTTTCCCAGGTCGGCGTATTGTGGTTTTTGCCGATCCACGCGGTCATGTAACCGTTCTGGCGCAACACCTCGCCAATGGTGCCGCAGTCGCGCGGCAGGATGCAGGTGTAGCCATCGTAGCCGGTGGCCAGTTCGGTGATGCCGGCAAATGAGGTGGAGTGGTGGTTGCGGCCGGTGATCAACGCCGCCCGCGTGGGGCTGCACAGCGCGGTGGTGTGGAAACGATTGAAACGCAGCCCTTCGGCGGCCAGCAGGTCCATCGTCGGCGACGGCACGGCGCCACCAAAGGTGCTGAACTGGCCGAACCCGGCGTCGTCGATGAGGATCATCAGGATGTTCGGGGCGCCGTCGGGCGCCCTCACCGGCTGCGGGAACTGCGCCGGGTCCGAATCCAGGTAGGTTCGCCCGACCTCGCCGCGGAAGCGGAAATCTGGACGCGGCAGGATGTCCGGGGTGCCCGGCGACGCCGGGATGCGAGGGGGGCGTGTGGTGCTCGCTACCATGCCGTTCTCCTGTCTGGGCGCAGGCCGGTGAGCGGCGTGGCCGGATCAATGAACGTAGAGCGTTGCACCGCAGCGCTGGCCAAGGCCAGCGTAAATCCACCTGTTGGGACTAGGTAAAAGTTCGGTAGACCTGCTTTGGCGCGTCAGCTGCGCTGGGCCAGCGCGAAGTCCAGGCCCGCGCAGATCGCCGCGACCTGTGCATCGTTGCATTCCTGCGGGTTGGTGCGCGGGCTGTCCGGGTATACCTCGGTGGTGGTGGCATAGCGCGCCTCGGTGAAGCCGGCACAGGCGCCGATGGACCGCGACTCGCCCCAGACCACGCCATTGGACTGCAGCGGCATGCCGATCAGTTCGCCCTTGGCGTCGGCCGGCGCGATATGGGTGACCTTTTCGACCGCCGCAATCAGTGCCTGCTGGAAGGCCGGCTGCGGATCTTCGCTGTTGCCGATCACGTAGAAACCATCGGGAATGATGTCCGGCACCAGGGGCTTGCCATCGCGCGCGCAGCGCGCCGGGTCGAACTCTTCCAGGTCGCTGTTGGTGGTCTCGTGCAGATCCAGATGCACCCACAGGTTGCTGCCACGGGCGGCCACCCAGCGCATCAGCGAAGCGGCTTCTTCGATCAGGCCGCCATCACGGAAACTGCGGTTGGGATCGATCGCATCGGGGTTCCAACGCTGGATGCGCTCATAACCCCACGGGCTCACGCAGGGCGCGACGATCAGGTTGATGCGGCCGGCGTAGGCTTCGGCCTGCTGGTCCAGGAACTGCAGCGCGCCGTGCACGCCGCTGGTTTCGTAACCGTGCACGCCCCCGGTGATCAGCGCGGTCGGCAGCGCCGGGTCCGCGTCCTGGTTCACCACTGCAAACAGCGGGTAGTGGTCAGGCGCGTAATCGAGCTGGCCGTACTGCACCACCTCAAAGCGCTCGCCCAGGCGCTCCAGTGCGACCACCACGTCGTCGTGATAGCTGCGCCGGCGCTGCTGACGTGCCCGCCACTGCGCGCGCTCGGCGTCGCCCCAGGGCTGGCCCGGGGTGCCAATCGGATAGAAATGCGCGGTGGTCATGGGGAGCTCCAGTATTCGGGAAACAGGCCGACGCAGGGGCGCTGCGGCTCAGCCCGATAGTGTACCGGCTCCTTCGGCGAGGCGTTGTTGCTGCAAAAAAAAGGGAGCCGGTTGCCCGGCTCCCTCGTCTACCGGCCACGGGCCGGCACCAGTTGGCCGACCACAATCGGCACTACCCGGCCTGCACTTCTTCGTACCCGTTGAAGCGCATGTCACTGGACGCGCGCCCCTGGGTCAGCGAGCGCAACGCAGTGGTGTAGCCGGCAAGCCGGGCCAGCGGTGCATAGCCGAGCACTTCGACCTGCGCACCATGATCCTCGATCGAACCCACCCGCCCGCTACGACGGTTGAGGTCGCCGACCACATCACCCACGTTGGCCGACGGTGCGTGGATGGCCACTTCCATCACCGGCTCCAGCAGCCGCGTGCCCGCCGTGGCCAGCGCGGCCTTGACCGCTTCGCTGCCAGCGCGATGGAAGGCCATTTCCGAAGAGTCCTTGGCATGGGTCTGGCCATCGGTCAGGGTCACCTCGATCCCGACCACCGGATGTCCGCGCGGCCCTTCTTCCAACGCCGCACGCACCCCCTTCTCCACCGCTGCCACGAACGCCCTGGGGATCACCCCGCCTACCGTGCGGTCGACAAACCGCACCGCGTCGTCGCCGGTCGGCACCACGTTGACCAGCACCCGCGCGAACTGGCCCTGGCCGCCGGTCTGCTTGGCCACCTTGCCTTCCACGCCCTGCACCGCCCGGGCTGGCGCTTCCTGGTAGGCCACACGCGGCTCACCCACCCGCACCGGTACGTTCCACTCACTGCGCAGACGCTCCACCATCACCTCCAGGTGCAACTCGCCCATGCCCCAGATCAGGGTTTCCCCGGTCACCGCATCGGTGCCGACACGGAACGAGGGATCTTCCTGGGCCAGGCTGGACAGCGCCTGACTCATGCGGATCAGGTCGGAGGCCTTGTCCGCGTTCAACCGCCATGCCAGCACCGCGTGCTGGGCATGGATGGTATCCAGCAACAACGGCGCGGACGGCGCACTGAGCGTTTCACCGCTCACCGCATCCTTCCAGCCGATCACCGCCACGATGTCACCGGCCACCGCTTCGGCGATGTCGTGGGTCTGGTCGGCCTGCACCCGCACCAGCCGGCTGATCCGCCGGCCCTGTGCATGCTGCGAGCTGGCCACGTGGTCGCCTACCTTCAGCGTGCCCGAGTACAGCCGCACGAAACTGAGCGCGGCATGGCTCTGGTGGGTGATCTTGAACAGCAGCGCTGCCAACGGGCCCGACGGGTCCGGCGGCAACACCACCTCGCCATCGCCCCGGGTGGCAACCACCGGCGGACGATCCAGCGGCGAGGGCAGGAAATCCACGATCGCATCCAGCAACGTGTCGATGCCCTTGCTCTTGAAGGCCGCACCGGCCAGCACCGGCACCCCGGCACCGGCCAGCGTGGCCCGGCGCAGGCCCGCGCGCAGTGCGGCGTCATCGACGGCCTCACCGGCCAGCCACGTCTCGGCCAACGCATCGTCGTGGTCGGCCACCGCTTCGATCAGGCGCTGCCGATACGGCTGCCACTGCGCGACCTCGGCGGCGCTCCACGCACGGCGCGACGGCGTGCCGGCGTCGTCCCATTCCACGATCTGGCGGTCGACGAAATCGACCCAGCCGTGGAAGTGGTTTTCCTCGCCCAGCGGCCAGCCAATCGCCCACGGCCGCGCCTGCAGCTTGTCCTGCAGTTGTGCCAGCACGCGCTCGAAGGACGCGCCGATGCGGTCCATCTTGTTGACGTAGGCAATCAGCGGCACGCCATGCCGGCGCGCCTGGTGCCAGACCGTTTCGGACTGTGGCTGTACGCCGTCCACCGCGGAAAACACCGCCACCGCGCCATCCAGCACGCGCAGCGAGCGCTCCACTTCGATGGCGAAATCGATATGCCCGGGGGTGTCGATCAAGGTCAGCCGATGGTCATCGCCACCGCGCGGCGCCCAGTGCGCCTGCACGGCGGCCGCGCCGATGGTGATGCCACGTTCGCGCTCGATCGCCGAGAAGTCGGTGGTGGCCGCGCCGTCATGGACTTCGCCGACGCGGCGGATCTCGCCGGTCTTCCACAGCAGGCGTTCGGTCAGGGTGGTTTTGCCGGCGTCGATGTGGGCAATGATGCCCAGGTTGCGCCAATGGGAAAGGGTATGGGTGCGGGTGTTCATGGTGAATGCTCTCGTGGCCAACGTCCAGGTGCCGCACGCCGCCGTTGGCTAACGGGCGTGCGGCCAGGTTTGGGGCTCGGCGATCTGGTGCATGGCACGTTCTCCTTCATCGAAGTGGTGTAACGCGGAAACGAAAAGAGCGCCCGGGTGGGCGCTCTGCGTGGGGTCCAGCGGTGACCGGGGACGGGTCAGTCGCGTGGGGCTCCGGTAGGCAGACGCGCCCGTTCCGCGCTTGCGCGGATCTGGGTAAAAAACGTCAGGAGCGGTTGCGAACGCATCAGGGTTGCCTACGGGGAATGGCGCCATTGTAGACCTCGCTGGCACGACGGCAAGCGGATTTTAGCAACGCCAGTGGAACAGTGACTCGTGCAGCCGCCATTTCACCGCGCAATTGCAACGCCCGGAAGCGGGCTCAGTCCTCGCAGCCCGCCGCCGCGCGCGCCTGGCCCACCGTGTCGTGGCGCGACTCGGCAGCAGACACCCAGCCCTTCAGCGGGAACGCCGGGTCGATGCGCGCTTCTTTGGCGGCCGTGCTGAACACCACTTCGGTCCAACTGCCCACCGCCGGCAGTTCGGCCAAGCGTGCGGCGCGGTCGGCATCCGTGCTGACCACATCCTCCGGTGACGACGGCGGCGTGGTGGTCAGCGTTTCGGTCTTGCGCGTACGCACCCGCAGCGCGCCATCGGGCATCCGCTGGGTGGTGATCTCGCTGCGTTCGATGCCGTAGGCCCAGTGCGATTCAGCGGTGCGCGTGGACACGCTACCGTCGTCGGCCACGTCCACGTCGGCACCGGCCGACTGCATGATCGACACCACCCCGCCAATGCTGGCCATCATGCCGGCATACACCAGCATCTGCCGTTGTTCCAGCGGCAACCGAGCCACCTCCGGCTTGGCGGCAGGCACCTTGAGGTAGCCGGCTTTCCTGCACAGCATCAGCACCCCCCCGTCGTCCCACGTGGCCAACTGGTCGCCATTGGCGAAGTAGCGGGTCTGCATCCGCGAGACGTCACCGTCCTCGGCCGTCGCCAGTTGCACATCGATGCGCGCCGCCTGTTCGGACAACGCGGACAGCGACACCGTGGCGGCAGCGCCGGAGCCGCTGAAGGCGAGCAGCAAGGTGGCAAGCGTGGCGTGCGATGCGGTACGGGTCATGCGTTCAATCCTTCGAGAAGATGCGCGGCAAGTGGGCCGCGTCGATCAGGGCCGCGCATCATACGTGGCCCCGCCCATGCCAGGTGCAGCGCAGGCCGGTGGGCAGCCTCGTTCGTCTGTCGGCACGGCTGCGACCGATTGACACGAGCACCTCAATGCGAATGTGTTGCAATTGCATCGCGCATCAAATCCGTTAAAATGGCGTGCAGATCCCCACCTGCAGTGACCACCATGTCCACCCCCTCCCCCGCCAGCCCCCGGCTGCGCCGCACCCTGCTGGCCTGCGCATGCACACTGGCCGCCGCTACCCTGCCGGCCGCAGCGACCGCGCAGCAGGCGACCGATCTGGACACGGTCCGGGTCAACGCCTACCGCGCCGCCAACAGCACCAGCGGGGCGACCAAGACCAGCACCAGCATCGCCGAAACGCCGCAGTCGGTATCGGTGATCGAGCGGGCCGAGCTGGACGCGCGCGGGGTGCAGTCACTCAACGATGCGATGCGCTACGTGGCCGGCGTGAGCCTGGAAAGCAGCGGTATCGACAACCGCGTGGACGACTTCCGGATCCGCGGCTTCGATGCCGGCAGCTGGTCCAACAACGTCACCCTCGATGGCCTGCGCGCACCGCAGGGCAGCCAGTGGAACCGCACCATGTTCGACAGTTGGAACCTGGCCCGCGTGGAAGTGCTCAAGGGCCCCTCAGCGGTGATGTATGGCCAGATCGCGCCCGGCGGCATGGTCAACCAGGTCAGCAAGACGCCAACGCCGGACCAGGTCCAGCAGCTGCGGCTGGGCCTGGATGCCAACGGCCAGTACAGCGCCGCCTTCGACGTGGGCGGCGGCAGCGCGGGCAATGAGCACCTGTTCCGGCTGGTGGGGCTGTACCGGGAGGGCGACACGCAGATCCGACACACCCGGCAGAAGCACGGATTTCTTGCACCCAGCTACACCTGGCAACTTGCCGAGCGCACCCGCCTGACCCTGCTGGGGATGTACCAGAAAGACGACGGCGGCTCGACTTACCAGTTCCTGCCGGCCGCAGGCACGCTTCATGCCACCCGCTACGGCTACATGAACAGCACGTTCATCGGCGAACCGGGCTGGAATACCTTCGACCGTACCCTGTGGACGGCCGGCTGGCTGTTCGAGCATGCGTTCAACGACCACCTCATGCTCACCCAGAGCGCCCGCCGCACCCACGTGGATTCCCTGTACCGCGGCGTGGTCACCTTCGGGGCGCTCAACGCCGACGGACGCACCCAGAACCGACGCGGCGTGATGGGTACCGGCGATTCCGATGGCGATACCGTCGATACCCGCCTGCAGGCCCGCTTCACCACCGGCGCGGTGGACCATACCGTGCTGCTGGGCTGGGATTGGCAGCGCGCAGCGTGGGAGGGGGTGCGCAGTGCGATGAGCAGCCCGCGCCCGATCGACATCTTCAACCCGGTGTACGCCAGCTACGTACCCACGGTGAGCACCGAAACACCCACCGCCGGCGTCAACCGCCAGAGCGGTGTGTACCTGCAGGACCAGATGGCGCTGGGCAACTGGCGGCTGACCCTGGGCGGCCGCTACGACTGGACCAAGGACGACAGCACCAGCGCCAACCGCAACATCGCCACCGGGGTTTCCACGCCGGGCGGTCGCAACGTGATCAAGAGCGAAGCCTTCACCGGGCGTGCTGGCGTGCTGTACGTGTTCGACAGCGGGTTCACGCCCTACCTGAGCTATGCCGAATCGTTCCAGCCTTCCACCAGGTCGCCGCTGGACAGCTTTACCCACACCGCGTTCGAACCGGTCACCGGCTCGCAGTGGGAAGCCGGCCTGAAGTACCAGCCGGCCTCCGTTGACGGCCTGGTGACGTTGGCGGTGTATGACCTGCGCCAGCAGAACATGATCGTCGACGACCCGATCGCCAGCCACCGCAACTGCGGCGCCACCGGCACCGCCACCTGTGCCATCCAGGGTGATGAAGGGCGCGTGCGCGGCATCGAACTGGAAGGACGGATCACCCCGCTCGAAGGCTTCAGCCTGATCGGCGCGGCCTCGCGGATGGACTCGGAGATGACCCGCTCGACCCCCTACAAGGGCAGGGAACTGGCGATGGTGCCCGATTACACCGCTTCGTTCTGGGCCGACTACACCTTCCAGGACGGCGCATTGCGGGGCCTGAGCCTGGCCGCAGGCGCACGCTACAACGGCGTCAGCTACGGCGACAGCGCCAACCTGTACCGCATCCCGTCCTACACCCTGTTCGACGCGGCCATCCGCTACGACATCGGCCGGATCGGCAGCACTGCGGTGCAGCTGGCGCTCAATGCCAGCAACCTGGCCGACAGGCGCCTGGTGTCCACCTGCACCGGCGTGTCATCGTGCTACTACGGCAGCGGCCGCACGGTAACGGCCACGGCAAGGTTCGGCTGGTAAGGCCAGAACCCCCGCGATGCGCCGGGCTTTGCCCGGCTGTCGTCAACCGGCACCCCTCAGCCCGGGTCGGCCACCACCACCAGCGGCACGCCACGCTGCGGGTGCTGCAGCACAATCACCGGCTGCTGGTACACGCGCCCGAGGTTGGCTTCGGTGAGTACCTGCGCCGGCGTGCCATCGGCAGCCACGCGGCCTTGTTCCAGCAGCACGATGCGGTCGGCGTAACCGGCCGCCAGGTTCAGGTCGTGCAGCACCACGATCACACAGGCACCGGCGTCGGCCAAGGCGCGCACGCTGCGCAGCGTGCGTTCCTGGTGGCGCAGGTCCAGTGCCGCGGTGGGCTCGTCCAGCAGCAGCAACGGGGTCTGCTGGGCCAGCACGCGCGCGAAGGTAGTGCGCGCCGATTCCCCGCCAGACAGCTGCTGCACCTCGCGCTGGCGCAACGCCTGCAGCTCACCCGCCTCGATTGCCGCTTCCACCTGCGCATCATCGGCCACCGGATCGGGCCGATGCGGCAACCGCCCCATCGCCACCACTTCTTCCACGCTGAAGGCGAAGCGCACGCCATGTTCCTGCGGCATCACCGCGCGCTCGCGCGCCAACGGCCCGGCCTTGTAGCCGGCCAGCGGCCGACCCTGCAACAACACCTCGCCGGCATCGGCAGGCAGATCGCCGGCGGCCACGGCCAGCAGCGTCGACTTCCCCGCCCCGTTCGGCCCGACCAGCGCAGTGACCGTGCCCGCGACGAACTCCAGTGCGATGCCATGCAGGATCTCACGCTGCTGGCGGCGCACGGTCACCCCGAGCAGGCGCAACAGCGCGCTCATGGCGTGTCCTTGCGGCGCTGCTGCAGCACCAGCCACAGGAAGAATGGCGCGCCCAGCGCGGCCGAGAACAGCCCCAACGGAATCTCCGCGGGCGGGTCCAGGGTGCGTGCGGCGGTGTCGGCCACCACGATCAGCACGGCGCCCAGCACACCGGAAACCGGCAGCAGCCAGCGATGCCCCGGGCCGACCAGCATGCGCGCCACATGCGGTACCACCAGCCCCACGAACGCAACAGACCCGGCAAAGGCCACCGCCGCGCCCACCAGCAGCGCGCTGAAAGCCACCAGCTTGCGCCGCGTGCGGGCCACATCCAGGCCCAGGTGCTGGGCCTGGCGTTCGCCAAGCGCCAGCATGTCCAGCGGCGTGGCCAGGCGCAGCAGTGCGACCACCCCAAAGACGAACAGCGGCACCACGGCAGCCACGTCGCTCCAGCTGGCGCGGGCCAGCGAGCCCATCTGCCAGAACACCAGCGACTGCAATTCGCTTTCGCTGGCGATGTAGGTCAGGAACCCGATCAACGCCGAACAGAACGCGGCCATCGCAATCCCTACCAGCAACAGGGTCGCGTTGCCGCTGCCCTTGCCCGGCCGCGCCAGCACGTAGGTCAGGCTGATCGCCAGCGCGCCGCCGACGAACGCGGCCAGCGGCACGATCCAGCCGGCGGCCCCGGCCGCGCCCAGCACGATCGCCGCCACCGCCCCCAGCGCCGCCCCCTGGCTGACCCCCACGATGCCCGGGTCGGCCAGCGGATTGCCGAACAATCCCTGCAGGCTGGCACCGGCCATCGCCAACGCCGCGCCGACCATCGCCCCGAGCAGCGCGCGGGGAATCCGCAGTTGCCAGACCACGGCCAGATCGCGCTGGCTCACCGCCTGCGCATCCACCAGCCCCAGCTTCACCCCGATGGCCTGCAGCACCTCCAACGGCGGCAGCCGCAGTGGCCCGACGGCGAAGGATGCCAGCACCGCCAGCAGCAGCACCGCGGCGGCCAGCACCAACATGCCGCGCCCCCGTCGGCGACGCCGATCGGCCGGACTCATGCCGGCGGCAACGCCGCCAACGCCCTGGCCAACGCCAGTGCGCCTACCCCGGAGCCGACGCTGGCGTACTTGAGCTGCACATCGGGCATTACCCAGACCCGGTTGGCCTGCCCGGCCGGGGTCTGCTTCAGGGTGGGATAGGCCTTCCACAGGCCGTCGGCACCCCCGAACAGCGCCAGGTCGTGCTCGGTTACCAGGATCACCTCCGGTGCCGCCGCCACCACGCCCTCGTTGCTGAGGGCCGAGTAGTTGGCCACGCCCGCTTCGGTCCCGATGTTGAGCCCACCGGCCAGTGCGATCAGCTGGGCCGACGCACTGTCCGAACCGGCCACGGTCGGCGCGCCACCGGCACCGGTGGCCGACACATGGATTACACGCGGCGTGCGGCCGCTGGCCGCGCCGATTGTGGCCGCCTGGTCCAGTTGCTGCTGCACCTGGGTGGCGAGCACCTGCCCGGCGTCGGCCAGGCCGAGCGCGGCGGCGATCTTGCGCACCTTGTCCGGTGCCGGCTGCAGGTCGTCCACCACCACGGCAGGCTCACCCACCGCGCGCAGCTTCTGCGCCAGCTCGGTGTGGCGGCGCAGGCTGTTGCCCAGGAACAGCGATCCCTGCAGGCTCAACACGCCTTCCACGCCGGTGGTGCGGTTGAACAGGAACTGGTGTGGCGCAGCGCGGCCCGAAGCGGTAGTGGTGTTCTTGGGTGCGGCAAATACCTGCTTGCCCAGGCCCAGTGCATCGATCACCGCGATCACGTCGTCGCCGCCGACGATGATCCTGCTGGTGTCGTCCACCTCGACCTCGGCGCCGTCATCGGACGCCACCTTGGCTGGCAGTACGGCAACCTGGCCCACCTGGCTCGGCAGCGCGCCGCCATCGAGCCGGGTCCAGCCGGCCGGCAAGGCACTGCCCGGCTGAGGTGCGCTGGTGGACGGGCCGGCAGCGCGCGCCGCATCGGCCGCGGGCGGCGTGCCCTGGCCGCTGCAGGCCGCCAGGGCCACGGCCATCGCAAGCGGCAACAGCCGCAGGGAAGTACTGGTTTTCATCATGACTCCTTTGGCAGGACGGCCATCGACCGCCCTGCCCTGTGGCTTACGGCTGGCGCAGTGCGATGCGGGTGATACGGTCGCCCTTGGCATCGTCGCTGCCGCGCGATTTGTTCACCGCAAACACATTGCCCTTGCCATCGGCACGCACATGGTTGGGGAAGGTGCCGCCGTCGAGGTTGCCGACCACCTTGCCGCTGCGGTCCACCACGGTCACGGTGCCGGCCCCGCGGTTGGTTACATAGGCCAGGCCGGCTTTCGGATCGAAGGCCACGTTCAGCGCACCGGCGCCCACCGGCACGTCGTGCAGCACCTTGCCGCTGGCGACATCGACGATGAGCAGGTTGTCGGTGCCCTGCGAGGCCACATACAGCTGGTTCTGCTGCGCGTCATGGGCCACGCCGGAGGCGCTGATCGAATTGCCCAGGTCGATCACCTTGTCGACCTTGCCGCTGGCCACGTCGATGACCGCCGCTTCAGGGGTGCCGATGCTCACGGTGAACAGCTTGCCGCTGGCCTCATCAAGCACCAGGCTCATCGGCACGAACTTCTCATCGTCCACCCCCGAGGCCAGGGCGATCGGCGCCAGTGCCTGGAGGGTTTTGGCATCGAACACCGACAGGTGATCTTCACCGGTGGCCGACGCGAACACCTTGCCGCGCTTGGCATCCACCACCACGTCGCGCGCATGCGGCACCGTGCCGACCGGGAACTGATGCACCAGCGACAGGTCCGACTGGCGGTACACCGCAATGCTGTCCTGGCGCGTGTTGGTGACCCACACATGGCCATTGGCATCATCCACACCCACGCCGTACACGGCAAACACGCTGCCGCCCTTGGCATCGGGCACCTGCGCCGGGGTGATCGCCTTGATCACCTTCAGCGTCTTCGGGTCCACCTTGAGCAGCTGCGACTGGGTCACCGGCGGGCGGCCGACCGCCGAGGTCACAAAGACCGCGTTGCTGGCCGGGCTGTAAGCCGACTGGTACAGACCCTGCACCAGCTTGTTGGACCGGGTGCTGAAGCGCTCCTGCCCGGACAGCGGCAGCTGCGGGGACACGCGCAGTTTCAACACGGTGGCCGCGGCAGGCTGGCTGGCGCGCACCACCACCGGGTGGGTGCCAGGCACGGCATCGGCCGGAATCTGCAACTGGGTCTTGAAGTTGCCTTCGGCATCCACGCTGAGCGGCTCGCCATTGAGCACGGTGTCGCCGCGCAGCAGGCTTACCTGCTGGCCCGGCACGAACCCGCGGCCGATCACATCGGCAGTGCTGCCGGGAACAACATTCTCACCGCGCGAGACGACTTCGCCCTTGAACACACTGGCGGGCTGGTCGAACACCGGCTGCGCCTGGCCGACGACGGCCAGCAGCAGGCCAGCGGCCAGGGTGGTGAGACGGAAAGAAGAACGGAACGACATGACAGGCTCCTTGCACGGGGTACCGCGCAGCGCGCGGCGGTTCATCGGTTGCCTGGGCCGGTGCAACGCTGCACGTGAAGCCTGGGTAGTGGGGTGCACGCGGCATGCGTGCGGAATGTTGCCGCTATGTGGATCAGGGCGTCGCCGGTGCGGCGCCGCTGCGGTCGCCCACGCCGTACAGCACGCTCAACGCCGCCTGCAGCGAGGCCGACAGCATCGGCCCATGACCCAGGCCGTCGAATTGGCGGTAGTGCACGTCCAGCCCAGGCACCTTGGCCAGCCGTTGCGACAGCTGCATCGCCGCATCCGGCGATGCACCACCAATGCGGCGCAGGTGGGCGACCACGCGCGGGTTGCCCAGGTCGCGGGTGCCACGATCACCCACGCGCTCGGCACCGCCCAGCATCACCCATACCGTGGCCGCCTGGCCGCGCTGGTTCTGCAGGAACTGCTGCTCCATGTCGCCCAGTGGCGCGCCCTGGCTCCACCACAGCGAGGGGCTGGCCGACAGGTAGTACTGAAAGGCCGCCGGCCGCGTGTACAGGCTGCTCAACACGAACAGACCGCCCAGCGAATGGCCCCACAGCGCCTGCTGCCGGCGATCGATGTGCGCGCGCTTTTCCACTTCGGGTTTGATCCGACGCTCGATCAGATCCTGGAACGCGAACGCCCCCCCGCCAACGACCGTGGGCGCACCGTTCTCATCGTCGGCGCGGTCGATCCAGGCGGTGTAGTCGGTGGTCCGCGCCGGCGAATCGATGCGCAGGTCGTTGTCGTAGCCGATGAACACCAATACCGGCGCGGCCTTTGCCGCCGCCAGTTCAGCCAGCAGCGGCTGGTCCATCACCAGCGCGGCCGCATTGCCATCCAGCATGTACAACACCGGCGCGGGCGCCTTGCCCGCCCGCACGGGAATACCCACGTTGACCTGCCAGCGCCGCTGCCCGTCGGGGCTGTCCAGCGTGAAGCGCTCGAAGCGATAGCTTTCGGCCTTCTGCTCGAAAACGGTGTTGCTCACCCGCTGTTGCGGGTTGCGTTGCTGCGCTGACGCCGCCGGCACGGTACAGGCCAGGCTCAACATCAAACCCGCCAGGGGCAGCAAGGCAGGCAATCGGCGGCGCGGGGCCAGGGAGGACAGCGTCATGGGGACTGGCGGGCGGCAGCGCGATGCCGCACAGCCCTCTTCACATGGAGACAACGCAGTCTACCTCAAATGCGAATGCTTATCACATAGATCCTTGTGACAAACTGTATCGTCGTACACCCGAAAGCGAAGGCCCGACCAACCGGCCGGGCCTTCGCACAGTGTTCGGACAGCAGACGACTTATTCTTCTTCGTCCTGCCCACCCTGCTGACCGGCGCGCTCGCGCTTCTGGTCCTGATCCTGGTCCTGCTGTTGCTGCTGGCCCTGCCGCTGCGGATCGCGCTGCTGCTGTTGCTGGCCCTGCTGACCCGGCTGGCTCTTGTCCTGCTGATTCTGTTGGTTCTGCTGCGGGTTCTGGTTGGTACCCATCTGTGCATCTCCGGTGTTCGGCAACGAAATGGTGCCGGTGATTGCACCGTAGGCGCACGCAGGTTAGCGGCGCGTGCGTGTGTGGCACCGCTGCGTAGACACCGCCGGCATGTGGGTAAACAGTTCATGGGGCCGTGTTGGACTGACATCAAAAAGACGCATGAATCCGCTGGAATTCAGCGCTTTCGCACCCGCCAGATCACCGCCGGAAATGTCGTCAGGCCGTTTGATCATGAGCAGCGCGGCATGCCACTCAGGCGCGCGCCACCATCGACAGAATGGCGTCTGCCAACTCACGCTGCGCCTGCTCGGCGGTGATGTCACCGTTCACTGCGGCATACGACAGCCCTTCGGCTGCGCCGAGCATTCCCCACAGGCCGGCAACGGGCAACCGACCCTCGCGTGCGAACGGCGCCAGCAACGCGCGGCACTGCTCGATGAAGAGCGCTTCGTACTCGCGCTTGATGCGCGCCAGTTCCGGCGCACCGGCGAGCGCGGCGATCACCCCGGGTATCTCGCGGCCCTGGGTCTGCACGCACGCCACATACGACTGGGCGATGACATTCGCCTTGTCCTGCAGGGTGGGTCCACCGGCCGCCAACGCCGCATCCATCACCACCCCTTGGCGCTGGTCGAAATCGCGGTACAGCGCGGCCAGCAATCCGGCGCGGGTACCAAAATGGTCGTAGACCACCGGCTTGGTCACCCCGGCCTGCTCGGCCAGGTAACCGAGCGTCAACGCTTCGGTTCCCTCCTCGCGCACCACCCGCCACGCCTGCGCCAGCAGCTGCTGCTGGCGGTCGGCACGACTCAGGCGGCGGCGCGGCAGTACGGCGGCGGGTTCGGAGGACGGACTTGACATTGCTATATACCAATCGTAACTTACGGATCGTAACTTACCAAAAGTATACACCCCCTCCCCCGGAACACCGCCATGCATACCCTGATCGTGACCTCCCACCCCCATCCAGGCGCACTGACCCATGCGGTAGCCGCCCAGATTGCTCGCGGCATCACCACCACCGCTCCGACCGCGACGGTGGAGTTCGCCGACCTGGCCGCCGAAGGCTTCGACCCGCGCCTTACCCGCGCCGACCTGGAGGGCCACCAGCGGCGGCACCCCTTCCCCGCCGACGTGCTGGCCGAGCAGGCGCGCCTGGACCGCGCCAACACCCTGGTGCTGGTGTTCCCCGTGTACTGGTGGGCGATGCCCGCCCAGCTCAAGGGCTGGATCGACCGCGTGTTCTCCAACGGCTGGGCCTACGACGACAGCACCGGGCACGTGCAGAAGAAACTGGCGCATCTGCCGGTGCATCTGGTCGGGCTGGGCGGGGCCGACCTGCGCACCTGGAGCAAGCGCGGCTACGACACCGCCATGAAGACCCAGATCGACACCGGCATCTTCGACTACTGCGGCGCGCCGGTCGCGTCCTCCACGCTGCTGCTGGAAGTGGACACGCTGCCGGCGGCGCCTCACCTTGAAACCAGCGCCGCCCTGGGTCGCGCGATTGCCGGGGGCTGAGTGTCATCGCACGTTCTGTTCGCCTTCGTTGGTCGGCGGCGGTGCCGCCTTCCACGCGGCCACCTTGGCCCGGGTCTGCGCCAGTAGCGCGTCCAATGCCTTGCGGTCGTAAACCTGGCCGCGCAGCAGCACCGTGTCGATGGCGCGGGTAGCCTGGATGTCCTGCAGCGGGTTGGCATCCAGCAGGACCAGGTCGGCAGCCTTGCCGGCGGCGATGCCACCGTAGCGGTCCAGCGTGCCAAACCATGACGGACCGGCCCGCGTTGCCGCCGACAGCGCCTGCGCCGGGGTGAGGCCCTCGGTGACGAACAGGCTCAGTTCGTCGTGCAGGCCGATGCCCGGATAATTGAACGAATTGAGGAACCCGGCATCGGTGCCGGCCATGATCGTGACCCCGGCCTGCTGCAGCATCGGCAACACGGCGGCTACGCGGTGGTAACCGTCATGTCGCGCCTGGATCTGTGCCGGCGTTGCCTTGGCGGCGCGTTCGACGCGCCAGGCGTAGGTCGCCTGCAACTTCGGCCCGATGTAGGCCAGGTACGGATCACCCGCGTGGTCATCCTGGTCAAGGAAATCCAGGATGCGCCCGCCATTGAGCGTGGGCGTGACGTACACCCCCTTCGCAGCGAAACCTCGATACGCGGCCATCGCGGTGGCCGGGTCGAAGCCGGCGTCGAGGCGTTGATTGGCCTCGGCACGGTCGATGCGCCCGGCGGCGAAGTCCGCGGCGATCGCCGCCTCGTCCTTCACCCCGGCCTTGTAGGCGTAGTCCAGGTGTTCGATGGAGCTGATGCCGGCATCCACCGCCTGCTGCACGGTCAACGCCATCGGGATATGCCCCGACGCCCGCAGGCCGTTGGCCCGTGCGCCGCGCACAGCCCGCAGGAACAACGCCGGGGTCAGCGTGCTGTCGGTGATCTTGACGAAATCGACCTGGTCGCGCTTCAGCCGCACAAAGGCAGCCTCCAGATCGGCCGCATTGCCAACCTCGATCGTGCCTTTCCAGACCGGCTTGAGGCCTTCGATCTTGGCACCGGACGTGAACAGTTGCGGCCCCACCAGGCGGCCGTCCCGGATCTGCCCGCGCCACTGCAGTACCTGCTCGGGCAGATCACCGGAAGCATCGCGGATGGTGGTGATGCCGTGGGCGATGTACAGCGGCAGCAACGCCTTGTTCTCTTCAATCAGCGCCGGGCCACCCCCAAAATGCACGTGCATGTCCCACAGGCCGGGAATGAGATAGCGGCCCCGTGCCTCGATCCGGTTCGACGCACGCCACTGCCGGGCGATGGCCTTGTCATCGCCCACCGCCACGATGTCCGCACCGCGCACCACCACGCTCTGGTTGGCCCGCGTGCTGGCGTGCTCCACATCCACCACCGTGGCCTGGTGGATGATCAGGTCGGCCTGTTCGGCCGACAATGCCGGTGCAGCCAGCATCAGCAGGGTGGGAGCCAGTGCGTACAGCGAAATCTTCATGGGGCCGCTTGAATCAGAGAGGACCGGCTCACGATAAGACGCCGGCACCCCCATGCACCAGTTAAATCGCGGCATGCCCGGCATGCATGAATCAAATGCCTGGCAGGCGGGCGCCCTACACCGCGCCCTGCATCGCCGGACGCGCCTGGAGGACCGTCAACCATTGCTTGACGTGCGGATGCGCCTCCACGTCCGCGCCGAAGTAAACGCCATACCCCACCACCGAGCCGACCACCAGATCCACCAGCGAATAGTCCGCACCCAGCATCCAGGGATGTCCGGCCAGGCGCGCCTCCAGCAGATCCAGCAACTGGTTCACCCCGGCCAACGCGGCGGCGGCCTGTTCGTGGCTGCGCAGCGCCTCGTCCCGCGTGGCCAGCCACAGCCGTGTCAGCAGCGCGGCATAGGTCACGTAGGCCCAGGCAGTCCAGGACAGGGCCTGTACCCGCGCTGCAGTGCCCTCCCGCGGCCACAACCCCTGGGCCACACCGTGCTCGGCACCCAGCCACTGCAGGATGGCCAGGCCTTCGAACATCGGCGTGCCGTCGATGACCAGACACGGCACCTTTCCGTTGGGGTTGATCGCCAGGTACTCGGCGGTGCGCTGCTCGCCGCTGCGGATATCGATCTGGACCCGATCGTGCGGTACCGCCAGTTCTGCCAGCGCACAGGCCACCGGGGTGGCGCTGGACATCGGGTGCCAATAGAAAACGAGGGACATGGGAATTCCTTGTGGATGGGCATCGGGAAGAACGGTGCGGCCGGGCCGGCCTTGCACCACGCCCACAGGCTAGCCACCATTGCGGACATCTTCTGTCCTCGATCAACGTGCAGACTGCCTGCCATGCTCACCGCCTCCGCCCGCCTGCTCAGCCTGCTCTCCCTGCTGCAATCACGGCCGCACTGGGCCGGCAACGCGCTGGCCGAGCGCATGCAGGTGCACCCGCGCACGCTGCGCCGTGACATCGATCGCCTGCGCCAACTGGGCTACCCGATCCAGGCCAGCAGCGGCGTGGCCGGCGGCTATGCATTCCGTGCCGGGCGCGCGCTGCCACCCCTGCTGCTGGATGATGACGAAGCACTGGCCACCGCCGTGGCCCTGCGCACGGCGGTCACTGGTACGGTCAGTGGCATCGAGCAGACCGCGATCACCGCCCTGGTCAAACTGGAACAGGTGATGCCACCGCGCCTGCGCAGGCGACTGGATGCACTGCGCTCGGCGATCCTGCCACTGGATCAATCCGGTCCGGTAGTGGATGCCGGGGTGCTGGCCGTGTTGGCCGGTGCCTGCCGCGACCAGCTGCAGCTGCATTTCGATTACGCCGATCGCAACAACCAGTCCAGCCAGCGTCGCGTCGAACCGCAGGGCGTGGTGCATACCGACCGGCGCTGGTACCTGGTGGCGTGGTGTACCGCGCGCGCGGATTGGCGCACCTTCCGCATTGATCGAATCACCGCAGCGCCCGTGGTCGGGGCGCACTTCAGCCCGCGCAGCAGCCCGGGCGACGGCGACCTGCGTGCGTGGGTGGCCGGCGCCTTGGCGCTGGGCCAGTACAGCGAACAGGCACGCGTCATCCTGCACGCGCCCTTGGCGGTCATGCGCCGGCAGATACCGGACTCGGCCGGCCAGCTGGAAGAGGTCGATGCCCAGCGCTGCCTGCTGCGCTGTGGCGCCAGCCCGCTCGGCGCGATCGTGTACTGGTTGCTGGCACTGGATCTGGAGTTTGAAGTGCTGGGTCCGCCCGCGCTGCAGCAGAAGCTGCGCGATGCGGGCGAGCGGGTGGCACGCAGCCTGGCCCGCAGCGCCGCCTGAGCACCTGCGCGCCGCGTTTGCCGACCCACCGACCGCGTGCTAGAACTCCAGCCCCTTGCTGGATGTGGATGCTGCCGTGGCCGCCCGTGCAAAACCCAACCGCAGCCTGTTCGACCTGGACCTGCTGCGCGCCATCGTCACCGTGGCCGACTGCGGCAGCTTCACCACCGCTGCCGCACACCTGCACTCCACCCAGTCCACGATCAGCCAGAAGATCCGTCGCCTGGAAGACATGGCCGGCCACCCCCTGCTGGTGCGCGGCAACGGCGATGTGCATCCCACCGATGCCGGCCAGACGCTGCTGGGGATCGCGCGGCAGATGCTGGCCCTGAACGAGCAGATGCTGGAGGCACTGGCCGGCGCGACCGTGGCCATCACCGTGCGCCTGGGCGTGCCCGAAGACTTCGTCAACGCACGCACCACCCGACTGCTCGGCAGCTTCAACCGGCGCCACCGGCAGGTGAAACTGGAAGTGACCAGCGGGCTGAGTCGCGACCTCGCCAATGGCTACGACCACGGCGAACTGGATCTGGTGCTGATCAAGCAGCGCCGCAACAGCCGCCAGGCCGTGGCCCGCTGGCCCGAACCGATGCGCTGGGTGGACAGTGCCCGCAGCCCCTGCATCGACCTGGACCCGATCCCGCTGGTGACCTTCCCGCCGCGCGGGCTGTACCGCGACGACCTGATCGCTGCCGTGGAAGCGATGGGGCGGCGCTGGCGGATCAGCTTCACCAGCTCCAGTCTCAGCGGCATCCAGGGGGCGGTGGCCGATGGCATGGGCATCAGCCTGCTGCCGGCCCGCGCCACCCATCGCGACCATCGGGTCCTGCATCGGCGGCATGGGCTGCCGCCGATGGAGAGCATGGAAATCGCGCTGCTGCACCGCCCCGGCGCGGACCCGTTGGTGGGCGAGCTGGCCGCCCGCTTCGCCCGCCTGCTCGACCGCGAGCAGCGCTGAGTCTGCGCGGCCAGGACGCACCCCCACGCCGCCCGGCGTTATGCATGTCTCCGGATAGTGACGGCGCTCGCGTAGAGAACATAGGAATCGTCGCAAAATCGCATGGAAGCGGCATTGCCGCACATCCAAGCAGGGAGAATTCCTAAACACTTCCGATCGCGTGCCTTCCTTTGTCCAACAGCATACAGATCCCATGAGCGGACAGGCCCTCCCCTGCACCCTGAAGATCGCCCTGCTCGACGACCACGATGTTGTCCGGCACGGCAGCTTCGTCCACCTCTCGTCCGACCCACGCTTCGACGTGGTCGGCTGCCATGCACGCAGTGATGAGCTGGTGGCCACCCTGGACCGGCAGCACGTGGACGTGGCGGTCATCGACTACACCCTGGACAGCAATGATCGCTCCGGCCAGGACCTGCTTCTCCTGCTGCAACGCCGGTTCCCCGCCGTGCGCCCCTTGCTGTTCACGGCGCACTCCAGCCGCGTGCTGCTGGCGGAGGTGCTTGGCGCCGGCGCCGCCGGCATGGTCACCAAGACCGAACGGCTGGATGCACTGGCCGACGCCGTTGCCCAGGTCGCCGACGGCCAATGCCGGCTCCCGGCCGAGTTCGGCGAGGGCCTGGCCGAAGTGAAGCTGTCGCGCAGTGAGCGCGATGTATTGCAGCTGTGCCTGTCTGGATTGACCGTGAGCGAAATCGCCCTGCATCGCCACCGCAGCATCAAGACGATCAGCACCCAGAAGCATGCCGCGTTCCGCAAACTGGGGCTGCGCACCGATCGCGACCTGTACACGCTCCGCCATCAGTTGGCCGCCCTATGACCCGGCCGTGGCACGGTCTACTGGCAACGGCACTGCTGGCGGCCAGCCCGTCCGCAGCGGTGGCGGCGCCGCCGTCGCGCACCGTGCGGGTGGCGCTGGACCCGGGCCAGTACCGCGTGCTTTCGCACGAGGCGATGCCGGCGCGACAGGCCAGCCTGGCGCATGGGTATGCGCGACTGGTCAGCGCACGCACCGGCCTGCAGTTCGACGAGCACATCGAACCCTCCAGCCAGGCAGCCATGCGGGCGCTGTGCGAAGACCGCGCCGATCTGATGGTGATGGTGGGCCTGCCCGACCACCCGCCGTGCGCGCTGGCCGCCTCGCCGGCCTACTACCGCGGCGAGGCGCTGCTGGCCAGCCGCCACGCGCGCGTGGCCCAGGTCGTGCTTGATGACGGCGCATCGCACCGGATCGCGGTGGTCCGCGGCAGCCACTACAGCGCCTGGCTGGCCACCCATTACCCGCAGCTGCAGGTGATCGCCGTGGCCGACCTGCCCGATGCGTTGTCGGCCGTGGAAACCGGAGTGACCGATGCCGCGCTGGGCCTGGACGTTCTGATGCGCCCGCTGGTGCGCAGGGAGTTTGCCGACAGCCTGCTGCTGCGTCGCGCCCCGGAGGATCTGCCTTCGACGGTCCACCTGGTGGCGCGCGGCACCGATGACGGCATGATCGAGGAGATCGACGCCGCAATGCAGGCCATCACCCCGCAACAGCACGCCCAGGTGCTGCAGCAACTGGCCCGGCACACCTACTTCAGCATGCCGCCCCTGGCGGTGCTGGTGCACCACTTCCGCTGGCAGGTCATGGCGCTCGGCGCGATGCTGTCGCTGCTGCTGGCCGCCACCTTCTGGCTGATCCGCGCACACCAGTCGGCGCAGCGCAGCGCGCGACGCCAGTCGCGCTTCATCGGCGTGATGAGCCATGAAGTGCGCAACGCCGCGCAGGCCCTTGTGGCGTCGGTGGACCTGCTCAGCCAATCGGGGCTGGACGCCGGCCAACGGCAGCTGGTCAACGCGGCCCGCGCGGCCGGCACGGGCCTGCGCCAGCTGCTGGGCCATGCACTGGACTATTCCCGCATGGCCGCCGGACAGTTCCGGCCGAATCCGGGCTGGCACGATGTGCAGCAACTGGCCAGCGACTGCATCGCCGCGCTGCGACCCAGCGCAGAGGCCAAGGGCCTGCGGCTTGGCCTTCAGGTAACACCCGCCCCACTGCCCCTGCTATGGGTCGACCCCGCCGCGCTGCGCCAGATCCTGAGCAACCTGCTGGGCAATGCGCTGAAGTTCACTCCCCAGGGGGGGATCGAGGTGGCCGTGTCGGTTCGGCCGCATGCCGAGGGTGCGGACCTGCAGTTGATCGTCAGCGATACCGGTATCGGCATTCCGGCCGAACACCAGGCCGGGGTGTTCCAGCCGTTCGCGCAGGTCCACGCGCGCGACAACCAGGGTGCCGGGCTGGGCCTGTCGATCTGCCGCGACCTGGTTGCCGCGCTGCACGGCCGCATCCGCCTGCACAGCGCGCCCGGCCAGGGCAGTCGTTTCGAGATCCACCTGCCGACATCGACCCTGCCCCCTGCGGCACCCGATCCTGCGACGCCCTTGGCAGGGCGCAGCGTGCTGCTGGTCGAAGACCATGCCCTCAACCGGGCGATCGTGGCACGCCAGCTCGGCGCGCTGGGCGCGGTGGTGCAGACCTGCACCGACGGCGACGGCGCATTGCAGGCACAGCAGGACGCCTCCAGCGCCGTGGTACTGATCGACTGCGACCTGCCGGACATGAGCGGCTACCAGCTGGCGGCCGCACTGCGCAGGCAGGAACAGGCACACCACCGATCCCCGGCGCTGCTGGTGGCGTTATCCGGTGCCAGTTCGGCAGCGCATGTGCAGCGCTGCCGTGCCAGCGGCATGGACGCGGTGCTGTACAAACCGCTGGACACGGCGCAGTTGCTGGCGGTGCTGGGGGCAGACCGCATCCAACCACCGGACCAGACGGCACCGCTGGCCTCCACCGACCCGCTGTGGGCGCCGTGCCTGCAGGCAGTGCAGGAGGAGCTGCTGGCGCTGCAGGACGCGCGCCGGCACCGCCAGGCCGACGCGCTGCGCCACCATGCGCATCGCCTGGACGGGGTGCTGCGGGTGCTCGGGCGCGCGGCACTGGCCGACACCGCCGCTGACCTTCACGAGCTGACGCTGCACGACGCGGCCGACTGGCACGACGCCGACCGCCTGCTGGACCATCTGTACGCGCAGGCCGGCGCCCTGGTCGACCGACGCCCTACTTGAGCTGCAGCGGGTAGCGCTGCCACAGCACGTGCACCAGGAAACCGGTCAGTTCCGGGTCCTTGCTGCTGATCGCCGCGCGGATCTTGTCCAGCAGCACCATGTCGCTGCAGCTGCGCACATCGGCATGGTCGGCCTGCCCTGCGCGCCGCGCGCGGTAACGCGCCGCACGCTGCGCGTCGGTCATCGCGTAGCCGAACGTGGGCGGACGGCCGCGCTTGCGCGGCAGCGTCAGCTCCAGGGTGCCGGGGTCTTGTTCATCGCGCATGACGGACGAAGATGCAAACGGGGGCGCGCACCATATCGTGAGACATCACTTTAATCCAGCATTTTCAGCGGTTTTTCTGCATTCCATTGCGGCCACCCCACCGCAACCGGCGCCGGGTGGCGCTCAACGCCAGCCTTCGGCCACCCGCGCGCCCAACCACACCAGCGCCATCCCGCCCACCAGGCTCACGCCCAGGTACAGCGGCATCATCAGCCCGCGGTCAGTGCGGGCCATGACCAGCGTCTCCAGCATCATCGAGGAGAACGTGGTCAGGCCGCCGATGATTCCCACGATCAGAAAGGCGCGCCAGTACAGCGCGGCATTGCCACGGCTCTGCAGCCAGACCATCACCACCCCAGCAGCGAACGCGCCCACCAGGTTGACCGTGAGCGTGCCCCACGGAAACCCGTTGCCGAACTGGCGCAGCATCGCATCGCCCACCATGAAGCGCAGCGCCGCACCGAGCGCGCCGCCGGCCATCACCAGGCCCAACTGCTGCCACCACACGCCGAAGCCGTCCATCATTGGCCGCCCTTTTCCGCCCGTGCCTGTTCGCGTGCCGCGCGCAGGCGATCCAGCTTCTCTTTGAGTTTGATCTCCAGCCCGCGCGCCACCGGCTGGTAATACACCCGCTCGCCCATCGCATCGGGGAAGCCGGTCTGGTCCAATGCGATGCCGCCCTCCACGTCGTGGTCGTACTGGTACTGCGCGCCATAGCCGAGGGTCTTCATCAGCTTGGTGGGCGCGTTGCGCAGGTGCAGCGGCACTGCTTCGGTGCCGCTCTCGCGGACGTCGGCCTTGGCCTGGTTGTAGGCGGCATAGCCGGCATTGGATTTGGCGGTGCTGGCCAGGTACAGCACCAGCTGGGCGAAGGCCAGTTCGCCTTCCGGGCTGCCCAGCCGCTCGTAGATGTCCCACGCTTCCAGCGCCATCGACTGCGCGCGCGGGTCGGCCAGGCCGATATCCTCGATGGCCATGCGGGTCAGCCGCCGCGCCAGGTAGGACGGATCGCAGCCGCCATCGAGCATGCGTGTCAGCCAGTACAACGCCGCGTCGGGGTTGGAGCTGCGCACCGATTTATGCAACGCCGAGATCTGGTCGTAGAACTGCTCGCCACCCTTGTCGAAGCGACGGGTGCGGTCGGCCAGCACCTGCACCAGCATCTCCGGGCTGATCCGGCCGCCATCGCCGCCGGCCAGCTCGGCGGCAATCTCCAGCAGGGTCAGCGCGCGGCGCACGTCGCCATCGGCGGCCGTGGCGATCTCCAGCAGCGACGCCGGCGCAACCTCCAGTGCTTCGCCGGCCAGGCCGCGCGCACTGTCCTGCAGCGCGCGCTCCAGCGCCTCGACGATGTCGGCTGGCGACACCGGCTCCAACACGTGCACGCGGCAGCGCGACAGCAGCGCCGAGTTCAGCTCAAACGAGGGATTTTCGGTGGTGGCGCCGACAAACACGATGGTGCCGCGCTCGATGTGCGGCAGGAAGGCATCCTGCTGGGCCTTGTTGAAGCGATGCACCTCATCGACGAACAGCACCGTGCGGCGCCCCTCGGCAAAACGCTGGGCAGCTTCGGCCAGCACCTGGCGCACGTCGGGCAGGCCGGACAGCACCGCGGAAATGGCGCGGAATTCGGCATCGGCGTAGTGGGCCAGCAGCAGTGCCAACGTGGTCTTGCCGCAGCCCGGCGGCCCCCACAGGATCATCGAGTGCACATGGCCGGATTCGACCGCGCGGCGCAGTGCGCTGCCCGGTGCGAGCAGGCGCTTCTGCCCGACCATCTCGTCCAGGGTCTGGGGGCGCATCCGCTCGGCGAGCGGACGCATGTTGTCCCGATCCACGGTCAGCAGATCGGGCGCATTGAATGTCGTTCGGTTTCTGGCCACGTGCGTATTCTATCGTGAGCGTGCGTGAACCCACGTCCGACCAGACAGCGGCACCGCCCGGCCATGCCGGGCTGCTCTGCGGTGGGCCGGCGCTCCCGGGAAGGCGCCAGCCAGGCATGGCATGGCCTGGCGCTGCGCGGGGCGCGTTTACTCGCCGATGACGTCGGTGCCCTTCGGCGGGGCAAAGCTGAAGGTACCCGCGGCAAAGCCCGGGTTGCGCTTCCAGCCACTGAAATTGATCACCGTGCGCTGGCCGACCGCATCCACCACTTCCATCCGGGCCAGGCCCTGCGCATTGAAACCCAGCGCGGCGTACTGGAAGGCGGTGTCGGTCTCGCGCTTGGGACTCAGCGCCAGCCACTGCAGGCCATCGCGCGCGGCAGCCTCTTCGCTGACGTCATACTGCCTGTCCAGCAGTGCCGGATTGATTAGCGCGGTCAGCGGGCTGTTCTGCTCCTGGGCCCCCTGCGGGCGCACCGTGGCCTGTTCCAGGTCCGGCTCGTACACCCACACCTTCTTGCCATCGGCCACGATCAGCTGTTCGTGCGGTTTGATGTATTCCCAACGGAACAGTCGCGGCGCCGACAGGGCAACGCGGCCACTGGTGCTTTCCTTGACCTTGCCCTTGCTGTCGAACACCTGCTGGCTGAACTGCCCATCCAGGCCCTTCAAGCCCTGGGTGAAACGGTTGAGTTCATCGCGGGCGCCCGCCCAGGCAGAGGCCGACCCAACGCTGGCCATGACCAGGGTGGCGGCAACCAGGTAGCGGCGGAAAGGGGTATGCATGGGCGGTATCCAGAGCAGATGGGAAGGATGGATGGCAGTGTGCCCATCCAATCCTGAATGGGCGATCAGGCATAGTATGCGCCGCCGCCCCTCACCGTGAAACCACGCCGCAGCGGCTTACGGGCTGGCTTGCACCGCGTTCAGATCGCCATACACCACCTGGCCACGGAAGCCCCGCCGCACCTGCTGATACAGCTCACGGAAGGCGGCGTAGTCCTGTGCCTGGCACAACGCCTGCGGACCGCGCACTGCCCACTGGCGCAGGCGGTGCGCGGCGATGATGGTCTGCCCGTCGCGGCGCCACTCCAATTGATACTCGCCAGCGGCGTTGCGGAACTGCTGGCTGCGCGGGATCGCCACGATCGGCACCCCGGCCGGAAACTGCAGTCGGTAGGTCTCCTCGCGCAGGCTTTCGGTGCAGTAGAACGGGGTGGCGTTGTCCGGCGCGGAGGTGGTGGCGTAGATGTCGCGGAACGATTCGCCACCGGGCGCATCCGGCACCGTCATGCCGCCCACCACGCTGAAATCGACGTAATCGCTGGCATGGAAGTCGTAGCGGTAGTTGAACGGCCGGGTCAGGTCCTGCGGATCACCCAACAGGGTCAGCGCGCCACTGCCATCAAATCCGGACGAGGCCATGATCGACTCCTCCACCCGCGCGCGATTCTGCGCGTTGAGCCGTGCGAACGAACCGCGCATGCCGATCTCGCTGATCCCGCTGGGCTGCTGCACCGTCTGGCCGCTGAGGTTGCCTGCCGCGTCGAAGCGGAAGCTCACCTCCAGCCCGTTGCCATTGCGCGAGGCATCGTTCTCCGGCGTGCGCGCCAACCTGGCCTGCCGGGTCAGCAGCACGGGCGCACCCAGGTCGCCGTCGGGCAACTGGCCAAAGCGCGCATAGGCACTGGTCGAATCCAGGTACAGGTCGAACTCGGGAACAAAGGTGATGGCGTGGTTGAAGCGCCCCAGCAGCGGAATCGCCGGCAGGCTCGGTCCGCCACCGGCGCCAATCAGCACCGGCGTGCTCTGGATGCCACGCGCCGCCAACAGCGCCTCCAGGATCACCACGTGGTCCTTGCAGTCGCCATAGTGGTTGTCCAGGATGCTCTGCGCCGGGTTCGGCTCCAGCCCACCGTTGCCCAGGTACACCGCCACGTAGCGGATGTTCTGCGATACCCATCGGTACAACGCGGCGGCCTGTTCGCGGCGGTCGGTGATGCCCACGGTGAGCTGGTCGGCCAGCGCCTGGATACCCGGCGTGACCTTGGCGGCCTCGCCGCCCTTGCGCTGATACGCGCTGGCCACCTGCGCCCAGTCGCGGTAGGTGCTGGCCATGATGGTGGGGCTGAACTCCCAGGCCGCGGCCGACCAGTTCTGCGCCTGCATCGGCTCGCTGCGGTGGTACTGCCAGGACCACGTGGCCTGGCCATTCCGCACGGTTGGCGTGTCGCTGCCCTGTACCCCGCGCTGCTGCACGTACATCGGCAAGCTGGCCGGCGCGGTCAGGGTCACCCGGGCATCGTCGTACTGGGTGAACACGCTGAAGGTTTCCCACAGCCCGAAGTAGCCCGGGAAATACGGCGTGTTCTGGCTGCGCCGGGTCTGGTAGACCACGCGCGTACCCGGTGCCAGGTTGGGAAACACCACTACCCGCACCTTGCGGTCGGCATACATCGCCGCGGCCGCGCTGGAATAGCTTTCCTGGGTATAGATGCGGTCAGCCGGCACGTCGCGGCGCTGTCCGTCGGCGGTGAGCGTGTAGGCGGCCAGCACCTCCAGGGTTTCCATTTTTTCGCTGTAGCTCAACCGCACCTGGCTGAACTGCTCGACCGCCGATTTGGTCTTGAGCAGGATTTCGTACTCTTCGGTCTGTACGTTGCCGGCGTCGGGGCGCACCCGGTAGTCGGCGCGGTAGCGCACGAAGCTGAAATTGTTGCTGGCCTGGGCCTCGCTGGATGGCGCAGGTGCGGCGGGTGCGGGTGGCACCAGCGCCGGGGATGGCGCGTCGGCCCGTGCCCCTTGCGGCGCGAACAGCAGGCCGCCCCACAGCATCCAGATCATCGGCTTCATTGCGGATTCCTTGTACCGGTCAGCCGAGCATGGCTCGGCTCTACCTGGGGGGCTGGGCTGGTCAGCCGAGCGTGGCTCGGCTCTACCGGGGGGGGCTGGACTGGTCAGCCGAGCGTGGCTCGGCTCTACCTGGGGGCTGGGCTGGCCGGTGCTACTTGGGCGGCGGCGGCGCCAGGACGCTGCGGTCACCGTTGTGCTCGGGCGGGCTGACGACGCCGGCCATTTCCATCGCCTCGATGAGGCGCGCGGCGCGGTTGTAGCCGATTTTGAGCCGGCGCTGCACGCCGGAAATCGACGCGCGACGGGTTTCGGTCACGATACGCAGCGCCTCGTCGTACAGCGGGTCGGACTCATCGCCGCCGCCGCTGCTGGCTTCGGGCAGGCCGCCGGCCCCCACCACCACGCCATCGCCCATCATCTGCACTTCGTCCAGCACGCCGGTGATGTAATCGGTGGGGCCACTGGCCTTGAGATGCTCCACCACGCGGTGCACTTCCTCGTCGGAGACGAATGCACCGTGCACGCGATCGGGCAAGGCGGTACCTGGCGGCAGGTACAGCATGTCGCCGTGGCCCAGCAGGGTTTCGGCACCGGACTGGTCCAGGATGGTGCGCGAATCGATTTTGGAACTGACCTGGAAGCCGATACGGGTGGGGATGTTGGCCTTGATCAGGCCGGTGATCACATCCACCGACGGGCGCTGGGTCGCCAGGATCAGGTGGATGCCCGCCGCACGTGCCTTCTGCGCCAGCCGCGCGATCAACTCTTCGACCTTCTTGCCGACGATCATCATCATGTCGGCAAATTCGTCGATGAAGATGACGATGAACGGCAGCGTCTCCAGCGGGCGCGGCGCCTCGCCCAGTTCCGGATTGGGCTTGAACAGCGGGTCCATCATCGGCTGCCCGGCGTCTTCGGCGTCCTTGACCTTCTTGTTGAAGCCGGCCAGGTTGCGCACACCCACCGCGCTCATCAGCTTGTAGCGCCGCTCCATTTCAGCCACGCACCAGCGCAGGCCGTTGGCGGCTTCCTTCATGTCGGTCACCACCGGTGCCAACAGGTGCGGAATGCCCTGGTAGACGCTCAGTTCGAGCATCTTCGGGTCGATCATCAGCATCCGCAGGTCTTTCGGCGAGGCCTTGTACAGCAGACTGAGCACCATCGCATTGACCGCCACCGACTTGCCCGAGCCGGTGGTGCCGGCCACCAGCAGGTGGGGCATGCGCGCCAGGTCGGCCACGGTCGGGCGGCCGGCGATGTCCTTGCCCAGCGCCAGGGTCAGCACGCTGGCCGACTTGTCGTACTCCTTGGAGCGCAGCAGTTCGGACAGGTAGATCATTTCGCGGGTGACGTTGGGAATCTCAAGACCCACCACCGACTTGCCCGGGATCACATCGACCACGCGCACCGACTTGACCGACAAGCCGCGCGCGATGTCCTTGTCCAGCGAGCTGATCTGGCTGACCTTGATGCCCGGCGCCGGCTCGATTTCGAAACGGGTGATCACCGGGCCCGGGTAGGCGCCCACCACCTGCGCGTCGATGCGGAAGTCCTTCAGCTTGAACTCGATCTGCCGCGACAGCGTTTCCAGGGTGTCCTCGTCATACCCCTTGGGCTGGGGCTTGGGATCATCCAGCAACGCCAGCGGCGGCACGTCCGAGCCGTCGCCGTTGACGCCCCGGAACATCGGAATCTGGGTCTCGCGCTTGGCCCGGTCGCTTTTTTCCAGCACCGGCTCGGGGCGCGGCTCGATCTTGACCGGCTCGCGTTTGGCGCGCACTTCGGCATCGACCTTGCGCACTTCCTGGCGCTCTTCGCGCAGTACCCGGGTCTGTTGCCACTCGGCGGCCTGTTCCTTCTTCTTGTTGAGCAAGGGCGCCAGCGCCAGCACCCAGCGGCCGATCTTCTCCATCACCACAAACCAGGAAATACCCGTGGCCAGGGTGATCGAGGCCAGCAGCAGCACCAGCACGAACAGGTTGGCGCCAAGCGCGCCGAACCCGGCACTGAGCGAATTGCCGACCAGCCTGCCCAGAATGCCGCCTGCGTGGGCCACATCACCGGTGAACAGGCGTACGTGCAGGAAGCCGGTGCCGGCAATCAGGAAGCCGACCAGCCCGACCAGGCGCAGCGCCGGGTCCAGGTCATGCTCGCCCTTGCTCTCGCGCTTGAGCCCGAACATGGCAATCCAGGCCAGCGCGCCCAGCACGATGGGCAGCACGAAGGCGATATAGCCAAACAGCTGCAGCAGCACGTCGGCGATCCAGGCGCCGACCCGGCCGCCCATGTTGTGCACCGGCGCCACCACGCTGCCGGTATGCGACCAGCCGGGGTCGGCGGCCGAATAGGTGAACAGGCTTGCCACCAGGTAGAGCAGCGCCGGGGCGATGGCGATCAGGCCCAGGTCGCGCCACAGCCGTTGGCGACGCGGGTTGTCGGCCGGCGCCGGCGCGGGCGCGGCCTTGCGCGACGGTTTGCTGTCGGGAGACTTGGATCGTTCCGGGAGCTGCTTCGCCACCTTAGACCACACCTTGGGAATGCACTGTTAGTGCTTGATAATAAACGACTGGGCCGCGCTTTTCAGTGCCGGTGGCGGGACAATTCAGTTGCCACCGTCAAATCACCGGCGCGGCGCCGGATCGCGCCCCCTGCGGGTTGCGCCGTTCCACCTGCCGCCTTGAATCGCCCCGCCCCTGCCGCCACTCTATGACCTGACTTGGACGCCAGGCAATCACCGCCAGCGCCCCGCCCCATCACCTTTACGCGAGTCTACATGAGCCATTCCCTGCCCTCCCGCCACCAGAAGCTCGTCATCCTTGGCTCCGGCCCGGCCGGCTGGACCGCCGCCGTCTATGCCGCCCGCGCCAACCTCAAGCCGGTGGTGATCACCGGGCTGCAGCAGGGCGGCCAGCTGATGACCACCACCGAAGTGGACAACTGGCCCGGCGACGCGCACGGCCTGATGGGCCCGGACCTGATGGCGCGCATGCAGGCCCATGCCGAACGCTTCGAGACCGAGGTGATCTTCGACCATATCCACACCGCCGACCTGGCCCAGCGCCCGTTCAAGTTGATCGGCGACAGCGCCGAATACACCTGCGACGCCCTGATCATCGCCACCGGCGCGACCGCCAAGTACCTGGGCATTCCCAGCGAAGAGGCCTTCAAGGGCCGCGGCGTCTCCGCCTGCGCCACCTGCGACGGCTTCTTCTACCGGGACCAGGATGTGGTGGTGGTCGGCGGCGGCAACACCGCCGTGGAAGAGGCCCTGTACCTGTCCAACATCGCCCGCAAGGTGTATCTGGTCCACCGCCGCGACACCCTCAAGGCGGAAAAGATCATGCAGGACAAGCTGTTTGCCAAGGTGGCCGCCGGCAAGATCGAGACCGTGTGGCACCACCAGGTGGACGAAGTGCTGGGCAACGAGGCGGGCGTCACCGGCGTGCGGGTGAAGTCCACCCTGGACGGCAGCACCCGCGATATCGACGCCCACGGCTTCTTCGTGGCCATCGGCCACCACCCCAACACCAGCCTGTTCGACGGCCAGCTGACCATGAACAACGGTTACCTGGACATCCGCTCGGGCCTGGGCGGCAACGCCACCCAGACGTCGGTCGAGGGCGTGTTCGCCGCCGGTGACGTGGCCGACCAGCACTACCGCCAGGCGATCACCTCGGCCGGCTTCGGCTGCATGGCCGCACTGGATGCCGAGCGCTACCTGGATGCGAAGGGCGCGCTGGGCTGAGGCACGGCCGCGCCGCGCCATAGAGGAAAGGCCGGCGCTTTGCGCCGGCTTTTTTTTAAGACTCTTCTCCCATCTGAGGGGAGCGTCTTGTTGCAAGGGCCTTCGCAGAGTGAGCACGACGCTACGCGGGTGAGCGGGCTGTGTCTTCGCTCGGGCCTGTCGCGAGCGTAGGGCCCACGTTGCAGCCGGTAGGCGCAAGCCAGGCGTTGGCGTTGGTCGGTGGGTCGGGCGCTGGGCGCCCATGCCCTTGGAGGCGAAATAAAGGAGGAGGGGGCGGCCGCAGGCCGACGCCGGAGGACATTCGCCGGAAAGGGCATGGGCGCCCAGCGCCCGACCCACCGACCGCCGCGCGCGGAAGGAGTCAAAGCACGCTTCTGCTTGCCCCGCATAGGGGCGAAGAGCCTTCCGCCGGCCCACGCAGGCACCCGCTGCCAACCGCTCTGCCCTATCCTTCCCCCATGCCCGATACCCGCTTTCTGCACCGCCTGTCCGATGTCCCCGCCGCGGCCTGGGATGCCCTGCACGACGGCACCAATCCATTTGTCAGCCACGCGTTCCTGGCCGGCCTCGAAGAACACGGCTGCCTGCGCCCGGAATGGGGCTGGCGGCCGCGCCACTTCACCCTGTGGGAGGGCGATACCCTGGTGGCGGCCGCGCCGGGCTACCTGAAGGACAACTCGCACGGCGAGTTCGTGTTCGACCACGCCTGGGCCAACGCCTACGCGCGGCACGGGCGCGACTACTTTCCCAAATGGCTGGGCGCGGTGCCGTACTCGCCGGTCACCGGGCCGCGCCTGCTGGCACGCAGCGATGCCGGCCGGGCCGCGTTGCTGCAAGGCCTGCGGGCCGAGGTCGACCGGATGGGCTGGTCGTCGGCGCATGTCAATTTCCACCTGGCCGACGAAGAGGCCGCGTTCGGGCCGCAATGGATGCTACGCCAGGACATCCAGTTCCAGTGGCACAACCCCGGCGATTGGCGCGACTTCGCCGGCTTCCTTGCCGCGATGAACCACAAGCACCGCAAGAACATCCGCCAGGAACGCAGCAAGCTGGCCCGCAGCGGCGTCACCTATCGGATCGTGCACGGCGACGAGGCCAGCGAGGACGACCTGCTGGCGATGCACGGGTTCTACCTGCAGACCTTTGCCGACTACGGCAACGCGCCCGCACTCACCCTGCCGTTCCTGCGTCACCTCGCCACGTCGATGCCGCGCCAACTGGTGATTTTCCTGGCCGAACTGCAGGGCCAGCCGGTGGCGGGCGCGCTGTGCCTGCGTGGCGCCGACACGCTGTACGGGCGCTATTGGGGCGGCGCCACCCTGCCCGGCCTGCACTTTGAAACCTGTTACTACCAAGGCATTGAATACTGCCTGCGCGAAGGGCTGCGCCGCTTCGAGCCGGGCGCGCAAGGCGAACACAAGCTGGCGCGCGGGTTCCTGCCGCAGGTGGTGCGCAGCCGGCACTGGGTGGCCGATGCGGATTTCGCCGAGGCGCTGGCCGACTGGTGCGCCAGCGAACGCCAGGACGTGGCGCGTTATGCGGCCACGTTGGCCGAGCACGGCCCGTTCCGGGCAGCTCCGTAGGGCTCCGCCCGGGGCTGCATCCGTACTCGGTGGCAAGCACCCACCGAAGGGTATGGGCGCCGCATCAGGTGCATTGCCAAAGATGCCCGCTGACCGCGCAGCCATCGCACCAGAAGCTGTAGAGCATGCCGCCGCTGCCCCAGAGCACGATGCGACCGTCATCGGCCGGCAGGGTGGAGTCCAGTTGCATCACGAACGGCATGGCGGCGTCGCAATCGGGGCACGCCGGATACTGGGCGCCCTGCACCCAGCTCGGCGCTCCGCCCACGCGTGACAGGTTCTCGTCATGGTTTGACAGGCCCCAGTCCTGTTCGCGCCAGCGATCACCACCAAGGTGCACCAGGCCGAGTTCCGCCGCCATCAGCGTGCCGGTGTCCTCCACATCCTCCACGGGTACGTCCTGCAATTGCGAAGGGTGGGCGCTCGGCAGTCCTGCGGGGTCGTGCCGGTAGTAGAGCGGGCCTGCGCCGTTCCATCCGCAACAGTCCAGGCAAAGGCCCAAGGTCAGTGTCCCCCGTGCAGTGGCACCGATCCGATGCGCATCCAGCGTCAGAAGGCGCTGCAACGGCGCATGGCAGAAACCGCAGTGCGCCTGCAGATGACCACCCATCTGCGCGTGACCAGAAGGCTCGCCACTGCCCCAAGTAGCATGCAACCGCCACACCCGCCGACGCCACGCCGCCGCATCGGCCAGTTGCGCCTTCCGCTGTGCGGCTGCGAACTGCAGATGCAGCGGGTGGTCGCCGTGCAGCGGCGACCCGGTCACCGCGTCGATCCCGGCTTCATGGTTCCAGATGTCTGCTGGCTGCCCGGTTGCACGCTGCAGATAGGTCACGGCCCGGTCACGCACGCCGGCATTGCGGCTCCTGAGCAGGGCTTGCGCCCGCCCCACCTGCTCACGCCCGTTCGCTGCGCTCAGCGCCCCTGCCCAGCGTTCGGCTACATCCGCGGGCAGGACCTGCCAAGGGAACCCTGCCGTGCTGACCGCCTCCCCGGTCGCCTCCAGCAACGCATCCCAGTCGTCGGTCAGCACATCGCAGGCCTGGTACAGCGCGTACCCGAGAATGTGGCGCGCCTGCCGGTTGGCGCGGTTGTCCTTGAACATCTGCCAGGCGGCATCGGCCACACCGGGCAGGCGGTCGTCGGCCAACACGCCCAGAGCCCTGTCGAGAAAGGTCGCTGGCGCGCAATCACGCGCCATGGATTCCAGCAGCAACGCCTCCAACGCGGCGGGATCGCTCTCGGCCAGGTCCAGCATGGCCGTAACGCCATCGAAACGATGGCCGTCGCGTTCATGCCGGGAGAGGATGGCGTCGATCAGGGGATTCATGGAGGGCGCAACCGGCGGGGCGAGCACACAAGTCTATCGTCGGCGCGTTGCGGCCTGCCCTTACACTTCCCACATGACCCGCCGACACCCTTGGCTGCTGCCCGACGCGCCCGACGCGCCCTTCCCACCGGCCGAAACCGCGCTGCGCGATCCTGATGGGCTGCTGGCGATCGGCGGCGATCTGTCGCCCGTGCGCCTGCTCAATGCCTATGCAGCCGGCGTGTTCCCGTGGTTCTCCGAGGGCCAGCCGCTGCTGTGGTGGTCGCCTGACCCGCGCATGGTGTTCCGCACGGAGGGCGTGCACCTGTCTGCCCGCTTCAGGCGCGCGTTGCGCGCGAGCCACTGGACGGTGCGCGCCGACACCTGCTTCGATGCGGTGATCGCGGCCTGCGCCGCGAGCCCGCGCCCGGGGCAGGACGGCACCTGGATCACCGATGCGATGCGCGAGGCGTATGGGGCCCTGCACCGCCTCGGCCATGCGCATTCGGTGGAAGTGTTTGACGGCGAGCAGCTGGTGGGCGGCATCTACGGCGTGGCGATCGGCCAGATGTTTTTCGGCGAAAGCATGTTCAGTGCCGCCAGCGGCGGCTCCAAGGTGGCGCTGGCCGCATTGGCGCACCGGTTGCGCGACCGGGGCTGGCCATTGATCGATGCGCAGGTGGAAAACGATCACCTGCGGAGCCTGGGGGCCGAACACTGGCCGCGTGAACGCTTCCTGGCACTGGTGCGCAAGCAGGTGCGGATGGATGCTGCGGCGGGGAGCTGGACGACGGGGTTTGGAGAGATGGCGGCGGCGGTGCTGGCAAACCAGGAATCCTGAAGTGCCGGCCAGCGGCCGGAGGTGCCGGGTGCGCGGCGGGTGAATCGCCGGTAAATCAGGCCGCTTAACGCAAACTTTGCATGAACGGGCGAAGGCGCGTAAAATGCCCGCTCTTAAGGCCAGCTCGGCCGTTTACTGAACTGCACAGGACTACATGTCGAAAGACGACTCCATCGAGTTCGAAGGCACCGTCAGCGAGACGCTGCCGAACACCACTTTCCGCGTACGACTGGAAAATGGGCATGAAATCATCGCCCACATCTCCGGCCGCATGCGCAAGAACTACATCCGCATCCTGACGGGCGACCGTGTCAAGGTCGAAATGACGCCCTACGACCTGACCAAGGGTCGTATCACGTACCGCATGAAGTAAGCGGTTCGGGGCGGCTTCCCAACAGAAGCCCCGCCAGAAGGCCAGCCAGGAGCTGGCCTTTTTGCGTGGGTGCAGATAGGCGGCCACCCCCTGCCAAGCGGCACCCTGACCCTGTGCACCCTGACATCGGTAAGGCTGCCTTGCCGCAGATTCGCCGTGGCGTGCTTCCCGGCAATCTGGTTGTCGATCCAATCCGGATCGCCATCCCCCGGCCCCTGCCATGAAGACCCTGTCCCTGCTCAGCCTGTTGGCCTGCACCTGTTTCGCCACTGCCACCCACGCGGCCGAACCGGCACCGGTGGCCAGCGGCGCTGCATGCATCACGCTGTCGCCCGACCAGCAGATCGTGCGCGCCGGCGCCGACCGCGACATCCTGCTGCGCAATGCCGACCAGCATTACATCGTGCGCTTCAAGGACAGCTGCACCAGCGCCGCACAGACCGCAGACCTGCATTTCGACACCCCCGAGCGCGACGGGCAGCTGTGCGGCGGCGGGGTGAGCAGCCTGCGCACGAAATCGCAGAAGTGCGCCATCAGCGAGGTGGAACTGATCACGCCCAAGCAGTTTGGCGCGCGGGCGCGGGCGCGCCGCTAGGCGATCGGGGACGGTGGCTGACAGCAATGAAGCCCCGAGCGGGGCTTCATTGCTGGCGCGTGGCGGCCAACGGCCATGACGTGCCGGGTGGAGGGGTCACCGCCAGCGGCCGTGACCCCGCCGGCTTATTCCACCGTGGCCGGGAGCAGCCGCTCCGGTTCGGCCTGGCTTTCCACGAACAGCTCGTCGTCGCGGACGTCGATACTGACCCGTCCGCCATTGACCAGCTTGCCGAACAGCAGTTCGTCGGCCAGCGGGCGCTTGACCTTGTCCTGGATCACGCGCGCCATCGGGCGGGCACCCATCAGCGGGTCGAAGCCGTGGCGGGCCAGCCAGTCGCGCGCGGTCGGGGTGGCCGACAGGCTGACGTGCTTTTCCTGCAGCAGCATTTCCAGCTCGATCAGGAACTTGTCCACCACGCGCAGGATGTGCTCGAAGCCCAGCGGCTGGAACTGCACCACCGCATCGAGGCGGTTGCGGAACTCCGGCGTGAAGCTCTTGCGCAGGATTTCCATCGCATCGGTGGCATGGTCCTGGCGGGTGAAGCCGATGGAACGCCGTGAGGCCTGCGCCGCGCCGGCATTGGTGGTCATCACCAGCACCACGTTCTTGAAGTTGGCCTCGCGCCCGTTGGTGTCGGTGAGCACGCCACGGTCCATGACCTGCAGCAGGATGTTGAAGATGTCCGGGTGGGCCTTTTCCACCTCGTCCAGCAGCAGCACGCAGTGCGGGGTCTTGACGATCTTCTCGGTGAGCAGGCCCCCCTGGTCGAACCCAACGTAGCCCGGGGGCGCACCGATCAGGCGGCTGATCGAATGCGGCTCCATGTACTCGCTCATGTCAAAGCGGACCAGCTCGATGCCCAGCTGCAGCGCCAGCTGCTTGGTCACCTCGGTCTTGCCCACGCCGGTGGGGCCGGCGAACAGGAAGTTGCCGATCGGCTTTTCCGGGTTGGCCAGGCCGGAACGGGCCAGCTTGATCGCCGACGACAGCGTCTCGATCGCCGGGTCCTGGCCGAAGATCACCATTTTCAGGTTGCGCTCCAGATGCTGCAGCACGTCCTTGTCGGTGGCGCTGACCTGCTTGGCCGGAATGCGCGCCATCTTGGCCACGATCGTTTCGATCTCTTCGATGTCGATCAGCTCCTTGCGCTCGCCCTCGGGCAGCAGGCGCTGGCGTGCACCGGCCTCGTCGATCACATCGATCGCCTTGTCCGGCAGCAGGCGGTCGCCGATGTGCTTGACCGACAGGTCCACTGCCGCCTGCAGCGCATCGTCGGCGTAGGTGACGCCGTGGTGCGCCTCGTAACGGGGCTTGAGGCCCTGCAGGATTTCGTAGGTTTCACCCACGGTCGGCTCGACGATGTCGATCTTCTGGAAGCGCCGTGCCAGCGCGCGGTCCTTCTCGAAGATGCCGCGGTATTCCTGGAAGGTGGTCGAGCCGATGCAGCGCAGCTCGCCGGAGGCCAGTGCCGGCTTGATCAGGTTGGAGGCATCCATCGTGCCACCCGAGGCCGAGCCGGCCCCGATGATGGTGTGGATTTCATCGATGAACAGCACCGCATTGGGCATCTTCTTGAGCGCGGTGAGCACGCCCTTCAGGCGCTTCTCGAAATCGCCGCGGTACTTGGTGCCGGCCACCAGGGCGCCCAGGTCCAGCGAATAGATCACCGCATCGGCCAGAACGTCCGGTACCGAGCCTTCCACGATGCGCTTGGCCAGGCCCTCGGCGATGGCGGTCTTGCCCACGCCGGCCTCGCCCACGTACAGCGGGTTGTTCTTGCGGCGGCGGCACAGCACCTGGATGGTGCGCTCGATTTCATCGCGACGGCCGACCAGCGGGTCGATCCGGCCATTGCGGGCGGCTTCGTTGAGGTTGCTGGCGAACTCGGCCAGGGCATCGCCCTTGCCTTCCCCCTCGCCGCCCTCGGCGCGGCTTTCGCCATCGGCGGCCGGCGGCACCTCGCCGTCTTCACCCAGCTTGGCGATGCCGTGGGACAGGTAATTGACGATATCCAGCCGGGTCACGTCCTGCTGGTTGAGGTAGTACACGGCGTGGGAGTCCTTCTCGCCGAAGATGGCCACCAGCACGTTGGCGCCGGTCACCTCCTTCTTGCCCGAGGACTGCACGTGGTACACGGCCCGCTGCAGGACGCGCTGGAAGCCCAGCGTGGGCTGGGTGTCGCGGCCATCGTCTTCGGCCAGGCGCGAGACCGAAGCCTCGATGGCCTGCTCCAGTTCCTGGCGCAGGCGCTCGGCGTCAGCCCCGCAGGCCTTGAGCACGGCTTGGGCGGACGGGTTGTCGAGCAGTGCCAGCAGCAGGTGTTCCACCGTCATGAACTCATGCCGGGCCTCACGGGCGCGCTTGTAGCACTGACCGATGGTGTGTTCGAGGTCTTTACTGAACATGTTCTACTCCGGCGGCAGGTGGGAACAATATGCGGCCTTGCTGCGCAATTTCCATCACCCTAGCGGATCGGTGCGTTCAGACGGCGTTAGCGGTCCACAATCCACCCCGGATTCCCCAGGCGCATCCAGCGACTCCATCATGCCCGAACTCCAGCTCACCCAATGGCAGCTTGTCCGTGATGGCGATGTCATCACCACCGCGCACGCCCGGCTGTGGCCGGTCCGCCTGGCCGACGGTACGGCCGCCATGCTGAAGGTGAGCACGGAGACCGAAGAGCGCAACGGCCACCGCCTGCTGCGCTGGTGGGACGGCGATGGCGCGGTGCGGCTGCTGGCCCATGACCACGAGGCGGTGCTGATCGAGCGGGCCAGCCCCGGCCGGTCACTGCGCGCGATGTCCACAGGCGGCCAGGATGCCCGCGCAACGCAGGTGCTGTGCGCCACCGCCGCGCGGCTGCACCACCCCCGTGGCAGCGTGCCGGACGGGCTGGTGCCGCTGCAGGACTGGTTCAAGGACCTGCTGCACCCCCGCGTTGGGTTGTCGCCATTGCTGGAACAGTGCAGATCGCTGGCGCAGGCACTGCTGGCCGGCCAGGTTGAACAGCGCCCCCTGCATGGCGACCTGCACCATGACAACGTGCTCGACGCGGGGCCACGCGGCTGGCTGGCGATCGACCCCAAACGGCTGTTCGGCGACCGCGCCTTCGATTACACCATCCTGTTCTGCAACCCGGACCTGTGCGGCCCGGGCATCCATGTGGCCACCCGCCCGGCCATCTTCGCCCACCGGCTGGACCAGGTGGGCGCGCTGGCCGGACTGGAGCGCACGCGGCTGCTGCGCTGGATTGCGGCCAGCGCAGGCCTGTCGGCGGTGTGGTTCCTGGGGGATGGCGACCCGGCCGACATCGACCTGGCGGTGGCGGGCATGGCGCTGCGCCAGCTGGGCGCCTAGGCGCTGGTCTTTTCCATCGTGCACAACAGCGGGTGCTGGTTCATGCGCGAGAATTCGTTGACCTGGGCGACCTTGGACTCGGCGACCTCACGGGTGAACACCCCGCACACACCGCGACCGCGGGTGTGGACGTGGAGCATCACCTGGGTGGCCTTGTCCAGGTCCATGGCGAAGAAGCTCTGCAGGACGGTCACCACGAAATCCATCGGGGTGTAGTCGTCATTGAGCAGCATCACCTGGTAGAACGGCGGCGGCGCCACCTCCGGCCGGGCCGGTTCCAGCATGACGCCGTGATCGTGGTGGGGTTCTTGGGAGGGCTCGCGGGGCATCCGACCATTATAGCGGGATTGGACGTTATCCCTGTCGACCTTCACAATCTGCATGCTCCACCCTCCCACCCCACCCACACTTTCACAGGGATTTCATGAAAAGGATCGTCACCGCGCTGTTGCTGACCGCCACGATGTTCGGCGCCCACGCAGCCGAACCCGACAAGGCCGTCGGCCGTGTGCTCAAGCAGCTGGACTACCCCTTCGAGATCGACGAAGACGGCGACTACAAGCTGGTCTTCGACGTTGGCGAGGATCGCACCCAGCTGGTCTTCGTGCGCTCGTCGGTGGAAGAGTTCGGCAGCCACAAGATCCGCGAGATCTGGTCGCCCGGCTACAACTCCCCCGGCAAGCAGTTCCCCGCCGCCGTGGCCAACCGCCTGCTGGAAGATTCCCAGGACGCCAAGCTGGGCGCGTGGGTGAAGCAGGATCAGCTGGCGATGTTCGTGGTCAAGGTGGACGCCAATGCCAGCTCGGCCGCGCTGAGCGATGCCATCGACGCGGCCATGCGCACCGCCGATGCGATGGAAAACGAACTCACCGAAACGGACGAGTACTGAAGTGAACGCCGTGCAGGACCCGCGCTGGGCGCCCCATGTCACCGTTGCCACCGTGGTGGTGCGTGACGGGCGCCTGTTGGTGGTGGAAGAGCGCATCGATGGCCGCGACGTGCTCAACCAGCCGGCCGGGCACCTGGAGCCAGGCGAAAGCCTGGCCGCGGCAGCCGTGCGCGAAACGCTGGAGGAAACCGGCTGGCAGGTGCGCTTGAGCGCCTTCATCGGGGTCTACCAGTGGACGGCTCCGGACGGCACGGCGTTCCTGCGCTTCGCCTTTGCCGCCGACGCCCTGCACCACGTGCCGGACCGCCCGCTCGACGCCGGCATCCTGCGCGCCGTGTGGCTGAGTCCGGCCGAACTGCAGGCTGCCGCTTCGCGGCTGCGCAGCCCGCTGGTCTGGGAGGTGGTGGCCGACTACCTTGGCGGCAAGCGCCACCCGCTGTCGATCGTGAAGGAGACGGTATGAGTACCCCTCGGATCATGGTCGGGGTGTCCGGCGGCGTGGATTCCTCGGTGGCGGCGTGGCGGCTGGTCCAGCAGGGCGAGCCGGTGGCCGGGCTGTTCATGCAGAACTGGGCCGACGACGGCAGCGGCGACTGCCGCGCCGAGGACGACCGCCGCGACGCGGTGGCGGTATGTGGCCTGCTGGGCATTCCGTTCCACTTCCGCGATTTCTCCAACGAATACTGGCAGGGCGTGTTCGCACACTTCCTGGCCGAATACGCCGCCGGGCGCACCCCCAACCCGGACGTGCTGTGCAACCGCGAGGTGAAGTTCAAGCATTTCCTGGACGCGGCCCGCGAGCTGGGCGCCGAGCGTATCGCCACCGGCCACTACGCCCGCGTGGCCCAGGTGGGCGGGCGCTGGGCGCTGCTGCGTGGCGCCGACCGCAGCAAGGACCAGAGTTACTTCCTGCACCAGTTGGGCCAGGCCCAGCTGGCGGCGACCCTGTTCCCCATTGGCGACCTGCAGAAGAACGACCTGCGCCGGATTGCCCGCGATGCGGCGCTGCCAACCCACGCCAAGAAAGATTCCACCGGCATCTGTTTCATCGGCGAACGCGATTTCCGCGAGTTCCTGGGCCGCTACCTGCCGGCCAGGACCGGTGAGATCCGTGACCCGGACGGGGCGTTGATCGCCGAGCACCCCGGCGTGTTCTATTTCACCCTGGGCCAGCGCGAAGGCCTGAACATCGGCGGCGTGCGTGGACGCCCTGCCGCGCCCTGGTATGTGGTGGGCAAGGACGTGGCCAGCAACGTGCTGTATGTGGACCAGGACCGCGACAGCCCGTGGCTGTTGTCCACCCGGCTGCATTCGGAGACGGCCCACTGGATTGCCGGCGCCCCGCCCGCGCGCCGCTTCACCTGCACCGCGCAGACCCGCTACCGCCAGCCGGACGAGCCTTGCACGGTCAACGTGCGCGATGATGGCAGCCTGGAGGTGGTCTTCGCCCGCCCGCAGCGCGCCGTCACCCCCGGTCAATCGTTGGTGTTGTATGACGATGAGGTCTGCCTGGGTGGCGCGGTGATCGCCGCCACCGATGCGCCGCTGGAACAGCGGCTGCGGACCGTTCCTTCCCCCTTTGAGGTATCTGCTGCATGAGTTTTTCCGTCGACGACCGCGTTCTTGCTCTGGCCGGTATTGCCCAGGCCCTGCAGCAGGTGCGCCGCATCGCCGAAACCGGCCACTCCGAAGCGGCCGTGGTGCGCACCGCGGTCGATAGCGTGTTCCGCATCGACGCCGAGACCCCCCAGGCCATTTACGGCAGCCCGGCCAATGTGGCACCGGGGCTGCGTCTGCTGCACAACTACTTCCGCAACCAGGGCCAGGACGAGACCCTGCCGCGGCTGGCCCTGGCCGTGCTGCAGCTGGAACGCCGCTTTGTACGCGAACACGCCGTGGTGGAAAAGGTCAGCCAGGGCATCGAACGCGCCCGGCAGCAGGCCACCGACCTGGGCGACAGCGCCCACCCGGACGTGCTGGCGGCCCTGGGCGGCCTGTACGCCGACACCATCAGCAACCTCAAGCCGCGCGTGATGGTGCAGGGCAACCCGCACTACCTTGGCCAGGCCGGGGTGGTGGCCGAAATCCGCGCCCTGCTGCTGGCCGCGGTGCGTTCGGCGGTGCTGTGGCGCCAGACCGGCGGCCAGTACTGGGACTTCCTGCTCTCGCGCAAGGCGATGATCGAGGCCGTGGACCGCCAGTTGCGCTGAACCGGCGCGGGCATCGGGAGCGCCAGGCCATGCGGGGCTGACAGGGGCACCCGACCCGCCCGGGCCGCGCATGGCGAGGCGTTACGCGGGGGGGGCGCATTTTCGATCCAATGTGCAGTGCAGCACTAAAGCAAACGGGGGTACGGCCGATACATCAACCGTGCACTTCCCGAGAACGTCCATGTACTCACGCATCTTCATCCGTCTGGCCGCCCCCCTGGTCCTGACCCTGCTTCTTCCTTTTGCCATCGGCTTCGAGTGGCCGGTCGCCCTGCGTTGGGCGATCCTGACCACGATGACGTTGAGCTGGCTGGGCTTTGCCTGGTGGTCCGCCCGGGCCCAGACCCAACGGTCACCCGAGCACGCCCGGATCCTGCGCGAGCAGGACCAGCTGCTGACCGAACTGCGCTCGTTCGTGGTCAACGAAGTGGACGGCTCGCGCGGCGAAGTCGAACGCGCCCGCGACCTGATCCGCCATGCGGTGGCGGGCCTGGGCGGCAGTTTCGATGCCATGAACCGCAAGTCGCGCCAGCAGAGCCAGGCCCTGGCGCGCATCGTCGACCGTGCCGGTGAAGACGGCGGCGCCGGCGTCGACGTGGCCCGCTTCGCCCAGCATGCCAGCCACCGGATGGAACAACTGGTGGAAGCGCTGGAGCAGGTGAGTGGCCAGAGCAGCAACACCGTGCAGCATATCGACCAGATGGCCCAGCACCTGGATGGCATCTTCGCCCTGCTGGAAGACGTCAAGTCCATCGCCGACCAGACCAACCTGCTGGCGCTGAACGCGGCCATCGAAGCAGCGCGTGCCGGTGAGGCCGGTCGCGGCTTTGCGGTGGTCGCCGACGAGGTGCGCAACCTGTCCGAGCGCTCCACCACCTTCAACGAGCAGATCCGCAAGCTGGCCCACAGCTCCAAGGACGCCATTGCCAAGGTCCGCGAAACGGTGTCGCACATGGCCTCGCGCGATATGGACCGGTCCCGCGAAGCGCGCCATGAGGCCGCGCAGATGCTGGACAACGTGGCCCAGATCAACGCCTCGCTGGGCGACGGCATGCGCGAGATCTCCGAGTGCGGCCGTGCCATCGACAGCAGCGTGGCCGAAGCGGTGCGCGCCCTGCAGTTTGAAGACATTGCCACCCAGGCCCTGGGCGGCGTGCACACCCACCTGGACCGCCTGACCGCGATCAACCGCGAAGCGGTGGCGCTGCAGGAACTGCTGCATCGCAATGGCGGCGTGTTCGACGAGGAAGTGGTCACCGCGCTGCAGCGCACCGGCAGCCGCCTGCGTGAGATGCGCAGCGAATGGGAGCGTCCGCCGCACAAGGCCGTGGCCCAGCAGAGCATGGCCGCCGGCGCGGTCGAGCTGTTCTGACCGAGATGGCGCGTGCCGGCAACGGCACCCACAACGGCCCCGGTGTCCCCGGGGCCGTTGTGCTTGCACCCCCCGTCCTGGCTGCAGATGATCGACCCATGTTGTTGACGACCGCCCCCCACATCGCCGCCCCCTCCCCCGCTGCCTCGTCCGAGGCGGCCGCCGCGGTCGCAGCGACGCCTGCGGTGCCGCTCGACATCCCGCTGCGTGGGCGCGCCCTGCTGGCACGGCTGGAGCAGCTGGCACAGCGCGAACTGGCGCAACTGCCACCGCAGACCGACGACGCCGCCGCGCCGACGTCGGCGCTGCTCGGCCTGGCATGGGACCTGGGGTTGAGTGGCGATGCCGTGGCGACGACCCTTCAGGACCCGCACCGCCGCTAGCAGAGACTGCTGCGACGACGGTGCATCGGCGATGCCACACCCGGCACGCGCCGACGATTCACTGCATCATGCAGGCATCGCCGATCGGACCCCACGCAGTGCGCGACGCTTCCACCACATCACCCTTGAGGCGTCTGGCGCTGCACTCCCAGGGGCTGGCATCCGCGCAGCCGTTTGGCGCCGGCCAGGCCGGAACCCGGCGTGCCATCGAACACCTGGGCTACGTGCAGATCGACACGCTGTCGGTGGTGGAGCGCGCGCATCACCATGTGCTGTGGAATCGCGTTCCCGGCTACGACCCGGCCCACCTGAACCGCCTGGTCGGCGACCGGCAGATATTCGAGTACTGGTATCACGCCGCGGCCTATCTTCCGATGCGCGACTACCGCTATGCACTGCCCCGGATGCTGTCGATCCGGAACGGAGAAAGCCGCTATTTCAGCGGCGGCGACCAGCGGCTGATGAAACAGATCCTGGCGCGGGTGCGTGCGGACGGCCCGCTGCGGATGCGCCACCTGGAGCGGGCCACTGAAGAAAAAGGCAGCTGGTGGAACCAGGGGCCCGGCCGGCGCGCCTTCGAGACCCTGTTCATGCGCGGCGACCTGATGGTATGCGAACGCAACGGCATGGAAAAATCCTATGACCTCGCCGAACGCTGCCTGCCGGCCGGCATCGACCTGAGCGTTCCCACGCTGCGCGAGTACGCAACCCATCTGTTGGAGACCACGCGAAGGTCACACGGGGTCTTTACCCTGAAACAGCTGCTGCACCTGCGAAGTGGCAAGGAGCTGCGTGATGGAATGCGCGCCATCGTGGACGAGCGCGTTGATGCGGGGCTGCTGAACGTGTGGAAAGGCAAGGATGGCCTCACCGCGTATGTCGATGTCGCCGCCCTGGAACAGCCGTCGCGGCTGCGCCGCGAGGTGAGGATCCTGTCCCCGTTCGACAACCTGGTCATCCACCGCGATCGCCTGGGGGCGCTGTTCGCATTCGACTACCGGGTTGAATGCTATGTGGCCGCGGACAAACGCGTGCACGGCTACTTCTGCCTGCCCATCCTGTTCGGCGACCGACTGGTGGGCCGGGTGGACTGCAAGGCGCATCGGGGCGAACAGCGGCTGGAGGTGTTGCGCCTGCACCTGGAGGACGGCGCGCTGGATCGGGACCAGTTCCTGCCAGCATTGCGCACGGCGCTGCAGCGGTTCGCGGTGTTCAACCGCTGCCCGGACCTGGACGCGCGTGCCGTTGACCGCATACGGTGACGCCAGGATTGCACTCCCCAGCAGGATGACGATGGCCGAACTGAGCGAATTTCATGTGTTCTGGGGCGAGGCGATGACCGCCGCGCTACCGCATGCCGCGTCGATGGAGGCCGAGGGGGCCGACGACTTCGCGCACCAGCTCTACCGCGAGTACCTTGAACAGGGCGCGCCAAAGCACCGCAGGAAGTGGCTGGCCGCCCGGCTGGCCGATGCATTCCCGTGCATGGATGCCAAGCCGGTCTGGGTGGGCGAGCCGGCGTGGCTGTATCACCAGGGACAGCCGATGGCGTTCCTGCATCAGTTCCAGGTCAGCCCGTCGGCGCAGCATCTGGTGGGGCACATGTCGCTGGGTGAAACGCTGTACGTGTTCGGCGCCAGGCACCGGCTGGGGCCGTCACCGGAAGACGGCTGGACCGATATCTATCGCATTGCCGTGCAGACCCATGAAGGCGACACGGTTGCGGAGATACCGGGCGCGGCGGGGTGATGGGCTGACGCCCCACCGGTAGTGCCGAGCCATGCTCGGCACCCTTTGACCATAGCCCACAGACCAGCAACGGCGATCAGACCGCGTGCGTCACCGCAACCACGGCATCGCGCGGCGCCATCCGGGCCCCGCCCGCTTTCAGCCACTGCGCCAGGTCGCGCGGGTTCAGGGGACGCGAGTACAGGTAGCCCTGGATCTCGTCGCAGCCCTGGCGGCGCAGCATCGCTTCTTCCTGCTCGGTTTCCACGCCCTCGGCCACCACCTTCATGCCCAGCGCGTGGCCCAGGTGCACGATGGCCTGGGTCACCTCGGCGGTGCCGGTGTCGTGCAGCATGCCCTGCACGAAGCTGCGGTCGATCTTCAGGCGGCCCACCGGGAAGCGGTTGAGGTAATGCAGGTTGGAGAAGCCGGTACCGAAGTCGTCCACCGCCAACGGCACGCCGTGGCGTTCAAGCACGTCAAAGCAGTGGCGCAGCACGTCGGTGTCACGGATCAGCGCGGACTCGGTCAGCTCCAGCTCCAGCCGCTGCGGCGGCCAGCCGTGGGCGTGGCAGATGTCGATGACGCGCTCGGCAAAGCCGCGGTCGCGCAGCTGCACGGCCGATACATTGACCGCCACGCGGTCGAACTGCAGGCCGGCGGCATCCCATGCGGCCGCCTGGCGGCAGGCCTCGGCCAGCACCCAGTCGCCAATGCGCACGATCTCGCCGCACTTTTCGGCGATGGGAATGAACTCGGCCGGGCTGCAGTAGCCGATGCCGGGACGGTGCCAGCGCAGCAGCGCTTCAATTGCCGGGGGCTGGTCGTGGGCGGCGTGCAGCAGCGGCTGGTAGGCCAGGGTGAACTCTTCGCGGTCGATCGCCCCCAGCAGGGCGTGTTCGATTTCCAGCTTGCGCTGGATGCGTGCCAACGCGTCCTGGCTGTAGTACTGGTAGGTATTGCGCCCGGCTTCCTTGGCGGCATACATCGCCGCATCGGCGGCGCGCAGCAGCGAGTCGAAATCGCTGCGGTCGTCGTCAAGCATGGCGATGCCCACGCTGGCGCCCACCTTCAACGTGGTTTCGCCACGCTGCAGCGGTTCGGCCAGCGAGGCGATCAGCTTGCGCGCCACATGGCCGGCATCTTCGGGGTCGGCCAGGTCGCGCAGGACCACGATGAATTCATCGCCACTGAAGCGGCCGAACAGGTCGGCGTTACGCAGGTTCTGGTGCAGTCGGGTGGCCGCGGCCTTGAGCAGCGCGTCACCGGTGGCATGGCCGAAGGTATCGTTGATGGTCTTGAAGCCATCCAGGTCGATGAACAGCATTGCCAGGGATGCGCCGCGGTCGCGCGCTTCCTCGATGGCATCGGCGGTCTGCTCGCGCAGCAGCATGCGGTTGGGCAAGCCGGTCAGCAGGTCGTAGTGAGCAAGCAGCTCGATGCGCTCGTTGGCTTCGCGTTCGCGGGTGATGTCACGGAACAGCACCACAAAGCGGGTCGGCAGGCCGTCGCGACGGTCCAGTTCGATCAACACCTGCACCCAGATGCGCAGCCCGGACTGGCGGTAGAAGCACAGGTCAAGCTGTTCGGGAAGCCCGCCGTCGGCAATGCGCTCCAGCGCCGCCTCGAACGCATCGCGCGAATCCTGGGTGTACAGCGCCAAGGCCTGGTCCAGGCTGATCGGCTCCTTGCGCAGGCCGTGGATGCGGTAGCACTCTTCGGTCCACTGCATGTGGCGGGTCGCCACTTCGATTTCGCAGCCGCCAATACGCCCCAGCGCCGACACCCGGTTGAGCAGTTCGGTGCGCCACCGGATCAAGGCGTCGGTCTGGTGCTGTTCGGTGATGTTCTGCACCTGGCCCAGCAAGCGCTGGATTCGCCCATCGGTGCCCAGCAATGGCTGCATCCACAGGCGCAGGTGCAGCGCGTTCTCGCGCTCGCGCGGCAACTCAAGTTCCAGCGTGGTCGGCTTGCCGTCGCGCAGCATGCGCCGCCAGGCGTGGCGCAGCAGGCTGCGCGAACGCGGTTCCAGCCGGCGCAACCAGCGCCGACGACCGCTCAACGGGTCTTCGCCCACCCCCAACAAGGTGCGGAATTCCGGCGACCACCAGAACTGGCGATGGACCGGGTCCCACGACCAGCTGCCCATGCTGGCAATACGCTGGGCTTCGCGCAGGTGCACCTGCTGCTCCAGCAGCTGTGCTTCCATCTGCTTCTGCGCCTGGATGTCGGTATGGGTGCCGACCATGCGCAGCGGCTGGCCATCGGCCGTGCGTGCCACCACCCGGCCGCGGTCCAGGACCCAGCGCCAGTCACCGTCGGGGTGTCGCAGCCGGTATTGGGCGGTGTACACCTCCCCTTCCCCGCGCAGGTGCGCTTCCAGCGCGGCGCGCACGCCGGCCTGGTCGTCCCGGTGGATCGGGGCCAGCAACGCGGCGGCACCATTGCCGCGGGTGACCTCGTCGGCCGACGCCGCCTGGCCGTCCCAGCGGCGTGAGCGGATCATCGCGTCGCTGGGCAGGTCCCAGTCCCATAGGCCGTGGCCGGCGTGGTCCAGGGCCAGCTCCCAGCGGCTGCCGGCATAGCTGGGCACCGGCTCGGGCACGCTCAGGGTGAAGGCCAGCAGGTTGCCGTCGGGGTCGTGCACGGCCCGCATCCAGCCGTCGAAGCGGCCGCGCGGGCCGCCCGGCAGCTGGCACGGCACCAGGCCACCGTCGGCGGCCAGCAGACGCAGGTCTTCCAGCAGCTCGCCGTAGGCCGCCACGGTTGCCGGCAGCCCATGCTCGCGTGCGACCGGATTGGCCGCCAGCGGGCGCCCGGCACGGTCGAGGATGACCAAGGCCGACGCCAATGGATGCTGCAGCAGACTCGCGATAATCCCTTGGTCCACGCGGTAAGACTCCGATAACGCACCCGACGACCGGGAACGCAGTTGTTAGCGGCGGATTTCGCCAATTATTGAGCGGCGCGCTGCCTGCACCCCCAAACCGCATGACACCCACTAAGATGCAGGTCGCCCGCCCTGAAGGTCCCTGCCCCGTCCATGCCTGTCGCCCCGTCCGGCCAGACCCGCCCGTCCACGCCCGAACGCCCGCTTGCCCAGGCCCTGCGCCGGGACCGCTGGCGGGTGGTGGTGGCCTACCTGGTGCTGGCGCTGGTGTGGATCCTGTGCAGCGATGCGGCGGTGCAGGTGCTCACCGATGACATTGGCACCGCCGCGCGCTGGCAGACCGCCAAGGGCGCCTTCTTCGTGGTGGCCAGCGCGGCCCTGATCTACCTGCTGCTGCGCCCACTGGCCCAGCACGTGCTGCATGCGCACGCGCGGCTGGAGTGTTCGGAGGCCCGCCACCGGCAGATGTTCCAGGGCAACCCCGGACCGATCCTGGTGTATGACCTGGATTCACTGGCGATCCTGGATGTGAACGCGGCCGCCAGCAGCCTGTTCGGCTGGAACCGCGAGGAATTCATGGCGATGCCGATCAGCGCGTTGTGGCCGGCAGGTGATGAAGCCCTGCTGGCGGCCAAGCTGGCACAGATCCGGGCCGAGCCGGACGAACTGTGCGTGATCACCGCAGACCTGCAGCTGCGCGATGGCAGCCAGCGGCGCATGGAGATGCGCAGCAACTTCATCGACTACGGCGGCCAGCGTGCGCGGCTGCTGATCGCCATCGACCGCACCCGTGAAGACCAGGCGCTGCGCCGCCGCGACCAGGCGCTGGCGCGGGTGGAAGAGGCGCACGAAATGGCCCGGATCGGCGCCTGGGAGGTTGACCCGGCCACCGGCCTGGGCCGCTACTCCAACCAGGTGTATCACCTGCTGGGCCGGCGCCCGCCGGAAGCGCGCCGCTGGCACCGCTTCGAGGAACTGCTGGTACCGGCCGACCCGGCCACCGCCGCGCTCAGCGAGCAGCTGCTGCAGGACATGACCGGCGAACAGGTGCAGATCGATGTGCTGCTGCCACTGCTGGCGATGGACGGGCGTGCGCTGATGGTGCACCTGCGCGCCGAAAGCGGCCACGATGATGCCGGCCGCCCGCGCGTGCTGGGGACGCTGCAGGACGTGACCGAGCGCGAACAATCGCGGCGGCTGCTGCGTGAGCGTGAGGAGCAGTTCCGGGAACTGGTGCGGGTGCTGCCCGATGGCGTGGTGATCCTGTCCGACGAGTACGTGCTGTACGCCAATGCCTGCGCGGCAGCGCAGTTCGGCTATGGCCAGCACACGCTGCTGGGCGAGCCGCTGTCGGCACTGGTGGCGGCCGATGACCTGGCCCGGGTGCGTGCACAGCTGTTTGCGCCGATCCCGCTGCCCAGTACCGGCGCCGGTGAAGTGATCGGCATGCGCCGGCTGGACCGGCAGCGCTTCCAGGCCGGCCTGGCGGTGGGAGATGTGCGCTACGGCGGGCGCAACTGCAAGCTGCTGATCGTGCGCGACCTGAGCGAACCCGAACGCATCCGCGAGGCGCTGGAAACCAGCAACCGCGAGCTGCAGGCGATGGCTGGCCGCCTGTTCTCGCTGCAGGAAGACGAGCGCCGCGCGATCTCGCGCGACCTGCACGACGACATCGGCCAGGCGATCACCGCGATGAAGCTGTCGGCCTATGCGGCCCAGGACGAAGCCGATGCGACCCGTCGCGGCGAAGACCTGGCGCAGATCATCCAGCTGGCCGATGCCACGGTGGGCAAGCTGCGCGACATCTCCACGCTGCTGCGCCCGCCGCAGCTGGATGCGCTGGGACTGGAAGCGGCCTTGCGCTGGCAGGCCAGCGTGCTGTTCCGGTCGGCGGCCATCGAGCTGTTGCCTGATATCCAATCCTTGCCGCGACGCCCGCCGGGCGACATCGAGCAGGCCTGCTTCCGCATTGCCCAGGAAAGCCTGACCAACGTGCTGCGGCATGCGCGCGCCAGCCAGGTGCGCCTGCAGCTTCACGACGTGGGCGACCACGGCCTGCACCTGCAGGTGCGCGACGACGGCGAGGGCTTCGATCCCGAAGGCCCGCGCGGGCTGGGCCTGATCGTGATGCGCGAACGCGCGCAGAGCGTGGGCGGTACGCTGCGCATCGAGTCGGCGCATGGCGCCGGCACCCTGATCGACCTGTACCTGCCGTATCGCAGCAGCGCTGCGGCCACTCCCGATACATTGGAACACTGAACATGTGGAACCCTTCCCTGCCCCTGGTCAGCATCGAGGATGCGCCGCCGCGCCTGGGCGCGGGCAATCCCGAGCTGCAGGCGATGGTCACCGAAGCCGCCTCGGGCGGCACGCCGCTGATGCTGATGCACGTGGACATCGACCACTTCGCGTCGGTCAACGAGAACATGAGCGCCGAAGTGGGCGACCAGGCGCTGGTCCTGGTGGCCCAGCGCCTGCAGCACCACCTGCGCGGGCGCGGCAAGCTGTGGCGGCATGGCAGCGATGAGTTCCTGATCGCGGTGCCGCGCAGCGGCGATGTGCCGCTGCCCGAAGACCTGGCCGAAGAGATCCGCCAGCAGCTGGAACTGCCGCTGTCGGTGCTGCCCTATACCCTGTTCATGACCGGCAAGCTGGGCGTGAGCCTGTGCCCGGAACACGCCACCGGCACCTCGCGCCTGCTCGATCATGCCGAAGATGCATTGCACCAGGCCGCGCGCGAAGGCGGCAATGCGGTGCGCATCCATGCGGTGGACACCCCCTCCAGCGCGCACAGCGAAAGCATCATCGCGCGGCAGATCGTGGACGCCATTCCCAATGGCGAACTGAAGCTGCGCTACCAACCGCTGGTGAGTGCCCGCGATGGCCACGTGGTGGGCATGGAGGCACTGTTGCGCTGGCAGTCGCCCACGCTGGGCATGCTGGTGCCGGAGCGTTTCATGCGTACCGCAGAGCGCCTGGGCATCATCGTGCAGATCGGCACGTGGGTGCTGGAAGGCGCATTGAAGCAGGCCAAGCTGTGGCGCGACCAGGGCTTTGATGATTTCACCATTGCGGTCAATGTGTCGACCCTGCAGCTGCTGCGCCCGAACTTCTTCGCCGAGGTGATGTCGGTGATGCAGGCGTCGGGCGTGCCGGCGCAGATGCTGACGCTGGAGATCAACGAGAGTGCGCTGACCAACAACGTCAATTTCGTGCACGAAACGCTGGTGAACCTGCGCAACGAAGGCATCAGCCTGAGCCTGGACAACTTCGGCACGGGCGACTCCAGCCTGAGTGCACTGGTGCGCTACCCGGTGGACAAGCTGAAGATCGACCGCAGCTTCATCAAGAGTGCGCCGGCAGGCAACCGCGAGGCAGCGATTGCGCGCGCGATCATCGCGATGGGCCACCAGCTGGGCATGACCGTGATTGCCAACGGGGTGGAATCGCAGGCGCAACTGGGCTTCCTGCGCCGCAACGACTGCGATGTGTTCCAGGGCTACCTGTTCGGCGAGCCGATGTCGGCCGACGCGGCGGGCATGACCCTGCGCCGCCGCTACCTGCGCCCGGAGGCGTTCGCCGAAACCCGCCCGGACCGCACGCTGCTGTTGCTGGACGACGAGGAGAACGTGCTGCGCTCGCTGGTGCGGCTGTTCCGCCGCGATGGCTACCGGATTCTGGCGGCGGGCAACGTGCGCGATGCCTTCGACCTGCTGGCCATCAACGATGTGCAGGTGATTCTGTCCGACCAGCGCATGAGCGACATGAGCGGCACCGAATTCCTGGGCCGGGTGAAGATGCTGTACCCGGACACGATCCGGCTGGTGCTGTCCGGCTATACCGATCTCAATACGGTGACCGACGCGATCAACCGCGGCGCGATCTACCGCTTCCTGACCAAGCCGTGGAACGACGACGAGCTGCGCAAGCACATCCACCAGGCATTCCGCACGCACGAAGAGCAGCGCCGGGCCAACACCGCGCCGCCGGTGGCGCTGCCGGCGGTTGACGACGACTGACCCACCCCGCGCCGTAGAGCCGACCGTTGGTCGGCTGCCCTCAACCCACGTGCCAAGGCAGCCGACCAACGGTCGGCTCTACGGCGCGGGGGGGTCAACGCGGCTGCTTGATCGGCAGTACCAGCCGGAACTTCGATCCCACGCCCGGCGTGCTGTCCAGGTCGATACGGCCGTGATGCTTGTTGATGATGCTGTAGGAGATCGACAGCCCCAGCCCCGTGCCGCTGCCCACCGGCTTGGTGGTGAAGAACGGGTCGAAGATGCGCTGGCGCAGCTCCGGCGAGATACCGCCGCCGGTGTCCTGGAACTCCACCCACACGTGGTCGCCATCCACCCCGGTGCGCACGGTGATGGTGCCGCGCTCGGCGATGGCGTGGCCGGCGTTGAGCAGCAGGTTCATGTAGACCTGGTTGAGCTCGGAGGGCAGGCATTCCACCAACGGCAACTGGCCGAACTCGCGCTGCAGCGTCACCTTGTACTTCAGCTCGTTCCAGATGATGTTGATCGTGGACTCAAGCCCGGAATGCAGATCCACCAGCTTCCACGACTCGTCGCGGCCGGAATACGAAAAGTCCTTCAGGTCGCGCACGATGCGGGTGACCCGCTCGATCCCCTCGCGCGACTCGGCCATCAGCTGCGGCAGGTCGCGGCTGATGAAGTCGATGTCGAAGCGGTTGCGGATGTCGTCGATTTCCGGAATCAGTGCCTTCGGGTCGGGGGCGCGCAGCGCGCGCTCGTAGGCCTCGATCACCGTGAACAGGCTGCGCAGGTACTCCTGCAGGCTGCCCAGGTTGGAGTGCACGTAGCCGATCGGGTTGTTGATCTCGTGCGCGACGCCGGCGGCCAGCTGGCCGATGGACGCCATTTTCTCGGACTGCAGCAGCTTTTCCTGCGTGCCGTTGAGGCGCAGGTAAGCCTGGCGCAGCTCGGCATGGCGCTGCTGCAGCTCGCGTTCGTAGTCTTCCTGGCCTTCGATGCGGCGGAACAGCGCCAGATAGTGGCGCTGACCGGCTTCGTCGTGGTGGTAGACATGGGCGATGACCATGCGCTCGCCCACCGGCAGGCTGCCGTTCCAATGGCCGTGCTGGCGTGCGTGCTCCAGCGCGTCCGGCGGCAGCAGCTGGCGCAGCCATTGCGCCGCCCCCAGCCCGGCGGCATCTTCAGCGTGGCCCAGCATTTCGCCGATCGCCGCGTTGGCCAACGCCACACGGCCGTCCTCGCCAAACAGCAGCATGCCTTCGTTGACGCGCTCGAACAGGGCAAGCAGAACCGGCTGCGGCGGCAGCGGCGCGGTGACAAGATGGGAAGAAGCGGTCACGGTCACGTTGGGCAGTTTGAACAGGCGCCCAATATACGCGTTGGTCCGCGCCAGGGGAGCCTGGCGGTGCGTTGGCGGCCCCGTGCGGCCCCGATCAGGCTACGGCCAGCGGCCGCCGCGTGTGCAGGATATTGGCCTGGCCCTTGGCATCGTATGCCGAAGACTCCTCGCTGCGGCCCAACTGGCGCAACGCCCAGTTGACCTCGCGGCGGCGGCGCGACAGCAGCACGCCGTTGGCGCGGTTGCGCTCGGCCAGCTCCTGCAGGCGTTCGCCCTGCCCGACCGGCAACACGGCCTCCAGCGCACGCAGTGCGTCGAGTTTGGCGCCGGTGGCGCGGATCAACGCCTGCACGTCGTGCTCCACCAATGCCTGGCGCTCGACGTCCAAGGCATCGCTGAGGCGCTGCAATGGCTCGCTCATTGCCAGGTTCATCCCTGCAGCTGCTGGTCCAGCTCGAGCATGCGCGAGGCAATGGCATCGGGGTTGATCTTGTAGGTGCCGTTCTGCAGCGACTCGCGCACGGCCTGTACGCGGCCTGCGTCGATGGCCGGGGCGGTGCTCAGTTCGCGCTGCATGGCCTGCAGGCTGGTGGCCTCGCCGGTCAGGCGCAGGCTGTCGGCCGCTTCGACCGGACGGGTCGGCGCATCGGTGCTGGCTGCCGGCTTGTTGCCCAGCGCGACGCTGCGCAGATGGGCGGTGGCCTGCAGGTTGCCGTCGATTTTCTGGCTCATGAAGTTGTCCTGGGAGTGCGGTTCACAAGGGATAACGGCACCAGGGCCGCCATCTTTAGGGGGTTTTGCGGTTTTTTTGACGATTTCCGCCGCGGGTTCAGCAATGTGTTCAACGCGTCACAAAAACGTCGCCAGTGGCCGCCACCGTTCCCTGCACGACCTTGCGCGAGGACAGATTCTCCACCGAAACACGTTCGTTTTCACCGGCATCGGCCAAGGCCTTGCCCGCAACCCGCACTTCCACCCCGCCAAAGCGCGAGACCAGCGCCACGCTGTCGCCGCGACGCACCAGGCGCTGGGCGACCAGGTCGTTGGCCGCCAGCAGGCTGCCGGCGCTGAGGGTGCGCCGGGCGACCCGCCCCACCGCGGCGGCCGGATCGGCCAGCGCGGCGCCGGCGATTCGGGCCACGTCACGCTGGGCAGTGGTGATATCGGCAGCGGTCAGGGTTTCTCCAACGGCAATGCCGCGGTTGAGGATGAGGACGGTCTGGTTGCGGCGGATCTTGACCGGCACGAACAGGCGCCAGCCGCCGGCATCGGGGCAGCTGACTTCCACGGTGGTGGTGCCGGTGGGCTGGGCACGCAGCCCCTGGTTGCACGCTGGCAGGCGCAGGGCCGAGTCCAGGGTGGTGTCGCCTTCGCTGCCGGCCGGCAGGGTGGACAGGGCGGCCGCGCGGATGCTGTCCACGGGCTGCCAGCCGCCCGCGGCGGCCGCGGGCAACGCGGCCAGGGCAAGCACGGCAAGGATGATCCAACGCATGGCGACTCCACGGGCAAGGCACATGCGCAGCGTCCTGCAAGCACCGTGCCGGATCGCCGGCGGCGCGGCGCTCAAGTCGGGCGTGCTGGCGCCGATACCACCCCCATGTCACATGACCTGCTCAACCGCATCGACCAGCGTACGCGCCTGGCCGGCCACAATCGTCTGGCCCTGCTGCTGTTCCGGCTGGGCGGACGCCAGCTTTTTGGCGTGAATGTGTTCAAGGTGCAGGAAGTCCTGCGCCGCCCGGACCTGTTCCAGGTGCCCGGGCTGCCCAGCCAGTTCGCCGGTGTGGCCGATGTTCGCGGCCGCTCGGTGCCGGTGCTGGACCTGGGCCTGGCCATCGGCCACCCCGAGCGTGAGCCGGATGCCGACAAGGCGCCGGGCTATCTGGTGGTGACCGAGTTCAACCGCTCGATCCAGGGGTTCCTGGTGAGCGGGGTGGAACGGATCGTCAACATCGCGGTGGAGGATATCCATCCGCCGCCGGAACTGGGGGCCGAATCAAGCTACCTGACCGCGGTGACGCGGTTCCAGGGGGAGTTGATCCAGGTCATCGACGTGGAAAGCGTATTGGCCGACATCGCCCAGGTGCGCGGTGAGGCGGTCCTGGACCCGTCGCTGGCGATGCCCGCCGATGGCCCGCAACTGCAGGTGCTGGTGGTGGACGATTCGCGGGTGGCACGCCAGCAGATCCGCAGCGTGCTGGACCAGTTGGGGGTGGGGGCAACCCTGCTGTCGGATGGCAAGCAGGCGCTGGACCACCTGCTGCAGATCCATGCAGCGGGCGAGAACCCGGCCGAGCGCTATGCGATGGTGATTTCGGACATCGAGATGCCGGCGATGGACGGGTACACGCTGACGACGGAAATCCGTCGCCATCCCGGCCTGGCCGGGCTGTATGTGCTGTTGCATACCTCGTTGTCGGGGGTGTTCAACAACGCGATGGTGGAACGGGTGGGCGCCAACGCCTTCGTGGCCAAGTATTCCCCGCACGAACTGGCCGATTTCGTGCTGGATCGGTTGCGCAAGGTGGCGATGGCGGCTTGAAAACGGAGCGGGCGGTTCGCTGGAGCCCGGCCGGGATGGGTGGGGCTGCAGGGCAGGCTGCAAGCACGTCCCTGTAAACCCCGTCTCCGCATCCATGCGGCTCAGGGCCCCGCAACCCCACCCACCCCGCCCCCTCAACGCGGGTCGGCGCCCGCCGATCCTTCAGAGAGGCTGAGCAGCCAAGCAACGCTTGGCTCTACCCTGATTTGCCGCATCGTTCATCATCACGCCCAGCGCCTGCTGGGCTTTTTTGTGGTTCTTCTCCCATCCAAGGGAGCGTCTTGTTGCAAGGGCCGTCGCAGCGTGAGCACGACGCTATGCGGGTGGGACGGTCGCGAGCGTGAGGGCCCCGTAGCCGCCGGTAGGCTCCTGGGCAAAGTAAAGGAGGAGGCCGCCACGCGGCCGGGGGACATTTGCGCCAGGGGCCTACCGGCGGCTACGGGGCCCTCACGCTCGCGGTACGGGCGGGAAGCCGGGCCTTTTTGATGGCCGTGGGTGGGTCGGGCGTTGGGCCCCTATGCCCTTGGAGGCGAAGTAAAGGAGGAGGCCGCCCCGCGGCCGGGGGACATTCGCCGGAAAGGGCATGGGGGCCCAGCGCCCGACCCACCAACGGCTGCACCAGGAAAGCGTCAAGGCACCTTTCTGCTTGCCCCGCAAAGGCGCGAAGAACCCCGTCGGCTGTGGCCTTGCCTTCCGACGATGCAGCCTCGCATGCGACTGAACGCACAGCCGCCAGCGGCTGGGCCGGACCGCGGCGCGGGGTTCACGGCATGTCCCGGCAGGGTCTACCACCGCTCGCCGCGCGCAGGAATGACTAGCGCCACACGCAACAGTGACGCCCCGACTGGCACAGCCCTTGCAGCCTCCCCCTCATCGTCCCGTGGGAGCGCGCCATGCCCAATCTGATTTCCGACTATCTGGGGGTCCATGCCCAGGCCATGCCGTTGCGCGAGCAGCGGATGAAGCTGATCGCCAGCAACCTGAGCAACGCCGACACCCCCGGGTACAAGGCCCAGGACCTCGATTTCGATGCCGCCCTGCGCAACGCCCAGGGCCTGGACAGCAACGGCCTGATGAAAACCACCAACGAACAGCACTACGCCATCGGCGGCGGCCTCAACCCCTTCCAGATTGCCAAGGAGGGTATCCAGCCCAGCATCGACGGCAACACCGTCGACCCCGATGCCGAACGGGCCGCCTACGGCCGCGCCGCGCTGGAATACCGCGCCTCGCTCAGTTTCGTCGAATCCAAGGTGCGCTCCATGCTCACCGCCATCACGGGCCAATAAGCCATGAGCAACCTGCCTATTTTCGATATCGCCGGCTCCGCCCTCCAGGCCCAGTCGGTGCGCATGAGCACCATCGCCTCCAACCTCTCCAACGCCGACACCGTGTCCGGCTCGGCCGAGGCGGTGTACAAGCCACTCGAACCGATCTTCCAGTCGGTCACCAGCCGCACCGACCCCAACATCACCACCGTCCAGGTCAAGGAAATCCGCCAGAGCGACGCCGCGCCGATCAAGCGCTACGAGCCCGGCCATCCGCTGGCCGATGGCGATGGCTACATCTACCAGCCCGACGTCGACCCGGTGGCGCAGATGGTCAACCTCATCTCCACCTCGCGCAATTACCAGGCCGGCGTGGAAATGCTGTCCACCGCCAAGGAACTGGCGCTGGCCACCCTGACCATGGGTCGCTGACCCTCTTTTTCACAGGACATACCGTCATGAGCAGCACCAGCGGCGTTGGCCAGAGCAACAGCGATATCTATTCCGCGCTCGGCCTCAATGCACCCAACAGCGACACCAGCAAGAAGAAAAGCACGTTGGACCAGGCCGATTTCCTGCGCCTGATGACCGAGCAGCTGCAGCACCAGGACCCGCTCAAGCCGATGGACAACACCCAGATGGTGGCGCAGATGGCGCAGCTGTCCCAGGTGCAGGGCATCACCGACCTCAACACCACCGTGAAGGGGTTCCAGGACCAGATGTCCGGTGACCAGATCCTGCGTGGCGCGGCCCTGGTCGGGCACGAAGTGCTGATTCCCTCGGCCAAGTGGTCGCTGGACGCCGAAGGCAAGACCACCGGCATGGTGGCCGCGCCCGGCGCCGGCTTCGTCAACGTGGACATCACCGATGCCAACGGGGTCAAGGTCAACACGCTCAGCGTGGAAGCCAAGGCAGGCGGCGAAGTCACCTTCGAGTGGGATGGCAAGGATGCCAACGGCAACCGCATGCCGCCGGGCAGTTACACCATCGCCGCCACCCATACCGACACCGCCGGCACCAAGACCAAGACCAACACCTACGTGCAGGCACCGGTAGAGAGCGTCACGGTCGGCTCGGACGGTCTGTACCTCAACCTCAAGGGCCTGGGCACGGCCCCGATCGACTACGTGCTCCGCATCAGCTGAGCCGCCCCACCCCGCATACCAGGAGCAATCCCATGGGCTTCAATGTCTCGTTGTCCGGCATCAACGCTGCCAATGCCGATCTGAACGTCACCGCGAACAACATCGCCAACGTCAACACCACCGGTTTCAAGCAGTCGCGCGCCGAATTCGCCGACCTGTTTTCGGCCACCAGCTACGGCCTGTCCAAGAATGCGATCGGTCAGGGCGTACGCCTGACCAACGTGGCCCAGCAGTTCTCGCAGGGCAACAACGAACAGACCGGGCGCAGCCTGGACATGGCCATTTCCGGTGAGGGCTTCTTCACCATGACCATGAACGGTGCCCGCGTGTACTCGCGCGCCGGCAACTTCCAGACCGACCAGGCCGGCTACGTGACCAACCCGCAGGGCGCGCGCCTGCAGGTGTTCGCGCCGAACGCGGACGGTACCAGCTTCGACGCCGGCCGACTGGTCGACCTGCAGCTGCTCACCACCGACAGCCCGCCCAAGCAGACCAGCAAGGTCAACGTCAGTTTCACCCTGCCGGCCGATGCGAAGGTGCCCACGGTCACCCCGTTCAGCCCGACCGATTCCAACAGCTACAGCCAGTCCACCGGCGGCATCACCGTGTACGACTCGCTGGGCGTGAGCCACACCCAGACCTCTTACTTCGTCAAGGGCGCCACCGCCAACGAATGGCAGGTCTACAACTATGTCGACGGCCAGGCGCAGGGCGCGCCCACCACGCTGACCTTCAACAATGCCGGTGCGCTGACCTCCCCGGCCAACGGCCAGGTCACGCTGACCCCGTTCACCCCCAGCACCGGCGCCGGCCAGCTGGCGTTGACCCTGGATATTTCCGGGTCCACCCAGTACGGCGAGAAGTTCGCGCTGCGCAACACCCAGCAGGATGGCTACGCGGCCGGCAAGCTCAATGAAATCACCGTGTCCGAAGAAGGGGTGGTCTACGCCCGCTATTCCAATGGCGATGACAAGGCGCTGGGCCAGGTGGCACTGACCACCTTCAACAACACCCAGGGCCTGGAAGCCAAGGGCAACAACCTGTGGGTGGAAACCTTCGGCTCGGGCACCCCGCGTACCGGTGCGCCGGACAGCTCCAACCTGGGCAAGGTCCAGGCCGGTTCGCTGGAAGCCTCCACGGTCGACCTGACCGAGCAGCTGGTCAACATGATCACCGCCCAGCGCAACTTCCAGGCCAACTCGCAGATGGTCTCGACCATGGACCAGATCACCCAGACCATCATCAACATCCGTTGATGAGCCACTGACCGCATCACGGGATTACAACGATGGACAAGGCGCTCTACGTGGCGATGACCGGTGCACGTGCCTCGCTGCAGGCACAGGGCACGCTTTCGCACAACCTGGCCAATACCGATACCCCTGGCTTCAAGGAAGCCCTCGCCAACACCGAGGCCTTCCCGATCAAGGGCACCGGCTACGCCTCGCGCGTGGACGCCCTGCACGTGGACGCCGGGTTCAACCGGCGCATGGGCGCCCAGCAGATCACCGGCAACCCGCTGGATCTGTCGCTGCAGTCGGGCAACTGGCTGGCGGTGCAGGCCCCGGCCGGGGGCGGCGAAGCCTATACCCGTGGTGCGGCGCTTTCGATCACGCCCAATGGCCAGCTGGTCACCGCCGGCGGCCATCCGGTGCTGGATGAAAACGGCGCACCGCTCGCGATTCCACCGCACCAGGCGATGGACATCGGCAACGACGGCACGATCTCGATCATTCCGCTCGGGGAAGGCCCGCAGACGATGGCCAACATCGGCCGGATCCGCGTGGTGACCGCTGCCGACGAACGCCTGGAGCGCGGGCTTGACGGCCTGATGCGCAACACCGACCCGCAGCAGCCGTTCGTGCAGGCCCAGGGCAAGTCGCTGGAAAGCGGCCAGCTGGAAGGCAGCAACGTGGACGCGGCCGGCGCGCTGGTGCAGATGATCCAGCTGCAGCGCCAGTACGAAATGCAGGTGAAGGTGATCAAGCACGGCGACGACAACGCCCGCAGCGCCAACAGCCTGCTGCGCCTGGGCGGCTGATCGCCGCCGCCGACGTCGCGGTGACGCAGTACCGACGGAATTCCGGCGCGGTTCTGGCACGCGCCATGCATTGCCCCTGTAACAGCCGCCCCATGCGGCTACCCGCAACAGACAAAGGAACATCGCCATGAACCAGGCATTGTGGATCGCCAAGACCGGACTGGATGCGCAGCAGACGCGCATGTCGGTGGTGTCCAACAACCTCGCCAACACCAACACCACCGGGTTCAAGCAGGATCGTGCCAGCTTCGAAGACCTGCTCTACCAGCAGGTCCGCCAGCCCGGCGGTGCGTCCTCGGCACAGACCCAGTTGCCCACCGGCCTGCAGATCGGCACCGGCGTGCGCGTGGTGGCCACCTCGAAGAACTTCGAGCAGGGCAGCCAGCAGCAGACCGGCCGCGCGCTGGATGTGATGGTCAATGGCCGTGGCTTCTTCGAAGTGCAGATGCCCGATGGTTCCTCGGCCTACACCCGAGACGGCTCGTTCCAGCGCAACCAGCAGGGCGAACTGGTCACCAACAGCGGTTACCCGGTACAGCCGGGCATCCAGATTCCCGAAGGCGCGCAGTCGCTGACCATCGGCACCGACGGCACCATCAGCGTGAAGATGGCCGACGACGCCGCCTCGGTGGAAATCGGCGCATTGACCCTGACCGACTTCGTCAACCCCGCCGGGCTGCAGGCGCGGGGTGAAAACCTGTTCCTGGAAACCACCGCGTCGGGCCCGGCGCAGAACGGCAACCCCGGCCTGAACGGCCTGGGCGGCGTGGTCCAGGGCGCGCTGGAAGGCAGCAACGTCAACGTGGTGGAAGAGCTGGTGTCGATGATCGAAACCCAGCGCGCCTACGAAATGAACGCCAAGGCGATCTCCACCACCGACGCGATGCTCGGTTACCTCAACCAGAACGTCTGATCGGTCGAACCGGGAATCCTGCCATGTCGCCCCTGCGCCCTACCCTCCGCCTGCTGCTTGCCAGCGCCGTGGTCGCCCTGCTGGGCGGCTGCGTCATCGCTGGCGATGTCCGGCCCTATCCGGCGATGGCGCCGGTTACCCCGATCGTGGCCCCGACCGCGCAGGCCACCGCCGGTGCGATCTACGCCGCCGGCCCCGGCCTGCAGCTGTACTCGGACCGGCGCGCGCGCGATGTCGGCGACCTGCTGACCATCACCCTGACCGAAAACACCACGGCCCAGACCACCGCCAATACCTCGACGGAGAAGAAATCGGACCTGACCATCGGCAGCCCGAACCTGTTCGGCGCGCCGGTGACGCTGGGCGGCAAGGACATCCTGAGCGCCAGCGCCAAGGCCGATCGCGACTTCGCCGGCAAGGGCACCAGCGCGCAGAGCAACCGCCTGCAGGGCAGCGTGACCGTCACGGTGGTGCAGCGGCTGCCCAACGGCAACCTGGTGGTCCAGGGCGCCAAGAACCTGCGGTTGAACCAGGGCGACGAGCTGGTGCAGGTGCAGGGCATCGTGCGCGCGGCGGACATCTTCCCCGACAACACCATTCCGTCCAGCCGTGTGGCCGATGCCCGCATCGTCTACGGCGGCCGCGGCCCGGTTGCCCAGTCCAACGCGATGGGCTGGCTGAGCCGCTTCTTCAACTCGGCGTTGACGCCGTTCTGAGCCTGACATGACCTTTTCCTTCTTCATTGCTGGGCAGCGACGCACGGCGTCGCTCCACGCGGTACGTACGGCGGTCACGCTGCTGGCGCTGTTCGCGCTGGTGGCCCCCGCTTCTGCCGAGCGCATCAAGGACCTGGCCCAGGTCGGCGGCGTGCGTACCAATGCGCTGGTCGGCTATGGCCTGGTGGTGGGCCTGGACGGCAGCGGCGATCGCACCAGCCAGGCCCCCTTCACCGTGCAGAGCCTGAAGAACCTGCTGGGCGAACTTGGCGTCAACGTGCCGGCCAACGTCAATCCGCAGCTGAAGAACGTGGCGGCCGTGGCGATCCATGCCGAGCTGCCGCCGTTCGCCAAGCCGGGCCAGCCGATCGACATCACCGTGTCCTCGATCGGCAACGCGGTGTCGCTGCGCGGCGGTTCGTTGCTGATGGCGCCGCTGCGCGGTGCCGATGGCCAGGTCTATGCCATCGCCCAGGGCAACCTGGTGGTGGGCGGCTTCGGTGCGCAGGGCAAGGATGGCTCGCGGGTGTCGGTGAACGTGCCCAGCGTGGGCCGCATTCCCAATGGCGCCACCGTGGAGCGTGCACTGCCCGATGTGTTCAGTGGCGGGGGCGACATCACCCTGAACCTGCACAAGAACGACTTCACCACCGTGTCGCGGATGGTCGCCGCACTGAACAACGCCTTTGGCGATGGCGCCGCGCGCGCCATCGACGGGGTGACGGTATCGGTGCAGTCGCCCAGCGACCCGGGCGCGCGCATCGGCCTGCTGGCACGCATCGAGAACCTGGAACTCACCCCCGGCAGCGCGCCGGCCAAGGTGGTGGTCAACGCCCGTACCGGCACGGTGGTGATCGGCGCGCAGGTACGGGTGGGCGCCGCCGCCATCTCGCATGGTTCGCTCACCGTGACCATCAACGAGAACACCAACGTCAGCCAACCCAATGCCTTCGGCAATGGCCAGACCGTGGCCACGCCGCAGTCCACCATCACCGCCACCAACGATGGCAGCCGCATGTTCAAGTTCACCGGTGGCACCACCCTGGACGAGATCGTGCATGCGGTGAATGCCGTGGGCGCCGCCCCCGGTGACCTGATCGCCATCCTGGAAGCCCTCAAGCAGGCCGGTGCGTTGAGCGCCGAACTCGAGGTGATCTGACATGCGCATCAACCCCGCACTGGAACTCAATCCGGCCCAGGCCAACAGCCCGGCCAAAGTGGACAAGGTGGCGCGGCAGCTGGAAGGCCAGTTCGCGCAGATGCTGGTCAAGAGCATGCGCGATGCCAGCTTTGGCGATTCACTGTTCCCTGCCGAAAACACCATGTTCCGCGAGATGTACGACAAGAAGATCGCCGAAGCGATGACGCGCGGGCGTGGCCTGGGGCTGTCGGCGATGATCACCCGGCAACTGGGCGGCGCCGAGGCCGAGGCCACCAAGCCGACCGACACCGCGCTGAATCCGGCAGCGGCCCTGCGTGCCTACCGGCTCAATGCGCCGGCAGCCACGCCGATGGCGCTGCCCACCGGCACCGCCCCGGCCGGCGCGCCAAGCGAGGTGGACCTGCTGCAGCAGCTCGGCGGTGCCGAACCGTCGGCGGTGCTGCAGCCGATGGAGCGCGCGCTGGACCTGATTGCCGGCCGCGAGAGCAGCCAGATGCACGAGGCCATTGGCCGCAACGATCCGTATGCGGCGCCGTCCGGCGTCGCCGCACCTACCCAGGACAACTGGGCTGCCCTGGTCAATGATCGCTGGAGCGGCGTCAACGACACCGCCACCACGCGTGGCCTGGGCGCGGTGGACACGCTGGCAGCCAACACCGCGGCCGCCAAACTTGGCCCGCACACCCCCGAAGGCTTCGTGGCCAGCATCTGGGGCCATGCCCAGCAGGCCGCGCGCGAGCTGGGCGTGGACGCCAAGGCGCTGGTCGCCCAGGCCGCCCTGGAAACCGGTTGGGGCCGCAAGCTGGTGCAGCGCAACGGCGGCGGCAGTTCGCACAACCTGTTCGGGATCAAGGCCAACGGCTGGAACGGCGAACGCGCCAGCAGCGGCACCCACGAATACGTCGACGGCGTGCGCCGCAACGAGACCGCCAGCTTCCGCGCGTACACCTCGGTGGGCGACAGCTTTGCCGACTACGTGAAACTGCTCAAGAACAGCCCGCGCTACCAGAATGCGCTGCAGGCCGGCGGCGATGTCCGCAGCTTCGCCCAGGGCCTGCAGAAGGCCGGCTATGCCACCGATCCCAGCTACGCGGCCAAGATTGCCGCCATCGCCGGCGGCCCCACCATCGAGCGCGCCATTGCCGCCGTGGGTGATGCCAGCCAGCGTCTGGGCCAGACCTTTGCCAGCACCGCCAGCCCGACCGGGCTGGGTGTCATCCGTCGTTGAGGTAACCCATGTCCAGCGTACTTTCCACCGGCACCAGTGCCCTGCTCGCCTTCCAGCGGGCCTTGGCGACCACCAGCCATAACGTCGCCAACATCAACACCCCCGGCTACAGCCGGCAGAAGGTCGACTTCGCCACCGCCAACCCGCAGAACTTCGGCTATGGCGACGTCGGCAACGGCACCCGCATCACCGATATCCGCCGCGTGGCCGACCAGCTGGCGATCTCGCGGCTGCTGGATGGCAGCGGTGAACTTGCCCGGTTGAAGCAGTTGTCGAGCATGGCCGACCGCGTCGATGCGATGTTCTCCGATACCGCCACCAATGTGTCGGGGGTGTGGTCGAGCTTCTTCGACACCGTCAGCGGCCTGTCCTCCAATGCGTCGGGCACCGCCGACCGGCAGAACATGCTCGATGGTGGCAAGACCCTGGCCAACCGCTTCCAGCAGCTCAATGGCCAGCTCAATACACTCAACGGCGAGGTCAACAACGGCCTGATCGCCGGTGCCACCGAGATCAACCGGCTGGCCAAGGAAATCGCCCAGCTCAACGGCGCCATCGGCGGCAACGCGGCCAATGCCGCGCCGGACCTGCTGGACCGCCGCGACCAGTTGATCGCCAACCTGGTCGGCTACACCGGCGGTAACGCGGTGATGCAGGACGGCGGCATCATGAACGTCTACACCGCTGGCGGCCAGGCACTGGTGGTGGGGACGACCGCGTCCAAGGTCACCACCATCAGCGACCCCTACATGCCCGAGCGCCTGCAGCTGGCGCTGGAGAGCGCCGGGCAGAAGATCACGCTTGAACCGAAGACGCTCGGCGGCCAGATCGGCGGCCTGCTCGAGTTCCGCGACACCGTGCTGACCCCCACCCAGGCCGAACTGGGCAAGCTGGCGATCGGCATGGCCAGCAGCTTCAATGACGTGCATCGCCAGGGTGCAGACCTGTACGGCAACCTGGGCGGGGACTTCTTCAACATCGGCGCGCCGCGCATCACCGGCCATTCCAGCAACGCCGGCACCGCCAGCATGACCGCCCGCTTCGGCGACCTGTCCAAGCTGGACGGGCAGAACGTGGTGCTGAAGTTCGATGGCACCCAATGGCAGGCCAGCCGCGCCGACACCGGCGTGGCCATTGCCATGACCGGCACCGGCACTGCCACCGACCCGCTGGTGCTCAATGGCGTGGAACTGGTGATGACCGGCACGCCGGCGCTCAATGACCGCATGCTGCTGCAGCCCACTGCCGGGGTGGCCGGTACGATGTCGGTGGCCATCACCGATACCTCGCGGATTGCCGCTGCCGCCCCGATCAAGGGCAGCGCCGCGCTGGCCAACACCGGCACCGGCAAACTGACCGGGGTGAAGGTCACCGACCACAGCAACGCCGCGCTGCGCAACCCGGCGGCGATCGTGTTCACCAGCGCCACCCAGTACACCCTGGATGGCGCGGGTCCGTTCACCTATACCGCGGGCCAGACCATCAGCGCCAACGGCTGGAGTTTCGTGCTCGATGGTGCCCCCAAGCCGGGCGACACCTTCAACATCGGGCCCACCCCGGCCGGCTCGTCGGACAACAGCAACGCGCTGCTGCTGGCCAAGGTCGAGCAGGCCAAGGCGTTCAACGACGGCACCGTGACCCTCAGTGGCGCCCTGGGCGGATTGACCACCCAAGTGGGCGCCGCCGCGCGCTCGGCCGACTATTCGCTGCAGGCCCAGATGGTCATCACCGACCAGGCACAGGCCGCGCGTGATTCGGTCTCGGGGGTCAATCTGGATGAAGAAGCGGCGGACATGCTGCGCCTGCAACAGGCCTACCAGGCCGCCTCGCAGCTGATCTCCACCGCCGACACCATGTTCCAGACCATCCTGGGAGCCGTAGGCCGATGAACAACCGTATCTCCACCGGCATGATGTTCAGCCAGTCGGTTTCGCTGATGATGGCCAAGCAGGCCAAAATGAGCCACCTGGAACAGCAGATCGCCACCGGCCGCCGCCTGGTGACCGCCAAGGACGACCCGGTCGCCTCCGGCGCCGCGGTGGGCCTGGACCGCACGCTGGCCTCGCTGGATCGCATGCAGCTCAACGCCGGCAACGTACAGAACCGGCTGGGCCTGCAGGAAAACGCGCTGGCGCAGGTCGGCGACATGATGGGCCGCATCACCGAACTGACCATCTACGCCAACAACCCGGCGCTGGCCGCGGCCGACAAGCAATCGATGGTCACCGAAATCGAGGCGATCCGCAGCAATCTGCTGGCGCTGGCCAACAGCACCGACGGCACCGGCCGCTACCTGTTCGGTGGCACCGCCGATGGCAGCCCGCCCTTCAGCCAGGTCGACGGCAAGGTGGTCTACAACGGCGACCAGAACCAGCGCCAGGTGGAAGTCGGCCCGGATACCTACGTGCTGGACGCCCTGCCCGGCAGCGAGATCTTCCTGCGCATCGGCACCGGCGACGGCCATGTGGACGGCGCGGCCAACCCGGCCAACACCGGCACCGGCGTGCTGACCAATGTCACCCGCGACGGCAGCGACAGTTGGGACGGCAAGGCCTTCAGCGTGCGCTTCACCGCCGCCGACCAGTACGAGCTGCTGGACGACGCCGGCACGGTGGTGTCCACCGGCACCATGAAGCCCGGCGACGACCTGGTACTCAATGGCGTGCGCCTGCATGTGGACGGCAAGCCGGCCGCCGGCGACACCTTCAACGTGAGCCCCGCCACCAGCCGCGACATCTTCAGCACCCTGGACAGCCTGATCGGCTCATTGAAGATGGACACCGGCAGCGCCAGCCAGTCCGCGGCCCAGCAGAACCTGCTGCAGAGCGGCCTACGCGATGTCGCCCGCGCCTCCGAGCGCATGATCGATTCGCGCGCGGCTGGCGGTGCCCAGCTGAAAGCGCTGGACAACGCCGCGGACATGCGTGAATCGAACACGGTCACGCTGAAGGGAACGCTGTCGCAGATGCGCGACCTGGACTATGCCGACGCGATCAGCCAGTACCAGCTGGAAAGCACTGCCCTGCAGGCCGCGCAGACCCTGTTCTCGCAGATGCAGCAGATGTCGTTGTTCAACACGTTGCGCTGATCGACGCGCGCTACGAAACAGCCGCAGGCCCGAAGGCCGCGATGCGAAGCGCATCGCGGCCTTTTTCGTTCTTCTCTCACGACGTGCGCCGTTGGCGTTGCAGACGCGGCAGCCGGTGGGGCCAGTGTTGGGCCGCGCTGCCCTTGCCAGCGAATGTCCCCCGGCGTTGGCCTGCGGCCGCCCCCTCCCCCTTTACGTCGCCCGCAAGGGCAGCGCCGCCCAACACTGGCCCCACCTGCGCCCCGCAGAAGCCTCCCGCTTCTTTCAGGGCTGCCGCGGGCGCTCGGGCCCCGTGGCGGCCGGTAGGCCCCTGGGCAACGTAAAGGAGGAGGCGGTCGCCGCAGGCGGCAGGCGGCAGGCGGGGGACATTTGCCCAGGGGCCTACCGGCCGCCACGGGGCCCGAGCGCCCGCGGCAGCCCTGAAAGAAGCCTGGGCACGGGTGAAAACCCCTTCAATTACCGCCTCCCGCGCCGTTAACCCTTCTATCGGGGTGCACAGCCAAGGCCCCGGACGGCACAAGCCACAGCCCCAGCGAGATTTCCGCCTAAAGGTTGTTGACAAAGCGCCGTTATTGATTTGGCAACAGCGAAGCACACAGCCAAACAAAAAAAAACGGCGGCGCTTCGTTCCATTCACCACCGGGATTCCAACAAGGGAGACGACCCATGGCACAGGTAATCAACACCAATACGATGTCGCTCAACGCTCAGCGCAACCTGAGCACCAGCGGCAGCTCGCTCGCTACCACCATCCAGCGCCTCTCGTCCGGCCTGCGCATCAACAGCGCGAAGGACGACGCCGCCGGCTTGGCCATCTCCGAGCGTTTCGGCACCCAGATCCGCGGCACCGACGTGGCCATCCGCAATGCCAACGACGGCATTTCGCTGGCCCAGGTCGCCGAAGGCTCCCTGAGCGAAATCGGCAACAACCTGCAGCGCGTCCGCGAACTGGCCGTACAGGCTTCCAACGCCACCAACTCGGCCAGCGACCGCAAGGCCCTGCAGGCCGAAGTCACCCAGCTGGTCAGCGAAATCGACCGCGTGGCCAAGCAGTCCGACTTCAACGGCACCAAGCTGCTGGACGGCAGCTTCACCAGCCAGCTGTTCCAGGTGGGCGCCAACGCCGGCCAGGCCATCGCCATCAACAATGTCGTCGACGCCAAGGCCAGCTCGCTGGGCAACGCCAAGTTTGCCGCCCCGGTCGACAGCACCGGCGACATCGCCACCATCACCGACCTGACCGGCGTGACCATCAACGGCGCCACCATCGGCACCATCACCGGCAAGACCACCGCCGAGTTCGCCGCCTCGGCCGCCGCCCAGATCAACAGCAAGATCGGCGAAGCCGGCGTCTATGCCGAAGTGGTCACCACCGCCGGCACCCCGGACACCCACCGCCTGAAGCTGACCTCGGTGCAGGCCGACCGCGACCTGGTCATCACCGGTGCCGCCCAGTTGAGCCTGGCCAACTCCACCGCCGCCGCGCCCAGCTCGGTTGCCGCCACTGCCACCTCCAGCTTCGTGCAGGACCTGGACGTCTCCTCCTACGTCGGGGCGCAGAAGGCGCTGGAAATCGTCGACAAGGCCCTGGAATCGGTCAACAGCGTGCGCGCCGACCTCGGCGCCATCCAGAACCGCTTCACCTCCGTCGTTGCCAACCTGCAGACCTCCTCGGAAAACCTGTCGGCTTCGCGCAGCCGCATCCGTGACACCGACTTTGCCAAGGAAACCGCAGAGCTGACCCGCACCCAGATCCTGCAGCAGGCCGGTACGGCCATGCTGGCCCAGGCCAACCAGGTGCCGCAGAACGTGCTCAGCCTGTTGCAGCGCTGACATGAGCCGCTCCTGAAGCACGTCATGAGCGTCTAACCCAACTCACGTGCAACCGCTCAAGGACCTCTTCCCATGGCACAAGTCATCAACACCAACACGATGTCGTTGAATGCTCAGCGTAACCTGAGCACCAGCGGCAGCTCCCTGGCCACCACCATCCAGCGCCTGTCCTCGGGTTCGCGCATCAACAGCGCCAAGGACGATGCGGCAGGCCTGGCCATCTCCGAGCGCTTTGGCACCCAGATCCGCGGTACCGACGTGGCCATCCGCAATGCCAACGACGGCATCTCGCTGGCCCAGGTGGCGGAAGGTTCGCTGACCGAAATCGGCAACAACCTGCAGCGCGTGCGTGAACTGGCCGTGCAGGCTTCCAACGCCACCAACTCGGCCAGCGACCGCAAGGCCCTGCAGGCCGAAGTGACTCAGCTGGTCAGCGAAATCGACCGCGTGGCCAAGCAGTCCGACTTCAACGGCACCAAGCTGCTGGACGGTTCGTTCTCCAGCCAGCTGTTCCAGGTCGGTGCCAACGCCGGCCAGGCCATTGCCATCGACAAGGTCGTGGACGCCAAGGCCAACGCACTGGGCGGCGCCAAGTTCGACAGCAACTCGCTGGCCCTGGCCAACCCGACCGCCAATGCCGATTTCAAGATCACCGGCATGAAGATCAACGGCGTCGACATCGCCGGCGTGGACGTCAAGCAGGGCGCCGACCTGGCCGCTACCGGCAAGGCCTCGCGCGAGGCGGTCGTGAGCGCGATCAACGCCAAGATCGGTGAAACCGGCGTCTTCGCCGAAGTCAACGCCGCCGGCGACGCAGTGACCCTGACCTCGGTCAAGGACAGCGTCAACACCGACGGTACCTTCAAGGCGATCACCGCCACCCCGGGCACCTGGGCCGGCGGCGCCACCGCCCCGACCTTCGCCGCCACGCTGGCCACCGCCGCACCGGCCAACGAGTACGCCAGCGACCTGGATGTCAGCACCGTCAAGGGTGCCCAGCAGGCCCTGGAAATCGTCGACAAGGCGCTGGGTTCGATCAACAGCACCCGCGCCGACCTCGGTGCCGTGCAGAACCGCTTCACCTCGGTGGTGGCCAACCTGCAGACCTCCACGGAAAACCTGTCCGCC